>NZ_JBAXGR010000072.1:0-18350 GCF_037139295.1 Aestuariivirga sp.
GATGAAGGTCTCGGGCACGCCATAGACGCCGAAGTCGATGGCGGTGCGGCCGTCGCGGTCCATGCCGACGGCGGCGAAGGGCTGGCCCAGCGTGTTGAGGAACTCGACCGCGTTCTGCGGCTCGTCCTTGTAGTTCATGCCGTAGAGCGTGATGTCCGGCCGCTTGGCGAGTTCGGTCAAGAGCGGATGCTCGATGCGACAGGGCGCACACCATGAGGCCCAGACGTTGATGACCGTCACCTTGCCCTTCTTCAGGTCTTCGTCGGAGAAGCCGGGCAGGTTCATGCCGTCAACCGGGTTCAGCACGAAGTCCGGCACCGGCTTGTTGATGAGGGCCGAGGGGATTTGATTGGGCGTGCCCGAAAGTCCCTTCCAGAACAGCAGGGCAAGACCGGTGAAGACAATGATGGGCAGCAGCACCAGCCACAGGCGGGAGCGCTTCTCCGGCGTTTCGGCGCTGCTCATGAACGGGCCTTCTTGCGTTGGGTGTCGAGTCGCTCCGCTTCGGCGCGCAGCTTCCGGTCGCGGCCCAGTGTGGTGAGGACGAGCACGGCGAGGCACACGAAGCTCAGCGCATAGGAGGCGATGACGAAGCCGATATGGTTGGCGGAAAAATCCATCAGCGGTCTCCGATCTCGGCAATCTGGATCTGGCGGATCTTGCGCGCCGCGATCTCGGCGCGCATGGCGGTGAGGTGCAGGGCGAGGAACAGGAAGGTATAGGCCAGCCCCATCACGAGGAGTGGCCACAGCATGGGGCCGGCAATCGTCGGCCCGCCCATGCGGAAGACGCTCGCTGGCTGGTGCAGCGAGTTCCACCAGTCGACCGAGAACTTGACGATGGGAATGTTGATGAAGCCGACGAGCGCCACGACGCGTGCCACCATGGCGGCGCGGTGCGGCTCCTCGATTGCCGCCCAGATGGCCATGTAGCCGATATAGAGCAGCATGAGGACGAACATCGAGGTGAGGCGCGCATCCCACACCCACCATGCGCCCCACATGGGCTTGCCCCAGAGCGAGCCGGTGGCAAGCGACAGGAAGCAGAACACCGCGCCGATGGGGGCAGCGGTCTTGGCGGCAACGTCGGCCAGCGGATGGCGGAAGATCGCCGCCACGGCGCTGGCGAGTGCCATCACCGTGTAGACGAACAGCGCCATCCAGGCGGCGGGCACGTGGACATACATGATCCGCACCGTCTCGCCCTGCTGGTAGTCAGGGGGTGCTGTCACCAGCGCGCCATAGAGGCCCACCGCGAAGAGTGCGATGGTGATGGCCCAGACGTAAGGCAGCACCGCATTGGCGATTTTCAGGAAACGGGTGGGGTTGGCGAGGAACTGCATGATGCCGCTTATCTAATGGAGCCGTGTCACGTGAGATAGGACCTCAGTGCCGCAGCCGAGGCAAGGGGGGAGACGACAAGGCTGACCAGCGCGATTGCGCCGAGGATCAGCAGCGAGGCGGTGGTGAGGCCGGGTGCCGCACCGGGCTGCGAGGCGGACAGCCCGAAGATCAGCACCGGCACATAGAGCGGCAGCACGAGGATCGAGACAAGAAGCCCGCCGCGCCGCAACCCGACCGTGACGGCAGCGCCAATGGCGGCCAACAGCGACAGGGCGATGGAGCCCACTACCATGGCAACCGCCAGCGGCAGGATCGCCGATGGTTCGAGGTTGACGAGGAATCCGAGGATGGGCGCGGCGATGGCCAGCGGCAGGCTGGTCGACAGCCAGTGCGCCACCGCCTTGGCCAGCGCCACCATCTCGAAGGGGACGGGCCCCATGGTCATGATGTCGAGCGAGCCATCCTCATAGTCCTGCTGGAAGATGCGGTCGGCCGAGAGCAGCACCGAGAGGAGCAGCGCGATCCACAGCGCACCGGGTGCGATGCGGGCGAGCAGCGCCTGGTCGGGACCGATGCCGATGGGCAGCAGCACCACGACGGTGAGGAAGAAGCCCAGTGCCGTGCCGACACCACCGCCCTGCCGCATGGAAAGTGTCAGGTCGCGCTTGATGAGGGCGAGAATCAGCTTCATGGCGCGCGCCCCAGATCGAGGCGCAGGTCGGGCTCGCGGCCCAATGGCACGTGGGTGGCGGCGATGATCATGCCGCCGTCATCCAGCTGCTTGGCCATCACCTTCACGAATCGTTCGAGCGATGCGGTGTCGAGTCCCACCGTCGGCTCGTCGAGCAGCCAGAGGACGCGCGGCACCAGCACGATGCGGGCGAGCGCGAGGCGCCGCTTCTGACCGGCGGAGAGAAGGCCCGCCGGGTAGGAGGCGAGGCGTGACAGGTCGAAGGCCGCGAGTGCATCATCCACGTCGCCGCCGCCGAGGAAGTCGCGCCAGAAGCTCAGGTTCTCTTCGACGCTGAGCGCCGACTTCACCGGTTCCTGATGCGCCACGTAATGCGCCTGCTGGCCGAGGCTCAGTTCTTCCCCGCCACCTTCGAGCGTCACCGAACCAGTCGGCGCCTCGTTCAGCCCGGCGATGAGGCGAAGGAGGGAGGACTTGCCGGAGCCGTTCGGCCCCGTCAGCTGCATCAGCTGGCCGGGCTTCAGCGAGAGCGACACGCCACGGAAGACGATGCGTCCGCCGCGCTCGCAGGTCAGGTCCTGGGCCTTGAGTTCCATATCCCTTGTTCCGAAATGAAGAAGCCCGCGTCAAGCGCGGGCTTCCCGTGGGCTGGAATGAGGCCTTGCCTCACGCCATGTACTGGCCGCCGTTGGCGGACAGCGTGGAGCCGGTGATGAAGCCGGCGTCGTCGGACGCGAGGAACACCACGGCGCGGGCGATTTCCTCGGGCTCGCCCAGGCGGCCCACCGGGATCAGCGGCAGGATGCGCTTGTCGAGCACGTCCTGGGGGATGGCCTTGACCATTTCGGTGCCGATGTAGCCCGGGCAGATGGCGTTGACGGTGATGCCCTTGGCCGCACCTTCCTGGGCCAGCGCCTTGACGAAGCCGATGTCGCCCGCCTTGGCGGCGGAATAATTGGCCTGGCCCATCTGGCCCTTCTGGCCATTGATCGAGGAGATGCAGATGACGCGGCCGAAGTTCCGGTCACGCATGCCGCCCCAGATCGGCTGGGTCATGTTGAACAGCGAGCTCAGGTTGGTGTTGATCACCTCGTTCCACTGCTGCGGGGTCATCTTGTGGAACATGGCGTCCCGCGTGATGCCGGCATTGTTGACCAGCACCTCGATCGGGCCCAGATCGGCCTCGACCTGTTTCAGGCCGGCGACACAGGCCTCGTAGTTCGACACGTCCCACTTGTAGACGGGGATGCCCGTCTCGGCCTTGAACTTTGCGGCCGCCTCGTCATTGCCGGCATAATTGGCGGCCACCTTGTAGCCGGCCGCCTGCAGCGCCTTCGAAATCGCTTCCCCGATGCCGCGGCTTCCGCCGGTCACCACTGCTACCCGTCCCATGTGTTCCTCTTGAATATCTTTTTGATCTTGTCGCCCTCCCCGCGAACGGGGAGGGAAGCCTTGTTTCGTCTTAGCGTTCCACGCACATGGCGATGCCCATGCCGCCGCCGATGCACAGCGTGGCGAGGCCCTTCCTGGCGTCGCGGCGGCCCATTTCGAACAGCAGCGTGTTGAGTACGCGCGCACCCGAAGCACCCACCGGGTGGCCGATGGCGATGGCGCCGCCGTTGACGTTCACGATGTCAGGGTTCCAGCCCATGTCCTTGTTGACCGCACAGGCCTGCGCGGCGAAGGCTTCGTTGGCCTCGACGAGGTCGAGGTCCTCGACCTTCCAGCCGGCCTTCTTGAGGGCGGCGCGCGAGGCAGGGATGGGTCCTGAGCCCATGATCGCCGGATCGACGCCGACGGAGGCCCATGAGGCGATGCGGGCGAGCGGCGTCAGGCCGCGGCGGTTGGCCTCCGCCTCGCTCATCAGCAGCACGACGGCCGCGCCGTCATTGATGCCGGAGGCATTGGCGGCGGTGACCGAGCCGTCCTTGGCGAAAGCCGGCTTCAGCTTCTGCACGCCTTCCAGCGTCACGCCCTTCTTGATGTATTCGTCCTGGTCCACCACCACATCGCCCTTGCGGCTGGAGATGGTGACGGGGGCGATCTCGTCCTTGAACTTGCCGGAGCCTTGAGCGGCCTCGGCCTTGTTCTGGCTCTTCACCGCGAAGGCGTCCTGCATGTCGCGGGTGATCTGCCACTGGTTGGCGACGTTCTCGGCGGTGGTGCCCATGTGGTAGCCGTGAAAGGCATCCCACAACCCGTCCTTGATCATGGTGTCGATCATCGAATAGTCGCCCATCTTCACGCCCTCGCGGAGGTAGGCGGCGTGGGGCGCGCGGCTCATCGATTCCTGGCCGCCGGCGGCGACGATCTTGGCATCGCCCGAGAGGATCTGCTGCATGCCCAGCGCCACGGCGCGAAGCCCGGAGCCGCACAGCTGGTTGATGCCCCAGGCAGGCGTCTCCTTGGGGATGCCGGCGTTGACGGAAGCCTGGCGGGCCGGGTTCTGACCTTGAGCGGCGGTCAGGATCTGGCCGAGGATGACGTCGTCAACCTCGGCACCCTCGACCTTGGCGCGCTCGAGTGCTGCCTTCAGGGCAACGGAGCCCAGAAAGCTCGCCGGTACGCTCGACAGTGAGCCGTTAAAGGACCCGACCGGCGTACGCGCGGCCGATACGATGACAATCCCATTTCCAGTGCTGGCCATGAATGCCTCCTTGAGTGTTTTGGATTGAGCTTATGCGTTCTTTATCACCCTATGTGCAATGCGACATAGGTCTTGGACGTGGCGCTGCCGAAATTTTTTGCGCTTGCAATTGTGCAGTGCGGAGAGCAAGGTTTTGTGACGGGAAAAGGCTCTAAAAGTCCGGTTAAACGGCGTGGGCCAGTCGGATTAGGAGGAGTTCCGGTGAGCGAAGAGAAGGCAGCGCCGCAAAGCGCCGTGGTCATCAAGAAATACGCCAACCGGCGGCTATACAACACATCGACCTCCACCTATGTGACGCTCGACGACCTCTCGGTCATGGTGAAGGGCGGCACCGATTTCCTGGTCTATGACGCCAAGACCGGCGAGGACATCACCCGCTCGGTGCTGACCCAGATCATCTTCGAGGAAGAGAACAAGGGCACCAACCTTCTGCCCATCAACTTCCTGCGCCAGCTCATTCGTTTTTATGGCGATTCCATGCAGGCCTTCGTGCCGGGCTACCTCGAGTTCTCGCTCGAGAACCTCGGCAAGGAGCAGGAGAAGTTCCGCACCCAGCTCCTGGATGTGTGGGGCGGCGACGCCATCAAGGCCATGCAGGACCATGCCCAGCGCAACATGGCCATGTTCGGCGATGCGATGAAGGTGTTCAACCCCTTCGCCGCCGTCATGGGCGGTGCCGTTCCGGGTGCGCCTGCACCGGGCAAGCCCTCCCAGCCGGGGGCAGGCGGTGGCTCCAAGGACGACCTGCAGGCGCTGAAGGATCAGCTTGCCGCAATGCAGCAGAAGCTGGACACCATCACCAAGTAACCGACCGGAGGTTGCGCCTCAGCGCGCCCTTCGCTGTGCGGTGTCGCTGACGAGGTCGGCGAAGCTCGGTTCCGCCGGGCGCATCGGCTCGTCGCGTCCCGGGAAGGCACGGTCGAGGAGCGTGATGGCGCGGCGCAGCTTGGCCAGTTCGCCTTCAAGGTCGCGCTCAAAGCCGGCGATGGTCTGGCGCGCCGGCGGCACGTCCTCCGACCACGGCGGGGTGAGTTCCGCCATGCCGAACAGCCGCCCCTGCATCAGGTCCACGCCCCACTGGCGCAGCAGCCGCGCGTCCTCCTCGGTCTCCACCCATTCGGCCACTGTCTTGAGGCCGAAGCTGCGCGCGAGGTCGATGAGCGAGCGCACGTAATACTGGTTCTCGCCATTCTCCGAGAGCTCGCGGCAGAAGGTGCCATCGAGCTTGAGATATTCCACGGGCAGCGCGCGGAGGCTGCGGAAGCTCGTATAGCCCGCGCCGAAATCATCGATCGCCACGCTGCAGCCGAGGAAGCGCAGTTCCTCCACGAAGCGGATGGTGTGGCTGAGATCGCCCAGCGCCACCGTCTCGGTGATCTCGATGATCATGCGGTTGGCCACGTCGCGGTTCTTCGCGATGATCGACAGGATTTCCGGGTACCAGCGCGGATCGGTCGCCGTGGTGCCGGACATGTTGAGCGAGATCACCGCCGAAGGATGGCGGGTGAGCACGTCGACGGCCATCTCGGCCACCACCTTGTCGATGAGGCGCACGAGGCCGAGCGTCTCGGCAACCGGAATCAGGTGGCCTGCCGGCACGATGCGGCCGTCATCGCCCGTCATGCGCAGCAGGGCCTCGTGGAAGACGGGCTCGCCCGTGTTGCCGTCGACCACCGGCTGGAAGGCGAGCTGGAAGCGGTTCTCCTTCAGGCATTGCACGATTTCGGCGGCATGGCGCGCGTTGCAGCTGCGCTCGCTGCGGCGCTGCTCGGAGGGCTCATAGATCACCACGTCGCCGGCGGGCTGCGTGCGCGCCTGCGTCAGTGCTTCTTCCGCACGCGCAATGGCCATGGCTGAATCGGCCGCGTGGAATGGCGTCACCACCGCGCCGATGGAGAGAAGCGCCCAGACAGGGCCGCGCTCGGTTTCGATCACGCTCTCGCGCGCGGTCCCGAGGAAGCGCTCTGCGGCGAAGGCCAAGTCCTCGCGCCTGCAGTTGTTGAGCACGATGCCGAACTTGGAGCCCGAGTAGCGCGCCACCGCGTCACCCGCGCGGGCGACGCGCGCCAGGCGCTTGGCGACCGCCAGGATCACTTCGTCCGCCACCTCGAAGCCATAGGCCTCGTTGACGCTCGACAGGTTTGTGATGGCGATGACCATGAAGGAGCAGGTGGAATTTTCGCGCTCGGCAGCCGCCATGGCGCCGCCCAGCGACTCCATCATGCGGCCCCGGTTCATCAGGCCCGTCAGCGCATCGCAATGGCCGAGGTAGCTCAATTGCTGGTCCTGCCGGTGGCGCTCGTCGATGCGCCGGAGCGTGCCGAAGACATGCGCCGGGCGGCCCTCGATGCCGGCGTGCCAGCGGCCCTGGTCCTCCAGCCACTGGCTGGCGCGGCCGCTGCGGCCCTGCGGCATGAAGCGATATTCGATGCGGAAGGGCACGCCGCCGCCCGCGTCCTGCGCGCCGCCGCGCATCACCGTGTCATAACGGCTGGTGAGATTGTCGGGGTCAAGGAGAGTGGCGAACTGGCGTCCGGTGCTCACCGTCTCGGGATCGCAGCCAAGCACCTGCGAAGCCCAGGGTGACCAGGAAATGACATCCTGCTCAATGTCCCAGTGATAGGCCGCCAGCCCTGAATCTGCCGCTGCGCGGTCCGTCAGCCCGGATAGTTCGCCCACGATGGTATGTCCCTCAACAATTCGAGACTCGGAGTCTAAGGGAGAGGCTGAAAGCAATTCTTAACGACGAGGGGAGATTTCGCTCTCGTGACCATTCATCATGCGCGGGCTTGACCCGCGCATCCTTTTCCTCGGCCGGCAAAAAGGATCGCCGGGTCAAGCCCGGCGAAAATGGGTGGAACGGAAGAAATGCGGGAGAAGACTTGCTTCTCAGTATCCCAATGCAAAACCATCCTTGCGCGGGTCCGACCCGCCGACGAGCACGCCGTTCTCGCGGTCGATGGCGATGGCCTGTCCGCCGCCCAGCGGTCCGGGCGGGGCGGCGAGCACGTGGCCCTTTTCCATCAGTCCTTCCTTCACGTGCTCAGGCACCGCGCTTTCCACCTGCACCTGGCCCGATTTGGGGAAGTAGCGCGCCCAGTCGATCGCCTCCTGCGGGTCCATGCCATAGACGTAAGCATTCACCGCCACCGTCAGGTGGCCCATGGGCTGGTAGTCGCCGCCCATCACGCCGTAGCTCATGTCGACGAGGCCGTCCTTCTTCACCATGGCGGGGATGATGGTGTGGAGCGGGCGCTTGCGCGGCCCGATGCAATTGGGGTGGGTGGGGTCGGTCACGAAGCAGGCGCCACGGTTCTGCAGCGCAACGCCGGTCTTCCGCGTCACCACGCAGGAGCCGAAACCGTCATAGACCGAGTTGATGAAGGACACGGCCAGGCGTTTTTCGTCCACAACAGTCAAATAGATGGTGTCGGAGTTGCGCATGGCGGTGTTGATGTCGAGTGCGCGGTTCATGTCGATCAGGCTCGCGAGCCTCTGGGCGGTCTTGGCCGAGAGAAGCTCGTCCACCGGCACCTCGTGGAACTCCGGGTCGGCGATGTGGCGGTTCCTGAGCTCCCAGGCGATCTTCATGGCCTCGATCTCGATGTGGTGGCGCGCGACCGAATCCGGTGCGTGGCGCTTCAGGCCGATTTGCGAGACGATGTTCATGGCGATCAATGCCGTGAGGCCCTGGCCGGATGGCGGGATTTCCAGCACCTCGTGGCCCATGAAACTGGTCGAGATCGGCTTCACCCAGGTCGATTCATGCGCCGCGAAATCATCCATGGTGAGGAGCGAGCCCTTGGCCCTGACGGTCGCGATGATGTCCTCGGCGATGGCGCCCCGGTAGAAGGCGTCACGGCCCTCGCTGGCGATGCGGCGCATGCTCTGGGCGAGTGCAGGGTAGTGCATGACCTCGCCGACCTTCGGCGTTCGCCCATCCTTGAGGCAGTGCACGCGTCCACCTTCGTCGGCCGCGAGGAAGGGCGTGTCCTCCGGCCAGTCGGCGGCGACGCGCGGGGTGACGGGCACGCCTTCCTCGGCCAGTCGGATGGCGGGCTTCAGCGCCTCGGCCAGATCCATGGTGCCGAATTTCTTCAGGAGCTCGGCCCAGCCGTCGATGGCGCCGGGAACCGTGATGGCATGAATGGAGCGGATCGCGATCTCGGTGAGGCCGGAGGCCTTCAGCCACTGGGCATCCGCCGCAAGCCCAGACCGGCCGGAGGCATTGAGGCCCGATACCTTGCCGTCCGGCGTGCCGACAAGGGCGAAGCAGTCGCCGCCGACGCCCGTCATGGCGGGTTCCACCACGCACAGCACGGCTGAGGCGACCACCGCGGCATCGGCGGCGTTGCCGCCCGCCCGTAGCGTGTCGATGGCGGCCAAGGTGGCCAAAGGGGCGGAGGTGGCGGCCATGCCGCGGGTGCCATAGGCTGCCGAACGGCCGGGACGGTCAAAGCTGCGCATGCGTCATAATCCTGAAAACAAAGGGCGCTGAGAGATTCTGTAAGAAAGTCACCGAGAAGCGTCGCAAAAGGCATCGCATGGGGCAAAGGCCTGTAGCAAGACACTCCGCGTCATGACTGCCGCGCCTTCGGATCAGGGTTCCGTGCCGGACCCCGCCCGCTTTGCGAGGCCGCCAAAAAGGTAATCGACATTTCCCAGCAGTAATGTAATTTTACTGGCGGGAAATCTCATCCATACAAGGGAACTGCACGCATGGCCACGGTGAAGAGCGATATCGAAATTGCCCGCGAGGCGAAAATGAAGCCGATCATGGAGATCGGCAAGGGCCTCGGCATCCCCGAGAAGGACCTGATCCCCTATGGCCACACCAAGGCCAAGGTGGCGCTCTCCTACATCGACAGCCTGAAGTCCAAGCCCAATGGCAAGCTGATCCTCGTCACCGCCATCAACCCCACCCCTGCCGGCGAAGGCAAGACGACGACCACCGTGGGTCTCGGCGACGGCCTGAACCTGATCGGTAAAAAGGCCATGGTGGCGCTGCGCGAACCCTCGCTCGGTCCCTGCTTCGGCATGAAGGGGGGTGCAGCCGGCGGCGGCTATGCCCAGATCGTTCCCATGGAGGACATCAACCTCCACTTCACCGGTGACTTCCACGCCATCACCTCGGCGCACAATCTGCTCTCGGCCCTGATCGACAACCACATCTACTGGGGCAACGAGCTCGGCATCGACACCCGCCGCGTCGTCTGGCGCCGCGTCATGGACATGAATGACCGCGCGCTGCGCGAGATCGTCTGCTCGCTGGGCGGCGTGGCCAACGGCTATCCGCGCGAGGCGGGCTTCGACATCACGGTGGCCTCCGAGATCATGGCCATCCTCTGCCTTTCGACCTCGATCGCGGACCTCGAGCGCCGCATCGGCCAGATCGTCGTCGCCTACAAGAAGGACAAGACCCCCGTCCTCGCCAAGGACCTCAAGGCGCCGGGCGCCATGGTGGTGCTCCTGAAGGACGCGCTGCAGCCCAACCTCGTTCAGACGCTGGAGAACAACCCGGCCTTTGTGCATGGCGGCCCCTTCGCCAACATCGCGCATGGCTGCAACTCGGTCATGGCCACGCAGGCCGCCCTCAAGCTCACCGACTATGTGGTGACGGAAGCGGGCTTCGGCGCTGACCTCGGTGCTGAGAAATTCTTCGACATCAAGTGCCGCAAGGCCGGCCTTGCCCCCGCTGCGACGGTCATCGTCGCTACCGTCCGTGCACTGAAGATGCATGGCGGTGCGGCGAAGGAGGAGCTTAAAGTCGAGAATGTCGAGGTGCTCAAGAAGGGCCTCGCCAACCTCGGCCGCCACATCGAGAACGTGAAGAAGTTCGGCGTGCCGATCGCGGTGGCCGTCAACCACTTCATCTCGGACACCGAACCGGAAGTGCAGGCCGTCATCGACTACTGCAAGACCCATGGTGTGGAAGCCTTCCGCTGCACCCACTGGGCCGAAGGCGGCAAGGGCATCGAGCCGCTCGCCAAGCATGTGGCCGAACTCGCCGACAAGGGCTCGGCACAGTTCAAGCCGATCTATGACGAGAACACCTCGCTGTTCGACAAGGTCAAGACCATCGCGCGGGAAATCTACCGCGCCGATGAGGTCGTCGCCGACAAGTCGGTGAGGGACCAGCTCAAGGCCTGGGAAGCAGCAGGCTACGGCAAGTTCCCGATCTGCATGGCCAAGACCCAGTACTCGTTCTCGACCGACCCGAACCTTAAGGGTGCTCCCACCAACCACGTGCTCCCGGTTCGCGAAGTGCGCCTGTCGGCGGGTGCCGAGTTCATCGTGGTCATCTGCGGTGACATCATGACCATGCCGGGCCTGCCCAAGGTTCCGTCAGCCGAAGTCATCGGCCTCGACGAGAAGGGCCAGATCGCCGGACTGTTCTAAGTCGATACCAAGTCCTGTCAGGCAGAGGCCCGGAGAAAACTCCGGGCCTTTTGCTTTGTTGACTCTGCAAAGGATTTAAGATTGTTTTCTGCGCGGGGACTGATCGTGCTTTTCACTCACACCATGTGACGGAGGCAAAGACATGGGCGACATCGTATTCCGCTTTCCCGCTCCGGGACCCGAACCCATCACCGGCGATCTCGACGGCTGGAAGAAGGTGGAGGGCAACCCGACCATGAAGACCTGGGTGCAGCACACGTCCAATGACGGCAGCGTCATCAGCGGCACCTGGGAGGCGACACCTGGCACCTATCACGCCACCTATGGCGCCTATGAATTCGTGCATCTGATGGAAGGCCAGATCACCATCACGCCGGATGGCGGCACGTCCGTCACCGTGAAGCCGGGCGATGCCTTCACCGTGGAGCCGGGCTTTGCCGGCACCTGGAAGATCGAGAAGCCGGTGAGAAAGCACTTCTGCATCAAGCTGAAGTAACCTTGAGCGGGTTGTCGGCCGGCGGCTGGTTGCGCAGCGCGGTGGCCACCCGCTGAAACGTCTGCATCAAGACGCGGCGGGTGTCCTCATCCGCCGTTTTTTCCAGCGCCTTCTCCATGCAGGCGAGCCATGACTGCGCCTCCACCTCGCCGATGGCCAGGTGGCTGTGCATCTGGCGCACGTTGGAATGGCGGTGCTGCTCGACATAGAGCTGCGGGCCCCCGAGGAATCCCGACAGGAACATGAACTGCGCCTCCCGCGCATGGGCCAGCCCGTTGCCCTGGTTGTGCATGACGCGCAGGGGTGCTCCCTCCGGCTCTGTTTCGACGAGGTCGTAGAACACCTTCACAAGTCGCCTGACCCCGTCCGCGCCGCCGATCCGGTCATAGGGTGTCTGGGTGGGGGTGATCATGACTGGTCCTCCGGGCTGCACGGCATTTGGCCATCATAATCGCCCCAACGGCGCCGCGGTTTGTCCAATCGCAAGGATCTGCATGATTTTTTGGCAGGACTCTGTGCAACCGCGCAATCCAGTTGCACATCCATGTGGCAGTGCAACAGAATTTCGGCAGTGTGAACATTTTATTAAGCCCATGTTTTAGCAAATGTAAAATGAGCCATGCGAAATTTGCGCTTCTCTTTTTGCTGCATCGCACCTAAATTGAGGGTCGCAACAGCACCCGAAGACCCATCATCTCTAGGGGATGACACATGTTCGAAGTTCTCAAGACCCGCTACTCCACCTGGAAGCGCTATTCCCGCACCGTTCAGGAGCTTGAGCAGCTCACCAGCCGCGAGCTCGCCGATCTTGGCATTTCGCGGGCTGACATTCCGCGTCTCGCGCGGGAAGCCGTACGCCAATGACATTCCTCCCGGCTTCCCTGCTTGAACGCTTGGGCCGCAGCCGGAAACTGAAGGCCTACCGCAAGGTCCGCGCCGAAGCCGAAGCGCTGTCGGACGTGGACCTCGCCGACATGGGCCTCAAGCGATACCAGCTGGGCCATGTGGCCCGCGTCAGGGCCTTCAAGTCCTGACCGAAAGAGACCCGCCGGATCCTCCCCCGGCGGGTTTGTTTCATGGCTGTTCGCGGGTGAAGCTCGCTCTTTGTTGCCGTCACCCCAGCGAAAGCTGGGGCCCAGCTTTGCCGGAGACGAAGCGCACCATATGACGTAACGTCATGAGCGACGAGAAGCACCCTGCCGTCTACATGCTGGCCAACCGCTACCGGGGCACGATCTACATTGGCGTGACAAGTGACCTGTGGACCCGTGTCTGGGCCCACAAGAACGGCACGACACCAGGGTTTACGTCGATATACCGCACGCACCGCCTCGTTTGGTACGAGCACCGGCTGACGATGGCGGTTGCCATCCGGCGGGAGAAGCAGCTCAAGGCCTGGAAGCGAGACTGGAAGATCGAGCTGATCGAGAGGATGAACCCGGAGTGGCGTGATCTTCATGAGGAGATTGATGCGATTGCCACGCTTGTTTCTGATTGAAATGGTCAGCTTGCCGTTGGCAAAGCTGGGCCCCAGCTTTCGCTGGGGTGACGGAATGAGGGGACCCGTCCTCTTTGCCAATCTGCACCTTCCAAAGTCGCGGCAATCCGCCGCGTGAGAGAGGTTGCGAGTCCTTATCCCATGTGATAGCCAACGCGCGCGGCGAGGCGGGGGCCTCGGGCCGTGGGTGTGCCTCGTTGCATGCCGGCCTCCCTGAAATTCAAGCGGCAATGCGCCAAGCTCTTGTGGTGCCTGCCGAAAAACGAGTGAAAGACGGATCGTGGCGACCACAGATCAGACAGTTTCCGGAGTTCCGGGCCGCTATGCGAGCGCGCTCTTCGAACTCGCCTCCGAGGAGAAGGCCACCGAAGAGGTGAGCCGCCAGCTCCACAGCTTCCAGTCCGCCATCGACCAGTCGGAAGATCTTTCCCGCCTGGTCCGCTCGCCGGTGTTCTCCTCCGAGGACCAAGTGTCGGCCCTGGGCGCCGTGGCCGCCCAGCTTCACATCACCGGCGCCACGCTGAACTTCCTGAAGCTGGTGGCCAAGAACCGCCGCCTCAGTGCGCTCCCCGACATGATCAAGGCCTATGCCACGCTGCTCGCCTCATCCAAGGGCGAGATCGCGGGCGAGGTCACCTCGGCCGAGCCGCTCTCGGCCGCCCAGCTCGAAGACCTCAAAGCCGCGCTCAAGAGCTCGCTCGGCCGTGACGTCCTCCTCTCAACCCGTGTCGACAGCTCGCTCCTCGGCGGCCTCATCGTGAAGGTGGGATCCCGCATGATGGACAATTCGCTGAAGACCAAGCTCCAGACACTCAAGATCGCCATGAAGGGAACCGCCTGATGGACATTCGCGCCGCCGAAATCTCCGCAATCCTCAAGAAGCAAATCAAGGACTTCGGCAAGGAAGCCCAAGTTTCCGAAATCGGCCAGGTGCTGTCGGTGGGTGACGGAATTGCCCGTGCCTATGGCCTCGACAACGTGCAGGCCGGCGAGATGGTCGAGTTCGGCAACGGCATGAAGGGCATGGCGCTGAACCTCGAAACCGACAATGTCGGTATCGTGATCTTCGGCTCCGACCGCGAAATTCGCGAAGGCGACACGGTGAAGCGCACCGGCGCCATCGTCGAAGTGCCGGTCGGCAAGGAACTCCTCGGCCGCGTCGTCGACGCGCTCGGCAACCCGATCGACGGCAAGGGCCCGATCGGCGCCAAGCAGTTCAAGCGCGTCGACGTGAAGGCGCCGGGCATCATTCCGCGCAAGTCGGTGAACGAGCCGATGTCGACGGGCCTCAAGGCCATCGACGCGCTGATCCCGATCGGCCGCGGCCAGCGCGAGCTGGTCATCGGCGACCGCCAGACCGGCAAGACCGCCATCATCCTCGACACCATTCTGAACCAGAAGCCCATCCACATTGCAGGCCCTGAGAAGGACAAGCTCTACTGCGTCTACGTCGCCTGCGGCCAGAAGCGCTCCACCGTCGCGCAGTTCGTGAAGGTTCTGGAAGACAATGGCGCTCTCGAATACTCGATCGTCGTCGCCGCCACGGCGTCGGACCCGGCACCGCTGCAGTATCTCGCTCCCTTCACCGGCTGCACCATGGGTGAATTCTTCCGCGACAACGGTATGCATGCGCTGATCGCCTATGACGATCTGTCCAAGCAGGCCGTCGCCTATCGCCAGATGTCGCTGCTGCTGCGCCGCCCGCCGGGCCGCGAAGCCTATCCGGGCGACGTGTTCTATCTCCACTCCCGCCTGCTCGAGCGCGCGGCCAAGATGAACGACACGCTCGGCGGCGGTTCGCTGACGGCACTGCCGGTCATCGAAACCCAGGCCAACGACGTGTCGGCCTACATCCCGACCAACGTGATCTCGATCACCGACGGCCAGATCTTCCTTGAAACCGAACTGTTCTACCAGGGCATCCGCCCCGCCGTGAACGTCGGTCTCTCGGTGTCGCGCGTCGGCTCCGCCGCCCAGACCAAGGCGATGAAGCAGGTGGCCGGCAAGATCAAGGGCGAGCTCGCCCAGTATCGTGAAATGGCCGCCTTCGCCCAGTTCGGCTCCGACCTCGACGCCTCGACGCAGCGCCTGCTCAACCGCGGCGCCCGCCTGACGGAACTGCTGAAGCAGGGCCAGTTCTCGCCGATGAAGACGGAAGACCAGGTCGTGTCGATCTATGCCGGCGTCAACGGCTATCTCGACCCGCTGCCGGTCAACAAGGTGAAGCCCTTCGAAGAAGGCCTGCTGCGCTTCGTGCGTGACAAGCACCCCGAGATCCTCGAGGCGATCCGCACCGAGAAGGCGATTTCGGACACCATGATGCCGAAGCTCAAGGCCGCGGTCGAAGCCTTCGCCAAGTCCTTTGCTTAAGGCTTAAACCCCGATGGCAAGTCTCAAGGACTTACGGAACCGCATCGCCTCGGTGAAGGCGACACGCAAGATCACCAAGGCCATGCAGATGGTGGCCGCGGCGAAGCTGCGTCGCGCCCAGGAAGCAGCCGTCGCGGCGCGTCCCTATTCGACGCGCATGTCGGCGGTGATCGGCAACCTTGCCTCGGCCATGAACGGCCAGGCGGGTGCGCCCACGCTGCTCACCGGCACGGGATTCTCGGACACACACCTGCTGATCGTGGCGACTGCCGAGCGCGGCCTCTGCGGCGGCTTCAACTCCTCGATTGCCAAGATCGCGCGTGAGCACGCCGACCGGCTCATCGCCCAGGGCAAGACGGTGAAGATCTTCACCGTCGGCAAGAAGGGCAATGACGCGCTGAAGCGGCTCTATGGCAAGTACTTCGTCGAGCACGTGGATTTCCGCGGCGTGAAGGCAATGTCGTTTGCCGAAGCGCAGCTGGTTGCGCACAAGGTGCTCGACATGTTCCACAACGGCGAGTTCGATGTGGCAACGCTGTTCTTCTCCGAGTTCAAGTCGGTCATTTCGCAGAAGCCCACGGCGCTGCGGCTGATCCCGGCGGACGTCTCGGGGGCGAAGCCCGCCGATCTCGGCGGCGCTGTCTATGAAGCAGAGCCCGAAGAGGGCGAAATCCTGGCCGATCTCCTGCCGCGCAACATCGCGGTGCAGATTTTCCGTGGCCTGCTCGAAAATGCCGCGTCCGAACAGGGCGCGCGCATGAGCGCCATGGACAACGCCACCCGCAACGCCGGTGACATGATCAACAAGCTGTCGATCAAGTACAACCGCCAGCGCCAGGCGCAGATCACCAAGGAACTCATCGAAATCATTTCGGGCGCCGAGGCGCTCTAAGCGAACACGGGAAGGATCAGACATATGGCACACAGCGAGGCCGCAACCGGCCGCATCACCCAGGTCACCGGCGCCGTCGTCGACGTCGCCTTCGATGGTGAACTCCCCGAAATCCTGAACGCGCTCGAGACAATGAACGGCGGCAACCGCCTCGTTCTCGAAGTGGCGCAGCATCTGGGCGAGAACACCGTCCGCACCATCGCCATGGACTCGACCGAAGGTCTGGTGCGCGGCCAGGCCGTCACCAACACCAAGAGCTCGATCTCGGTTCCGGTCGGCGAGGAAACGCTGGGCCGCATCATGAACGTGATCGGCGAGGCAATCGACGAAGCAGGTCCGATCAAGACCACGCTGCGCCGTCCCATTCACGCACCCGCCCCTGACTTCGTCGACCAGTCGACGGAAGCGCAGATCCTCGTCACCGGCATCAAGGTCGTCGATCTGCTCGCGCCTTACGCCAAGGGCGGCAAGATCGGCCTGTTCGGTGGTGCTGGCGTGGGCAAGACGGTGCTCATCCAGGAGCTCATCAACAACGTCGCCAAGACGCACGGTGGTTACTCCGTGTTCGCCGGCGTGGGCGAGCGTACGCGCGAAGGCAACGACCTCTATCACGAGTTCATCGAATCCAAGGTGAACGCCGATCCGCACAATCCCGATCCGAGCGTCAAGTCGAAGTGCGCCCTGGTGTTCGGCCAGATGAACGAGCCGCCGGGTGCGCGCATGCGCGTGGCGCTGTCGGGCCTCACGGTTGCCGAGTATTTCCGCGACCAGGGCCAGGACGTGCTGTTCTTCGTCGACAACATCTTCCGCTTCACCCAGGCCGGTTCCGAAGTGTCCGCCCTTCTGGGCCGCATCCCGTCGGCCGTGGGCTATCAGCCGACGCTTGCCACCGACATGGGCAACCTGCAGGAGCGCATCACCACGACGAACAAGGGCTCGATCACCTCGGTGCAGGCCATTTACGTGCCGGCCGACGACTTGACCGACCCGGCGCCCGCCACGTCCTTCGCCCACTTGGACGCAACGACCACGCTGTCGCGCTCCATCGCCGAAAAGGGCATCTACCCCGCCGTCGACCCGCTCGACTCCACCTCGCGCATGATGGACCCGCGCATCGTCGGTGAAGAGCATTACCAGACGGCGCGTCGCGTGCAGGCGATCCTGCAGCGCTACAAGGCGCTCCAGGACATCATCGCCATTCTCGGCATGGACGAACTCTCGGAAGAGGACAAGCTGACGGTGGCCCGCGCCCGCAAGATCGAGCGCTTCATGTCGCAGCCCTTCGACGTCGCCGCCGTGTTCACCGGTTCGCCCGGCGTGCAGGTCAAGCTCGAAGACACCATCAAGGGCTTCAAGGGCCTCTGCGATGGTGACTACGATCACCTGCCGGAGCCCGCCTTCTACATGGTCGGCACCATCGAACAGGCCGTCGAGAAGGCCAAGCGCCTCGCCGCCGAGGCAGCGTAATCCCGATGGCTGGTCTTCATTTCGAACTCGTGAGCCCCGCGCGGCTTCTGTTCTCAGGGAGCGTGGCCTCGGTCACCATCCCCGGAACCGAGGGCGAGATGGGCATCTATCCGGGCCATTCGCCCGTGCTCACCACGCTGCGCCCCGGCGTCGTCACCGTCACGCGTGACGGCGGCAATGCCGAACGCATCTTCGTCAAGGGCGGCATGGCGGAAGTGAACCCGCAGGGGCTGACACTTCTGGCCGAGGTGGCGATCCCGATGGCTGAACTCACCCAGGACGTGATGGCCAGGCAGATCAGCGACGCCGAAGCGCAGCTGGCGGAAGCCAAGCCGGGCGAAGCCACGCGCAAGGCGACCGAAGCCATCAACCAGCTCAAGGCGCTGCAGAGCACGCTCTGATCTGACGGTTACCGCCGAATTGAAATTGCCGGGGCATGCCCCGGCAATTTTGTTTTGGCAATATCCTCACGTTCCTGGTCACTCCTCTTGACCGTCATCCCGGCGAAAGCCGGGACCCAGCTTTCCCCGCAACAGATGCCCGAAGC
>NZ_JBAXGR010000073.1:0-17674 GCF_037139295.1 Aestuariivirga sp.
GGATAAATGCGGTGTTCCGGATGGGGCGTGCTGGTCCGCGGCGCTTGATAGATCGACGGTGGCGAAGAACCTGACCTTCTTGCGGTGATGCTCGACGGCCTGGACGCCGAGGGCGGTGGCGATATGGGTCTTGCCCGTGCCCGGTCCGCCGATGAGCACGACATTGTGGGCGCCCGCCATGAACTCGCCAGCATGCAGCTGGCGAACCAGGGCTTCGGCGACCTCGCTGGAAGTGAAGTCGAAGCCGGTCAGATCCTTGTAGGCCGGGAACCGGGCGGCCTTGATCTGGTAGGTGATCGAGCGGACCTCGCGTTCGGCAAGCTCGGCCTTCAGCAACTGAGACAGGATGGGGACAGCCGTGTCAAAGGCAGGTGCGGACGCCGGGATAAAGCGCCTTGAACAATGTCTCTTTCGCCGAGAAAAGGAGGACGGTCGTGAAAAGGCGCATTGCCGCGCGCGGCATGGCGTCGATCCACAAGCGTTCAGATGGCGTGAGGGCCAGCATTCGGATTGCCGCACGTTCCTCCGCAGAGAGATCCAGGCTGGCGATGTCAACACCCACTGTCCTCTGCCCCCCGCCAGCAACCAGGCAAGCCACCCTGGTGCCATCATGGCTTATGGAGCCGGCAATACCAGCAGGCCAGAGGGGATTTCGGTTCGGGCCGACCGGAATGCTGCGGGCAGCTGCCGCGCCGATCCCCAGTCTCGTGAGCGCGGTCGACGCGTATCTCGATAAGCAGGCCATTGACCCGCAGGATGATGTCGCCCTTGTCTCGATAACCCGCGAACTGGGCCGGGTCGGCTAGCCCTGTGAGGGCATTGCCGAGGCTGACCGCCAGGTTACCGGATTGTACCGAGAGCCTTGTGATGTTTGACCACGATCCCGCAGCGAGAGGTGCTACCGCATCGAGATGCCTGCGCACCCACGTAACCACGGCTCGTCCGCGTCCCTCGTCATACCCTTGTGCAAGACGGTCACCCGGCAGTGCGTCGGTGCCATAGAGGGCATCGTATAGTGAGCCGAATCGGGCGTTGGCGGCGTTCAGCGCGAACCGGGCATTGTTGACCGGCACCACAAGTTGCGGACCCGCCAGCAGTGCGATTTCAGCATCGACGCCTGAAGTTGAGATGGCAAATGGCTCTGGTTCTTCCTCGAGATAGCCGATCTTCGTCAGGAATGACTGGTATTCATCGGCCGACGTATCCGGATTCGCGGTGTGCCAGGCATCAATGTCCTTCTGTAACGCCTCGCGCCTGGAAATCAGCGCTGCATTGCGCGGCGCCATCTCTCGAAGGATGGCTTCGAATCCACGCCAGATGCTTTCCGGATCGTCATGCGGCAGGAGAATGTCCTGCTCGACGAGTTCGACCAACGGCGCGGCAACCATGAGTCCGGCGCAGGCGATGTGGCGTGGGGATATGTCTGCCATGGAGAATACCCTTCCCCGTAATCGCTAGCGTGATTTCCCGAAATGTGGAATTGGGAGTTACAAATTTTCCATCATACGGAAAAAGGATTGCGATGGAGAGAACAGGCGACGTTCAGTCGGTGTCACGTGCTCTGGACTTGCTGACGAGGCTGGGATCCTCTGATGAAGGCCAAAGGCTGAGCGAGTTGGCGCGCGCGGCGGGGCTTGCCGTATCGACGGCACATCGCCTGCTGACTACGATGCAGCAAGCGGGCTTTGTGAACTTCGATCCGGTACGCAGCGAGTGGCACGTGGGGCGCGAGGCCTTCGCCGTAGGGGCGGCCTATGTTCAGCGACGGGATTTCGTTGCGCCAGCGATGGTCTTCCTGCGTCGGTTGAGAGACGAAAGCCGTGAGACCACAAATCTCGGCATTCTCGAGGACGGGCAACTGGTGACGCTGGCGCAGGTTGAGAGCCGGGAGATCACGCGCGCCATTTCGCCGCCTGGCGGGCGCGTCGCAGCCACCTGTTCGGCTATGGGAAAAGCCCTTCTCGCGACGTGGAATGACGAGCAGATCGCTGTATTCTGCAAGCGAAACGGATTTCGCAAGCTGACGCCCAATTCGCACCGCACGCTCGCTTCGTTGATGGCCGACATCAAAACGATCCGCAAGCGTGGCTTCGCCATCGACGACGAGGAACATGTTGTAGGGTTGCGCTGCGTCGCAGCCGTCGTATGCTCGCCGCAGAGTGATGCCATCTGCGCGTTCTCGGTATCGGGTCTCGCCAATCGCCTGAGCGTGGCGCGGGCCACGCCGTCTCTGCCGGGCGGGAATTGGCGCAGAAAACCGGCCTGCGCTGAGCGGTCGAAGCGGTGCGTCGTCCCGCATCTTCAGCTGCGGTTCGTCTTCGTCATGCCAGACCGAGATGCGCCTCAAAATCAAGGCGCACGGCCAGGCCCGCCATGGCGATGACGGACACTCCGCCGCGCTCCTCGTCCGGAACGTCGAGCCCGCCCTTCACAACTTTCACCGTAACCTGCCCGTGTGGGAGGCTGGCGGCCACGGCGGCCTTGTCTACCTTGTCAGGTTGCTGCACACCGATGGTAACCTCGATCTGCATCGCCTTCGGCTCGACGCCGAGGGTGCGCAGAAACGGAAGGGACGAATGATGAATGCAGTCCTGAACCGCCCTGAGCGCGGCCTTGGTATAGTCGCCGCCATGCATGTCGTTGCCATGGCCCATTTCGAGGATGACGCGCTTCAATGACATCACTTTTTCTCCGGGACATCGAGGTAGACGACGGCTGCGGCGTTTGCCATCAGCGTCAGGTTCGTGCCTTCGTCGTTCATGATCTCGAGACCGCCCTCGACGACTTCGACGGTCGATTTTCCATAGGGCAGTGTCGCTGCGACGGCCGCCTTATCAACCAGGTGCGGCTTGGGAACGCCCACCAGCACCTTGACGTGCATGTCATGCGGGCTGAGGCCAATTGCATTGGCAATGGTGAGCGAGTTGTGCCAGAGCGCGTCTTTCAGTGCCCGGATGGCGGCTTTGGTATAATCGGCACCGGTGAGGTCCGTTCCCATGCCAAGTTCGACAATCATGCGTTTGAGGGCCATGTCTTCTCCGGTCTGCTCCAATTATGTTGAGAGGAATGCCGAGACCTCGGCGTTGAAACGGCGTGGATTTTCGAAGAACATGAAGTGACTGCCTCCTTCATGCTCTTCATAGATCGATGCCCTGGCGTTCGGATTGACCGAGGCGATCCATTCTTGTGATTCCGCCGAGAAGATGCTCTTTCGACCGCCGATGACCAGAGCTGGCAGGCGTGTATTGACGATCACGTCCCGCCAGTCGTTGAGGCAGTGATCGAACAGCAGGTCGGCTGCAGCGGCGCGCGGCATTTTCAGGTTCTCGCTGGCGATCCAGTTCAGGTCCGTCTCCGGGATGTCCGGCGTGAACATCCCTCTGAGGATCTCCTTGGTGCCCTCGACGGTCGGTGTGGCGCGCACCGTATCGCAGAAGCCGGCCACTGACTGAACGTCAGGAAGGAGGCAACCAAACGACTTGCGGGCTTCAGCGTCCCATCCAGGCAGTGCAGCCACCATGGGGGCCTGATCGACGATGACCAGGCGCCGTAATCTGTCCTCGCCGAAGAGATCGAGATAGCTCCAGATGACCGAGCTACCCATGGAATGGCCGAGCACATCCACGCGATCAAGCCCCAGGACGTCGATTGCCTCGCGAAGGTCCATCGCGAGGCGCTGGATGCGATGGCCGGAGACGGCATCGGGGCTCGCCCCATGGCTGCGCATGTCGAGGGCGATCACACGTCTGCCCTGGGCGAGTTCCTCGATGTTCCGACCGTATTCCGCAGCCGACTGCGACCAGCCGGGGATCATGAGGAGTGCGGGGCCGCTGCCGGCCTCCAGTGCGTTCAGCACTGTTCCGCCTGGAAGCGCGATCTGTCTGCTCGTTGCCATCTCTGCTCTGCTGCTCCTAAAGCTGAACGCCCTTTGTCAGGGCACCGTCGATGACCAGATTGGTTCCCATGGTGAAGCTCGAAGCCGGGCTTGCGAGAAAAACGATGCCCTTGCCGATTTCCTCCGCGGTTGCCATTCGGCCCGTCGGGTTCAGCGCGAGAGCCTGCTTGAACAGATCCGGCATGTTCTTTTCGATGAAATGCCAGATACCGTCCTTGAAATAGACGTTGCCCGGCGAAACCGAGTTCACTCGAATGAGCTTCGGGGCCAATTTATGGGCAAGTCCATGCGCATAGTGGATCAGCGCCGCCTTGAAGGCCCCATAGGCAGGCGTCGTGAAGTCGATCTCGCGCCCCGATACCGATGACACGATGACGATGGACGGCGACTTCGACGCCTCAAGATAGGGAAGGGCAGCATTCACCGTGCGCACCGTGTGCATCATGTCGATCTCGAATTCCGCACGCCAGGACTCTTCCGTGTCCTCGGCGGCTGCCAGTGCGGACACATTGGCAATGACGATATCGATGCCGCCAAGCGCTGTCGCACTCTCATGCACCCAGCCTTCGAGTTCCGCCTTGTTGCCGACATCGATGGCTTGGCCGAAGGATTTCACGTTCTTGCTCCCGAGGGCGGCGACCGCATCCTTCACCTCGGCCGCGTTGCGGGCGCAGACCGAGACGTTCGAGCCTTCGTCTGCAAACATGTCGGCGGCGCGCCGGCCAATGCCCTTGGTGCCGCCAGTCACAAGTACGTTCAGTCCCTTGAGGCCGAGATCCATTTTTTCTCTCCTTTTCGTTGCGTTTCTATTGTCCGAGATATGCCTTCTTGATCGAGGCGCCGAGTGTGTATTTCGGGTCCACCATGTTGCCCACCCGCACGCGGCCCGCCTGAGTGAGCAGGAAATAGGCCTCGAGCTCATCGAAGCCGTAATCCGCCGCAAGCCAGCGTGTCAGCTCGCGATAGGCTATGCGGGCCGCATCCTCCATCGGCCGCGCGGAGCCAATGGTCATGATGAACTCCTCAGTCTCGAGCCGAGGCCATGCGATCTGCCAGTCCTTGATGAGGTCTACCTGGATCGTGGTCGTCGAGGGCATCTCGACAGCCACTCCGCAAAGTTCGCCATCGCCCTGCCGTCCGTGGCAGTCCCCGAGATAGAGATATGCCTCCTTGTGCAGCACCGGGAAATAGACCACCGCCCCTGGGGCCACATCCGGCAGGTCCATGTTGCCGCCCCAGTAATCGGGTTGCAGCGAGAGAACCGCCTCAATCAGCGGCGAGACGCCGAGGGTACCGATGAACGGCTCATAGGGCAGCGTGATGCGGTCATTGAACTTCACGCCAGCTTCCGTCACCTCATATTTCATCACCCGCTCGGGTAGCGGCGGGTTCAGCATCGCCGTCTGGCCATTCGAGACGAGTCCGCCGAACTCGGGAATGAGGGCAGAGGTTCCGACGGGCTGCTGTCCACGCGGAACGATCGACTTGATCGACACGCAGAGCACATCGCCCGGCTCGGCACCATCAACAGCAATAGGCCCGCATTGCGGGTTGACGAATGGCATTCGCAACTTCTGCGATGGTAAATCAGTGACGGTCCTGATTGCGCCACCGAAGGCGTCCTCGGTCTCGGCGATGACGATGTCGCCGGGCCTGATCGCCATGACGGGCTTCACGTAGGGTCCATAGACATAGTGATAGTCGCCCTGGACTGCCTTGTTCAGAAGGTGCGTCTTGCCCTCGATACCGCGGGCGACCGCCTTGCGTCCCATGTAGCTACTGGTTAGCCAACTCATATTTCCAGTCCCCATTCTTGCAACTGCGAACGCGCGGATGAGTTCGTCGGCAGTCCAATGCAGATCGTGTGCCACTTTGCAGTGCAGCAGATTTCTTGCGCTGCGGAAGGATGTATTAACGTCTTGATACTTGACACGTGATTTCTTCGCGTTTGATGTCCACTCCAAACAGAGGAGGCCGCGATCTCATCCTCGCACACGGATCACATCAACGAACTCATTCGCGTCGCGGAGGGCGATCGGACTGAGCGCGATCCACTTATTCTTGAATCTTGGCGGCGCTGCGTGGGCAATCACCGGCTTGACCCAACCGTGCTTCGGCCTGCTGTCATCGTTGAAGATCCCCGGCTTCGGGAGCATCGCGATGCGATGGAGGAACTCCTGCGCACCGCGCGCTTTGGCGTCGAGGCGCTCTACCGGCAGGTGGCGGGGCTCGGCTATGTCGTCCTCCTGAGTGACAATCAGGGCATCACAGTCGATTACATCGGCGATGAAGCGACGACCGACTACCTTCGGGCGGCTGGCCTCTATATGGGTGCAGACTGGAACGAGGCGCGAGCCGGGACCAACGGCACGGGCACCTGCATCGCCACGGGGGAATCCCTCACCATTCACCAGAGTGACCATTTCGACGCCACGCATATCCCATTGACCTGCACCGTGGCGCCGATCTTCGATCCGGTTGGCAATCTTTCCGCCGTGCTGGACATTTCGGCCCTCTGTTCACCACGCGAAAAGTCGAGCCAGTTCCTTGCCTTGCAAATGGTAAGAAATTTCGCCCACCGAATCGAAACAGCCAGTTTCATCCGATCTTGCTCACGCAACTGGATCGTAAAGCTGACTGCCAATCAGGCGTTGGCGGAGGTCGACACCGACTATGTGCTGGCGCTCGATTCATCAGGACGTATCGCGGGTTTCAACCACCATGCCCGCCAGCTCCTGGCCGAGGAGATGAAGACCGGCTGGCGTGACGCAAAGCAGGCGCTTGGCCGTCCGATATCGGACTTTCTGGACTGCGAGATCGATGGCCTCACGCGATTTGTGGGACCAAATTCCATTGATCGCAACGTAATGAGGCTCACCAGTTCGGGGCGGAGCTTGTTCATCCAGGTCGTGCCGCCGGCGACGATGCGGGTCCTGCCGGCGCCGGTCCACCAGGAGGAAAACAAGCTTCCAAAGGCCCTGAAGGCGGTGGCGGGCGAGGATCCCTCGATACAGCGCAACCTTAAGAAGCTGTCGCGCCTGCTCAATACCAATATGAGTGTCCTGGTGAGCGGCGAAACCGGGACGGGCAAGGAATACCTCGCCAAGGCGATTCATCAGTCCAGCGCCCGCGCCCAGGGTCCATTTATTCCCGTCAATTGCGGAGCACTGCCGGAAAACCTCATCGAGAGCGAGCTTTTTGGCTATGAGGGCGGCTCGTTTACCGGCGCCCTGAGCAAGGGCAAGAAGGGCCTGATCCGCGAGGCGCATGGCGGCACCCTGTTCCTCGATGAAATCGGCGACATGCCGCTCGGCTCGCAGACGCGGCTCCTCCGCGTGCTCGCAGAGCGAGAGGTGATGCCCATAGGCGGGACACGGCCCTATCCCGTTGACATGAGGGTGATTGCTGCTTCCCACTGGGATTTGCTCGGCATGGTCAAGAAGGGCTCCTTCCGCGAGGATTTGTATTTCCGTCTCAATGGCGTCACCATCACACTTCCGCCCCTGCGCGATCGTGTCGATTTGGCTTGGCTTGTTGCACAATTGCTGGAGAGCCGCGCCTATCCCGATGGATCGGCGCGCAGCCTGGCGCCCAAGGCGGTTGGCGTTCTGTCTTCCTATGCATGGCCCGGCAATATCCGCGAACTCGTCAACGTCATCGATTTTGCATGTGCGGTCGCCAGCGATCCAGAAATCGGGGTGGATGACTTGCCGGATCAGGTGTTCCGGCGCATCGACGATGACAACGAAGCCAGCGCAGCGGATGCGGCAAGGTCCAACAGCAAGCAAGCGGCGTCCTTGCGCGAAGATCTGCGCCGTGCCGGCTGGAACATATCCGCCACTGCGCGCCTGCTTGGCGTCGATCGCACGACGTTGCATCGCCGAATGCGGCGACTGGGTGTCACGCTGCCGCCGCGCAGTATGTAATTCTACCTGTGGCGTGTGTGGCGCCACAGGTGTTGCGCACGGCGCAACAGTTCAATTGGTCCATAAGGTTTCTTTCGCAGGTGCAAAATTCTATTGCTGCGCTGCTTTTCTCGAAAACCAGATGAGAGGAGCTCTGGGGCCGATTGGCATCGTTATTGCAGCATGGCGTCTAAGAATATTTTTAGAAAACTTGGATGAGAATGGGAAACGCCGTCGGCATCATCGCCAATCCTGTCTCCGCGCGTGACATCCGCCGGGTGATCGCCAATGCGACTGCCTTGCAGATCACCGACCGCGCCAACATCGTGCTGCGCATCCTGTCCTGCGTTAAAGCCTGCGGCGTCGATCATGTCTGGATGATGCCGGAGAACGGCGGGATTCGGCACCATGTTCGCCGCGGCATCGACCGGGCGGAGAACCAGGGTCAGAAGCATTTCCCCAAGGTTGAACATCTCGATTACAAGATTTCCGGCACGGTCGAGGATACGCTGAAAGCGGCCCGCCTGATGAAGGAGAAGGGTGTGGCAGCCATCGTTGTGCTGGGTGGTGATGGCACGCACCGCGCGGTGGTCACCGCCTGCGGTGACGTTCCCATTGCCGGCGTCTCGACCGGAACCAACAATGCCTTCCCGGAGCATCGTGAGCCCACCATCACTGGGCTTGCCGTGGGTCTTGCGGTGACGGGCAAGGTACCGGCTTCGGATGCCTATCTTCCCAATAAGAAGATCGTGGTGCGTGTGAACGGCCATGAGGAAATTGCACTCGTCGACGTGGCCGTCGTCACCGAGCGCTATATCGGCGCGCGTGCTCTGTGGCGCACCGAAACCTTCCGCGAACTCTTTGTCACCTTCGCCGACCCCGAGGTCATCGGCATGTCGGCGATTGCCGGGCTGCTCAGCCCGGTCTCGCGGCTCGATGAAGGCGGACTGCATGTGCGCCTCGCGCCTGAGGACGAGGCCAGTATCATTCTCGATACGCCCATCGCGCCGGGCTACATGCGCGGCATCGGCATTCGTGACTATGTGCCGATGAAACCCAACCACAAGTATCGTCCGTCGATTGCCGACGGCTCAATCGCGCTCGACGGCGAGCGCGAAGTCTCCTTCACGCGCGACGACGATGTAACCATCGAACTCGTGCCCAATGCCTTCAGGACCGTGAACGTCAGCGGCTGCATGCAATATGCCGCGCACCACGGCCTGATGAGAATGAAGCCAGACCAGAAACTGAAGAGAGTGGGAGGACAATGATGACTGCTCCAAACAGCACGGCCGGGATATTCCCCCTGGATAAGCCCGGACTTCTGCAAGCCTATCGCACCATGCGGACCATTCGCGAGTTCGAGGAGTGCCTACACGCCGACTTCGCCAAGGGCGACATTCCGGGCTTCGTCCACCTCTATGCAGGTGAAGAGGCCGCCGGCACCGGCATCATGATGCACTTGGAGGATAAGGACCGGATCGCCTCCACCCACCGTGGCCATGGCCACTGTATCGCCAAGGGTGTGGACACCAGTGGCATGATGGCGGAGATCTACGGCAAGGTGTCGGGCTCATGCCGCGGCAAGGGCGGCTCCATGCACATCGCTGACTTGTCCAAGGGCATGATGGGCGCCAACGGCATCCTCGGCGCCGGTGCGCCGCTGGTCTGCGGTGCAGGGCTTGCCGCGAAGTTCCGTGGCGATGGCGGCGTTGCCATTTCCTTCGTTGGCGATGGCGCCTCCAACCAGGGCACCTTCCTCGAGAGCCTCAACCTGGCGGCAGTGTGGAACCTGCCGGTGATCTTCGTGGTGGAGAACAACGGCTATGCCGAGTCCACCTCGCGCGATTATGCGGTGGCGGTGGACAGCTTCGTTGATCGCGCCGCGGGCTTCGGCCTACCCGGCGTCACGGTCGACGGCCTTGACTTCTTCGCCGTTTACGAGGCGGCGGGAGAGATCATCAAGCGGGCGCGCGAGGGCGGTGGACCCGCACTCCTCGAGTGCAAGATGATCCGCATGTACGGCCACTTCGAGGGCGACCAGCAGACCTACCGCGCCAAGGGCGAGCTTGATGACATCCGCGCCAACAAGGACTGCCTCAAGATGTTTACCCAGCGTGTGATGGAGGCTGGCGTGATCAGCCGAGGCGAACTCGACGCCATCGACCGCGAAGTTGTGGCCGAGATCCAGGAAGCCTCCGCTTTCGCCAAGGCCGCGCCGCTGCCCACCGCAGCGGACCTCACCACCGACGTCTATGTGAACTACTGAGCGCAAGGGAGAGACAGACAATGGCACGCAAGATCAGCATGCGCCAGGCAATCAACGAGGCGCTCGACCAGGAAATGGCCCGCGATCCATCGGTGTTCGTGATGGGTGAAGACATCGTCGGCGGCGCCGGCGGCATGGGCGAAATCGACGCCTGGGGCGGCGTCCTCGGTGTCACCAAGGGGCTCAACGCCAAATATCCGGGCCGGCTGCTCGATACGCCGCTCTCGGAGTCGGCCTATATCGGCGCCGCCGTGGGTGCTGCCGCCTGCGGCATGAGGCCCGTGGCGGAACTGATGTTCCTTGACTTCATGGGCGTCTGCTTTGACCAGATCTTCAACCAGGCGGCCAAATTCCGCTACATGTTCGGCGGCAAGGCGGAAACGCCCGTCGTCATCCGCGCCATGGTGGGTGCGGGCTTCCGCGCCGCCGCCCAGCACAGCCAGATGCTGACGCCGCTCTTCGTGCATATCCCCGGCCTCAAGGTGGTGTGCCCGTCCAACGCCTATGACGCCAAGGGTCTTCTGATCCAGTCGATCCGCGACAATGACCCGGTGATCTTCTGCGAGCACAAGAACTTATATGGCGCGGAAGTGGACGTTCCCGCCGAGTCCTACGCCATTCCCTTTGGTGAGGCGAACGTGGTCCGTGACGGCAAGCATGCCACCATCGTCACGTATGGCATGATGGTCCATCGCGCGATGGAAGCTGCTGCCACTCTCGCCAAACAGGGTATTGAGTGCGAGGTCATCGACCTGCGTACGCTTTCGCCCATCGACTGGGACACGGTCATCGACTCTGCCGAGCGCACTGGCCACGTCGTCTGCGTGGATGAGGCACATCCGCGCTGCTCCATCGCGGCGGACGTGTCCGCCATGGTCACCCAGGAGTGCTTCAAGGCACTAAAGGGTCCGATACAGATGGTTACCGCCCCGCACACGCCGGTGCCGTTCTCGCCGGTGCTGGAGGACCTCTACATCCCCTCGGCTGATGCCATCGCCAAGGCGGTGAAAAAGTCGATGGGCAAGTGACCCTGTTCTTCTGAAACGTTGAGGATTTGAATATGACTGATACCCGAATTGTGCCGATCGTCATGCCCAAGTGGGGCCTCTCCATGAAGGAGGGAAAGGTGACGGGCTGGCTCCTCGAGGACGGCTCCCGGATCAATCCGGGAGACGCCATTCTCGAGGTCGAGACCGACAAGATCGCGGGTGCGGTCGAGGCGCATGAAAGCGGCGTTCTGCGTCGCCGCGTGGGCGAGCCTGATACAATCTATCCGGTGAAGTCGCTGCTGGGCGTCATCGCCGACCCGTCGGTGCCGGAAGAAGAGATCGACGCCTATGTCTCGTCTTTCGTCACGCCATCGGCGGATGAGGACGAGGCGGAGCAGGGCCCGAAGTACGAGTATGCAGAAACCTCCTCTGGCAAACTCCGCTATGCCAAGCGTGGCTCGGGAGATGAGACGGCGATCCTGATTCACGGTTTTGGCGGCGACCTCGACAACTGGCTATTCAACATCGACGCCCTCGGTGAATCGGCCACTGTTTACGCACTTGACCTGCCGGGTCACGGTCAGTCGGCCAAGTCTCTTAACAAGCCCGGCCTTGGCGCGCTGGCTGATGCGGTCACGAGCTTCATGAACACAGTCGGGATCGACAGCGCCCATCTGATCGGACACTCTATGGGCGGGGCGATTGCCATGCACATGGCGGCCAGTGACCCCGGCAAGGTGGACTCGCTCACCCTCATCTGCTCAGCAGGTTTGGGCCGCGAGATCGGCTCCTATGTCGACAGTTATGTCGCCGCTCAGGGACGCAAGGACCTGAAGCCGGTGCTCGAGCAACTCTTTGCTGACAAGAGCCTGGTCAGCCGCCAGCTCGTCGACGACGTGCTTAAGTACAAGCGCCTCGACGGGGTCGAGCCCCTGCTGAAGGACCTGGCTGCATCGCTCTTCGCCGGCCAGACCCAGCAGGACCAGCCAGGTGCCATGCTCGCTTCGAGCAAGGCCCCGCCGACGCTGGTCATCTGGGGCAGACAGGACGAAGTCATCCCGTCCGCTCACGCCCAGAAGCTCCCCAACGCCAAGGTTGTCGTCTTCGACGACGCCGGCCACATGGTTTTCATGGAAAAGGCCAGCGATGTGAATTCCCTCATCAAGTCTCACATCGCTGGTTCGTAGCCGACACATTCGCGAGCCGCTGACACGGCCAGAGAAAGGAGGACCACAAATACCGGAGGTTTGAGACGTTCCGCGGGGTGCGGCGGCGGTAGGACGCCACAGCGGCACTTGTTTGATCGACAGCAAAAATAAAATCAATATGGGAGAAGACGCCTATGTTCTCGATACCGAAAAACGCCGTTTACCAGAGAATCAACCGCAGAAAGTTTCTTGAATTGGGCGGCGGCGCTGCCACCGCTCTCGGTGCTGGCGGCCTGACCCTTGGTCTCGGCTCCACCATCACGCGCTCCAAGGTTCAGGCCGCGTCTACCGACGATGCCAAGTGGAAGCAATATGCCGGCTCGAAGCTTGTCTTCATGTCGGAGAACACTCCTCCATCCTTCGCGATCCGCGACAATATCAAGGCCTTTACCGACAAGACCGGCATCGAAGTGACCATTCTCACGGATGACCTTCCGGTTGTACAGCAAAAGGTCGGTATCGACCTGCGCGGCGGCAAAGCGGACTACGTTCTTAACTATATCCAAGACAAGCCGATTGGTTCGCCGTTCGCGGATTTCTACGCTGACCTCACGCCCATGTTTGGCGATGAGACCCTGCCGCAGGATCCGGAAGGTTATGGTGACGACGCCTGGTTCACAAACTTCCTTTCCGCTTGTGGACGCTTCTACCAGAAGGGCAAGATCATCGCTCTTCCCTATGACGCGGCAATTGCCTGTACGTTCTATCGTCAGGATCTCTTCGAGGCGAACAGCAAGGATTTCGAAGCCGAGTACGGCTACAGGCTGGAATTCAACAAGGATTCGACCTGGCAGAACGTGATCGACATGGCCACCTTCTTCAAGAAGGCCAAGGAATCCGGCAAGGATGTTCCCTATGGCTATGCCCAGCATCAGGGCTCCTTTGCGTGGACCACGCAGCTCGATATCCAGCGCTTCCTCTTCGCCAATGGCCGTTGGATGGACTGGAACATCGACGATGTCTATGGCTCGAAAGAACCGGGCAAGACCAACTGGGGTGATGAGCAGTCTGTGTTCATGCTGCAGAAGTTCAAGGAACTGGCGGATGTCTGCCATCCGGACAACCTGGCCAACGGCACGCTTGAGCTCAATACCGTCTACCAGTCCGGCAACATCGCGATGCAGACGCAGTATCATGAGTTTGCGGCTTCGATCGAGGACGAGTCCAAGTCGCGTGCGGCCGGCGGCAAGACAGCCTACGCGCCCTGCCCGAAGGGTGATCCGAAGTGGATCAAGAACGGCGGCCAGGCGGTTAACGGCACGAACTGCGGCATCGGCGGCATCGGCATCAACGGCAATGCTTCCGACGACCTCAAGCGTGCGGCCTACATCTTCGCAATCTGGTCGGTCTCCAAGGATAACCAGTACAACGTTCTGAAAGGCCTTGGTGGCACACCGACCCGTAGGTCCGTGCTGGAGCTTGAAGACGTCAAGAAGGCCGAGCAACGTCCGACAAACATGCCGAACGCTCTGACCTTTGATGCTGTCTACAACTTCGGCATCAAGGATCCGAACTTCGTCCTCGGCCCGAAGATTCCGAACGCCAACGAGTACCACTCGATTCTCGCCGGTGAGGTGCAGAAGTGCCTCTCAAACGAGCAGACGCCGGAAGAGGCTGCGAAGTCCATCCAGACTCAGCTGGACGAGTTGAACAACGCGGGCTGATCGCTCCCCTAAACGTTGACCGGCGGCAGTAATCTGCCGCCGGTACACTTCCCTTCAACCATCGAGCGAGCCGATGACAGACGCATCCATGCCGAATGAAAGCGGTGTGACCCGAAAGATTTCGGGCAGCAACCGAAACTTGGACCTCTTCCGTGTCCGCCAAATCCCGGACAGTGTCGAGTCGCGTCCAGTTCCCATGTCTGTCACGGAACCAATCTCTCTCAACAAGCCGCTTTCAAAGAGCTTCTACTTCTGGCTGATGGCGCCGGCCATCCTGGTACTGGCGTTCATTTCGATCTATCCGTTCTTCTGGATGATCTACATGAGCCTCCACGACGTCGACATCGGTCACGTCGAATGGAACAACTTCGCCAACTTCATCAAGTTGCCGTCCGACACACGCTTCCTCATGGGGTGGGTTCTGCTCGCTCAGTACAGCGCCATGTGTCTGACGCTGCAGATCATTATTGGCGTATTCTTGGCCTTGGCCCTCAACGGAACGCGGCTTGAGAAGGTTCTTGTCACGACGCTGTTGATGCCAATGATGATGGCGCCTCTCGTAGCCGGCATGGTGTGGTACTTTCTCTATAACGGAACGTTCGGCTGGTATCACTGGCTGCTGCAGAGCCTTGGAATCCTCGGGCCGAAATCGATCCTTGCCAGTTCGAATACGGCGATGATCGGTCTCGTGCTTGTCGACGTTTGGCAATGGACGCCGCTCATTACGCTCATCACCCTGGCCGGCTTGAAGCGCGTTCCGCAGGATCAGCTTGAAGCTAACATGGTCGATGGCGCTTCTCCGTTCCGAAACTTTATTTCGGTGACAATGCCGAATCTCTATCCGGTTCTGCTGATCGCGATCATGCTGCGGTTCATGGACAATTTCCGCTTCATCGACTCGATTCTCGTGCTCACCGGTGGAGGCCCCGGCAATGCAACCAAGATCTTGCCTGTCTACCTTTTCGAGGTGTCATTCAAGTTCTTTAAGCTGGGACGTGGCGCTGCAATCGCGCTTATCCTTCTCATTGTCACCATCATTCTCGGAAAGCTCCTGGTGCGTGTGTTCGATCGCCAGCAGCCAAGCAAGGTGTAAGCAATGGCATCCCGCGAAGTCATCCAGTACGAAACACCACTTTCAAAGGCATTCAGGTGGTTCTCGGCTGTCTTCCTCGCTTTCTATGTGGTGTGGACGGTGCTGCCGCTGTTCATCATGTTCATGTCGTCCTTCAAGGACCTGCTTGAGGCCTTCAAGATTCCGGCGGTGGGCGATTGGGCAGGCGTCACTGTCTTCTTCGACTTTACGCCGACAACCAAGCACTACTATGAGCTCTTCGCCCATCTTGGTTTCTCAACCTACCTGTTCAACTCCCTCGTGGCGGCGGGCGGGTCGGCACTCGTATCGGTAATCCTGGGGTCGATGTGTGCCTATTCTCTGTCGCGCATCGACTTCAAGGGAAAGGGTGATCTCTTCTTCTGGATTATCTCGACCCGCATGGCGCCGGTCGTCGCAGTCATGGTTCCTCTCTACTGGATATTCCGGCAGCTAGACCTGGTTGGGACCCTGCCTGGTCTCATTCTCGCCTACACGACCTTCAACCTGCCCTTTGCCATCTGGATCTTGAAGGGCTTCTTCGACAATGTGCCCTACGCCATCGAGGAGGCGCAAATGGTTGATGGAGCAACCAGGTTCCAGGCGCTTCGCGCCATCCTGCCGCTGGTGGCGCCGGGCATCGGAGCCTTCATTGTATTGTGCATCCTCTTTGCATGGAACGATTACCTCTTTGCCGCCATCATCGGTTCAGGTGGTGCCAAGACTTTGCCAGCCGCGACTCGCGAATTGGTTCAACCTCAGAATATCCAGTGGGGGCAGATCATGGCTGCTGGCGTCGTCACGACCTTACCCATGATGTTCCTCGGCTTGGTCATCCGTAAGTATCTCGTCACCGGCCTCACCATGGGCGCGGTCAAGGAATAGCAGGAGCTCGCAATGGCAAAGGTATCGTTCAGGAACGTGTGGAAGAAATACGGCGACATGCCCGCCGTCAAGGATCTCAACATCGAGTGTCCGGACGGATCGTTCCTGTCGGTTCTCGGTCCGTCGGGATGCGGCAAATCATCGACGATGCGCATGGTTGCGGGTCTCGAGCATATCACGTCCGGGCAGATCCTGTTTGACGAGCGTCCAATCAACGACCTCGCTCCCAAGGATCGTGACGTTGCTATGGTGTTTGAAAACTACGCGCTCTATCCACACAAGAGCGTTTACGAAAACATGGCGAACCCCCTGAAGCTACGTGGGCAGGATTCATCGGTTATCAAGGAGCGGGTGACGGCCGCCGCCAAGCTCCTCGAGATCAATCATCTTCTTGAACGCCGTCCGCAGGAACTGTCCGGTGGTCAGAAGCAGCGTGTTGCCATCGGGCGTGCCATTGTGCGTGAGCCGAACCTGTTTTTGTTCGACGAACCGATCGCCCATCTTGACGCCAAGCTGCGCGCCCACATGCGTGGCGAAATCAAGCATCTGCAGCGTACGCTTGGAACGACGATGATCTACGTGACCCATGACCAGCTCGAAGCCATGTCGATGGCGGACACGATCGCTGTCATGCATGATGGTGAGTTGCAGCAGCTCGGTACGCCGCGCGAAGTCTACAATCATCCGGTAAATGCCTGGGTGGCTGGTTTTGTCGGTGAACCGGCTATGAACTTCGTTGACGTCGGGGTGGAGGACCGTGCCGGACGCACTCACTTTATTCACAAGAATTTCGCAGTTCCCGTCACCGAAGAGCAGCAACGGCGGGTCTCTGGTGGTTCGCGCGAGAGCACATTGCGTATGGGCGTGCGGCCCGACGCTCTTTCGATTGCGATGACGAAGCCATCTGAAAGTTGCATTGCGGGCAAGATCTTTGTGACCGAGCTTCTTGGCGGGGACATGATTGTCGATGTGGATCTGGATGATTGCCGCATCCGGGTAAAGACCTCTACCGAGTTTTCAGGTGAAGAAGGTCAGACTTGCTACATGACAGTCAACACGAACAAATGGCATGCGTTCTCGAAGGGGAACGGCAAGGCTTTCTTTTAGGTTGGGAGCACGTAATGGCTGACGCCAAGGAAAAACTGGAGGCGGTAAATAGTCGCCTCATGGGACTGTTCAAGGCCGAGAAGCAGACGATGATGGCTTTCAACAGCCTCACCGTGGCGGCCACAAGACCTGGAAAGATCTCTGCCGCGCTGAAGGAATTGACAGCTGTGGCCATCGCCGTCGCAAAGGGTTGCGAAGACTGCATCATCTACCATGCGGCTGCTGCTCGGAAGCATGGTGCATCTCGTGAAGAGTTGATTGAGATGCTTGCGGTTTCGGTTGAGATGTCAGGAGGCCCTGGTGCTGTCTATGCTGCAAAGGCGCTAGAGGCATTTGACCAGTTGACATGATTGTCTGATACTCGTTTGCTTAATCGTGCCCTTCGACTGCGGGTAAGGAATGCGAGTTTCTCGCGCTGGCCTAGCCGTTCACTCGTTCTTCTCCTCGGGAGACACAGGGGCCATAGCGAAATGATTGCTGAAACCAACATATGGAACCCAATAACCTGATGGACCTCGGCGGCGGCGTGGGCTTTATCGGCACGCTGTTCATCGGCGCGCTCGCGGGCATCATCGCCGACAAGGTGATGAAGTCCAACCACGGTCTGTTGATGAACATCGTCATCGGCATCGTCGGCTCCTACATCGGCGCCTTCCTCGCCA
>NZ_JBAXGR010000074.1:0-17641 GCF_037139295.1 Aestuariivirga sp.
CGTGGTCAACGTGGCCAATCGTGCCAATGTTGCAATGCGGCTTGTCGCGGTTGAATTTCTCTTTGCCCATCGTCGTCTACCCTGTTGGCCGCCAAGCGGCATTCACACTTCAAACTTTGGAGCGGGTGAAGGGAATCGAACCCTCGTATTCAGCTTGGAAGGCTGCTGCTCTACCATTGAGCTACACCCGCCCGGGAAACCCAAAACTACTGTGTCCAAACTCCATCGACCCATTGCTGGCATCCGGCCCCAAGCAGTGGTGGGGGAGGTAGGACTCGAACCTACGAAGGCGAAGCCAGCGGATTTACAGTCCGCCCCCTTTGCCGCTCGGGACACTCCCCCGCATCACCCTCGGTAAAGGGCAGACACTGCTTAGGCCAAACGCCAATCAGCCCGGGGGTCGCCCGGGCCGTTTGGTGGGCGCGTTATGCTAGGATCAATTTGGCAAGTCAAGGGAATGATTGAAGCTTGTTCCGGCGGATGATCTCACATTACCCAACAATCAGGGCGCGCTGATGGCAAAGTTCCCACATTGCTTCTGAAATCGGCTTCAAATAACTGAAATATCGATGAAACCCGACATTTAGAACTTTTCTGCACTAACCATTGACCTGAGAGGGGGTTCGCGCTTCCCTGCGTCCATGGACCTGATTACCACCACCGAATCGCTCTTCCGCCTCTGCGACAGCCTCGCCAGTGAGACCTTCATCACCGTCGACACCGAATTCATGCGGGAATCGACCTACTGGCCGGACCTTTGCCTCATCCAGGTGGCGGGCGAAACGGTGAACGGGCTGATCGACCCACTCGCCCCGGGAATCGACCTGAAGCCGTTTTTCGAGCTGATGAACAATCCGAAGGTTCTCAAGGTTTTCCATGCGGCCCGGCAAGACATCGAAATCATGGTCCACCGCGCCGGCATCGTGCCGCACCCGGTGTTCGACACCCAGATCGCCGCCATGGTCTGCGGCTTCGGCGACCAGGTCGGCTACGAAGCCATCGTCCGCAAACTCGCCAAGGCGCAGATCGACAAGTCCTCGCGCTTCACCGACTGGTCGCGCCGCCCGCTCACCGAAAAGCAGCTGGTCTATGCGCTGGCGGACGTGACCCACCTCCGCGTCGTCTACGAGGCGCTGAAGACCGAACTTGACCGCACGGGACGCGAGCACTGGCTGCGGGAGGAAATGATCATCCTCACCAACCCTGCGACCTACCGCACGGAACCGGAAGATGCCTGGAAGCGCATCAAGGTGCGGCTGCGAGCCAAGAAGCAGCTAGGCGTGCTGGTGGAAGTGGCCGCCTGGCGCGAACGCGAGGCACGTGACAAGAACGTGCCACGCTCACGGGTGCTGAAGGACGATGCGCTCGCCGAAATCGCCACCCAGATGCCGCAGACGCGGGAAGCGCTCAACCAGCTGCGGGCCCTTCCCAAGGGCATGGCAGCCTCGCGCATCGGCGACGCAGTTCTCAAGGCTGTTGCCGCCGGGCTCGCGGTGGACCAGAAGTCCCTGCCCCAGCCGGACGACGGCCGCGACGACATGAGCGATGCAGCGCAGGCTGCAGCTGAAGTGCTGAAACTGGCGCTGAAGGTTGTTTGCGAAAAGGAAGGCATTGCGCCAAAACTCGTGGCATCAAGCTCCGACATCGATGCCATTGCCGAAGACGATGCCGCTGACGTTCACCTGATGCACGGCTGGCGGCGCGAACTGTTCGGCGACCTCGCCCTCGCTATCAAGCGCGGCGAAGCGGTCATTGGCTTCGAAGGAGGGCGCGTCCGCGTGTTGCCAGCAGTGCGTGACCTGAAGGCGGCGGCCGAGTAGGCACGCGGTGCCGATCACCGTGTCTCCGTCCTCTCATCATCGCCGGGCTTGACCCGGCGATCCTTTTTAGTGCCGGGGAAAAGGATGCCCGGGACGAGCCCGGGCATGATGGACCTTAAAGGTTCAGAACGACCCGAACATCCCGCCCAGCACGATCACCACGACAAGCGCCAGCACAGCGCCGAGAATGCCCACCATGACGATGTCACGGTAGGCTTCCTTGTGGTTTGAGCCGCACACGGCGAGCAGCGTTACGACGGCGCCATTGTGCGGCAGGCTGTCGAGCGTGCCGGAGCTGATGACCGCCACCCGGTGCAGCAACGACGGATCGAGACCGATGGCGGCGGCGCGTTCCAGGAAGGTGCCACCCAACGCATCGAGCGCGATGGTGAGCCCGCCCGAGGCCGAGCCCGTGAGTGCTGCCAGCACGTTGACCGCAACCGAGAGCGAGACCAACGGTCCGCCACCGATGCCCAGCACCCAGTCGCTCACATCCTTGAAGGCCGGCATGGCCGCCACGACGGCGCCGAAGCCGACAAGGCTCGCCACCGACATGATGGGCAGAACCGAAGCATTGGCGCCAGCATCGATCGTGCTCTTGAGCGCTGGCAGGCGACGGACGTTGATGATGAGCGCCACGATGATGGCGGCGGCCAGCGCGGTGATGACCGCCCACACGCCACTCAGCGCCGAGAGCGAGGTGGCGCCCCACTGCGGTTCGGCCAGGAAGTCGGCGTTGACCCGCGGCAGGATGAAGAACGACATCAGGATGTTGACGACAATGACCACGACAAGCGGCAGCGCCGCAAACAGGATCGAGGGCGGCTTGAGGGCCACCTCGCCATGACCGATTTCAGCCGGGTCGAACTCGCGAGCCGATGTCGCACGCTCGCGCAGTTTTTCATCTGACGCAAGATCTTTGGCGCTTGCCGGCCTGCCATCGCCAAAGCCCTCGCCGCGCGACCGAGCGCGGGCTTCCTCACGGTTAAGCCACCACAACCCGAAACCCAGCATGACGATCGAGGCGATGATGCCAAGACCCGGTGCCGCGAAGGGCGTGGTTCCGAAAAACGGCATGGGAATGGCGTTCTGGATCGACGGCGTGCCGGGCAGCGCCGACATCGTAAAGGTTGAGGTGCCGAGCACGATGGCCGCTGGCATGAGGCGACGCGGAATACCGGCGGAGCGGAACAGTTCCTGCGCCATGGGTGCCAGCACGAAGAAGGCGACGAACAGGCTGACGCCGCCATAGGTGACGAGCGCACCCGCAAGCACCACGGCAAGGATGGCACGTCCGATGCCGAGTTTTTCCACCATCCAGTTGGCGATGACGGTGACCGAACCTGAATCCTCCATCAGCTTGCCAAACAGCGCGCCGAGAAGGAACAGCGGGAAGAACTGCGCGATGAAGCCCGCGCCGCTCTGCATGAACACCTGCGTCCAATGCGCCAGCAGCGGCTCGCCGGAGAACATCGCGGTAACAAGTGCCGCGATGGGCGCCAGCAGCAGGATGCTCCAGCCCCGGAAGGCAAACGCGATCAGGATCGCGAGGCCAACGAGAATTCCCAACAGTCCCATGGATCAGCTCTCCGCCAGAAGCACGTCGATGTCAGCGCTGCTGCGCTTGCCAACGTCATCGCCATGCTCGGCGATGAACTGGTCGGCCGCGTTGCGCCCTTCGGCATGCAGCATGTCGATGAATTCCCACTCGGCATTGAGCTTGGACGACGCCCCAAGCTCGGCCAGCTTCTCGGTCATGATGCGATGCGTGCGCATGCGGGCCCAGCGGGCACCCTCGCCCGTGCCCGGATCGACAACCTGGCGCAGCAGGGCAATCATGCGGATCTCCTTCATCAACGGTGAATTGAAGGAAATCTCGTTCAGACGGTTAAGGATTTCCGCTGCGGTTCGCGGCACCTCGGAACGCTCGCGCGGATTGATCTGCACGAGGATCGTGTCACTCGCATCGCTCTCACGCACCAGCGGCGTGATGGTGGGGTTACCGGCATAGCCACCATCCCAATAGGACTCGCCGCCAATCTCGACCGCCTGGAACATGGTCGGCAAGCAGGCGGAGGCGAGCAACACATCGGCGGTGATCTCGTCATTGCGGAAGATGCGGCCGCGACCGGTGCGCACATTGGCGGCGGTGATGAAGAGCTTGATGGGCGACTTCGCCAGCGCCGGAAAGTCGATGCTTTCCTCAAGGATCGGCTTCAGCGGATTGAAGCCGGAGGGATTGAGATCATAGGGAGATGCCACGCGCGTCAGCAGGTCGATGGCGAGATAAACAGGGGAATGGTCAAGCGACCAGCGGCCCATCATGCGGTCCATAAAGGTGCGCTGGAACGGGCTGAAGGCGGCCGCCTCCGAGACCCGCCGCCAATAGGCTTCAAGCGCTGCCTTCGCTCCTTCCGCACCGCCCTTGTTCCAGCCATCGGCAAGGACGGCGGCATTCATGGCACCGGCGGAGGTTCCGGAGATCGCCTCGATGGTGAAGCGCTTCTCCTCCAACATGCGATCGAGCACGCCCCAGGTGAATGCGCCATGCGAGCCACCGCCCTGCAGGGCGAGGTCGATCAGGATCGGCTTCTGGGTGGTCTTGTTCGGTTTTGCCACGTGGCGGCTCTTTCTCGGTTGCAATGCAGCATTTGTTGCATTGCGAAAGCGCTATCGCAAGTGGAAACCGCAGACCTTGTGGTGAACCAGTTTCCGGCTAGCGCCCGATCACCAACTTGCCGGTGCGACCGATTTCGGCCGCAAGGCCAGCGAGACGTTTCTCGACGCGTTCACCGGCAAGGTCTTCAAGTCTCTTGGGAAGCCGCAGTATCAGCGTTTTGTTGTCGCCCAGCTTGAGGCCGATGTTGGGCAGCATGCCCGGCATGGCAGCAGAAAGGATGTAGGCCAGCCGGAAGATCGATGCCAGAAGATGGGCGCGCTGGTGGGCCTCGTCGTCAAGAATGCGGTTCAAGCCGTCACCATCCTCACCTTCTCCATCATAGCGGTAGAAGACAGTGAGCGCGAGGAACACCCGTCCTGGATGGTCGACGCCGACGAAGGCGGCTTGCGAGATCATGGAAAGCGAGCGCTCGGCGCGATAGTCCGGGTGGGCGCGCCAGCCGATGTCTGCGAGGAGGCAGGCGGCATAGCGCAGGCGGCGCTGCTCGTCGGTTTCCGGCAACTTGCCAGGACCAAACAGCTGGTCCGTCCAGTCGCAAAGTTCAATCTCGTGCTCGGGCGAGCGGGCATAGCGGCGGGCGAAGTCCCAGCAGGACGAGAGCAGCGCATCGGCGTTGCGCTTGCGGCCCGGCAGCTTCGAGAACAGCATGCCCTCGCGCACGCCATAAACGGAAATCTCCACGGCGGACGGCTGGCAATGATCAAGCAGGCGTTCCAGCACCAGGGCACCGAAGGGCATGGTGTCTGAACGGCTCCGCGACACCTCGCGAATTTCCTTGAGTGAACTCGGCGAGAGATGTGCAACCAGCCCCGACAGCGACATGGCCTGGGGCTTGGTGAGCCGGTAGCAGTGGAGCACGTGCAGCGGGTAATGGCTTTGCGCCATGTGCAGCTTGGCAAGATTTCTCCAGGTGCCACCAACCGCATAGAAGGTGCGGCCCTCGAGCAACTTGAGAATGTCCGTTCGGGCAAAGGTTTCGTCGATGATCTCGCGCGCCTTGTCGATGGAACCGCCCGAGAGGTCCATGAGGCGCAAGGGTCCCAGTGGCAGCGTCACGCCGTCACGCAGCTTGCCGTCCTTGATGTCGATGAGTTCGAGCGAACCGCCTCCCAAGTCACCCGCGACGCCATCAGCACCCGGAATGCCGGCGATCACACCGAGGGCCGCGTAACGCGCCTCCTCCTTGCCGGTAAGAATCTTGATGTCGCAGCCCAGAGCTTTCTCGGCTTTCACGATGAACTGCGGGCCATTGGAGGCCTCGCGTGCCGCCGCGGTGGCAACCGCATAAACGTGCTTGGCACCGATCTGCCGGGCGAGAGCACGGAAGCGCTTCAGCGCGGCAATGGCCCGCGTGATCCCCTCCTCGGCAAGCTTGCCCTTGGTGGCAACGCCGCGGCCGAGGCCACAGAGGATCTTTTCATTGAAGATGGGCGACGGCGACCGACGCAGGCCATCATAGACGACAAGACGCACCGAGTTTGATCCGATATCGACGACCGCCACGGGCCGGTACTTCGGCGGTTCGGTACGGAAGCCCTTGTGCCAATTGTCCCAGTTCACGGCTTCGCCTTCGTCTTCTTCTTCTTGACGCGTTCGATGATCTCTGGCGGCACGTTGCCGGCCTGAGAGCGGCCTCGTCCAGACAGCGACGGATTCTTCATGAAATAGTCATGCGCATTGAACGGTTCTTCATCAGACCCCGGGGCGATGCGACGCGAGGAGCCGTCGGCGAGCAGTTCCCAGCTCTGCTGGTTGTCCATCATGTTGGCCATCATGATCTGGTCCAGCACCTGGTCATGCACTGTGGGATTCTCGATCGGGATCAGCGTCTCGACGCGTCGGTGAAGGTTGCGTTGCATCCAGTCGGCCGAGGAAATGTAGACCCGGGCGTGTTTGTTGGGCAGCGCATGGCCATTGCCGAAGCAAACGATACGCGAATGCTCGAGGAAGCGTCCGATGATGCTCTTGACACGGATGTTCTCAGAGAGGCCGGGAACTCCCGGCCGCAGGCAGCAGATGCCGCGCACCACGAGGTCGATCTGAACCCCCGCGTTGCTTGCCTTGTAAAGCGCGTCAATGATGCCGGGGTCGACCACCGAATTGAGCTTGGCCCAGATCTGTGCCGGGCGGCCCGCCTTGGCATGCTCGATCTCTTCGTCGATACGGTCGAGGAGAAGTTTCTTCAGGTTCAGCGGAGAAAGAGCGATCTTCTCGAGATCCTCCGGCTGGGCATACCCGGAGATGAAGTTGAACAACCGTGCGGCATCACGAACCAATGCCGGGTCGCACGTAAAGAAGGAGAGATCGGTGTACACCTTGGCGGTGATCGGGTGATAGTTGCCGGTGCCAAAATGCACATAGGTGCGCATGGCGCCTGACTCACGCCGGACCACCATGGAGACCTTGGCGTGGGTCTTCAGTTCGATGAAGCCGAACACCACCTGCACGCCGGCGCGCTCGAGGTCGCGCGCCCACTGGATGTTGGCCTCCTCGTCGAAGCGCGCCTTGAGCTCCACCAGCGCCATGACGGACTTGCCTGCCTCGGCAGCCTTGGCCAGTGCCGCGACGATGGGTGAGTCCTTGGACGTGCGATAGAGCGTCTGCTTGATGGCCACCACGTCCGGGTCATTCGCTGCCTGCAGCACGAACTGCACCACGACGTCGAAGGATTCGTATGGATGGTGAACGACGATGTCCTTCTGGCGGATGGCCGCGAAGCAGTCGCCGCCATGGTCGCGGATGCGCTCAGGGAAGCGCGCCATGAAGGGCTTGAACTTGAGGTCGGGGCGTTCGTCGAGGATCAGCAGCCGCGTATCGGAATAGCCGACGAGACCAGCGCATTCGACAATTGCGTCGCGGTGGACGGCCAGCTCCTCGGCGATGAATTCACGCAGCGACGGCGGGGTCGAGGCATCCACCTCCATGCGGATCACCGACCCGCGGCGGCGGCGCTTGATGGCGCTTTCGAAAACGCGGACGAGATCTTCGGCCTCTTCTTCGATTTCAAGGTCACTGTCGCGGATGAGGCGCATGACGCCCCTGCCCGTCACCTCGTATCCGGGGAAGAGCCGGGGGATAAACAGGCTCAGCATGTTCTCGAGCGAGATGAAGCGGACGGCCGCCTGCCCTTCGAGGGTGGGCAACCTGACGAAGCGGTCCAGCTGCGGCGGGATGGGCAGCAGCGCGTTCATGTTGCCGCCGTCCTTGCGCCGCTTGAGTTCGAGGCAGATGATGAAGCCGCGGTTGGGAATGAAGGGGAACGGGTGCGCCGGATCGATGGCGATGGGGGTGACCACGGGCAGGATCTGCTCGAGAAAGCGTTGGTCGAGCCATGATTTCTCATGCGGGAGCAAGTCGGTGCCATCGGTGATGACAATGCCGTTCTGCGCCAGCTCCTGGGTGAGATGGATCCACCGCCGATCCTGCTCGGCCATCAGCTCCAGGGCAAGCGCGCGGACACGGTCGAGCTGTTCCTGCGCAGTCATGCCGTCATCGCTCAGCTGCGTGAGCTTCTCGCGCACCTGGCCGACGAGACCCGCCACGCGGACCATGAAGAACTCGTCCAGGTTGTTGCCCGAAATCGACAGGAACCGGAGCCGCTCGAGCAACGGGTGGGCCGTGTTGCGCGCCTCTTCAAGCACCCGCATGTTGAAGCCCAGCCACGAGATTTCGCGGTTGATGAACCTCTGCGGGTCCCCGGCCGTCATGGTCTCCGGACTGGGAAGGTGCTCGTTCATGGCCGCCTTTCGGAAATTGGAGCGTGGCCGGAACTATAACAGGCCTGTGACGGATCGGTGAACCCCGACTTCAGGCAGCGTTAACCCTCGTCCGGGAACAGCCCGGGCTCGGTCATGTGCTGAAGTACCCGGGCCGCCAGCGCGCGGGTAACGGCCGCCTTCTCAGCCAGGGCCAACGAGTCAAGTTCGGCGACGATGGCGCGCGCCGCGTCCAGCGAGCGCGGCATACGCAGCATCAGGTAGGAAATCACGGGCTCTTCGACGGCGATCTGCCGGTCGGCAAAATGCTTGACCAGGACGCCGCGCAGCAGTGCGTCGTCCGGCGGGTCGAGCCGTGCCACGGCAAGCGCCTTGAGACGTGAGGCAAGGTCGGGGAGCTGCACCATCCACTGGGCAGGATCAGCCGTCGAGGCGATCAGAACGTGGCCGCCCGTCTGCCGCGTCAGGTTGAGGAGATGGAACAGCGCGCGCTCGTCGAGCGTGTCGCCAGGTGCATTGTCGATGGCGAGCGCGCCACTCTCGAGAAGCTTGTCCGGTGGCTCGGACGACAGCTGGGCCGCCGTGATGAGCCGCGCGCCGGAGGCCTGCCGCCAGACTTCGAGGAGGTGGGATTTGCCGGATCCACCGTCACCCACCAGCACCACGCCGTGGTGCGGCCAGTCTGGGTAGCTGTCGATCATGGCCACGGCGGCCGCGTTCGAGGGCGTGACGAGGAAGTCTTCGCGGCCAAGTGCAGTGCGCAGCGGCAGATCGAGCACGAGCTGGCGGCTCATGCCGGGCGGTTCTCGATCGACTTCGGCGGCGCCTCGATCAATTCAACGGGAACGGGAGGCCCCTCGGTATCATCAGCGCCAAGATAGAGCCGGCTCGACAGATATTGCCTCAGCGCAAAGCGCACCAGCACGCCGGCCGCCGCGGCCATCGGAACCGCCAGAAGCAGGCCCACGAAGCCAAAAACATAACCAAAGGCAAAGAGCGCGAACATCAGCCACACCGGGTGCAGCCCGATGCTCTTGCCGACGAGCTTGGGCGACAGGAAATTGCCCTCGAGGAACTGGCCAACGGCGAAGACCCCGACAACAAGGCCAATCGACCAGTAGTCCGGCCAGAACTGCACGAGCGCCACACCGATGGCGAGAACGCCGCCCGTCATCGCCCCGGCATAGGGGATGAAGGTGAGAGCGCCCGCCAGGAGCCCGATTGCCAGGCCGAACTTCAACCCTGCAAAAGTGAGCCCCGCCGCATAGAAGATGCCGAGCAGCAGGCAGACGGTGCCCTGCCCGCGAATGAAGCCCGCCATGGCTGAATTCACGTCGCGGCCAAGTTCGCGCACCGTGTCGACGTAATCGCGCGGTACACAGCTGTCGATGGCATCCAGCATGCGGTCCCAGTCGACCAGCATGTAGAAGGCGACGATGGGGGTGACCACCAGAAGCGACACAAGATTGACCAGTGCCAATCCGCCCGACAGCAGCGTCTTCAACACGCTCAGGATCCAGTCCGCGGCATTGCCGGCAAACTGGGTGATCGAGGCCTGGATGTCAGTGCCGCTGTTGTTCACCGCATCCTTCATCCAACTCGGGGCCCAGGCATTGAGGCGAGCAGACAGTGACTGGATCAGTGCCGGGAGTTCACCGGCGAAACGGCCCACCTGGTCGGCCAGCATCGGCACGAAGACGACGAGGCTCGTCACCACCACGACCAGAGCCACAACGACGATCAGCAGCGCCGCGGTGAGGCGGGAGAAGCCCCACTTCTGAAGCCGGTCAGCAATGGGATCGAGGAAATAGGCCAGCACGAAGCCAGCCAGAAACGGCAGCAGGATGGGGCTGAGCAGCCACAGACCGAACACCAGCACCGCAAAGGAGGCGGCCCAGATCAGAACCTGTTTCTGCAGTGTCACGGGCGTTTGTCCTCTTCCGGTTGCTCCGCCATGTGGCGGAGCCATGACGCGAGATAGGCAGCACCTGACAGCGCAGTCAACAGGGCGACAGGTATGCTGCCGTACTCCACAAGGCCCGAGAGCGGCTTTCCAAGGGCGGCGACCCCAAGAACAGAGACCGCAAACGCGATCTGCCCAACAGTGTTCACCTTGCTCACCATGAGCGGCCGGACATGTACCGGGTGATCCATCAGGCGCGACAGCAGCACCGCACCGATGATGAGTGCATCGCGCGATACCACCGTGATGACGAGCCACGCCGGAATCAGCTTGAGAAGGCCCAACGTCACGAAGACCGACACCAGAAGCGTCTTGTCGGCCAGCGGATCGAGATAGGCGCCAAGCCGGGTCCGCCAGTCGAAGCGACGGGCAAGATAACCGTCAATTCCGTCCGATATGCCGGCAGCCATGAAAGTCACAAAGGCCCAGCCATAGGCCTCGGAGATGATCAACCAAACCGTGAGCGGCACCAGCAGAAGGCGCAGAACCGAGATGAGATTGGGGATATTGCGCATCGCTCCCGCCCCTACATGGGCTGGATCACCCAGCCGCCCCCACCCTGCGAGAGGCCGAGGCCCACACGCTGCAGATTGCCCTGCAATTCCTCGACACTGTGAGTATACACGAGGCGGATGGTCGCCCCGCTGAAATCAAGACTCGAGAGATCGACCGCCGAGACATTGGGCGTGCTCAGGATGCGTGATCGGATGGCATTCCACTCGCGCGGCGAATTGAACGGCACGTTGACGTCCAGCGACTGTGGCGTGTTGTCCCGCGCCGCCTTCGCCTCGGCTGCCGCGGCGGCCTGTGTCTGGTAGGCCTTGAGCAGAACCTTCTGGAAGGCCAGGGTCGCCGCCGCCTCGACGGCAACCGCGGTGCCGTCTTCGGTCGTCTCGGGCGTGTAGACCTTGTTGATGTTCACGCGGCCAAGCTTGGTGTCGCCCTCGATATAGACATGCAGTCCTTCCTCGGTTGGCTCGGCCTGGGCAACGAGAAGGCTCGCCGCGTCATAACGCTTGCGGATTGCATCAAGCTTCACGGTGTCGCCGCCAAGCGCATCCTGCGCGGTCAGCGCGTCAACGTCTTCCTTGTCGCCCAGCGGAATGATGATCGGCAGTTCGCCCTGCTCGCCCTTGAGGTCGATCCAGGCCTGGCGCCACGGATTGTCCTCCCACAGCTTCGGGCCTTCGGGCGTGCGGTAGACGGGGATCACCAGCACCGGGTCTGCCTGCTGGGCGGAGACGTTGACGTTGTAGCCTGCAAGGAACTTCTGCATCTTCGCTGGCAGGAAACGCACCGTGAAGGTGCCGATATAGCGGCCAGGTGCCGAGGTTTCCTTTTCGATCGACAGCGAGCGCAGGAACGGCGCGATGTCCTCCGGCTTCAGCTTCTCCTTCAGCTGGGCGGCAAGCTCGGGCGAACCGAGCCGCTCGAGCAGCTGGAAGAAGGCCTTCACCTGAACGTCCATCAAGGCCTGGTTCTTGGCGGAAGTCGCGTCGGTGGATGTGACATCCACCTCGACACCCTGCACGGCGAAGGGGCTGGTCTCCACCGGACCGCCCGCGACGGCCGGCAGGACAATGGCGGCGAGCGCCAGGAAACCGGCGAGAGCCGCCGCGATTGCGGGGCCCTGCAACATACGAATGACGTTCAAAATGCCGGTCCTAAACTTTCCACACATGTCTCCGGCGTCCGTTCCGCGCTTTATTCCAGAAGCGCTTCGGGCTAAGGACGCCCCACCGGGCACCTCCACCAGAGATTTGGGGCAAACTAGCGGCATGAGCAGAGCGAAACAAGCAGCAGGAAACGGCGTCAGCTACGCCGATGCCGGGGTGGACATTTCCGCCGGAAACGCCCTGGTGGAGGCCATCAAGCCGCTGGCACGGTCCACCCGCCGCAAAGGCGCTGATTCGAAACTGGGCGGCTTCGGCGGCCTGTTCGACCTCAAGGCCTGCGGATTCAAGGACCCGGTCCTGATCGCCGCCAATGACGGCGTGGGCACCAAATTGCGCATCGCCATCGAGACCGGACGCCACCACGAGGTGGGAATCGACCTCGTGGCCATGTCGGTAAACGACCTTGTGGTCCAGGGTGCCGAACCGTTATTCTTTCTCGACTATTACGCGACGGGCAAGCTGGACGTGAAGGCCGCCGCCGAGGTCATCGCCGGCATCGCCGACGGCTGCCGCCAAGCGGGCTGTGCCCTGATCGGCGGCGAGACGGCCGAAATGCCGGGCATGTATCACGGCGGCGACTACGACCTCGCCGGCTTCGCGGTGGGCGCTGCTGAACGCAAGAAACTGCTGCCGCGCGACGTGAAGCCGGGCGATGTGATCCTCGGCCTCGCCTCCTCGGGCCCCCACTCCAACGGCTATTCGCTGGTCCGCAAGCTGGTGGAAATGAGTGGCGTCGAATACACCTCCAAGGCCCCCTTCGACCGCAAGATGACGCTGGGCGAAGCCTTGCTCGCCCCAACCCGCATCTATGTGAAGCCCATCCTCAAGGCGATGAAGCACACGGACGCCATCAAGGCGCTTGCGCACATCACGGGAGGCGGCTTCATCGAGAATATCCCGCGCGTGCTGCCCAAGACCACTGTGGCCGAGATCAACCTCGACGCGGTGCCCTATACGCCGGTCTTTGACTGGCTGCAGTCGGTGGGCGGCGTTGCCGAGCGCGAGATGCTGCGCACCTTCAACTGCGGCATTGGCATGATCGTCGTCACCGCGGCCAAGGACGCCAAGAAGGTTTCGGCCTCCCTCAAGCGCTCGGGCGAGACGGTGGTGACACTGGGCTCCATCCGCAAGCGCAAGGGCACGGAAGAACAGGTGGCACTCGCGGGTGCCCTCGCGGTGAAATGACCAAGGCCCGCACCGCCATCCTCATCTCGGGGCGCGGCTCCAACATGATGGCGCTGGTGGAGGCGGCACGGGCTGCTGACTTTCCGGCGAATATCGTCTGCGTGCTCTCGAACAAGGCCGACGCCAAGGGGCTGGCGTTCGCCGCCGCGAATGGCATCGCGACCAAGGTCATCGACAACACGGCCTACCCCACGCGAGAAGCCTATGACGCGGCCATCGATGCATATCTCCGCTCCAAGGATGTGGAGGCCGTTGCGCTTGCGGGATTCATGCGGGTGCTGTCGGCCGATTTCATTGCTGGCTGGGATGGGCGGATCATCAACATTCACCCCTCCATCCTTCCGGCCTACAAGGGCCTTCATACCCATGAACGGGCAATTGCCGAAGGCGCCAAGGTGGCCGGCTGCAGCGTGCACATGGTGACGCCGGAACTCGACGGCGGCCCGGTCCTGATGCAGGCCGAGGTGCCGGTACTGCCGGGCGACACGCCGGACACACTCGCCGCGCGCGTCCTGAAGGAAGAGCACAAGATCTATCCGCAGGCACTGGCCTGGCTGGCAAACCGCATCATCGAGGAGAGAGAATGACCAGGTCGCTGCCCATCATCATCGATACCGATCCCGGTCAGGACGATGCCGTTGCCATCCTGCTCGCCCTCGCCTCGCCCGAGTTCGAGGTGCTGGGCATCACCGCGGTTGCCGGAAACGTACCGTTGGCGCTGACCGAAAAGAACGCCCGCAAGATCTGCGAGCTTGCGGGCAAGCCGGAAACCAAGGTCTTCGCCGGCGCCATCCGCCCGATGATCCGCCCGCTGGTGACCGCCGAGGAAGTGCACGGCAAGACCGGCCTGGACGGGCCGGTGCTGCCCGAACCGACGATGCCGCTGCAGGACCAATATGCGGTGGACTTCATCGTCGAGACACTGATGTCGCGACCCGCCGGCACCGTGACCCTCTGCACCCTGGGACCACTTACCAACATCGGACTGGCACTGGTGCGGGAGCCCCGTATCGCCGGGCGCATCAAGCAGATCGTCGCCATGGGCGGTGGCTATTTCGAGCAGGGCAACGTGACGCCCGCCGCAGAGTTAAACATCTACGTCGACCCGCACGCGGCCAGGCTGGTGCTCGACGCCGGCATCCCCTTCACGCTGATCCCGCTCGACTGCACCCACCAGGCACTGACCACGGCCAAGCGCGTCGAGGCCTTCCGCAAGATGCCGAACAAGTCAGGCCCGGCGGTAGCCGCCATGCTCGATTTCTTCGAGCGCTTCGACGAAAACAAATACGGCACCGACGGCGGCCCGCTGCACGACCCCTGCGTGATCGCCTGGCTTCTCAAGCCGGAACTGTTCAAGGGGCGGCTGGTCAACGTCGCAGTCGAATGCGAGTCGGAGCTCACCATGGGTGCCACGGTCGTCGACTGGTGGCATGTGACCAAGCGGCCGCCTAACGCGACGGTGATCCGTGACGTCGACGCGGAAGGCTTCTTCAAACTTCTGGCGGACCGGATCGGGACGCTGCCTTAAGAGCCACCGGGCGAGAGCCTTACGCCACCGACAGCACGAACTCCGACACCGCCCGCAGCGGTGCGGGGACGGCAGAGGCGGCGGTGGCGGCCGTTGCGGCAGCGAGCAGGACGGCCATGATGGCCAGGATGCGGCGGGACATTGGAACCTCGATTCGATGCTCCCTTATCGCGCGCAATGGCGATAAGTTCGGGGCATGATTGCGGCCACAACGTGAAATGGCGCGCCCGGGTTCCCTCCGCACACGGATTAACGAATCGTAAACGAATTCAGGCCGGCTTGATCCACACCCGGTTGTCGTGGAAGGCGCCGCCGCCGTTGGGCGCCGGCTGGTCGGCCCCCGTCAGTGTGTTGATGCCATGCCCGTCTTCGTGAGCATCGTTGGGCCAGATCGATTCGGCGATCAACACGCCACGGCGCTGGCCATCATGGGTCTTGGCATGGAGCGTGACAGTGCCACGGGCGCTGCCCACCTTGACCTTCTGGCCGTCGACAAGCCGCAGCGCCGCCATGTCATCCGGGTGGACGAAGACGGTGGGACGGCCCTCGCGCTTCCGTGAGGACGGCGTCTCATTGAAAGTCGAGTTGAGGAATGTGCGGGCCGGGCTGGTTGCCAGCCGGAAGGGATAATCCGCCGTGGCTTCCTCGATCGTCTCGCAATGGTCGGGGAAACTTGGCAGCATCTCCACCGGACCAACCGGAACCTCGGTCGAGCGGAAGCGCACCTTTCGCCAGTCGGCACGGAAGCGGAACTTTCCATCCGGGAAGCCAAAACCCTTCAGGAAATGGGCCCGCTCGAACTCGGGCATCACGTCCACCCAGTTCTCTGCGTCCAGCACGTCGAGGCCGGGCTTCTTCGAATTGACGAGGGTCCAGTCGATGAGCTCGCGCGGGCTCATGTCGAAGCCCGGGTGCTCCGCACCCACCCGCTTTGCAAGCTCGCAGATCACCTCATGGTTGTTGCGGCACTCGCCTGGCGCGTCCACCAGCTTGCGGCCATACATCAGGTGGGAATGGCCGCCGCCCTGATAGATGTCGTCATGCTCGAGGAACATGGTGGCGGGCAGTACGATGTCGGCGAACTTCGCCGTCTCGGTCATGAACTGCTCATGGACGCAGGTGAACAGGTCTTCCCGCGCCAGCCCCTGCTTCACCCTGGTCTGGTCAGGCGCAACGGAGGCCGGATTGGTATTCTGGACGAACAGCACCTTCACCGGGGGGCCGCCCTGCAGATCGTAAGGATCGTTCAGCAGAACAGCGCCGATCCTGCTCTGGTCGAGGATGCGGATGCCCGGCTTCCGCACGTCCAGCCCCTCGATCATGGTCTTGTTCATGCCATACATGCCGCTGTTCGAATGCAGCGCCCCGCCGCCCTCGTGGGCCCAAGCGCCCGTCACAGCCGGAATGCAGGTGACGGCATGCATGTTGGGCGCGCCATTGCGCGAGCGGGTGAAGCCATAGCCGATGCGGAAGAAGCTCCGCTTGGTCTCGCCGATCAGTTTGGCGAAGGCTTCGATATCCGCGGCCGGGATATCGCAGATCTTCGCGGCCCACTCCGGTGTCTTCGTCTTCAGGTGTTCGGCGAATTCCTTCGGCGCGTCGGTGTATTTCTCGAGATAGGGCCAGTCGGCATAGCCGTCGCGGAACAGCACATGCATCACCGCACAGGCGAGTGCACCGTCAGTGCCGGGGCGGATCAGCAGCTTGATGTCGGCCTGCTTCATCGTGCCGGTTTCATAGATGTCGACGCACGCGATCCTGGCACCGCGATCTTTCCGCGCCTTCATGGCGTGGGTCATCACGTTGACCTGGGTGTTCACCGGGTTGCCGCCCCAGATCACGATCAGGTCTGACTTCTGCATCTCGCGCGGGTCGACGCCAGAGATGGATCCGGTGCCCGCCAGATAGCCTGACCACGACAGCGCCACGCAGAAGGTGTCGCCGAGGTTGGAATAGCCCTTGGCATGGCGCAGGCGGTTGATGCCGTCACGCATCACGTAGCCCATGGTGCCGGCGTAGAAATAGGGCCAGACGGAGGTTGGCCCATATTCGGCTTCAGCCTTGAGCATGGCCTCCGCCGTCTCGGACATGGCATCATCCCAGGATATGCGCTGGAATTCGCCGGAGCCCTTCGGCCCCTTGCGCTTCAGCGGATAGAGCAGCCGGTCCGGATGGTGGATGCGCTCGGAATAGCGCGCCACCTTCTCGCAGATGACGCCCAGCGTGTAGCTGTTCTCCTTCGCCCCGCGCACCCGGCCGATGGTGCGTTCATCCAGCACCTCCACCTCGAGGGCGCAGGCGGAAGGGCAGTCATGCGGGCAAACCGAGATGCCGGTCTTGATGTTGGGCAGGATGTTCATGGCGAGCAGTATAGCGGAGGAGCCCGGCGGCGGCATGTCAAAACCTCTGACGGGACGGCTCGCTCATAATCACGTTTGTAACGATTGTTTTTGGCAGGCGTTATGTTTGGCTAGTCCCCTAGCTGGGTAGCCCAGAAACCCATCCAGATGGCGTTAGGATGGCTCCTGAGCGGTCCTGAGAGGGAGTTGGGGGCTTCGCTTTCCTCCCGACACCGAACCTTCTAAGAAGTCCCCATGCTCATCGTCTCATCCGCCCAGAACCCGACCATCAAGCTGATCCGCTCGCTCGAGGACAAGAAGCACCGGCAGGAGCACGGGCTTTTCGTGGCAGAGGGCCGGCAGGTGCTGGAGCGCGCTCGGGCAGAGGGTTGGGAGCCCGTCTATCTGCTGTCAACCGGTCACAGCGAGGCCTGGGGCAAGGCGGCGCTGATCCAGCTGGACGAGCGCGTGATGGGCCAGGTCAGCGCCCAGAAGAACCCGCCGGAGCAGATCGGGGTGTTCCGGCAGCGCTGGGCCGAGACCGTGAAGCCCGAGGGAGTGTGGGTGGCGCTGGAGGACATGCGCGATCCGGGGAACCTCGGCACCATCATCCGCACGGCGGATGCGGCGGGGGCGGCGGGCGTGATCCTGGCCGGACAATCCTGCGACCCGTGGGCGCCGGACTGCGTGCGGGCGACCATGGGATCGGTGTTCGGCATGCCGCTGGTGAAGAT
>NZ_JBAXGR010000075.1:0-17123 GCF_037139295.1 Aestuariivirga sp.
GGCGGAAGGGGCCGGTGTCCTTGGGCCACCAGACTTCGACCTCGACGTCCTCCATAGCCACCTCAGGGGTCGCGGCGGCAACAACAACGGGTTGTTCCCCACCTTCGGCAGCGGGTGCCTCGGCTGGCTCGGCCGTTGTCTCCACCTCGGCAGGTTCGGTACCTGCTTCGGCAACTGCTTCGACAGCCTGCAGGGTCATTGGCTCATCGGCCTGCGGCGCTTCGTCGGCCACGGGGGTAATGGCTTCTGTGGGGGCCTCGACGGTGGTCGCAGCCTCGCCTTCAGCCGCCTGCGGCGTGCCGGGGGTTGTGGCAACAGTGGCTGCAGGGCGCTTCACCGTCTTTTTCTGCATGCGGTAGTCAAGGCTGCGCAGAATGCCGAGGAAGTCCTCGCCGGAACAGCCGACGAGCGACATCATTTCGGGCACCACGGTGAAGCCGCCGCCCTCGACGGAGCCCGCCGGGCGCGGCTCCTCGGCGAAACGGGCCCGCCAGAAGACGCGGTCGCGGATCACGTCGGCGAGGCGCTCCAGCATGTCGATGCGCACCACGCGCGAGCCGCAGATGCGATAGCCGCAGACGCCGTAGAAGCCCTTCGGGGTTGAGCGGTCGAAGCTGGCGGAGGTGAGGCCCTGGCCCGGAGGCTGGGGCAGGGCTGCCGGTTCGAGCTTGCCCTCCTTCTGCAGGCTGAGCGCCCAGAGCAGAAGGCGAAGTTCGGTGGGAGCAGGCTTCAGGAGTGCCGGAACATAGAGGTTGAAGGCGCCGAAGCGGGCGCCCAGGGTGCGCAGCTTGGCGCGGTCCTCCTGGCTCAGACCCTTCACCTCCTCGGTGACGGTGTCGCGCGGGAGCACGCCCAGCGTCTCGACGAGGCGATAGGCGAGCCCGCGCGAAATGCCTTCGAGGCCCTCGCCCTCCTCGAGCTTGACCAACGGTTCAAGAACCGTGGCGACGTGGCGGTCGGTGAATTTCTGCAGGCGCGCCTGCACCTCCTCGCGCTCGGAGCCTGACAGCTGCTCGCCCGCAATGACGGTGGCGCGCGGCTTCAGCAAGCTGGCGCCGGGGTCCAGCTTGCCAACGGGGGCCTGGTTCCAGATGATCTGGCCATCCCTTGTGAGCTTCAGGTCGGTGTCGGCTGATGCGGCAACGGCCTTGGCGCGCGCCGTGATCTCGGCAGCGACGGCCGACATGGCTGCGGCCTTGAGCGCGCGGGCCTCGGCTCCCTCGGTGGCGCCATCTGGCACGAACAGGAATCCCCTGATCCGGCCAATATACTCGCCCTCGACGTGGATGGCGCCATCTTCTTCAACAGTCGACATCAATTCTTCCTTCTGGGCCAGGCGCTTCATCAGCACGCTGGTACGGCGGTCGATAAAACGCTGTGTCAGCCTCTGATGCAAGGCGTCCGACAGCTTGTCCTCTATCTCTCTCGCGTAGGATTGCCAATAGAGAGGTGCCTTGAGCCAATCCGGGCGGTTTGCCACGAATGTCCAGGTGCGGACGTGGCTGATGCGGTTCGACAGCGTGTCGAGGTCGCCCGCCGTGTTCTCGCAGAACTTCAGTTGCCGCACGAACCAGTCCTCGTCGATCACGCCGCTACCGGTCTGCAGGTACTGGTAGATCCTGGACACGATCGAGGCGTGTTCCGAGTTCGAGATGTTGCGGTAGTCGGGGATCTGGCAGACCTCCCACAGCCGTTCCACGTCCTTCTTCGACTTGGCCAGGTCGCGCGTGGCGGGGTCGCGGGCCAGCGCTTCGAGCGCCAGGAGGTCGGCATTGGGCTGGGCGCGGGTGAGGCCCTGTTGCTGCGGAAGCATGTTGAGCGATTGCTTCAGGCGCTCGAGCGAGCCGAAGTCGAGTTCGCGGTTGCGCCACTGCAACATGCGCACGGCATCGAAATTGTGGCTCTCGAGGCGCTCGACCATTTCGGGGTCGAACGGGTCTGCCTCGCCCGTCACGCCGAAGGTGCCGTCATTCATGTAGCGCCCGGCGCGGCCTGCCACCTGGCCCAGTTCGGAAGGGTTCAGATGACGATACTGGAAGCCGTCGAACTTGCGTGTCGAGGCGAAGGCCACATGGTCCACATCCATGTTGAGGCCCATGCCCACGGCATCGGTGGCCACGATGTAGTCGACGTCGCCCGACTGGTAGAGCGCCACCTGCGCATTGCGGGTGCGCGGTGATAATGCGCCCAGAACCACGGCCGCACCGCCGCGCTGGCGGCGGATGAGTTCTGCGGTGGCGTAGACCATGTCAGCCGAGAAGGCGACGATGGCCGATCGGGGCGGCAAGCGGGTGAGCTTCTTCTGACCCGCATAGAGCAATTGCGAAAAGCGCGGGCGCGACACGAACGTGGTGCCCGGCAACAGCTTCTCGAGAATGGGCCGCATGGTGCCGGCACCCAGCAACATGGTCTCGTCGCGGCCGCGGCGGTTCATCACGCGGTCGGTGAAGATGTGGCCGCGCTCGAAGTCGGCACACAACTGTACCTCGTCGATGGCGAGGAAAGGCACGTCGACATCTGTCGGCATCGCTTCGACGGTGCAGATCCAGTAGCGCGCCTGGACGGGGATGATCTTTTCCTCGCCCGTCACCAGCGCCACGGCGGCATCGCCGACGCGGGCGCGCACCTTGTCGAAGATCTCGCGGGCGAGCAGGCGCAGTGGCAGGCCGATCATGCCGCCGCCGTGCCCCAGCATGCGCTCCACCGCGAGGTGGGTCTTGCCGGTGTTGGTGGGGCCAAGCACGGCAGTGACGGTTTTCTGGGAGGGCATCTAAGGCGGCTTCGCGAAATCCTTGAGGCCCAGACTTGGGGCGCATGTGCCGGGGGGTCAAGGTATTTTGCCCCGTTCTGAACCGGCGCGTTAGGGAATGGATTCAAACCGGAACGAAGCTGGCCCGAATCGCTGCTGCCTGACGATTCAGGGTTTGTTCCAATTGCGCGGTTCAACGTTTGCAGGGCGGATTGCGTCCGCCCTCTGTCCAGGCGAAGGGCGACGGGGCAATCGGATGCAGGTAGCCGGGGTCAAAGCTTAACAGGCTGCCACTTATGGTTTACGGACTCTGCCGCGCCAGGCGATCTGTTCCGGCCATTTGTTAACGGAGTGGACCATCCCCGGAACGGATCGCGCCCGAATCGCTGAAGGCTGGATTTTCGCTGTTTGTTCTCGCAAGATGTTGTGGTTCCAGTCTGCTAAGCCTACAAGCCTGAAGGAGAAACTCTCTCAGGCAGGGCTGCGGGTAAGGGTGCGCGTTAACCCGGCTGTGCCGAAACGGGACACCCCTTCTTCTTGACCACTGTCGCAGGGCGGAAGGGGAAGAGTGCGAAGAAACTGCCCTTCCGGCTTGACCCCGCGCTTGGCTCCCACTATAGACCCGCCATCCGAACCGGGGGCATTGAGCCTCCCGGTGCCCATTCTTATTGTGGAGTTAAGCCCATGGCCCGCCGTTGTGAGTTGACGGGAAAGAACGCGCTGGTTGGCAACAAGGTCAGCCATGCCAACAACAAGACCAAGACCCGCTTCATGCCGAACCTGTGTGATGTGAGCCTGATGAGCGATGCGATGGGCCTGACCTATCGCCTGCGCATCTCGGCCATCGCGCTGAAGTCGGTGGAGCATGTCGGCGGTCTCGACGCCTTCCTGATGAAGGCCGACACCGCCAAGCTCTCGGACAAGGCCGCGCGCCTCAAGCGCTCGATCGCCAAGAAGCTGGAAACTGCCAAGGCCGCCTGATCTTACTGTCGGCACTGAATTCGAAAGCCGCTCCAACCGGGGCGGCTTTTGCTTTATGGGTCAGGGCATGAACGAAGACAAAGAAAGCAAGCGGGGCAACGGCCCGCGTGACGGCAACCCGCGTGTCCATGGATCGGCCGTCACCCGCAATTCCATGCTGGGTCGTTTCACCGAGTTGAAGGAGCGGGTGCAGTTCCTCGATTCAACACTCAGCGACTATTCCTACATCGAGCGTGACTCAGAGGCGATCTACAGCGAGATCGGCAAGTTCTCGGCGGTTGCCGCGCAATGTCGCATCAATGCGCTGAACCATCCTGTCGAACGCATCAGCCAGCACAAGATGACCTACCGGCCCAACGAGTATTTCGTCGGCGCCAAGCTCGACAAGGCGTTCCGCGAGCAGCGCATCGCCGACAAGGTGGTGATCGGGCATGATGTGTGGATTGGCCATGGCGCCATCATCCTGCCGGGCGTGACGGTCGGCAACGGTGCGGTCGTCGCGGCGGGCGCCGTGGTGACGAAGGATGTGGCCCCCTATGCCATCGTGGCCGGCGTGCCGGCACGCTTCCTCAAGTGGCGCTTTGCGCCGGAGGTCGCCGAGCGCATCACGCGGCTGGCGTGGTGGGACTGGGAGCATGGGCGCCTCGCGCAGGCGGTCGAGGACATGCGGGCGCTGTCGACAGAGGCGTTTCTGGAGAAGTACGAGTAAGGGCCTTCTAGGCGCGTGCGCGCTTTTTCGGCGCGGGCTTGGCAATGATCTTGGGCTTGGCGTTCTCGGAAAAAAGCTCGGCCAGCTTCTCGGTCATGGCGCCACCCAGTTCCTCGGCATCCACGATGGTCACGGCGCGCTTGTAGTAGCGCGTCACGTCATGCCCGATGCCGATCGCGATCAATTCGACGGGCGAGCGCTGCTCGATATCGTGGATCACCTGGCGCAGGTGCTTTTCAAGGTAGTTGCCGGAGTTCACCGACAGCGTCGAGTCATCGACCGGCGCACCGTCCGAGATCACCATCAGGATGCGGCGCTGCTCGCGGCGGGCGAGCAGACGGTTGTGCGCCCAGATCAGCGCCTCGCCGTCGATGTTTTCCTTCAGCAGCCCCTCGCGCATCATCAGCCCGAGGTTCTTGCGCGCCCGGCGCCAGGGCGTGTCAGCCGACTTGTAGATGATGTGGCGCAGGTCGTTGAGGCGGCCGGGGTTGGACGGCTTGTTGGACGCCAGCCACTTCTCGCGGGCCTGGCCACCCTTCCACGCACGCGTAGTGAAACCGAGGATCTCCACCTTCACGCCGCAGCGCTCCAGCGTGCGGGCGAGGATGTCGGCGCAGGTGGCGGCCACCGTGATGGGGCGTCCGCGCATCGAGCCTGAATTGTCGAGCAGCAGGCTCACCACCGTGTCGCGGAATTCGGTATCCTGCTCTTCCTTGAAGGACAGCGGATGCATTGGGTCAATCACCACGCGCATCAGGCGTGCGGCATCGAGCACGCCTTCCTCGAGGTCGAAGTCCCAGGAGCGGTTCTGCTGCGCCATCAGGCGGCGCTGCAGGCGGTTGGCAAGGCGGGCGACGACGCCCTGCAGGCTCGAGAGCTGCTTGTCGAGATAGTTGCGAAGCCTGGTCAGCTCCTCGGCGTCGCACAGGTCCTCGGCCGAGATCACCTCGTCGAACTGGTTGGTGAAGACCTTGTAGAAATCCTCGTTGGAGAGAGAGGAGAACGGAAGCTGCGGCTTCCACGGCTCTTCGCCGTCCTGCTCTTCCTCGCCGTCCTGGTCCTCGGCCTGCTCCTCGACGTCCATCTGCCGGGCGTCCATTTCGGCTGCTTCGGATTCGCCTTCGGCGTCCTGCATCTCCTCCATCGACTGCTGGGAGCTCTCCTGCTCCTCGCTGTCAGGCGTCTCCTGGCGCTCGCCCGAATCCTCCTCCGGTTCGTTCGACTCGTCGTTCTCGTCCGACTGGTCTGGGTCCTCGCCCAGCTCTTCGCCCATATCGAGGGCGGCGATGATGTCGCGCGACATGCGGGCGAAGGCCGCCTGGTCGTGGATGTTGTCCATCAAATGCGAAAGCTGGTCGTGCGCCTTGTCCTCGATCCACGGCCGCCACAGGTCCACCATGTTGCGGGCGCCTTCCGGCGGCAGCTCGCCCGTCAGCTTCTCGCGCACCAGCAGCGCCACGGCCTCGTCGAGCGGGGCGTCCTTGCGGTCGGTGTAGCGGGCGACGTCCTTCTTGCGATAGCGGTCATCCAACATGGCCGCGAGGTTGGTCTTCATGCCCTGCATGGCATTGGCACCGAGCGCCTCGATACGGGCCTGCTCCACGGCTTCGAACACGGCGCGGGCATTCTTGCCCTGCGGCTGGTAGCGGGCGTGGACCTTGTCGTTGTGATTGGCGATCCTGAGCGCGAAGCTGTCGGACAGGCCGCGCACGATGGCGATGTCGGCGGGCTTCATCTCATTTGCCACCTGCGGCAGCTTCGCCCGGTTACCCGCCAGCGAAGGGGCTTCGTTGCCGAAGGCCACGGAAAGCTCCGGGTCTTCGGCAATGGTCTTCATCGCGACGGTGAGGACGCGCTTGAACTCGTTCGAAGGTGTGTCCTTCTCCTTCGCCACCTTACATCACTCAGGCGATGGCGATGTGGGCAGAGGATTCCGGCAGTTCCTCGCCGAAGCAGCGCTGGTAGAACTCGGCCACCACGCTGCGTTCCAGCTCGTCGCACTTGTTGAGGAAGGTGAGGCGGAAGGCAAAGCCAACGTCGCCGAAGATCTCGGCGTTCTGCGCCCAGGTGATGACGGTACGCGGCGACATGACGGTGGAAAGGTCACCCTGCATGAAGGCGTTGCGGGTGAGGTCTGCCACGCGGACCATGTTGGAAATGGTCTTGCGGCCCTTCTCGTTGTCGAAATGCTTCGACTTGGCCGCCACGATGCCCACTTCCTGCGCATGCGGCAGGTAGTTGAGCGCGCTGATGATCGACCAGCGGTCCATCTGCGCCTGGTTGATCTGCTGCGTGCCGTGATAGAGGCCGGTGGTGTCGCCGAGGCCGATGGTGTTGGCCGTGGCAAACAGCCGGAATGCGGCATGCGGGCGGATGACACGCGACTGGTCGAGAAGCGTCAGCTTGCCCGAGCTTTCGAGGATGCGCTGGATCACGAACATCACGTCCGGACGGCCGGCGTCATATTCGTCGAACACCAGGGCCACGTTGTGCTGGTAGGCCCAGGGCAGGATGCCTTCGCGGAACTCGGTGACCTGCTTGCCCTCCTGCAGCACGATCGCATCCTTGCCGATGAGGTCGATGCGCGAGATGTGGCTGTCGAGGTTGATGCGGATGCAGGGCCAGTTGAGGCGGGCGGCGACCTGCTCGATGTGGGTCGACTTGCCGGTGCCGTGATAGCCCGTCACCATGACGCGGCGGTTGAAGGCAAAACCCGCGAGGATGGCGAGCGTGGTCTCGCGGTTGAAGAGGTAGTCGGGGTCGAGGTCCGGCACATGTTCCGAGGTCTTGGAATAGGCGGGAACTTCCATGTTGGTGTCGAAGCCGAAAAGCTGCTTCACCAACGCCTTGGTGTCGGGCATGCCATTCGCCTCTGCAGTGGCCTTCGCATTCATGTCAAGGGATCTTCATGTTCCGGGGTTACGCGGGCGGGTTTTAGACGGTCGGGCCCTGCCGGGCAAGGCTTTGCGCCGCTTAGCAGAACCCACTTGAACGCAGATGGTCATAGGCCTGGATCACCGCTTTCAGCGTATCTTCGTTGGCCCGGCTGCCATTGTTGGCATCCGGGTGAAGCCGCTTCACCAGGGTCTTGTACTGGCTCTTCACCTGATCTGGCGTGGCCGTGTCGTCCAGGCCCAGCGCTTGCAGGGCCTTGAGCTCGGTTGACCGCAACGCCCGGCCGGAGGGGTGGCGGCCCGGCGCCTTTGCCGCCGCCTTGGCGGCAAGGCCAAAGGGGTCGTCACGCAGCTGGGCGCCCCTGCGACGCACGTTGGACGCATTGGGCGTGGCATTCTGGCCCAGTTTCCAGGTCGGGCGCTCGCCGAGGCGGGCGTTCCTCTGGAACTCCTGCACGTCGTCGTCCTTCATGCCGGAGAAGTAGTTGTAGGACTTGTTGTACTCCTGCACATGCGCGGTGCAGTAGTTGTAGAACTTGCCCTCGTGGCCACGACCCATGGGGGCCTTGTGCGGGCCTGGCCGCGGGCAATCCGGCCAGTCGCACTGGGGCACGGCCTCGGCCGCCTTCTTCTTGTCAGTCGAAGGCTTCACGCGGATCTTGTCGAAGTATTTTGAATCAAGCTTCATCGCGGCTGATTATGGTGATAGAGGCCCGGCCAAGCAAGCTTTGCCTGCCCAGGAGTGACAGAATGACAGCTGACCCGAAACTGGGCCCCGTTGGCCAAAGAATCACCATGAAGCTCACGCAAGATTTCGAGCCGGCGGCGCTTCAGGTAATCGACGAATCCCACCACCACGCCGGCCATTCCGGCTCACGGGACGATGGCGAGAGCCATTTCCGCGTGGTCATTGTGGCGGAGGCCTTCCGGGGCAAGTCCCGCGTCGAGCAGCACAGGATGATCAATGCCGCGCTGGCTGACGAATTGAAGGAGCGCGTGCACGCACTGGCAATTCAGTCCTCGGCCCCCTGAGCAGCCTCGCTCTCCCGCTTTACGGGTGTCATGCGCAATGCCGTGATCTGATGATGGCGCTTTTTGAGGATTTCAAAGCGGAAGCAATGAAAGACGAAGGCCTGGCCCACTGCGGGGATCATCCGCGCTTCATGGATGACGAGGCCAGCGATGGTGTTGGCTTCTTCGTCTGGCAGCGTCCAGTCGAAGGCGCGGTTGAGGTCACGGATCGCCACGCCGCCGTCGACGAGGTATGAACCATCGGGCTTGGGCCTGACGCCAGTGGCCACAGCGTCGTGCTCGTCCTTGATGTCGCCGACGATCTCTTCGATGATGTCTTCGAGCGTCACCAGCCCTTGCACCTCGCCATATTCATCGACCACGATCGCAAAGTGGCTCTTGCGCTTGAGGAAGGCGTTGAGCTGGTCGGGGATGGCGCGGGTGTCCGGCACGAACCACGGCGGCAAAAGAATGTCCTCGATGTCAACCTTCGTGGCATCGCCATTGTGTTTCTGCAATGCTGCAAAGAGGTTCTTTGCGTGCAGCACGCCGATGATGTTGTCCGGATTATCCTTCCACACGGGCAAGCGCGTGTGGCCACTCTTCAGGACCGTGTTGACGATTTCCTTGGCGTCTTCTTCGATGTCGAGCATCGTCATCTTGGTGCGGTGGACCATGATGTCGGAGACTTCGAGGTCCTGCATGGCAAGGATGCCTGACAGCATGTCGCGGTCATTCTTGATCACCGTGCCGTCCTTCGCATGAAGGTCGATGGCCTCGCGCAGTTCCTCATGCATTGTGTGGGTTTCATCCGCGCCATTGCTGCCGGTGAGCGTGAGGATGCCCCGCGCCAGTGCCTCAAGCGCGACGGCTGGCGGACCCAGAATGGCGACCATCAGCTGCGCTGGCCCGGACAGGATCACGGCCACCCGATCGGCGCGGCGTGCGGCATAGGCATCGGGCAGCACGAGGCCGAAAAGCGCGAAGACGACGATCAGAGCAATGGCGGCGAGGCTTGCCTGCAACGGGGGCAACTGGTGGAACAGCAGGAAGGCTGCCAATCCGCCGGCCAGTGCCACCGCCAGCATCTTGGCGAGCGCCAGCGCGCCCATGGTGCGATCTTCGTCGGCCAGAAGGCGCAAGGCGCTCCCGGCACCACGGATGCCGCGCTTCTGCAGCTCGCCAAGCCTGGTGCGCGAGGCATTCCACAGACTTGCGCGCACGGCGGCCGCAAGGGCGGAAAGGAGGAGCAGGGCGACGATTATGCCGCCGATCAGTCCGGAACCGGAACTCATCGCTGGCGGAGGTCCTCCGTCAGGAAGTTGAGCACGTCGTGCTCGGGCACATCCCTGGCGATGAAGGCCTCGCCGATGTCCCGCGCCAGGATGAAGGTGAGCTTGCCGCCCTGTGCCTTCTTGTCCTGCCGCATGATCTCAAGAAGTGTCGCGGGCGGCGGAAGTTCACCCGGAATTTGCGAGGCATGGATGGGCAGCCCCACGCTCTTCAGGTGGTTGGCCACGCGCTCCGCCGCGCCGGGAGCGCAGAGCTTCTGGCGTTCGGAAAACCGGAAGGCCTGCACCATGCCGATCGACACGCCTTCACCGTGCAACAGGCGCTGCGAATAGCCCGTGGCAGATTCGAGCGCGTGGCCGAAGGTGTGGCCAAGGTTCAGCAGAGCCCGCACGCCCGTCTCGTGCTCGTCCTCGGCGACGATTGCGGCCTTGGCCTCGCAGGACTTGCGGATCGCGTGGATGCGCGCCTGTGAATCACCGCGCATGATGGCGGTGGCGGACCCCTCCAGCCATTCGAAGAAGCCGGCATCGCCGAGCAACCCGTATTTCGCGACTTCGGCATAGCCCGCAGCCAGCTCGCGCCTCGGCAATGTGTCGAGCAGTGAAATGTCGGTGATCACCGCGAGTGGCTGGTGGAAGGCACCGATCAGGTTCTTGCCGTGGGGCGAATTGATGCCGGTCTTGCCGCCGACCGAAGAGTCGACTTGCGACAAGAGAGTCGTCGGGATCTGGATGAAGTCCACGCCGCGCCTGAGGATGGCTGCGGCAAATCCCGCGAGGTCGCCGATCACGCCGCCGCCGAAGGCGATGATGCGGTCGCGCCGCTCGATGCCGGCACCCAGCAGCTTGTCGCAGAGCTCGGCCAGGTGCTGGTAGCTCTTGGTCTTCTCGCCCGGCGGCATGATGATGGCGGTGGAGCGGATGCCCTTTGCCGCCAGCGCGCGCTCAAGCGTTGCAAGATGGGCTTTCGCCACGTTCTCGTCCGTCACGATGGCGGTGAGCGGACGCTTGAGGAAGGGTGCCACCACATCGCCAGCCTTCGTCAGCAGTCCCTCGCCGATGTGGATGTCGTAGCTGCGGTCGCCCAGTGCCACAGGCACGTTCTCGCGCCGTTCGGCGGCGTTCAGGTCACTCATGTTCGGTCTTCTTCTCGTCCCAGCCGTCCCACTGAGCGAGGGCACGGATCACGTCATTCACCATCTGGCCATGCTGCACGTCGCGGCTGTCCACCGTCACGTCGGCCAGCGCATAGACCGGGTAGCGCGTCTCGATCAGACCGCGCATCACAGCCTCGGGGTTCTCGTTCTGCAACAGCGGCCGGTCCTGCCGCTTCATCACCCGCTTCATCAGGATCGGCAGCGCGGCGCGCAACCACACCGAAATGCCGCTCTCCTGAAACCGCTGGCGGGTCTCGTCGTTCATGTAGGCGCCGCCGCCGGTGGCCAGCACCTGCGCGCCATTGCCGATCAGGCGCTGGATGACGCGGCGCTCGCCCTCGCGGAAATAGGGCTCGCCATGGTCGGCGAAGATTTCCTTGATGGATTTTCCCGCCGCCGCCTCAATCTCATGGTCGGCATCGACAAAGGGAATGGAGAGTTTCTCGGCCAGCCTGCGCCCAACGCTCGTCTTGCCTGCACCCATGAGACCGACGAGCACGATGGGGCGTTGCCCCATCCGCTGCCGGACCATTTCGGCCTCTTTTGCAATAGAACGGCGCGCCATCCATCTTCCTCAACTTGCGCTCGGTTCTACCGTGCATGGCAATCGACCGCAAAGCCTTTCCGAAGCAGGACTTACCCGCTACACTTGAGGCGATTTTGGTGGTGGTGAATGCCCGATACGGTCAAGTTCGTACTGGTGGTGGGGGTTTTGGTCGGTGCAGTCTATGGCAGCGTCTGGGCCCTGTCGCATTTCCCGCCGGAGCAGACTGAAATCGTCAAGCCGCTGCCAAGCGAGAAGCTGCGTGCCAAATAGTGTCTCCCAGCGCCTGATCGACCGCTTCCTCGAAATGATGGCAGCCGAGCGCGGCGCGTCCCAGAACACGCTCTCCGCCTACCGCCGTGACCTCGAATCCTATTCGCAAGGCGTTGCCGACCTGAAAGGTGCGGGGCCCGACGATATCCGCAGGCATCTCGAAGTGCTTGAGGCGCAAGGCCTCGCCCGCTCCTCGGCGGCGCGCAAGCTCTCCGCCATCCGCCAGTTCCACCGCTTCCTGCATGGCGATGGCCTTGCCAAGGATAATCCTGCCACCGCCATCGATAGCCCGCGGGCCGCACGGCCGCTGCCCAAGATGATCTCGCAGCAGGATGTCAACGCGCTCGCCGAAGCTGCGCGGGCGCGGGTGAAGGCGGCGAAGGACAGGCAACTGCTCAAGGCCCTGCGGCTGCTCTGCCTGATCGAGCTTCTCTATGCGACGGGGCTGCGCGTCTCGGAACTCGTCGGTCTCACCGCCCAGGCGGCCAGTGCCGAGAAGGACTTCATCCTCGTCAAGGGCAAGGGCGGGCGGGAGCGGCTGGTGCCGGTGTCCCAGACGGCCCGTGCAGCACTCGCCGCGTACCTTGGTGGCCTGCGGAAATCCGGTCAGGCCGGGTCTAAGTGGCTGTTTCCATCAACCGCGGCCGCCGGTCACCTGACCAGGCAGCATTTTGCGCTGGAGCTCAAGGTGCTGGGCCGTGAGGCGGGGCTCGATGCTGGAAAGCTCTCGCCCCACGTGCTGCGCCATGGCTTTGCCAGCCACTTGCTGGAAGGGGGGGCTGACCTCCGCGCCGTCCAGCAAATGCTTGGCCACGCTGACATTTCCACGACCCAGATCTATACCCACGTGCAGGCCGAACGCCTACGGGAGGTGGTGGAGACCCACCATCCGCTTGCCAAGAAAAGTTGACTTCCGGACGCCACGCGGCCAGTTTCCGCGTCAACCCTGACCCGTTTCGAGGCCCAATGCCGACTTATCTCGATTTCGAAGCCCCGCTCGCTGAACTGGAAGGTAAGATCGCGGAACTCCGCGCTCTGGCCACCGGCGACAAGTCCGTGTCGATTTCCGATGAGGTGAAGGGCCTTGAGAAGAAGGCGGCGAAGCAGCTGAATGATCTCTATGCCAATCTCGAACCCTGGCAGAAGGCCCAGGTGGCCCGTCACCCTGAGCGCCCGCACGCCGTCGACTATATTGGCCAGCTCATCACCGAATTTACGCCGATGGCAGGCGACCGAAAGTTCGCCGAGGATTTCGCAGTGGTTGGCGGCCTTGGCCGCTTCCAGGGCGAGCCCGTGATGGTGCTGGGCCAGGAAAAGGGCAATGACACGGCATCCCGCCTCAAGCGCAACTTCGGCATGGCCCGCCCCGAAGGCTATCGGAAGGCCGTGCGCCTCATGGAAATGGCCGAGCGCTTCGGCCTTCCCGTCATCTCCTTCGTCGACACCGCAGGTGCCTACCCCGGCATCGATGCAGAGGAGCGTGGCCAGGCCGAGGCCATTGCGCGCTCCACCGACTGCTGCCTGTCGCTTGGCGTTCCCACCGTCTCGGTGGTGATCGGCGAGGGCGGCTCGGGCGGCGCCATTGCCATTGCCACGGCGAACGTTGTGATGATGCTGGAGCACGCCATCTACAGCGTCATCTCGCCTGAAGGTGCGGCCTCCATCCTGTGGCGTGACGCCGCGCGCGCCAAGGATGCTGCTGCAGCCATGAAGATCACCGCGCAGGACCTGAAGAAGCTCGGCGTCATCGACGAGATCATCCCTGAACCCAAGGGTGGTGCCCACCGCGCCTCCGCTGATGCGATCAATGTGACGGGCGAGGCCATCAGCCGCGCACTCAAGAACCTCAATGGCCTCTCGCCCGAAGTGTTGCGCACCCAACGGCGCGAGAAGTTCCTCGCGATCGGTCGCAACCTCTAGCAATTCGACGTCTGCCTGCTTCTTGCCGCAAATCACCCCCACATAGGGGGATGACAAACGAATTGGGACGGACATGAACCGCCGCGATCTTCTTCTTGCCGGCCTTGCCGGCACTTCCCTCGTCGGCCTGCCGCGCTTCGCACTGGCCGAGGCAGAACCGAAGCTCCTCACCGTGTCGAAGCGGGTGCTCGAGGTGAAGGGCAAGGCTGCCACCGTTTATGGCATCACCGGTCCTGACGGGAAGCCCGGCCTCTCGATGATGTTCGGGGAGCACTTCCGGGTACGCGTCAAGAACGACATCGACACGGACACCATCGTCCACTGGCACGGCCTCACGCCGCCCTTCGGGCAAGATGGCGTCGCCATGTATGGTGAGCCGGCGATCCCGCCCGGCGGCACCAAGGACTATGACTTCGCCAACACGCGGGTGGGCACGCACTGGATGCACTCGCACATGGGCCTTCAGGAGCAGCAGTTGCTCGCGGCACCGCTGATCATCAACGAGGTGAAACAGCCGGTGTTCGACGACCAGGAGCATGTGGTGATGCTGCATGACTTCACCTTCCGCAATCCGAAGGAAATCCTTGCCGAGTTGCAAGCAGACGGTGGCGCCCATGCTGGCCACATGATGCAGGGCATGGACCACTCGCAGATGAACCATTCTGGTTCTGATGTGGGCGGCGGCACGATGCAGGGCATGACCGGTATGACAGGCATGGCGGGCATGATGGGCGGCGCAATGCTGAACGACATCGTGTTTGACGCCTATCTCGCCAATGACCATACGCTGGATGACCCCGAGGTCGTGTCGGTCGAGAAGAACAGCACACTTCGGCTGCGCATCATCAACGGTGCCGCGGCATCCAACATGTGGATTGACCTCGGCGCCATCGAGGGCGAACTCATCGCGGTCGATGGCAATGCCATCTATCCGATGAAGGGTAGCCTCTTCCCGATCGCCATGGCCCAGCGCGCCGACATCCGGCTCAAGGTCCCTGCGGAGGGTGGCGCCTTTCCCGTCCTCTTCCGTCCAGAGGGCGTTACGGCGCGCACCGGCATCGTCATCGCCACCAAGGGTGCCGCCATCCCGAAGCTGGCCGGCGAGGGTGACATGACGCCAGCACTCGACCTGTCGCAGGAACTGCTCTACCGGCCGGTCGCCAAGCTGCCGCAAGAACCCGTCAACCGGACCGAGATGCTGGCGCTGACGGGCGGCGAGAAGGGCTATGTCTGGGGCCTCAACGGCGAGGCAAACCCCATGCAGCCTCTGTTCACCATGCGCCAGGGCGAGCGCATCGCGGTGATGATGCACAACATGACCGGCATGGCGCATCCGATGCACCTGCATGGCCATTACTTCAAGGTGGTGGCGCTCGGCGGCAACGTGATCGACGGCGCCTTGCGCGACGTGGTGCTGGTGCCGCCCATGGAATCGGTAACCATCGTCTTCGATGCCGACAATCCGGGCTCCTGGCCCTTCCACTGCCACCATGCCTATCACATGAACTCCGGCATGATGGGTTCCGTGGGCTATACCAGCGCTGCGTGAGGCGGCATGGCGTGCCCTGCAAAAACCCTGGTGGATTTTTGCAGGGCGCGCCCATAAATTCGCGCAGCGCAAGCGAACCCGGAAACCGCCCGAGCCATGAAATACCTGATCCTGTCCAGCCCCCGCACGGGAAGCACAATGCTTGCCGCAGCTCTCAACGCCACCGGGAACGCGGGCAGGGTGAAGGAGTATTTCCACCTCCGCACGCTCGCTGAGCGCGGCGACCCGGAGCTGGCCAAGCAAAGCATGCTCGCCTATTACGCCGATGTGGTCTCTGCCAACACTTCCGGCAATGGCGTGTTCGGCATGAAGCTGCATTTCAACCAATTCCATCATGTCTTCGGCGGCAAGCGCATCGGCATGGGCAGCGGCGTGAGCTTCCTCAAGAGCTTCGACAGGCATGTTCTCGTCTATCGCCGCGACAAGGTCCTGCAGGCGGTTTCTGAACTGATCGCCACCAAGACCGACCTGTGGAATACCAGCGACCGAAAGGCCGCAGGGCGCGCCAGCGTGGAATTTTCCGATACCGACCTGCCTCTCCTGGCCCAGATCATGAGCCGCCAGATGTCGGAGGAATATGCCTGGCGCAGCCTGCTTCAGGACTGTGCCATCACTGCGCACGAGATTGCCTATGAGGACCTGACCGCCGCGCCCGATGCAGAACTGTCGAAGCTTGCGGTCTACCTGGACATCGGGGATCTCGGCCCGTTGAAGGCCTCACAGGACACCGTCAAGCTCACTGACACGACGGCCACCGCGGCAATCAAACAGCGCTTCCTGGCGGCGCTGGGTGCCGGCTGAAGCTCTCGAAAGGCTAACCGACCCGGAAAGGCGGTACGCGGGTCATCGCCAAGCCCGGGAAAGATTGGGCGAACGCTCCGTGGCAGTGTTCATGCCGAATCTAAAAAAGTATATTTTTTATATTTAAGTTATTATAATTTTATACGATAACAACTTGATTGCGCAGGCAGTAGATATGCTTTTCGCGTCCCTTTTTTATCAAGAGGCAAATGCACAAATCATGTGTGGCGCGGTCGATGGTTGAAGTGCGTTCCACCATGGGTGTGCAATGTCAGTCAACTGTCAGGCGCATTTTGTATCTTTCTGCCGTATTGTTATCGCCACAACACTTCTGCGCAATCGGACCTTCTTTCTAGCGTTGACCCACCTTGAGGTGGGTCAATTCGATAGCGCAACATTACATCGCATCATTGTTGGAAGTGAGGAGACTGAAATGCACATCTTGACTATCATCAAGGTTATACACCTGGTCGCGCTTGTGATGGGATTGGGGGGCGCAGTCCTTCTCGACATAACAATACTCATGCGTGGTGTCATTCGGCCTGTGAGCCAGTTCACAATTCACCAGGCCGAAGTCCTCTCACGCTTTGTTTCTGCTGGCTTGGTGCTGTTATGGGCCAGTGGCATTGGGTTGATTTGGATCAACTACATGAGCAAGCAAGAGTATCTGACGAACCAAAAGCTCTGGGCGAAGATAGCTATCGTCCTTATACTGACAATAAACGGCATAGTAGTTCACCGTAAAATCATGCCATTCCTCAAGGCGAGTGTCGGCAGGCCGCTGTTCACAGGCATCACACGGAGGAACTTGGCCTTCTTGACTTTCGTCGGAAGCGTTTCATTCGTGTCGTGGACGGTCCCATTGATTCTCGGCGTTGCGAGCGAGCTGAACTATGTCACTGGCATGCTGGTCATACTTTTGCTCTACGTGACGGCAGTCCTTGGAGTGTGGTGCGTCTTGTATCTCGTGATGGGTAGCATTCGAAAGATACAGGATGCTGTTCGCAGGGCAGCGGCGCTCACCCTGCAGAACAGCGATTCCTGGGAGTTCTTCGATCAGGATCGCGTACAAGGTGCGCGGTTGAGACGGGTGAACAATACCTGACCGAGCAAGCTTCTCGCATCGTGTGCCAACAGCTGGTCACTGAGGCAACCTTGATAAGACAATGGGCAGCGTGTTGCTGCCCATTGTCGTCTCGATCTGCTCCTGCCGTTAGGCAAACGCCCCGTGGCAGTGCTTGTA
>NZ_JBAXGR010000076.1:0-16865 GCF_037139295.1 Aestuariivirga sp.
GGCATTTGCCGAATTGAGAAAATGGATTTCTGATAAACCATTGCGGGAAAAACGACTCGCGCTATTTCGGCGAAAATGCTATCAGAGCGCGAACTCAGGCATCCGAAGGGTCGGGCATGATCGCATTTTGGCGGGATCAGAAAGGCAGTGTTGCCATCACCGTGGCGCTTTCGGCCATGGTCCTGATCATGATTGTCGGCGCCGTCATCGACTTCGGCACGGCCATCTATGTCCGCTCGAACCTTCAAAACGCCGTCGATGCCGCCGCACTGGCCGCCGGCAATGCTGACGTTGTTGTCGATTCACGAGGGAACGTCATCGTGCCCGACACCGAGAGAGTGTTGCTTGACGTGGCCCAGAAGATGTTTAACGCCAACAACCGCGTGATCAGTCTGGCCACCGCGCGACCGCTGACCCTGACCTACACGCCGGCTGATCGCCTCCAGACCGATTCGGTTTTCCTCACTGCAACGGCAGTCATGCCCACCAATTTCTTGCGCCTGATCGGATTCGACACACTGAATATCACGGTCCAAACAAGGGCTCAGCGTCCGAAGCCGGCTCCGATCGACTTGGCGCTGGTGCTGGACACCACATTGTCCATGAATGATTCTCCGCAACCGGGCGAGCCGTCGAAGATCAGCACACTCAGGACCGCCGCCACCCAGCTGGTCGCCCAGTTGATGACAGCTAACAACGCTAACGACGGCAGAGTCCGGATAGGCGTGGTGCCCTATAACAACGTGGTGAACGTCCTAAACTACCCAAGCCCAGGAAACACCGTGCCGGACTGGACGCCGGACTGGGTGCTGCCGATCGAGCGCCAATTTTGCGCTACCTATGGTTGGGAGTTTCCCGATGGTCAGTGTACGCGAGCGTACTATGACTGCCTGGTGGATGGCGTGTGGAAGACGGATGGCTGTTTCAGAGACACCTGCACCAAAGGCAAAAGGACATGCGAAGGGCAAACGATAAGCAAGTGGAACGGATGCATCGGCGCGCGGAGCGTGATCAGCAACAATCCTGCAGATGTTTCTAACAACCCGTCGACCGACCAATTCCTCGCCACGATCTGGAGCCCGAACAACCCGCCGAAGTATGCGGGGATGTGGAAAGTAGGCGGCAATTGCTATTCCCCTAAACCCATTCTTGGGCTGACCGGCAATAAGGCGCTGGTTACCACAGCCATAAGGGGCTTGGTCGCTGGGGGTAACACGCACATTCCCACTGGCCTGATCTGGGGGTGGAACGTGCTGGACCCGGCCGAACCCTATATCGCCCGCACGTGGCAGGAGTTGGCCCAAGTAGGCGGCAGGAAGTATCTGCTGCTGATGACCGACGGCGTCAACGCCACGTCGCCGCGCCTTCCATTGGGCGATTACCTCGAGAATGGCAACACCGCCCTGAGCGCTGCCTGGCGCGACGGAAGCAAGAGCGACCAACTCACGAGAGAAATTTGCCAGAATATCAAGAACGCTGGGATCGAAATCTTCACAGTGGCCTTCAATGTGCCCGAAGGCGAGCAGATCGAGACCATCCTCATGGGCTGCGCGTCGGAGCCTAAGGATGAGAGGTACTTCAAAGCCGAGAACACCCAAGAATTGTTGCTTGCCTTTAAGAAGATTGTCGAATCGCTCAGCATTCTCAAGATCGTGGAATAGCCTCGGAAACGCCCGCCTGCCGCAGCGCCTCGCCCGTGGCGGTGGGCGCAGGCCTTCTCGCATGGGGATGGTCAGCCGGGCCTCCACTCTGGCGTGAACCTCCTCCGGTACCCCAAACCCTCGCGGCCCAACGTCAGCAGAACGTTGCGCCGGGCGGTCGTGGCGCGGCGGTTGTCCGCTCAGGACGCATCGGTCACCAGGGCGGGCTTGTCGAGGTCGTCCATGCCCGCCCGGCGGAACTGGGAATCGCTCATGACGAAACCGGCAGGCTCGATGATCCGGCATGTCAGCCCGAAACAGGCGCACATCCGCAGGATTGTTGCCGCGTTGGGGGCAATGTCGGGCTGGTAGAGGGCGATTTCGATCATTTTCCGGTCCATTCCGGCAGGCCCCCGGGGCCCGCCTGTTTTCACTGCGAACTGCGACACTTGATGGCTAGACTTATCGAAAGCGCAATGCCAAAAGGTCGCGGGTTTGAGCTCCGGGGAATGCCGGCCCGTACTAATCGATACGGGTTCGGCGCGGCAACAAAAGGGAAGAACAGACGTGTCCACAGCGGAACATGCGGAAACCAACCGGCGCGATTTTCTCTATATCGCCACCGGTTCGGTGGCAGCCGTCGGCGCAGCGCTGGCGGCCTGGCCATTTATCAACCAGATGAACCCTGACGCCTCGGTGCTGGCGCTGGCTTCGGTCGAAATCGACCTGGCCCCCATCGCTGAAGGCCAGGAAATCACCATCAAGTGGCGCGGCAACCCGGTGTTCATCCGTCACCGCCTGGCCGCCGAGATCGAGGCCGCAGGCAAGGTGGCGATGACCGACCTCAAGGACCCGCTGGCCCGCAACGCCAACCTGCCCGACGCTGACCCCGCGACGGACGCCAACCGCGTCGTCGGCGGCAAGGAACAGTATCTGGTCATGATGGGTGTCTGCACCCACCTCGGCTGCGTGCCGATCGGCAACGAGGGCGAGTTCGCGGTCGTCGAGGGCAACACCAAGCACGGCGGCTGGTTCTGCCCGTGCCATGGTTCCATGTATGACACTGCGGGCCGCATCCGTAAGGGCCCCGCGCCGGAGAACCTGCATATCCCGCAGTACGCCTATCTCTCCGACTCCAAGATCCGCATCGGCTAAAAGGACTTTATCCCAATGAGCGGACACGCATCGAATTACCAGCCCAAGTCGGCCTTCGCGAAGTGGTTCCACGAGCGCCTTCCCATCATGGACATGGTGCAGGGCCAGGTGCTCGACTTCCCGACGCCGAAGAACCTGAACTACTTCTACACCTTCGGCGGCATCCTCGCGGTCATGCTGGTGATCCAGATCATCACCGGCGTGGTGCTGGTCATGCACTACACCCCGCACGTAGACATGGCCTTCAACTCCGTCGAGCACATCATGCGCGACGTGAACTCGGGCTGGATGCTGCGCTACATGCACGCCAACGGCGCGTCGATGTTCTTCATCGCCGTCTACATCCACATGTTCCGCGGCATGTATTACGGCTCCTACAAGGCGCCGCGCGAAGTGCTGTGGATGATCGGCGTGCTGATCTACCTCGTCATGATGGCCACCGCCTTCATGGGCTACGTGCTGCCGTGGGGCCAGATGTCGTTCTGGGGCGCCAAGGTCATCACCAGCCTGTTCTCGGCCATCCCCTTCGTCGGCGACTCGCTGACCACGCTTTTGTGGGGCGGATATTCGGTCGACAATCCGACGCTGAACCGCTTCTTCTCGCTGCACTACCTGCTGCCCTTCGTGATCGCCGCCCTCGTCGGCCTGCACATCTGGGCGCTGCACGTCGTCGGCAACAACAACCCGACCGGCGTGTCGGTGAAGAGCGCGCAGGACACCATCCCCTTCAGCCCGTACTACACGGTGAAGGATGCCTTCGCGATCGTCATCTTCCTGATGTTCTATGCGGCCTGGGTGTTCTTCTCTCCGAACTACCTCGGCCACGCCATCAACTACCAGGAAGCCAACCCGCTGGTGACGCCCGCGCACATCGTGCCGGAATGGTACTACCTGCCGTTCTACGCGATCCTGCGCGCCATCCCCGACAAGCTGGGCGGCGTCATCGCCATGTTCGGCTCGATCCTGATCCTGTTCGCGCTGCCGTGGCTTGACACCTCGAAGGTCCGCTCGGGCAACTACCGTCCTATCTTCAAGCAGTTCTTCTGGCTGTTCGTGATCAACTGCATCATCCTCGGCTTTGCCGGCTCGGGCGCTCCGGACAATTACTTCCTGAGCCACGAGGCGGCCCCGCCGGACCAGTGGGCGCTGACCTACAAGCTGGTGGGCCAGATCTGCACGGCCTACTACTTCGCGCACTTCCTGGTGATCCTGCCGCTGATCGGCCTCCTCGAGACGCCGAAGCCGCTGCCCGCGTCGATCTCCGATGCGGTGCTCGCCAAGAGCCATCCGTCCACGGCCCACGTGCCTGCCGAGTGATCTGGGGGAAATGACAATGACCATACTCAAGACACTCGCCATCGCGGCCGCCGGCCTCGTGCTGTCCCTCGGGGCCGCACAGGCCGAAGGCCAGAAGACGGCCAAGGACATCAGCTTCAGCTTCGAATGGCCCTTCGGCCATTTCGACCGCGCGCAACTGCAGCGTGGCTACAAGGTCTACAAGGAAGTCTGCTCCAACTGCCACGCCATGCACCAGATGAGCTTCCGCAACCTGTCCCAGCCGGGCGGTCCGGAATTCTCGGACGAGCAGGTGAAGGCGCTGGCCGCCGGCTTCCAGGTAAAGGACGGCCCGAACAACGACGGCGACATGTTCGAGCGCCCGGGCCTTCCCTCCGACCGCTTCCCGTCGCCCTTCGCGAACGAGCAGGCGGCGCGTGCTGCCAATGGCGGCGCCTATCCGCCGGACCTGTCGCTCATCACCAAGTCGCGTCCGGGCTGGTACGGAACCATCAACCAGCTGATCAACGGCATCGGCGGCCCGCAGTATGTCTATTCGGTGCTCACCGGTTACACGCCGGATGACCAGCTCACCGAAGAGCTGAAGAAGGAACAGCCCGAGGGCAAGTACCACAATCCGTACTTCGCCAACGGACATTGGATCGGCATGCCGCCTCCGCTGTCGGATGACGCTGTGACCTTCGACGACGGCACGCCCTCGACTGTCGACCAGATGGCGCGTGACGTCTCCGCCTTCCTCGCCTGGACCGCGGAACCGAAGATGGAAGAGCGCAAGCGCACCGGCTTCATGGTTCTGATCTTCCTCGGCGTTCTCGCGCTGCTGCTCTATCTCACCAAGAAGAAGGTGTGGGCGAACGTCCACTGATCTTCACGCGGTCAGACGACATGCAAAGGCCCGGAGCTTCTCCGGGCCTTTTCGTTTGTGCCGGTCTCGTGCATCCTCTGTCCATGAGGAGGCGCGCATGACGTTATCGGTGCTGGGGATCATCGGCGGTTCGGGCATCTATGACCTGCCCTTGGAGAATGCGCGCTGGGAGAAGATCGCCTCGCCCTGGGGCGAACCATCGGATGCAGTGCGGCGTGGCGAGATCGATGGGCTTCCCGTGGTCTTCATGCCGCGTCATGGCCGGGGGCACGTCCACTCGCCGAGTTCCATCAACTTCCGCGCCAACATCGATGTGCTGAAGCGGGCAGGGGTGACCGACCTCTACTCACTCTCCGCCGTCGGCTCGCTGCATGGCGACCTGGCGCCCGGAACCTTCGTGCTCATTGACCAGTTCATCGACCGGACCTTCGCGCGCGAGAAGAGTTTCTTTGGCACCGGCTGCGTGGGCCATGTTGCCTTCTCGCATCCGATCTCGCCGGTGCTGCAGGACATCGCCGAGGCTGCGCTGAAGGCCGAAGGCATCACGCATGCGCGCGGCGGCACCTATATGGTGATGGAAGGCCCGCAGTTTTCAACGCTCGCTGAGTCGCAGCTCTACCGCAGCTGGGGCGCCAGGGTCATCGGCATGACCAACATGCCGGAGGCAAAGCTCGCCCGCGAGGCGGAGATCAGCTACTGCACCATCGCCATGGTGACGGATTATGACTGCTGGCACGAGGAGCACGGCTCGGTCGACGTTGCCAAGGTCATCGACGTGATGAAGGCCAATTCGGGAAGCGCCACGCGGCTCATGACGCGCATCGCAAGGGATTTCCCGCGCCAGCATCCGCCGTGCCCGGCGGGCTCCGATCGGGCACTGGACTTCGCCATCATGACAGCGCCCGAAATGCGCGACCCGCAGCTTCTCGCCAAGCTCGATGCGGTTGCCGGCCGCGTGCTGAAGCGTTAGGCCGGCGTCTATTTTGCGACCTTGAGCGCGCGCAGCATGAAGGGCTGCTTCATCAGCGTGCGCGACTGCTCAGCATCGAACGATCGCTGTGTCTTGTCGCATGCCGACAACATCTCCTGCCACAGTGCCTCGCCCGCCGTGATCACTTCGCCACAGGAAGGGGCCCTCAGTGCGTCGATCTTCTGCTCGAGTTCCCTGGCGCAGCCCAGCCACACGGCCTTGTGTTGATCCTCATGGGTTGCGATGAACCCATTCAATTCTTGCCACATTGCGCGCTCGTTGTCCGGCAGCACCTGTTCATTGGCAATGCGCGGCCTCTGGATCTTGAAGTCGAGGTTGATGACATAGTCAGTCACCTTGCAAGTGCCGTTCGCTTCCGTCAGCCCGCCATCCTGCGTCGCCAGCGTGCTGATGGAGGCGAGTGCGCGCTCACCGCTTACCCGGGGGCCCCGGTCGAGAATGTTGTGGTAGATTTCCGCCGGCGTGCTGCCGTCGACTGTGAAGTAAGACACGTCCGTGCTTGAGACGATCTTCGCCTGGGCAGGTGCACTGAACGCAAACGCGAGCAGGGCCGGCGCGATACGCCAGAAAGATTGCATTGGCCGGACGTCCCCTGCGGTTCCGCGGACACTATCGGGGCTTTGGGCGGCAGCATCAAGCCAATCGCACTTAGTGTTTTTCGCGGTGACCTTCAGTCGCCGCGCATCACCTTCTGCATGAAGGGGTGCGACATGAGTTCTCCGCGCTGCTGCTTGTCGAAGTCTACCTGCTGACGGTCGCAGCTGGGCTTCATGCGCCGCCAGAGGTCTTCCGCCCTGCGCTCGACCTCTGCGCAGGACGCAGCACGAAGCGACATCACCTGGCGCTCGAGATTGGCGCCACATTGCAGCCAGAGGCGCGTGTGCTGCAATTCATGCGTCTTGAGGAAACCGAGGAACTGCTGCCAGAGGTAGCGATCCCGCGGTGAAAGCACGGCGAGGGTGGTGTGGCGGGGAAGCTTTACGTCGAACCGGAAGTTCAGGCGGAACTCGGTCACACGGCATGAGCTGGAACCCTGCGTCAGCACGTGGCTCTGCACGGCCTGCGACGTCGTCGCCGCTATGGCCCGTTTGCCCTCCACCATGGGTCCGCGGTTCAGGATGGCCCGGTAGATTTCTGTCGGGTTTCGACCTGTCACCGGATAAGAGCTGTACTGCGTGGTCTGCTGCGTTGCTGCTGATGCTACCACGCCGGAGGTGATGGCCATCACCAGGCCCGCCGCCAGGGTCCGAATCTTCATCATGAATTCCATTGGGCTTCTATAACCGATTCCTGCCAGCCACGCCTGCGGGGAAGACCCCTCTTGCGGGTGACGCATAGGTAGCTCATAATCAAAGCTGTCCGGACGGCAAGTCCGGATCTCGGCTGTGCCTTTCAAATGGTCAAGACCTGTATCCTCGCCTGGGGAAAGTGCCTTTCCATTGAGACGCGGCTGAGGCAGGTCCGGCGCCGCCTCACAGGCGGCGGCGACGGGGTCTAGGTAAGACTGGATGAGGGACGGCCTTTCGATGCGCCAGAACGGCACTGTGAAGTTTTTCAACCAAGCCAAGGGGTATGGGTTTATCTCGCCGGAAGGTGGCGGCAAGGACGTGTTCGTGCACATCACGGCCGTGCAGCGCTCTGGCATTCCCGAACTCTCCGAAAACATGAAGATTAGCTTCGAAGTTCAGCCTGACAAGAAGGGCCGTGGGCCCCAGGCCGTGGAACTGCAGATCGACTGAGCTTGGCCGGGCTCCACGTAGCCCGGAAACAGCGGCCGCTCCCACCCACGGCGGAGCGTGTCTGCATTGCAATCGCGTCTCACGCCCGAGGCTCGACAGTGGAGCGATTTTCCGCCATTCCGCTTCATCGCACGGGTGCAGGCAGCGCCCGTCCACCAGGGTTTACAAATGAAGCGCGCACTCGTCTTTCAGCACATGGACCATGACCATCCCGGCCGGTTCACCGACTATTTCGCCGAAGATGGCATCGTGCCGGAACCGGTGCGGCTGTTCGAGGGCCAGCAAATCCCCTCGCTGGCACCTTATGACTTTCTCCTCGTGCTGGGCGGCCCGCAGGACACCTGGCAGGAAGACCAGTTCCCCTGGCTCATTGCCGAGAAGCAGGCGATCCGCGAGTGGGTGATGGAGCGCGCGAAGCCCTATTTCGGTGTCTGCCTCGGCCACCAATTGCTCGCCACCGCTCTCGGCGGCGAGGTGGCGCCGGCGGAGACGGGCGAGGTTGGAGTCTTCGACGTGTCGCTGACCGAGGATGCAGAGTCCCATCGCCTCATGCAGGGGCTCGACCGCCATCACAAGGTCATGCAGTGGCACATGGCGGAGGTGAAGCGCGCGCCGGAGCATGCGCGCGTTCTGGCCTCCTCGCCGCTCACCAAGGTGCAGGCGCTGGCCGTGGGCGAACATGCCATGAGCACGCAGTTCCATTGCGAACTCTCGCCCCAAACCGTTGCCTCATGGTCGTCGCTGCCAAGCTATGTCGCCAATCTGGAAAAGCACCGTGGCGAGGGCGCGTATCAACAGCTGGTGAAGGAATCCTTCCCCCTCATGCCGCAAATGGCGCGCATGACGAAGGCCATGTACGACAATCTCGCCACGGCCTCCGGGATTCGAAAATAATCAGATATCGGCTTCGAGCAGCTGCTCGCGGGTGATCCAGAACACCTCGCCCTCGGATTCCTCGGTGTCGAGCCAGAGGAAGTCAAGCTGCGGGAACTCGTCCACCAGGCGCTCGCGCCCGGTGCCGATCTCGCACAGAAGGCCGCCACCCGGATTGAGGTGACGGCCCGCCTCGGCGAGGATGCGCCGCACGATGTCCAGCCCATCCTCGCCGCCGAGATGCGCCATTACCGGCTCGTGGCTATATTCCGGAGAGAAGGCCTGTACCTCACCGCCTGCCACATATGGCGGGTTGGAGATGATGAGGTCATAGGTGCGACCCTCGACGGCGTCGAGGAGATCGCCTTCCATCAGGTTCACGCGGTCCGCGAGATCATGCTCATCGACGTTGATGCGTGCCACTTCAAGGGCGTCAGGCGAAAGTTCTGCCGCATCCACCTCCGCATCGGGAAAGATCCCAGCAGCGATGATGGCGAGGCAAGCTGAGCCCGTGCAGAGGTCGAGCACGCTGGTCACGTTGGTAACGTCCTCGATTAGCGGCGCTTCGTCCCCGCCGAAGATGCCGGAGAACATCAGCTCACCAATGTACGAGCGCGGCACGATCACCCGCTCGTCAACGTAAAATGAAACGCCATGGATATAGGCGCGCTTCACGAGGTAGGCGGCGGGCATGCGCGTGTCGATCCGTGCACGGATCAGCTGCGCGAGCTTCTGCTTCTCGGAGTCGAGCAGCTTTGCATCAAGCCACGGGTTTATGTCATCGACCGGCAGGTGCAGCGCTTCGAGGATCAGGAAGGCGGCCTCGTCGATGGCGGAGGTGGTGCCATGGCCGTGCACCACCTTGGCGGCGCGGAATGCGGACAGCGCCCAGCGCAGGAAGTCACGGATGGTCGAAAGCTGGCTCGTCGGTTCGCTCGAGGTTGGCTTTTCCGGCATGGCGCTTGTTCCTGGTGGCAAAGAGGGCCTGAATCACGATTGCACCCACAATCACCGCCCCGCCGATGAAAGTCCAGATCGGCGGCAGTTCGCCACTGGCAAGCCACGCCCAGAGGGGCGACAGCGTCGGCTCCACCAGCGCGATCAGCGCGAGTTGCGCCGCCGGCACGCTGCGCGAGCCGATGGTGAAGAGGATGAGGCCCAGCGTCAGCTGCACGGCACCCATCACGAAGCAGAGGCCAAAGTTGCGCCAGCCGATGGCGAAATCCTGAACGCCATGCGTCTCCCGCAGGCCGGTGGGAATGAGGATGACAAGCCCCACCACCAGCACGAGGTAGATGGCGTTCCAGATCAGGGCCACAGACATATCGGTCTTCTGCCCCCAGCGCAGCATCACCGCGTAGCAGGAGAAGCAGAAGGCGGAGTAAAGCGCTAGCAGTGTTCCGATGAAGGCCCCGCCACCGGCATTGCCGTAGAAGATGATGCCCATGCCGACGAGCGCCACACACATGGCGAACCAGGTGATCGCGGGGATGCGCTCCCTGAGAATCCACAGGCCGAGGATGGCCGAGAGGAAGGGCGAAACGCCGGTCATGAACACCGCATCCGCCACTGTGGTGTAGAACATCGAGATGATGAAGATGAGGCCTGCGGTGCCGATGGCGACGCCGGCGATCACCGCGTTGATGCCCGCCTCGCGGGCGCGCCACCAGAGATCGCCACGGAAGCGCAGGCCCAGCCACAGCAGCATGCAGACCAGCACCACCGTGGAGCGGAAGAACACGATCTGCCAGGCATCGACATCGTGGGTGAGGCGCACGAGGCCGCCCGCCATGCTCCAGCACGCAGCACCGGCCGCCGCGAAGAGGACGCCTGCGCTGTAGCTGAAGACCCTCTGGCTCATGCCGGCTGCTGCCGCTCCCTCATGGCGCTAACGGTGGCAGACACGATGAACACCGCGAACACCGCCGCCATGGTGAAGGGTAGACCGTCCGGCCCGAAGCCCGCAATGGACCAGCCTGCCGCTAATGACCCGACCAGTGCCCCCAAGCCCCACATGGTGGAGAAGGAGGCCGTACCCGCCACCAGCTCATGGCCGGAGAAACGTTCGCCCAGTTCGGCCAGTGCCACGGTGTAGATGCCGGCCGACGTAGCGCCCATCAACGGCAGCACAGGCCACAAGGCCCAGGTGCCAAACACGAAGGGCACCAGCAGCGAACAGATGCAGCAGATGATGCCGCAGCCCACCATCACCCAGCGCTTGGGGAAATGATCGGCCAGCCAGCCGATGGGGAATTGCAGCACGGTGTTGCCGACCACGAAGGCCGTCAGCGCCAGGGCCGCCGTCTCCTGGTCGAAGCCCTTCTTCACGGCATAGACGGCCAGGAAGCTCAGGTTCGCCGCATCGAGGATCGCGTACATGCCGACGGCGAAGAGCAGGATTGGTGCCTTGCGCGCGAAGCCGAGGACGGAGAGCGGCGTCTCGTCCTCGCTGTCGATCTCCTCGTCCTTGACGAAGAAGATGGGGATTGTGGCGAACAGCAGCATGGCGACGCCGACGACGAAGGGGGCCAAACCCTCGATGCCGGTGACACTGATGATCGCCGGGCCGAAGCCGAAGCTCAGCGCGAAGATCGAGGAGTAGATGGCGAGGATGCGCGAGCGCCACGGCCCCTCGGCGAACCGCACGATCCAGGCCTCGCTGATGGCAAACAGGATCGACACGAAGAAGCCTTGCAGCAGTCTGAGTGCGAACCACCACCAGAAGATCGGCAGGAAGGGATAGGATATGATCACGCCGGCAGTGAGCAATCCGCTGACGATCACCGAACGCTTGGTGCCGAAGCGCCGCACCACCGGCGTGATGGCGAAGATCGCAAGCACGATGCCCACGGGGTGCATCGCCGAGTTGTAGCCGATCCACTGCGAGGGGATGCCCTGGCCCTCCATGATGAGGGAGAGCAGCGGGAACATCAGCCCAAAGGTGAAACCGAACACGGTGATCGCGGAAATCGCCGCCAGCAGGTTGACGAAGCGTTGCCTATCCATGAGGCCTGCTCCGCACCAGCCTGCCGCCGGTGAAGGCAAGGCCCACCAGCAGCAGCACGTAGAAGCCCGCGAGCGTGAGCGGCATGGCGTCCATGCCGATGAGGTCGATGGCAGCACCTGCCACCGGCGGCCCGATCAATCCGCCCACGCCCCACATGGATGCCACTGCCGCGGTGCCGGCCATCAGGTCCGGGCCCTTGAACGTGTCGCCGATGGTGGCGAGGCCCACGACATAGGTTGCAAAGGCCATGGGCGAAAGCGCCATCATGATGGGCCAGATCGACCAATGGGTGATGGTGAGCAGCAGGCTCAACGACAGCAGCACGGTGAGTGCCGCCGAGATGAACATGACCGCCCTGCGTGACCAATGGTCGGCGAGCCAGCCAAGGGGATAGGACAGCAGCACGTTGCCGATGATGCCGATGCCGAGAACGCGGCTTGCCACGGCCAAGTCGAGACCGTTGCTGATGCCGTAGATGGTGAAGAAGGCAATCAGCACATTGTCGAACAGCGTTGCCGCAGCAATTGCATAGAGCAGCATGGGCGCGCGGCGCACGAAGCCGAAGAAGCTGCCGCTGCCCTCGTGCCCCTGGAACTGCTCGTCCGAAACCTTGACGAAACCGAGCGGCAGGATGGCGAGCAGGATGCAGACGATGCCGATGCCCCATGGCAGGAAGCCGTGGATGCCCGTCCACGGCAAAATCAGTGGCCCTGTTGCGAAGGTGACGGAGAGCAGCGATGTGTAGATGCCCATGATGCGGCCGCGGTTTTCGCTCGTTGCGGCGGAGAGGATCCACGCCTCACTGACGACGAATAGGGCACCCGTCGAAAGGCCAAAGAAGAAGCGCAACGGGAACCACATCCAGACAGGCAGCGAACTGATGGCGGAGAGGCTGACGACCAGCACGCCGATGATGATCAGCACGGTACGCTTGGTGCCCACACGGGCGATGATGCGCGGCAGGAACGGTCCGGCCAGCAGAATGCCGATCGGCCCCATGGCGGAGTTGAGGCCGATGGTCCAGGCAGGCCAGCCGCGCTCGTGCATCAGCAGCGGGAGCAACTGCAGCGTCAGTCCGAAGGCAATGTCGCACGCGCCCACCGTTGCCAGGGCGGCAATGATGATCCCGGTGCGCGATGTGCTTTCGGTCGTTGGCATGGTCCCTGCGGTAACTTGAACTGTTGTTCAACAAGCTCTAGAGGGCCGCGCCGCACCGGGCAAGGCGGTTGCGCGGCGATTGGGGCACAGCTATGCAATGCCGCCATGACACAGCTGAAAGCCTTCATCATCCCGGTCACGCCGTTCCAGCAGAATTGCTCGCTCGTTTATGACGAAGCGAAGAAGGTGGGCGCCATCGTCGACCCCGGCGGCGACGTTCCGGTGATCCTCGATGCCATCAAGCAGTCGGGCGTCAAGGTGGAGAAGATCCTGCTCACCCACGGCCACATCGACCATGCGGGCGGGGCTGCGGAACTGGCGGAAACATTGGGCGTGCCGATCGAGGGCCCGCATGTGGAAGACACCTTCCTGCTCGAGGCGCTGCCGGAGTCGGGCGCCAAGTACGGCATGGCGGGCGTACGGCCCGTGACGCCGGACCGCTGGCTGAAGGAAGGCGACACGGTGACGGTGGGCGACCTTGAATTCAAGATTTACGAGGCACCGGGGCACACGCCTGGCTCGGTGGTGTTCTTCAACGACCAGAACCGCTTCGCGCTGGTGGGCGACGTGCTGTTCCAGGGCTCTGTCGGGCGCACCGACTTTCCGCGCGGCGACCATGCGACGCTGATCCGCTCGATCAAGGAGAAGCTTTATCCACTGGGCGATGACGTTGTGTGCCTGCCGGGCCATGGCCAGCCCTGCCAGATCGGGCAGGAGCGCGCGACCAATCCGTTCCTGAACGAGTAGATTCTCCATCCATCATGCGCGGGCTTGACCCGCGCATCCTTTTGATGCGGCCAAAAAAGATGGCCGGGTCACGCCCGGCCATGATGGATGACAGGGGGTTGGTGAAGTCCCTTACGTCTTCATCTCGACGAGCCGCGAGTTGGCGGCGAAGAAGGCGTCACCGGTGTTCTTGAACACGCCGCACTCCGCCATGCCCTTGCCCCATGTCTCGCAGAACTGGGTGCCGTTCGCCGTCCACTTGCCGACGCCGCCGCCCTTGGCGTCGTCCTGGAAGCTGAAGGTGCCGTCGGCGTTGTAGGTGACGAAGCCGTTGCCGTCGTTGCGGGTGTACTGGAACGTCTTGCCGGTGATCGCGGCGCGGATCTGCTCGGCAGTGAAATTGGTGATCGGCACCGGCGTCTTGTCGGTGGTGGCGGACTGGCCGTTGTTGGTGATGCGAACACCCTTGGGGCCGGTCGAGCAGGCGGCGAGCGCCAGGACGAGTGCGGCGGCTGTCAGGGTGCGGACGAATCGGGCGTTCAAGTTATATTGTCCTCGGGGTGTTGGCCGCATGTGCCACAGGCGGCACATGCCTTCAAGTCATTTGGGGAATCAGGTCGGGAAGTGCGTTCAAGTCGGTGATGCGGCGGAAGCGCGGGTCGGCCTCGGGGGCCTCGGCGTGCTCCAGCACCCAGGTCAACTCATGCGGCACGTAAACGCCCCAGCTTCCGGCGCGCAGCGCAGGCAGGACGTCCGACTTCAGTGAATTGCCCACCATCACGGCGCGCGCGGGGCCTTCGCCATGGCGGGTGAAGATGCGGCTGTAGGTCTCGGGTGTCTTGTCGCTGACGATCTCCACGGCGGAGAAATAATCACCCAGGCCCGACTGCGCCAGCTTGCGCTCCTGGTCGAAGAGGTCGCCCTTGGTGATGAGCAGGATGCGATACTTGCCCGCCAGGGCATCGAGCGTCTCCTTCGCATGGGGCAGCGTCTCGACCGGGTTCTGCAACATCTGCCGCCCGAAGCCGAGGATCTCGGCGATGACCGAGGCCGAGACCTGGCCATTCGTCACCTCCACCGCCGTCTCGATCATCGAGAGCGTGAAGCCCTTCACGCCGAAACCATAGAAGCGCAGGTTGCGGCGCTCGGCCTCCAGCAGCTTCGCCGAGATCACCTCATGCGCGCCATGCTCGGAGAGCAGCTCGGTGAAGCGCTGCTCGGTCATGCGGAAGAAGGTCTCGTTCTGCCACAGCGTATCATCCGCATCGAAGCCGATGGTGCTGATCGCGCCCATCACGTGCCCCGCGACGGGCGCACGGTGACGGGCGTGCCGACGATCACCTGGTCGAAGAGTTCCGCGATGTCCTGGTTCAGCATGCGGATGCAGCCTGATGACATGGCCTTGCCGATGGACTCCGGCTGGTTGGTGCCATGAATGCGATACATGGTATCCTGACCGCCGGCATAAAGGTAGAGGGCGCGGGCGCCCAAGGGATTGTCCGGCCCGCCGGGCTGACCGTTTACCCATTCACGCGCGCGCGGGTCGCGCTCCACCATCTCGCGCGGCGGCACCCAGCGCGGCCAGCGCCGCTTCATGCCGATCTGGGCATTGCCGGTCCAGGCGAAGCCCGCACGGCCCACGCCCACGCCGTAGCGCATGGCACTGCCATAGGCGAGCACGTGGTAGAGGAAGCGGTTGTCGGGGTCGACCACGAGGGTGCCCGGTTCTTCTGGGCCGTCGAACTCAACCATCTGGCGGCGGAACTGCTTCTTGATGCGGCGGTCGGGGATGACCGGCACGGGAAAGTCGATGGGGCTTTCAGCAGGCGGCAGCAGGTCGGGGTTGAACAGCTCGCCGCCAGTGTCGGCCCCGGCCTCCATGCCGCCGAAGGGGTCTGCCTCGTTGCCATAGGTCTGTGCGAAAACCGCGCGGCCGGAAAGGCCAAGTGCAAGGCCGGAAAGCAACAGGCGGCGGCGCGACAACATCAACTCAACCCCAAAAACACATCAACCCGGCAGAACGTATCGCGCCTGCCGAGGGCATCATCTTGAAGAGCCTATGGCTCAAATGTGGCGGAACACCAGCCGTGCGGCTGGCGCTTACGAGGCGGGCGAGAACACGGCCTTGCCGGCCTGGTAGGTGTTGGGCGCGGTGCCGCGCGAGAACGGGTAGCAGCTCATCGGCACGCCGCCCGGCAGCCACGGCGGCGAGGGGTCGAAGCTCTCGCACAGCTGGCCGTCCTTGGTCATCCACTTGCCCTTGGTCTTGCCCTTGCCGTCCACCTCGACGAGCGAGGAGCCGTTGTCGGCATAAAGCGTGGTGCCGGTGTTGTTGGGGCCCTGGAAGCGCCAGCTCCGGCCTGACAGCGTGGAGCGGATCTCGGCGGCCGTCATCACCTGCGGCACGTCGGGGGGCGCGGCCTTGTCGCCGCCCGGAAAGCCCGAGCAGCCTGCCAGCGCAAGTGCCACCAGCGCCAGTGCCGCCAGCCCGCGTCCATCCCTCACCTTCAAGCTCATCCGGAGTTCCCCACAGTTGCCCCAAGGGCGATTCATACACAATCACGGCGCGCAACACTAGGCGGCGCTGCACAATGTCCCGCTTCACCTTGAAAACCCGGCAAGATTTTGACGGAGCGGGCGCCACCGCCCAGTCCGGCGTTGCCACGGGCCGCCCGAAAGGGAAACGGGAAGGCGGAAAGCGGGCAGGGGGTCAGGCCCGCGCAGGATCAGCAGGCGCATCCTTCGCCGTGACCGGGCCTGACGCCAGCGTCCCCGTCAACTCTGGGTGAGGAGAGTGACCATGGCCTTGCACCGTGAACCCGGGGAAGCTACCTTTCCAAGGGTCAACCTGCCGCGCAGTACCACCACCCGTATGGCCTCATGGATGATCCACCTGGTGAATGCCCGCAGCCAGTTCGGCGCGCTCGCGGCAGTTATCCGCCGTGCCTGTGCGGAGGCGGAGGTGCGCGTCGCGGCGGTGTCCGTACCGCTGGCGCTCGACATCGTCATCAGCGGCGCCCACCACGGGCCGGGGTCGATGCGGGTCAGCGGCCATTGCTATGAGCCGGGCGTCATCGGCCTGCGCCTCGACCTTGGCCCCATCCACGCGGGCGAGAACCTGCATGACGAAGTGCTGAAGACGCTGTTCCACGAGGTCCACCACGCGCTGCGCTGGGAGGGGCCGGGCTATGGCGAGACGCTGGGCGGCGCGCTGGTGTCCGAGGGCCTCGCCCAGCGCTTCGTGCATGAGATGATGTCCTGCCCGCCGGAGCCCTTCGAGCACGCCGTGCCACCCTCCACCTGCGAGGCCTACCGCCCCCACGCGCTGGCCCGCTTCGACGACGCGGATTATGACCACGAGGGCTGGTTCCTGGGCGCCTCCGCCGTTCCCAACTGGCTGGGCTACACGCTGGGC
>NZ_JBAXGR010000077.1:0-15269 GCF_037139295.1 Aestuariivirga sp.
ACTTCCCGAAGATCAATGGTCACGCCGCGTAACCCACTCGTTTTTCAAAAGAGCCGTATAAGCGCCTCCTTCGGTCTGAGATGCGTGACGGCCAAAAACATCCTTGCACAGTTTTGAGAGTGCCGCAGTGGGGTGTGTGTTCTGAAAGAAGCGATCAGCCTTTCTGTAAATGTCAGGCCCTTCATTTCTAACGAGTTTTCCGAAGCTTGCCGCGAAAATCGCATCATCGAGTTCGCCATGGCGGACATCATCACGTGGCTTGCTGCCAGCTTTTACACCCATTTCGAATTCATCCCCTCTTGACGAAATGCAAGCCTAGTGAGTTACAAGGAACAGGGCAATCCTCAGACCTAATACCAATCCGCGTTGAAGGTAACTCTGGGTGCTTCACAAATCAGCTGTGAATTGATTCAAGGCGGGAAACAGGGAGCGATCCCATGCCACACTCCGTACCGATTTTGACGCAAAGTCCTGCCGCCTGGCTGAGCCAACGACAGTGGAGCGCAATGCTGCGTACCGCAGAACTACGCTCCAGCACCCGTACCGCGGGTTCTAATCCGACCGAGGGCGAGAGAACCAATGCGAACCAGTACGGATACGCAGAAGTTTTAATGCCTTGAAATACCTCGATATTTTCTGACCGTACTGATTTCGGGGAAGTACGGTCGGAATGAGACGACGGGGCTTCTGAGACCGAATTTCGGCTCTGGCGCAGTCTCAGAAGTACGGTCGCCTCTGCCAAACCCTTGTGAAACCAAAAGGAATTTCGACGCTCATCGGGGCTGTGTGGGAGTTTGCGAGGGGATACTGGCGGAGGAGAAGGTGCTGGGAACCAATACTCTCTGATTGTAAATTGTTGATATTGTTTAGATCGATTTTGGGATGAATTCGAATCCCCTTTGTGGACCCAATCAATTTGTTGAAGAATGGCCCCTGCCGCATGATAATCGAGGAACCTTTGTGGACTTCAGCCCCGGAGACCTTCGTTCAGAGGGCGGCTGAGCTGCCCCGACCGACTTCGCCGCCCGTGTTGGCGCCCAGGCCAATCATGCACTAGCATTCAAATTGGCTGCTAGTTCGGGGCCGATCAAGAGCACGCACGGATAGATAGCCGGCTTCTTAGGAATTCGCTTAACCTTGGATCAGTTAAGCTGGTATCAGCTGAGTTGTTAAGTACGGAGATGTCAATGCACCTGACTTTACTGAGCAGATTTCTTTTCACCCTGGCGGTTGCGACTGGATTGGCGGTTGCTACGCCGGCTCAAGCTGCTTATCTGAAATCGTCTGCCTGCACACTGATCGACACCGACTTCGACATTGACGACATGATGGCTATCCCGCTGATCATTGGGAATCGCTATGTCGCCGCAATCATTACCAGCGAGGGTTATACGCTTCCTGCTGAAGGCGCCGGGGCGCTGTCCCGCCTGATCGCCGAACCAGAGCAACGCTCCATCCCCGTGATCATCGGACAGACTACCAATTTGTCGCAAAGTGAGATTGTCACGAAATGGGGACAGTTCGTTCTTGACTACCGGGCGATGATGAATAAGTCCTTTGCGCTCATGTCGGCACCTCTTCCGCCCTCGCCCCAGACCCGCAAGAATTACGTCAGGAGAGTGGTCGAATCCGTCAAGCGCTGCTCGTCTGTTGACGTCCTAATCATCGGCAGCTTTTCGTCCTTCATCCACTACAGCCCGTCCATTCGTTCGAAGATCAGGAACGTTGTCATCATGGGTAAGCCGCTGCGTGGCGATACAAGCCAAGAGCCCGGAAACTACTCCTTCAATTGCGAGTATGACATGGCCGCCTGCGAGTTGGCATTCAACAAACAACTTCCACGGCTGAAGTACTTCTATGTCGACCCGCCACGCACCGCCCTCGACTCGAACCCAGTCGGCAACCAGGAGTTTGTCTATGGCCCGACACGCGCCATGGTCCAAGCCTTGGAGCCGCGCGGCCTCCCCTATGCATTGAAACAGGCACTTCTGGGCACGGTGCGCGATGGGTCGCTTGGTGCGGCAGTCGACGGCGCCGACTATTGGGCAATCGATTGTTGCTTCAGGGCCGGCGGAAAATCCCTGATGTGGGATCAGATGGCGGCTCTGTTCCTGTTGTACCCTGAGGTCTTCATGAAGGTTGGCGGCGCGGGCGGCCACTATGAGCCAACGGTTACGCCCAGCAGCCTGCGGCAGATGTGGACCGATGCCACCAACAAGTCGGTGAACTACGTGGGCTCCCCTTCCCTTAAGTGACGTCCACCGCGGCGATTGAACAGAGAATGCGGGAGAACGGCGTCGACCGTTCTCCCGTGATAGCTCAGAAAGTGACTGACGCGATGAGGAGCAGGCATGGTTTGAGCGAGCGCATGACTTCGGCGCGGAGTCTGCTAAGTTCTGGGAAGATAGCTCGCATGACAGCCTCGAGACCCAATAACTGGAGCGCGTCTAGCCCAACGATCGATTGCGCAGCGCCGTATTCAGCGAAACCGAGTATTGATCGGTCTGTGCCTACCGCAAATCGAACCTGGCTCGCCGATGGGCCGACATTGGGGGATGTTCTGTGACATGGTCGACATTCTCAGACTGACCTTGGGTGCAGGCCTGCAGCTTTCTTCCGATCACGAGCAGATCGGCAAACGGAAATCATCGCGTTGCGCCACCAGCTAAATGCTTTGCGTCGGAAAGGACCCGAACGGCCGGTATTCGGCAACAAGTATGGCCTGTTCGTGGTGCCGACGATCTAGTTCAAGCTGTTCTTCGAGTTTGTGTTGATGAACCACGACCGGCACAAGATACTACACCTGTCGACGACAGCAAACCCGTCAGCAGGATTGATCGCCCTGCAGCTCACTGAAGCTTTGGGTTGGGACCCCGCGCCACGCTACATCATTCGTGACCGGGACAGTGCCTATGGTGAAGTCTTCAAATGCAGGCTCCGGGCGATAGGCATTCTGGACTGTCCAACAGCCCCGCAATCACCCTGACAGCACGGTTGCTGCAACGTCTAATTGGCTCAATCCGGCGGGAATGCCTCGATCATGTCGTGATCCTTGGCGAACGGCATCTCCGGCGCGTACTGCTTTCCTATGGTCACTATTGTAACGACACCAGAACACATCTATCGTTAAATTAAGGTTCTTTTGTCCGCCGGCCAGTGCGGACTATTGGGAGCATTCAGCCCATTCCACTCCCTGGTGGACCCCGCACCAATACATTGGTATCTGATTTTCGGTGGCCCCCCGCGAAAACCCAGTTCCACTGACCGGACTATGCTTAAGCCGGAGTAAACTGTTGCTCCGCACGCCGGTGCATTGCTCACAAGATTCATTGCACCTATCAAGCAGGCGCCATCATGTTGGAAATATCGCCAACAGGCAAACAGGAAGGGTTGAACACCTGTGCGTGAAAATTGCCGCTAGGCCACCTTCGCGCCAATGCAGCTGAAAACATGAACCACGTCCAAAGAACCACGGCCGATCAATGGGCACGAAACCTGCGCGTGTTGACAATGTGACTTACCAGATGTCACGCGGAAGTGTAACCTCAGTGCGGATGAGATGGTTGCCTGAGATGGATGCCTTCGCCCCGTTCTTGCGTCACATGCCGTGCTCAGCGACAGGAGCCTACCCCATGCGTTTGTCCCGCAGAGATTTTCTAAGGACGGGGAGCGTCAGCGGCATCGCGCTCACGCTGTCGAAGATAGGCATTCCGGGCGCCGCCCTGGCTGAGCAGCCTTCCTTCTTCGAACGCGAGACGCTGAATGGTGCCGAAGTCCCCGTCAGGGGCCGCGTCGATGGTTTAGCAAAGGTAACGGGCGCAAAGCTCTATGTGTCGGACTTTCGCGCCGCTGACATGCCAGGCTGGCCACCACAGACGTCACATGCGCTGCTAGTCCGCGCGACCGATGCGAGCCATGTCTATGATGGGCTGAATCTTGATGCGCTGGGCGCGAATGCTCGTCCGGACGTGGTGGTGACAGCCGCTGAACTTGCAACATCAGGCGTGCGTGTTCCGCACTTCTATGAAGGTAATCTACTCTGCCCCGTGGGCACGACGCCGCTCTATCTCGGACAACCGGTGGCGCTGTTGCTGTTCGAGACATTCGATGCCTATGACCGGGCCCGAACGGCCCTCCGCGACCACAGCCCGCTGCGCTTTGGTGCCGAGACAGGACCACTACCCGGCGCAAACTACGCCACGCTGAGGTTTACTCGCGTGGCAGGTGCTGACGGCGCGCCCGACGTCTACTCACCGCTTCGGGATGGTTGGCTTAACCCGCCGCTCGAGGATAGTGACGGTCGACCGATCTGGCAGCCTGGTCCCAAGACGGACGAGGCCTATACGCGCGGCGCCGCGCTGGGAGAGGACATCCGGTCCGCGCTGGCGTCGCCTGATGCCGGGTTGCTGGTGCTCGACCGGAATTTCGAAACCCAGTCCGTGGACCCGATGTTTCTCGAACCTGAGTGCGGCCTTGCCTGGTATGCACCGGACAAGCAGGCGCTTGAGATCGTTCTGGGCGTGCAGTCACCATACGAGGCGGCCAGTGCGGTGGCCTTCATGCTCGGCGAGGCCGAAACGGCTATCAGGCCAGCACGCATCGACGGGCGCTTTGCCTATATCGGCGGCGGCTTTGGCGGACGTGACCACACGCCGTTTCCGCTCTACGTGGCTCTGGCGGCCGTATTCTTTCCAGGCAAACCGATCCGGTTGGCGCATGACCGCTTCCAGCAGTTTCAGGGCGGCATCAAGCGACATCCCTTCCGCATCCGTTCCCAGATAGGCATCGACAAGACCAGTGGCAGAATTGCAGCCTTTGCAGGCGACCACATTCTCGACGGCGGCGGACTTGCGAATTATTCGGCGAGCGTAGCGATCGTGGGGGCCACGGCAGCAATTGGTATCTACGACATTCCCAAGGTCGACGTTACCACGGTGGCGGAGCACTCGCACGGCGTTACGGCAGGTTCAATGCGAGGCTACGGAACGCTGCAGACGATGACGGCACTCGAGACCCTGATCGACGAGGCGGCAGTCGAACTCAAGATCGACCCGATCGAGTTGCGCCGCCGAAACCTTCTCAAGACCGGCGGCCCCTCGATGACGGGCAACCCGTGGACGGTGTCGGTACGTACCCCGGAGATACTGGACAAGCTGGAGGCGCATCCGATCTGGCGTAAACGTTCCATGCACAAGGCCACCACGGTAGGCACACTCGTCGGCACCGGAACCGCCTGCTGCACCAAGGATTATGGCACCGGAGCCGATTGCTCGCTGGGCCGGGTCGAGCTTGCGCCCGATGGGTCGATCACCATTCACACCGATTCCGTGGAAATGGGAAACGGCATCGGCACTGCGGTGGCACGGCGAATCGAAGCCATTCTTGGCCGTGCGGCATCGGCCGTCGCTGTTGCCCGGATTGACACATATGATGAATTGGAACTCTCCACCACCGGCGATCCCTATACCATCACCCAAGACCAGCAGGACGCGGCCGCGAAAAACCCGCGTTGGGTGCCGGAGATCAGCACCGCCAGCACCGCATCGATCGGGGCTCACGTCGGAACGCAGGCTTCGGCACAGGCGGCACGGATCATTTTCCGCTTCGGCATGTGGCCAGCAGCGCTTGCCCTCTGGGGCATTGCGCCCGCTGATCCACGCGCGTTCCTCTTCGAGCAGGCATTCTGGCAGGGAGAGGAACTCATCCTGTCCGGACTTCCACCGCTCGCGCAGGCCGACGTGGCGGCAAAGGCGCATGAGCAAGAAGGGGTCACGGGCGCGATCGCCCATGCCTTCTCGCGCTGGGCATGGGCACAGGCCGCCTTCCCAATCGACGACATGCAGTGGACAGCGGATATCGACGCCCTGTCCATCCGCCGTGGCAGTGGCAGTTACAAACTGCTTGACCGCAGCTTCGTGTTCTTCCCGCCGACGGACTACAACCGCATCGGCACTTCATTCACCTCGTCCTGCGGCACGGTTGTTCGCATCGAGATCGACCGCGCATCCGGCGCATTGCATATCGTCGAAGCCTACAGCGTGCTGGAATGCGGCGAGGTACTCGTCACCGAACTGGTAGAAGGCCAGGCGCAGGGCGGCTTTGCGATGGGCGTGGGCTACGCCCTGCTCGAAACCCTACCGCGCTTCGAGGATGGTCCCGGCAACGGCAAGTGGAACCTGGGCGACTACATTGTGGCACGCGCCTCGGACTTGCCCATACACAATCTTGAAATTGAGGTGCTGCCGCCCGTCTCCCCAAAGGAACCGCCCAAGGGCATCGCCGAGGTGGTGATGATCCCCATCGTTCCGGCCTTGCTCAACGCCATTCATGACGCCACCGGCCATCGATTCCGATCACTGCCGGTAACGCCCGACATGATAAAGGGAGTTCTGACGTGAGTGCCATCAGCCTGAAGATCAATGGCAAGGATCACGGCCCCATCGAGGTGCGCGACGATCTGTCGATGAATGACTTCCTGCGCGAAGTGTTGGGCATGACAGGCACCAAGTTCGGCTGTGGGGCCGCGCAGTGCTTGAGCTGTGCGGTGATCGTCGACGATCCGGATGGAACCAGCGCTACCATGCCAACCTGCACCGCCCCCGCCATGAACTTCGACGGCAAGAGCATCCGCACGGTAGAGGGGCATGCCAGCAATGGCCAGCTCACCGCGCTTCAGGAGGCATTCATCCGCCACTTCGCCTTCCAGTGCGGCTATTGCACAGCGGGATTTCTCAACGAGGCGCAGGTGCTGCTGGAGCGTCTGGAGCACCAGCCCGTGGCGCGCGAGGCTCTGGAACAGACGATACTCGTAGCACTCGATGGCCATCTCTGCCGCTGCACGGGCTATGTGCGCTACCATGAGGCGGTGCGCGACGTGATCCTCGCTCAACCCGCCCGCTATCTGTTGTGAAGTCCACGCAATGAAGAGCGACTGCAAAAGACTGATACTCGCCTTCCTGTTTTCCTGCGCCGCCATTATTGCGGCGAACCTCATGGCGGGCAAAGCCTTGGCGGGGTCCTTGCGCCTGACGCTCGCACCGGCGGAGAACTTTGCAGGCATAGCCAACGCCAAGGCGCACTCGCTCGCGCTGTTTGCCGAGATTGGAAAGGTACTGACCAGCCCGCGCTGCATGAACTGTCATGCGGCGAATGATCGTCCACGCCAGGGCGACAGCGGCCGGCTGCACCAGCCGCCGGTGTTCCGCGGCCCTGATGGCCTGGGCCTTCCGGCGATGCGCTGCCCGATCTGCCATTTGGCCACCAATTTCGATCCAGCCCGCATGCCAGGCAACAAGCCCTGGCTCATGGCACCCAGCGAAATGACATGGGAAGGCAAGACGCTCTCGCAGATCTGCGTGCAGATGCGCGATCCGAAACTGAACGGTGGAAAGTCGCTGGCGGATCTCGTCCACCACATCGGAGACGACGAGCTGGTGGGATGGGGTTGGAACCCCGGCATTGGCCGCACACCGGCTCCGGGCACGCAAGAGCAGGCGAAGGCGCTGGTTCAGACATGGGTCGACACCGGTGCTGAATGCCCGTGATCACGACCGGGAAAGCGGCAGAACCTGCGGTGATGCGTTTACAGTGCAACATTCAAGCGTGAAAATAGGAGAGACTTGTGAAGCATCTTTTTCTTGGGCTCTTGATGAGCACAGCAATCGCCGCCGGATCGCCAGCCATGTCCTCCAGTCTGGATGAATACCTCAAGCCCATTTCCGGCAACGCGCCCACGCCATCGGCCAGCGAAATCGCGACGCAGAATGTGCTGCGGCTCAACACCTCTATGTTTTCTCTTTACGAGAGCGCAGGGGAAACCTTCCGCAACAACATCCTCGCTCGGCACCCTGTCATACTGGCACTATTCTCTTCTGCTGGCGGGCGCATGGTCCTCTACAAACCTGGCGAGCAGCGCGTCGATGCCCCCCCCGTTCCGAAGGTATACCAGGTCATGAAGTCACTGGGCCATAGCACCATGGCTATCTCCTTAGTGGTATTGCCCTATGTCGGACATCCCGAGAACAAGAGTTGGGTTGCATCCATGCAGGCATACCTCACTGAGATGGAGAGCGCGCGCGAAGGCATCGATGCGGTCGACATGCCCGATGACTGGCGTCCCAACTCGCGCGCCATTCTGGACAACAACATCGCTTTTATGGAAGCCTGCCTCAAGCACGGCATCATCACTGCAGAAGCCGTACAAGCCTTTGCCAAACAACAGGCACCCTTTCTGCGCCATGCCATCGCCTGGGCAGCCGAAACGCAAGTAGCTCACTGGATGAAGGTGCTAGACGGCTGGAAGAAGGATCTGGGTGGAAGCTTCGATGACGCCTATGCGGCAAGCAACACAATCTATGTCGCACGCCAGAACAACGTGCTGTTTAGCGTGCTGGCACAGTATTTCGGCCCCGAAGCAATCAACGACCGCTTGATGCTCATTGAAACGATCTCTTTCACGACGACACCCGAGGACATGATGACGTCGCTGGTGCGCATCATCTCCGACCGCTCGGTTGGCGGTCTATTCTTCAACAACTACCACGTGATGGACTATGAGTTGATGGGAACCGACGCTCGCAAGGCCATCATCGCGGAGATGAAAGCGCGCGGACACGAACCTTTTCTTCCTCCCGCAGTTCCCTTCAATTCTAAGCAATGGCCAGCCCTGGTCTCCGGCGGATCGGGCCCGGCGACACTCGACGAGTTGCGGTAGTCCAATCGCCTAATAATCGTGAGTTGCCCTGATTGTGGATATGTACGATTTTGCGAAACATCCTGTTTCATAGCCCTATTGGGCTAGAAGGTTGTCTTAGATGACCTGGAACGATCGCTAGACTCAGCGCAAACTGACGATCCTGAAGCATGCCGACGAAACGAGGCGTGTAGGGTGCACCTTTGCGATACTTCGGCCTAGGCCTTCTCCTTTCTAGGCTATCTTCTCTCATTTCGTGTGGTTCAGAAATGGCGGTTAGGGAAGGATCACCAAACCCCCGTTGGCCAGGCAGTCCTGGAGGTCATCATTCCACAATCCGCGCGGGAGGCTGCGCAACCGTCCGCAAGAGCACGTCACCATCGCGCCGCGCCCCGCACTCGACGGAACCGCAGACTTTCCATAGTCTCTCACTCGACTTGGTACAAAATGTCGGTCAGGCCAAAACCTCAACTGACGTTGCGTGAGGGAGACGTTCCAATGAGAAGACGAGTTGGTCGACGTGCTGTCATTGCCGCTTCGATTGCGACGGCGGGAGTGACGATCGCAGGAACGCTCGCGCAGGCTGAGACGAAAGCACCGCCCGTGACCCCAGCCGACATGGCACGGCACGAGAAGTACATGCGTCTCGCTATTGAGCAGGCCAACCGCAATCCGGGACGGCCTTTCGGATCCATCATCGTCGACGAGCGAACGGGCAACGTGGTCGGCGAGGGCGTGGTGAACATGGCTGCAAATCCAATGTTTCACTCCGAGGTCGTCGCGATGAATGACTACATCGCGCGCAATGGCAACCAAGGTTGGGAACATCTCACAATGTACGGGACCGGCGAAGCCTGTCCGATGTGCATGAGCGCCATGGTTTGGGCGGGCATCCCACGTATCGTGTATGGTTCCGACACGGCATACGTACGTAAGTACGTGGCCAACATCAACATCCGTTCTGCCGACATCGTCGCCGCCGCGCATCCGCTTTACACCAACAAGCTATTGCTAGGGGGCGTTCTGGCCGATCTCACCGACAAGATGTTCGCCGAGCACGAGGCTTCCGGGCAGAAACCGAAATAGCCGCTAACGACGGTACGGCACTAATTCTGGACGCTTCTTGAACGCCCAAGAGTCTTTTGAATACCTCAACCAGCTTCACCACCCCGTCGGGTTCTCTGCACAACTGCACCTAGCGCGAAATCCTACGCCTGCTAACGATGCGCCCATCTCTTGATCTCAGGACAACTTCGAAGCGGCGCACTTCGGCAGAAACCAGACGAACGCCTACATCGAACCGTCAAACTCGCTGGAAAAACAGAAGTAGGCACCAATGACTGCAACGCTTTTGATGGCTATCTGGATATGCAATAGTCACTCTTGTGTTAGCGCATAGTCGTCTATTTGAGGGACTCCATCATCGGATTGGGACAAGGATTATGTTGATGCCTCTGCCTAGTATTCTCAGTGTCGTTTTAGGTTTCGCCCTTCTTGCACTGCTTCAAGTTGAAAGCGCCACGTCGGGAGGTTCATCAGTTCAAGGTCTAGACGGCCAAATTCCGATTATCGTTGATACTGACATGGGCACTGATGACTGGATGGCACTTTCGTACGTAGTGAGCAGCACCAAGGCCAATTTGCTAGGTGTTACCATCGTAGGGAATGGTCTCGCTCCGTGCAATGAGGGGGTTCGAAACGCTCGATATCTTCTTGGCCTGTCGCCTGAAGACGCCGACAGGCCCGTTGGGTGCGGTTCGACCTGGCCGATGGACGGCTATGCCTCCTATCCGCAATTGTGGCGCAGGAATGCCGCCGACATAATGGGGGAAACTGCATTATCGCCGCAGCATGAAGAAAGCAACGTTGACGGGCCAACGCTGCTGGCTGACCTCCTCGCGAACAGTCCGGAGCCGGTCCTGATCCTCGCCATCGGAAGCATGACGAATATCGCCACGGTCTTAAAGCTTTCGCCCCACTTGAAGAAAAAGGTTAAAGTCGTCGTCTCCATGGGGGGTGCAGTTCACGCCGAGGGAAATCTTCGGGTGCCTGGATTTACCGACACTCTCCGCAATACAAAGGCCGAGTGGAATTACTACATTGATCCGGTTGCAGCCAAGATCGTCTTCGAGAGTGGGATCCCGATTAAGCTAGTGCCACTTGACGCCACCAACCAGTTACCGCTGACGGAAGCATTCATCCGACGCACGGAGCAATTGCGCAAGAATGCGCTCGGAGCATTCGTAAATCGTACCTTCACGTGGATCAGTCAGTCCGTGAACAATGGAGAATACTATCACTGGGATCCGCTGACAGCAGTGATTTCTCTTAATCCCGATCTATGTAACAAAGTCGAACGGCTACATCTTGGAGTGACTACTGACGCGGGCAGTGACACGGGCGTGCCAAGCGGTCAACCGATGAGCTTGTTTCCCTATTCCAGTTTTGAGGGCGAGCGAAGGAAACCCTTGAATGATAATGCTGCGGGTGCAACGGTCGTGTCTTTGACAGGCACCTACGTGGACGTCTGCCTTCAGGCGGACGCGGCAGCGTACGAAGACAACTTCCTCACTACGTTGGGCGCTGATTAGCCTCTCCTGGTGATCGGCCCCAAACGAGTGGACCAGGTTGAATGTTAGTGCATGGGTGGCCTAGGCGCCAGCGCAGTCGGCGAAGCCTGTCGGGGTAGCGCAGCCTCCCGCGCGGACTGCGGAATGAAGACTTCTGGAGTTGGAGGACGATAGCCCAGCGAACCATGCGGGCAGAGGGTGTTGTACGCCTTTACGTTACGCAGCTCGCGTGCCGGCAGCCCCATCCACTAAGTAAAAACACTGCATAGAAGGGTGTACGCCGCAACCCGCCAGATTTAACAGGCTCAAGGTACCCCCGGGATCGTCTCCCTTAACCCGATGCACACAAGTAACTACCGCCATTTGTCTGGGGAACGACAATGGCATATGAAGCCAGAGCTCAGATAAAAGTCCTTCACATGAGAATGCATCCGAGAAGCTTCCTTCAGGCGCTTCTACACTACCTCCGGTACGACCTCGTGGATGAGGTGACCTCGTTCCGCAAGTGGGTGATGTACTATGTCGCCGTCTGGATTTTCGGAGCTCTGGTCGTTGTCGGGTTAGGGATCTACCTCACGACCGCGACCCAGAAGACGGCCGTCCTCGGCAATGCTCAGCTCGGCTCGAGCTACCGCAGCCTCGCAGAATTCTACAGGACGTTTTTCGAGCGTAACGGGCTCCATCTTGAACTCACGGATGTGTCACATATCGGCGAGAGTGCCGATCAACTGGAGAGGGAGGCTGCACCCATCAATGCGAGCTTCATCCTGGCCGGCAGCACGCTGAGCATTGACACGCGAAAGCTTGTTTCTCTGGGCAGCATCAAGCTCGCTCCCGGATGGCTGTTTTACCGTGCCCCTGCGATCGAGGGTGCGAACCCTTTCACCGCTCTCGCCGGCAGGCGCATTTCCGGGGGGCCGAGGGGCAGCTTCTCCAATCGCATCCTGCGAGAATTGTACGACGCTGGAAAGAACCCGGGCGCAGGGCCGGCAGAGATCCTTGAGCTCACCGACAGTGATGGAAAGGCAGCACTTCTGAGGGGCGACGTCGACGCGGTCTGGATGATCGATAGCGCGGCATCCGACAACGTCAGTAGATTAATCAGCCGCCCGGATATTCATCTCTTCAGCTGGGAACTGGCTGATGCCTATCTTGAAAGACTGCCCTATCTTTCGAGGCTGATACTTCCCGCAGGCTACTTTCATATCGGCGATACACGACCCGCCAAGGACGTCAAATTGCTGAGCTCCACCGTGACGCTCCTGGTCGAGGCAGACCTACACCCTGCCCTGCAATGGGGCTTTCTGCTGGCCGCGCAGGAGTACTACGCATCCCATTACGACGAACTCTCCGGGGAGGTGAGCTTTCCCAAGTATATCGACAAAAGCGTGCCCATAAGTTCCGTCGCCGAGCAATACTTCAACGAGGGTGTTCCGACAGTTTTCTCCTATTTGCCAATTTTCTACGCATCTATCGTCGAACGGATCTGGATCTGGCTCGCCGGCACCTTTATCCTAGGTTATCCGACCTTCCGCATGATCAAGAAGTTCCGCGCGTCCACCAGCAAGTGGATCAAAGCGAAGGCCTCACGACAAAAGCGGCGCACGGAGAGGCGTGAACTCAGGAAGGCGCAAACACTGGATGCGACAAGTAAGTAGAAACCATGTGGCAAGGGATCGGAAATTCCCTCATGATGCCACTCGAAATCGACCGATAGAACGATACTGATGAGCAAGCATCCCGAGAATTTCGTCCAGGAACTCTTCTATTATTTTCGATACGAATTCGGAGATGAGCTGAAGTCATTCAGTAAGTGGGTTCGCTACTACCTAATCTTGTGGATTGCTGCGGGAGCGGCTATTCTTGGTCTTTTTGCTTATCTCGACATCGGCACAAACAGCACGGCGGTCCTTGGCTATGCGCAGTCCCGATCGAGCTATCGCGACATCGCCGAGAGCTACGAACGCTTCTTTGAGAAGGACGGTCTGCACCTCGACCTTGCCGATGTTTCGCACATCGGTGACAGCGCCGACCAGCTGCAGAGGGACAGCGCGCCGCTGAATGCCAGCTTCGTCCTGGCCGGCAGCATGATTGAGGCGAACAACGGGCGATATCAGTCCCTCGGAAGCATAAAATTTGCGCCCGGCTGGTTCTTCTACCGGGGTCCCACTATCTCGGGACCAGGCCCCTTCGTTGGCATGGCAGGCAAGCGCGTGTCGATCGGTCCCGCTGGTAGTTTCTCGAACAGGTTCATGCGGGAACTCTATGCACTCGCGAAGCCTCCGGGTGTCGGTGACATTCAGATTCTTGAACTCACGGACACCGACGCCGCGGTCGCACTGCTGAAGGGTGATATTGACGCCATGTGGACTGTCGATGGCATTGCATCGGAGAACATCAAGCAGCTGATCGCCAGCCCGGACCTGCAACTCTTCAGCTGGCAGCTCGCTGACGCCTATGTCGAGAAGCTTCCCTATCTCTCGAAGCTCAAGCTCCCCGCTGGCTACTTTGACATTGGCAATACCCGTCCCCCGACGGACCTGACACTGCTGAGCACGACGGTCACGCTCCTGATCGAGGCGGATTTGCACCCCGCACTGCAATGGGGTTTCTTGCTCGCCGCGCGAGACTACCAGTCCTCGCACTATGATGACCTCTCGGCCGGCGTGACCTTCCCGACATACCTGGACAAGAGTGTTCCCTTGAGCCCCGTGGCGGAGCGCTACTTCAACGATGGGGTGCCGACGATATTCTCCTATCTGCCGATCTTCTACGCCTCACTGGTTGAACGCATCTGGATTTGGCTGCTGGGCGCATTCCTGCTCGGCTACCCAATTTTCCACACCTTCATGCATTACCGAGAGTTCCACGCCCGCTGGAACATCATGCACAACTTCGAACGGCTCCGCAGCTACGAGGAACGCGTAGTCGAGGCTCAGGACGAGGATGAGCTGAACGAGCTGGTTAGCAGCATCAACGCTTTCGAGGCGGAAATCCTTGGGCACTGGGTCGCCGAAGAGAACCTGAAAGACTACTACCTGCTGCGCGCCGCCTTCGGCCGGGCGCGCGAAGCCATTGCGTTCACACAGAAGCGGCTAGCCCAGTAATCTGGCACGGCCACCCACCCAACGTTCAAGGAGGAAATGACATGGCAAAGAAGCCCACGATGTCGAGGAATGCCAACTTAATCGACAGCACGGCAAAGGCCACGCAGACGATTACCAATGCAGTCACCGGCCGGCGCAAAGGCTCTGAGGGAATTTCGATCCACGTCCACGTGGGTGATCTTATCCTCATTGGCTTTGACGAGGCGATTGATGCCGAGGAGTGGGGCGCCAGGGAGATCAACAATGAAGGCGCCGCCGGCTCTGCGCGCTCCTCAGCGCCGCAGGACGCGGAGCCCGAACGCAAGACCAAGAGGCGGATCAGTTTCCGGAAGGGCGACGTGCAGGTGACCGCCGACGAGGAAGCAGAGCCCGCCGGTGCGCCCAGCCGGCGCAAGCCTGGTAGGGCGGCAAGCGCTAGTAAAAAGTCAGCAGCTCCCAAGAAGACGGCAGGCCGCAAGCGTAAGTGAGGCAAGCGAAGTCGCACCGACCCCGTTGGGGGTCGCCGGCCTGTGCGTGTCCGTCGTCAGATAATTTGAGACAATTGGGCGCGTGATCGAAGAGAGGATCTGGCGCATCTGAGTTTGATGTTCTGCGGCCTTGCCGCAGTAGTACAGACGTCGGGGTTTAACGGTTCCGCGTTCAGACGCAGGACTTCCGCGCGGGGAGAGCTTTGGGGGAGGCCTTAGCCTTTTGCACCGCCCCTCAAGTCTGCGTTTTCCGCCTCACCCAGCACCGCTGCTTTAACCACTCATCCCCCTGCCCCCGCCACTCGGCCGCGCGCCACGCAGCCTCCTCCTTCGGCGGCATCCTCTTCGAGACATAGCGCCACGCCTTCGCCAGCCATGCACCGAACTCGAGCCAGAAGGAGGGCCGCTGCGCCACGAGGAAAGCCCCGGCTCC
>NZ_JBAXGR010000078.1:0-14640 GCF_037139295.1 Aestuariivirga sp.
CTTTGGCCGTGACGAGGCGACGTGAAACTCTTTTCTACGGTGAACTGCTTGAACCGTGGCCGCATTCAACAAACCCCTGAACGTGAGAATCATCGATGATTATCCCGTACAGCACTGATGCTCCGATCCATCACTTCCCGTACATGACGATCGTGCTGATCGTCATCAACTGCATCACGTTTGCCATCACCGGCATGGGCTACAACGACGAAGGGTGGTTGCTGCAGTACGGCAACGGGCTGCATCCGCTCGAGTGGGTCGCTTAAAACTTCCTGCATTTCGGGATCGGGCATCTGCTCGCGAGCATGTTCTTCCTGTGGGCGTTCGGGATCGTCGTCGAGGGGAAGCTCGGCTGGTGGAAGTTTCTGTGCGTCTATCTGTCGATCGGCATCTTGGCGGGGCACTCATTCAACTGACGATGCTCGGTTACAAGCCGATGTTCGACATGGGTGACTTCGCGTCGTCGCGCGAATCGCCGCCGTGGTCGTGGCTCGAACCGACACCGGCCTTCGCTTGAGACGAAGACGGGGACGATGGTCCCGACATGGCTCCCGGTGGCGAAGGTTTTTCGGTGGGGCCATTCCCAAGGATTGGCGGCAACGATGACCAGCTCGATCCGAAGGCGATGAAGGAGCTTCAACGCGAACTCATGAAGATGACGCGGCCGGGGGCGGGCGGTGCGTCACTGGTCGTCTTCGCGCTGCTCGGCATGGTGCTGGTGGGGGCTGCCTCGACGCTGCTGCCGCGCTTGATGACGCTCAGGAACTGGACGGTGCTGGGCTGCCTCGGCTCGGCGCTGGCCCTCGTCGGCCTCGTGGCCGCGGCAAAGGTCGGCCCCGGCTGGCCGTTGAAGCCATCGGTCTTCGCGCTGGGCTTCTGCAACGGCGTGTTCGCGGTGGCGGCCATCGGTTCGATGTTCAACATGGCCAACAACGGCACATCACGTGAAGGCGTGCGCATGGGCCTGTTCGGCGCGTCGCAGGCAATCGCCTTCGGCATCGGCGGCTTTGCGGGAACGGCACTGGCCGACATTTCACGCATGGTGCTGGGCTCACCGGTCATGGCCTATGCGACGGTTTTTGCGGTCGAGGCGTGCTTCTTCATCGTGGCGGCACTGCTTGCCGCAGCGGTGGGTGCGAAGGACGGCTTCGGCGAGACGGCAAACCCCCTGGTGCTCGCTGCGCGACACCAGGCAAGCGGGAGTTAGCAACATGCTGGCAGAAACGATTTTTGACCTCGTGGTGGTCGGCGGCGGACCTTCGGGCGCCACCGCGGCACATGATGCCGCCAGGGCGGGCCTGACGGTTGCGCTGCTCGACAGGGCAGGGCGCATCAAGCCCTGCGGTGGCGCCATTCCGCCGCGCTGCATCCGCGACTTCGAAATTCCGCCGGAAATGCTGGTGGCGCGCATCTTCTCCGCCCGCATCATTTCGCCGACCGACCGCAAGGTCGACATGCCGGTGACCAATTCCTATGTCGGCATGGTGGACCGCGGCCCCTTCGACGAGTGGCTGCGTGAACGCGCCGCGAGTGCTGGTGCCGAGCGCCGCACCGGCACCTATGAAAGCTTCTCGCGCGATGGCTATGGCACTGCCACCGTCCACTACAAGGAGAAGGACGGAACACCGGGAACGCTGCGCGCGCGCTGCGTGATCGGGGCTGATGGTGCGCTGTCGAAGATCGGCAAGGACACGGTGCGCGGCGCGCACAAGGTGCCTTACGTCTTCGCCTATCACGAGATCATCGAGGCGCCCGAAGGGCGGTCCGAGGAATATGAGTCCGACCGCTGCGACGTCTATTACAGCGGCGCCCTGTCGCCCGACTTCTATGCCTGGGTGTTTCCGCATGGGAAGACGATGAGCGTTGGTACGGGCAGTGCCAACAAGGGCTTCTCGCTGAAAGGTGCGGTCGCCGACCTGCGCCAGCAGATGGGCTTTGACGGCCAGACGCTACGCCGCGAAGGTGCGCCCATTCCTTTGAAGCCGCTGAAGCGTTGGGACAATGGCCGCGACGTGGTGCTGGCGGGCGATGCCGCGGGCGTCGTGGCGCCGGCCTCGGGCGAGGGTATCTATTATGCCATGCTGGGCGGGAGGCTGGCGGCAGACGCGGCCATCGGCTTCCTCAAGACGGGCGATGCGCGCCAGCTGGCAACCGCCCGCAAGCGCTTCATGAAGGAGCATGGCCGCATCTTCTTCATTCTCGGCATCATGCAGTATTTCTGGTACTCGAGCGACAAGCGCCGCGAAAGCTTCGTGAAGATGTGCGAGGACAAGGACGTGCAGCGCCTGACCTGGGAGTCCTACACCGAGAAGAAACTGTCCCGCAAAGGACCCATCGCCCACGTCAAGATTTTCCTCAAGGACATGGCGCATCTTTTGGGTATTGTCCGGCCGACATGAGCTGGACACCCGAATTCCTCTGGCCGCTCGGCATTGCCTCTGCGGTCACCATTGTCGTTGCCATAGCCGGTGCGGTGCTGACCGAGACCGGCGACTGGTATGACACCCTGAAGAAGCCCGCGTGGAAGCCGCCGGACTGGGCCTTTGGCCCGGTGTGGACAACGATCTTCGTGCTGGCGGTGATCGCCACGGCGCTTGCATGGCAGGCGGCAGAGGGGACGGGTGCCCGGCCGATGATCTTCTGGGTGCTGGCCATCAATGCCATCGTCAACATCGCGTGGAGCGGCATCTTCTTCAAGATGCGCCGCCCCGACTGGGCGCTGCGCGAGGTTGTGCTGCTGTGGTTCTCGGTGCTCAGCCTCGTCATCGTATTGGGCTCGGCGTCCACCTGGGCGGGCATCCTGCTGGCGCCCTATCTGCTGTGGGTATCCATCGCCTCCTTCCTCAACCTGCGCATCGTGCAGATGAACGGGCCCTTCGGGTGATCCGGCCATGGAGCAATTCGTATACTCAGGTCAGATCGCGACGGTGATGCTGGTGGTGCTGGCCATCGAGATTGCCGTTGCGGGATACTACTTTTGGCGGAGGCAAAGGACCTTCCTCCTGTTGTCATTTGTGGCAAATAGCCTTGCCGGGGCGTGTCTGGTGCTGGCGCTGCGCGCCGCGCTGCAGCAATCGGGATGGCTCTTTGTCGCAATCTACCTGGTTGGCGGACTGCTTGCGCATCTGGCCGATGTGGTTCTAAGACTGAGCGCTACAAGACATGCCGAGGGCGTGCCTTCCTCCGATTGAACTGACGTCAAACCGTGAAGGAATATCCGATGATCAAGAAAGCCGTCTTCGCCGCACTGGCCTCTGCCGTGCTGTTCGCCGCCCCGGCCCATGCCGCGGGTGATGCCGCCGCCGGCGAAAAGGTCTTCGCCCAGTGCAAGGCCTGCCACGAGAACCAGAAGGGCGTGAACAAGATCGGCCCGACGCTGAAGGGCGTTGTCGGACGCAAGACCGCCTCGGTGCCGGACTACAAGTATTCCGAAGCCATGGCTGCCAAGGGTGCGGCGGGCCAAGTGTGGGACGAAGCGACTCTCACCGCCTACCTGCCCAACCCCAAGGCCTATGTGCCCGGCACCAAGATGGCCTTCGGCGGCCTGAAGAAGCCTGAGGATGTGCAGAACATCATCGCCTATCTCGCGGCCAATCCCTGATCGCTCGGCACCTGATCGGCTCAGGCGTCTAGCCGCATGAGCGAGATCGAGCGCCGCAAGCGCGATCATATCGATATCGTCCTGGCCGGCGCGGCACGCCACAGCGTGCCCGCCGGGTTTGATCATGTGCGCTTCCGGCACAATGCCCTGCCGGAGGTTGACTACGCTGTCATCGACCTCTCCACCACGTTCCTCGGGCGCCCGCTGCGGCTGCCCTTCCTCGCCTCGTCGATGACCGGCGGCCCGGACGTCTCCGACCGCATCAACCGCGCCATCGCCGAAGCGGCCGAGCAGCTGGGCTTCGCCATGGGCGTCGGCTCCCAGCGCATCTCGCTCACCACGAAGGACAGTTCGGGCCTGGGGCCTGAGCTTCGCCGCATCGCGCCCTCAATTCCCATCTACGGAAATCTCGGCGCCGTGCAGCTCGTCAATGGCATGGGGCTGGAGGAGGCCCACCGCGCGGTGGACCAGCTTCAGGCCGATGCGCTGATCCTCCACCTCAACCCCGTGCAGGAAGCCGTGCAGCCGGGTGGCGACCGCAACTGGGCAGGTGTCGAGGCCGCAATCGAAAAGCTGGCCCGCGTATTGCCGGTGCCCGTCATCGCCAAGGAAGTGGGCAGCGGCATTTCCGGAGAGGTGGCGCGCCGCCTCGTCGCCTGTGGCGTTGCCGCCATCGACGTGGCAGGCGCCGGTGGCACCAGCTGGGCCGCCGTCGAAGGCGCGCGCCTGAGCGAGCCCGATGGCCAGAACCTCGGCGAGATCTTCCGTGACTGGGGCATCCCCACGCCCGTCTGCCTCGCGGAGGTGCGCGCTGTGTGTCCGGACACGCCGCTCATCGCGTCCGGCGGCATCCGCCACGGGCTGGACGCCGCCAGGGCCATCCGACTGGGCGCCAGTCTCGCAGGCCAGGCCGCATCGCTGCTGCCCGCCGCCATGAAAGGCACGGAGGCCGTCGTCGCCCACGTCGAAGCCTTCGCCAACGCGCTGCGTATTGCGTGCCTTGCCACAGGGTCGAAGGACCTGAAGGCGCTGGGCAGGGCCCCACTGCTCTAACGGCCTTCCGTCCTCCACCCCTCTCATCATGCCCGGGCTCGACCCGGGCATCCTTTACTGAACCGCCAAAAGGGATCGCCGGGTCACGCCCGGCGATGATGAAGGCGAATGCTGTGGCGGAGCGCTTGCTACTGCCGCTTGGTCAGCAACGGCAGGCCCAGTGCGGAGGAGAGCGGCGTTGGGTTGTTCGACAGGAACGGGAGGCCGAGCTTGCCGCGATCGCCAAACACACCGTTGGTCAGCAGCGGCATTCCGATGGCCTCTGACAGGCCGCAGTCGCTGGAGGTGAGCGCCGGAATGCCGATTGCCCGCGAGGCCGGATCCGGGTCGTCGATCAGCACCGGCAGCACCATCGTGCTGGAGAAGGGTGTTGCCTCGTCCCAAATGCGATCGGGCGCGGCCTTCGGCATGCCCGAGTCGATCGGGCCATGCGAGTCGAGGATGTATTCCGCCACCTTGCCGGTGCCGAAGGGGGCATGGACCGTTACCAGCGAATGGCCGGCGGCAACGCCCTTGGCATAGATCTTGGCATCCGCCAGCAGCACGTGGCCTTGCGCGATCTGCGCGGCAATGGCCGACACCGGCACGTCGGAACCGGAGGGTGACACCACGTTGATGTCGCCATAGCCTTCCTCGCGCAGCTCGTCGGCGGCATTCTTGGCCGCTGTTGCGTTGGCAAACATCCGGGTGATTTCGTGGCTCATGTTGGCTCCTTCTCCATGCGGGTTGGGGGGCAGCTCATCGAATATGAGCCGTGTTGGCTGGAACAGCCCCGGCGGGGCCTCTGATGAGGGCAGTCATGGTAACGATGGCGGCAATCAGCAGGATCACCTCCAGGATATAGACCGAAAGATAGGGTGTCAGCACGCTTCCGGGCTCCAGCGAGGAGAGCGTGTCGCGGATGACGCCGCCCAGCGCCACGCCGATGCCGGCAGCCGTTGCCTGCACCGCACCCCAGGCACCGAGCGCCAGGCCGCGTTGCTCCGGCGGAGCACTGTTCATGGTGGCGGTCAGCGTGCCGTGGCCGAACAGGCCGGCGCCAAAGCCGATCAGGAAGGTGCCGAGTCCGAACAGCACCGGCGACATCAGCGGGGCCGCCAGGATGATCATGAGGAAGGCCGGAACGCCCACCATGGCGCCGAGGGATGCCATGCGGAAGGCATCGAAGCCGCGGCTGAGCACATAGGACGCGAGGCTGAAGCCGATGAGCCCGCCCGCCGCCATCGCCGCGGTCAGCAGCGTGGTGCGCGACACCGCAAGGCCCAGCACCTGGCCGCCATAGGGCTCCAGCATCACGTCCTGCATCGAGAAGGCGAGCGTGCCGACGCCGACAGCGATCAGCCGCGCCAGCGCCCTGTCGCCCGCCATGAAGCTCGACCAGGATTCCTGGAATGTCGGGTCGGGGGCCGTGGCATGGCGGGGCTTGGCCCGGCCGCGCGCCTCCTGTTTCCACACCGCAATGCCGTTGAGCACCAGCGTGGCGACGCCCGCACCCTGGATCACCTGCACGAGGCGACCGTTCGAGAAGTTGGCGAGAAGCGCACCGAAGATCAGTGCGCTGATGATCGAGCCCGCCAGCAGCGAGACATACATGAGGCCCACGACATTGGGCTGCTTCTCGGGCGGGGTGAGGTCGGTGGCCAGCGCCAGGCCGACGGTCTGGGTGATGTTCAGCCCCGCACCCACCAGCAGGAAGGCGAGGCCTGCGGCCAGCTGGCCAACGAGAGGAGGTACCTCAGCCGCATGTCCCTGGCGCGCCAGCACGAGAAGCGCGAAGGGCATGATGGCAAGCCCGCCGAACTGCAGCATCGTGCCCTTGTAGATATAAGGAACCCGCTTCCAGCCGAGCTCGGAGCGGTGGGTGTCCGACTTGAAGCCGATCAGTGCGCGAAACGGCGCTGCGACCAGTGGCAGCGCCAGCATCACGGCGACGAGCGAAGCGGGAACACCGAGTTCCACGATCATCACCCGGTTCAGCGTGCCGACCAGCAGCACCAGCGTCATGCCGGCGCAAACCTGAAACAGTGAGAGCCGCAGCAGGCGCGACAGCGGCACGTCCTCGGTCGCCGCATCCGCGAAGGGCAGATACTTCGTTCCGAGCCCGGCCCAGGCTCTCATCATGCTCTGGCTGATGCGGTTCATGGCGTATTGACGCTCAGATGATGAAGATGGTCGTGCGGGAGGAGAGCGGACATTCGCAGTCCGCGCACCTCCCGCGCTGTCGTTGCCGTCCGTTGCGGAACGGCCGCGTCATGCTACTTGGCGGCCAGTTTCGAGCCGTCGAGTGTTCCATCGGGTGTCACCTTCACGGTGATGACATAGCCATCGCCGGTCTTCGTGACATTCGACGCCACCGGAGCGATGGTGGTGTCGACGGCGGCCGTCTTGGCCGCGGCGCCCTGCCAGAAGTTCGACATCCAGGTGGTGTGCGTCATCACTGACGCATGGACCACGAGAGACGTCACCGCCACACCGCCGATGAACAGCGGAAGGCCGACCGTCGGGTTGACGACGCACCAGATTCTACCTTGGTTCATGTCATGTCCCTCCTAGTGCAGCCATGGCGAGTAGATGTACGCCAGCAGATGGGCGAAAAGGGCAATCACGAAGAACACACGCGCGCCGTCAATGACGTGCTTGTGGAGCTCTTCTGACTCCTTGATGGTAAGGCCGGTGGGCCAAACCCTGTTGGGATCGTCAATCATCTAGCTTGTACCTCCAGATTCAGACTTGCGTTTCGTGCTGTACCCGCACGCAGGTTTCCCGTCATTTCATCAACGACAAGGTTCGGGTTGCTCGCGGTCCTCATGGATTGGGAACCGAGAGTTCGGGGTAGCTCTTGGCCATCGAGAAGCCATAGAGCGGCTTGTTCACGCCGTTGTGGCAGGTGGCGCAGTTCGTCTTGTAGACGTCGCCCTCAGGGCCCTTGCGGTTGGCCGGGAAGACGTCGGTCAGTGAGCCGATGTATGTGCTGTTGATGTCGCGCACCATCTGGATGCCGTGCCAGGCAGTGACGCGCTGCGGCCGGCTCTGCTCCCAGTTCGAGAAGGCGCGGGTGTTGTGGCAGAAGGTGCAGTTCTGACCGAGCGCCGTCGACATGTGCATCATCAGCGCATAGGTCTTCTCTGTCGCCTTGATGTCGGAACCCGTGCCGCCCGGCAGCGCCGTGGTGGCCTGCACGCGGATGACCTCGGCCGGCTTGTTGAGAAGGGTGGTGAAGGGATCATAGGGCAGCGAGGAAAAGGCCGGGACCGGCTGGCCCGCGAGGTTCTGGCCGTCGCGGCTGGCAGCCATGCCGCCTGCCTGCTTCGGCCCCGGGTTGGTGGCCCAGACATTGGCCGGCACCGGCTGGCCGCGGTGGCAGGTGTAGCAGGTGACGCCGGTTTCCGCGACGTGGCTCTTGTACTGGGTGTTGATGGCCCGGGTCATCTGCAGCATGCGCCGTGCGACGACCTTGGTGTATATCTCGTCCGAGGCCATGTTCTCGACGTTGTGGCAATAGGCGCAGGAGGCGTTGTCGCCTTCCTGCGGAGCCACCCACAGCGTGATGGCGCCCATCAGGCGGTTGAACTGCGCGGTGTCGAGGTCGCCCAGCACCTGCACGTTCTTGTAGTTTTCCTTGTCGTCCTTCACGAGTACGCCGTCATTGGGGACGGGGTCGTCAGGAGTCGGCAGCGGGTTGGCGGCCTTGACCTTCTCGGCGAGGCGCGGGTTGGTGATCTTGTCCATCCCCAGACCGCGGAAGCCGAGCTGGGTCGACTCCATTGGCGGGCGTTCCCACTGCAGCATCATCGGGATGATGAGCAGGACCGCGATGACGGTGACGAGAAGCGAGGCGGTGAGGGTGGTGGCCGAAAGTTTCATCTGTCCACTCCTATTGCGCCGTCGCCGGATCGACGATGGGGGCCGTCAGGTCGAAGGGATACATAGGGGCAACGCCATGCTTCACCGACCAGAGGTACCAGTTGTCCACCACCGTGCCGGTGAGCAGGATGCCGATGCCGCCGACAAGCGGACACAGGACCGCGAACCACCACGCCCAGCGGTGGATCGACTCCATCGTGGCGTTGAAGCCCATGGTCCAGCGCCAGAACAGGGCCGCGCGTTCGGACGCCGTGCCACGATCGATGATCTGCTCGATCTCGCGCTCGCCGCCCAGCCGCGAAACGGAGAGGATGGTGGCGCCGTGCATGGCGAAGAGCAGTGCCGAGCCATAGAGGAAGGCGATCGAGAGCATGTGGAAGGGGTTGTAGAAGAGGTTGCCGTAGCGGATCGAGAAGGCCGCCGTCCAGTCGAGATGCGGGAAGATGCCGAAGGGCACGGCTTCCGAGAAATTGCCCATGAGCAGCGGGCGGATGAAGCCCAGCACGAGGTAAAGCCAGATCGCCGCGGCGAAGGCCCAGGCAATGTGCGTGCCCATGCCGAGCGCGCGGGCGCGCCTGTAAGTACGCACCCACCACAGCAGGATGGAGATGGTGAGGAAGAAGCCGGCCATCTGCCACCAGCCGCCCTCGCGCAGCGGTGCGAGCGCCAGGCCATACTTGGCCGGCGGCGGCTCGAGGCCGAGCCAGAACAGCTGGCGCACGAACTGGATCGGGTTCCAGTTCACCGAGGCCAGCATGTTGAGACCGATGATCTCGATGGCGATGAAGCCGCAGAGCAGCGACATGATGCCGATGCCGCCGATATAGATCGGGCCCAGCTGCGCATCGCCGATGATGCCCAAGAGCCAGTTGGTGGTGATGCCCTTTTCGCGCGGCCAGTTGCCGGGCTTCATGGGCACGCCCAGGTCATCAGGTCCGTGAACCTGAACGCGGGTGAAGATATTCTGATATTCGATCATCATGATGTCATGTCCTCCGCGCTCAAGACCAGATCGGCAGGTCGAGCCACCAGTTCCACCATTCGGGCCAGCCGCGGGTCCAGAAGGGCCCCGAGATCACGATGCAGACGGCGCTGAAGAAGACAGCGCCCAGCGCCAGGAAAAGGCCCAAGCGATGGATGCCCAGCGTGCCGATCGAATAGCCGATGTGATCGCGGAAGAAGCTGTTCTCGTGTTCGGCCGTCTTCACCGTTTCGCCCTTGGGCGGATTGGTGGCCGACAGCACGAGGCCGCCGTGCATCGCCAGCGCCAGCGTGCAGGTGAAGAACAGCGTGATGGCGATCATATGCGCCGGATTGTAGTGGAAGTGGAGATACTGGTAGCCGACGTTCGACACCCAATCGAGATGGCTGATGATGCCATAGGGAAAGCCATGGCCCCAGGCGCCCAGCAGGAATGGCCGGATTATCTCGAGCGTCACATAGGCCAGGATGGCGAAGGAGAAGGCCACCGGCACATGAAGGCCGATGCCGAGTTTGCGGCAGATTTCCACCTCGCGCAGCGCCCAGCTGACGAAGGCGCCGGTGGCGCAGACGGTGATGATCTGCCACAGCCCGCCCTGCTTCAGCGGCGCCAGCGCCAGGCCATAGCTGAGGTCCGGCGGTGCGATATTGATCTGCCAGAGGTTCCAGGTGCCGCCGATCGCCGCGCCATAGACGATGAGCGCGGTGCCGATCGAGGCGAAGAAGGCCGTGAGCACGCCGAAGAAACCGACGTAGAAGGGGCCGACCCAGAAGTCGAACAGGTCGCCTCCGATCAACGTTCCGCCGCGGACGCGGTATTTCTTCTCGAAGCTCAGCATGGCCATGATGGTCACTCCTGCCGGCGGAGGCCGGCGATCTTGTCATTGCCGGTCGAACCGGCCCTCATGTCTCGGTGTGGTGTGTGGACGGAACGCGTCGGTGAAGGCCCGTTCCGTCCACAAGAGTTGCGGAATGGGCGGCCTCAGCCGACCATCTCGCTGATCGTGACGTCCATGCTCGCGGCCTTCTTCGCCACGCCGCCCTCGAGCCAGTTGAACCGGTCGGTGGACAGCAGAATGAAGTGGATGACGAGAGCGAGAACGAACAGGAAGGTCGCCATCGCGACGAGCGTCCTGCGCGGATCGAACAACAGCCAAATGCGCCACATATCCAATCCTCCTTTACGTGAACATCGACGTGAGCGTGCCGAGAAGCGGGCTCAGGTCGGTGCTTTCATAGCCATTGGGTCCAGGAATCCACGGGCGCCATTGCCAGGCCAGGAAGTGGGCGACGATCGCCACCAAGGTGAAGGCAATGAAGCTCGAAACGAAGATCGCGTGAAATTCCTTTGCTTCGGCTTCGGTCAGGCCGGAAATTCCCGACCCTTTGTTATCGGCCATGTTACTGACCTCCGTCTGAGGGCCTTGTTGAAGGGCCCGTTACCGCTGAGTGACCGCGCGGCCCGGTTACCCGCCTTGCTCCGGAGAGCGCTGCGAATAGGAAACCCTTCACATGAACGCGAAGGGAATTGAGTTGTATGTCGCGGCCTTGGCGGCGGCGAAGATCGACTTGCCGTCGTCATGGCCGCCGACCCGCGGGCGCACGCTGCGCGGCACGAGCCGGGTGGCGGTGATCGCCACGAAGAACACGGCGAAGGCCAGCCACATGAGGAGGCTGAACTCCAGTTTCGAGTCTTCCTGGCGGTGGGCGTTGATCATCGACATGCTGTTATCTCCCGATGTCAGTAGGAAAGAGGTTGGAGAGCAGCGTCATCACGCGAGCTCCCGGGTTGCAGAACGTACGTCTTCTTCGGCGACTGTTGCGGAACCCTGCTTGCGCGCATGGGCTTCCGCCCCGTCACGCAGGCGCTTGGCCGCGGAAATCCTCACGAGCACCGGCTGGCGCTCGAGCCATTCATCGAGGAACGACTTGGCATCGGCGTCCCAGGCGATGTCCTGCTCACGCTTTGCTGGCGTGGCCTCGACCTTGTCCATGTCGGGGCCGAGCGGCAGGATGTTGAACAGCGCATCGAACAGCGCGTTGCACACTTCCTGGATGAGGTAGGTCGCACCTGCGTAGCCCATGAAGGGCGTGCCGGTGTGGCGGCGAATGATGGCGCCGGGGAAGGAGGCGGGTATATACATGGCCCGGCCACCGGCTTCCGCCAGGTACATGCGCTCGTTGTAGCTGCCGAACAGGATGAGCGGCGTCTTCTCTTTCACCAGTGCGCGGATCGCCACGTTGTCGGTCTTCTCGCCCGACTTGCGCGAGACGGCGAAGTTGCAGGGGAGCCCCATTTCCTCGCCGAGGAAATTCTCGAGGCCGCGCGCATAGGTTTCGCTGGCGACGACGCCGAAGCTCGCCGTGCCGAAGAAGTCCTGCGTCACCGAGCGCCACAGGTCCCACAGCGGCTTGATGGTGGTGTGCTTCTCGCGCGCGATGAAGGGCTCGGGGTCAAGTCCCAGGATCTCGCCCAGCTTGCGCAAGAACTTGGTGGTGGAATGAAGCCCGATGGGCGCCTGCAGATAGGGGCGATCGAGCGCTTCGCACAGCTTGCGGCCGAATTCGCGGTACATGCAGATGTTGGCTTCGGCATTGGCCAGCTTCGGCACATCAGCCAGGTGGCTGCCGAGCGGGAAGGCCATGTTCACTTCCGCGCCGATGCCTTCGACCAGGCGGCGGATCTCGGCCAGGTCCGAGGCGGAGTTGAAGGTGCCGTAAATGGTGCCGATGATGTTGACTCGGGGGCGCTCGCCTTCCTTGCGGGGCTTGGCGGAGGGAACCTGCTTCTTCTTGATGCCGAATTCGGTCCACAGCCAGTTCAGCGCGCGGTCGGCGGACTGCCACTGGTCTTCGTCGATGGTGCGCGGCAGGAAGCGCTGGATGCCAGTGCCCTGCGGCGTGACACCGCCGCCGATCATCTCGGCGATGGAACCGGTGACGACGACGCTCGGCATGGTGGGGTCGAGCGTCTTGTGGGCGCGGCGCATGGCGCCTTCGGTGCCGTGCTGGCCGAGCTCTTCTTCCGAGAGGCCGGTGACGACGATCGGCAGCTCATGCGGGGGAAGCGCGTCAGTGTAATGGAGGACGGATGTGACCGGCAGGTTCTCGCAGCCGACCGGGCCGTCGATGATCACCTGCAATCCCTTGATCGCGGTGAAGACGTAGACGGCACCCCAATATCCGCCTGCGCGGTCGTGATCGATCACGAACATGGCGTCACCTGTGCTCTGGCGATGGTTGTCATGTGCCCACCGCCTCTTCCGACTTGGCCTTGGCGGCCAGCATGCCGGCGTATTTCTTGCGGAACTCCGGGCGGTCGACCGGGGTCTCCTCCCACACGCCGGCGGCATGGCCTTCGCCCACACCCTCGAAGAAGTCCCGCATGGTGTCGAAGCGCGCCTTGTTGGCGAGTGCCGCGTTGATCACCTGCGCGAGCGAGCCCGCGCCTGCAGGGCCCATCAAGGGCCGCGCCGAGATCAGGTTGGTGAAGTACAAGGCCGGGATCGACATGGACTTGGCCTTCTGCACCACCGGCGTCGTGCCGATGGCGAGGTCTGGCTTTGCATCCTTCATTGCCGCGATGTCCTGCTCCAGCGAGGCGCGGAACTGGATGGTGACGCCGCGCGCCTCCAGCCACTCACGGTCGGCGTCCGACCAGCGCGTCTTGGGGCAGGCGGTGCCGACGTAGGGCACCTCTGCACCGCTCTCGATCAGCAGGCGGGCGACGAGGAGCTCGGAACCTTCATAGCCTGACACCGTGATGCGGCCCTTGATGGGCTTTGCTGCAAGGGCACCCTTGATGGCGGGGAGAATGGCATTCTGTGCTGCGGCCACCTTGGCGGGTGCCACGTTGCAGGCATCACCGATTGCCTGAAGCCAGGCGGCGGTGCCGTCATGGCCGACGGGCGCAGAACCGACGACCGTGCGGCCGGCGGTCTCGAACTCGCGGACCGAGGCCGTGTAGAAGGGGTGGATGGCCGCCACGGCGGCACAATCGAAGGCCGAGAACAGCTCGCGCCATTCGCGCACCGGAACGACGGGGCCGGCGGCAAGCCCCATCGGCTCCAGCATCCGGCCGATCGAAACGGGGTCAACCGGGAACATTTCGCCCAGCAGCGTGATGGTGGGGAGAGCTCCACGCGCGGTGCGAGGTGCCGCAACCGGGCCCTGGCGGATTTCCTCGGCGGCATAGCGCAGCATGGCGCCTGACAGCACGTCCTTGGCTTCCGCGTGAGTCGGCACACCGAAGCCCGGCACGTCGATGCCGATGATGCGCACGCCGTTGATCTCCTTCGGCAGCAGCTGCAGCGGCACGCCCGACGCAGTCGGAACGCAGAGGTTGGTGATGACGATGGTGTCGTAGTCTTCGGGCTTGGCGAGGTTGAACACTGCTTCGCGGATATCCTCGAACAGCTTGCCGGTGACCAGCGTCTCGGAATTGAACGGCACATAGCCGACGCTGCGGCGCGCGCCATAGAAGTGGGACGTGAAGGTCAGGCCATAGACGCAGCAGGCCGAGCCCGAGAGGATGGTCGCGGTGCGCCGCATGCGAAGCCCCACGCGAAGCGAGCCGAAGGCGGGGCACATGCTCTGCGGCTGGTCATGGGGCCCGAGCGCATAGTCACGCGCATATTGCTCGAGCACTTCGCTCTTGCCCGCGGCGGCCGCGGCCTTGGTCAGTTCTTCCTTGCCTGCATGGCAGGACACGCCGGCAGCATCCGCCGCCTTGGGCGCCGGTTCCGTTCCGGGTCTCGTCCTGTCGATGAGGGTGGTTGCCATGTGCCTTACACCGCGTCGTAGATGACTTCGAGGGACGGCTTCACGATCAGCGTGCCGCCGCACATGTCTTCAAGGGAGGCTGGTTCCAGCACCACGTTGCGGCCCACCGTGTCGCCCGAGAACAGGCCGAGCAGGCCGTCCTGGTCGAGCGGTGTAGGGCGCATGGGCGGGGCGGTGGCCACGTTCTCGGCGAGTTCCGCGAACATGGCACCCCATTCGCCGCCCGGACGGCCGATGATTTCATAATTGGCGCTCTTGCGCCGGATGTCCTCGTTGGCCGGAATGGCGGAGAGCACGGGGATGCCCACCTTTTCGGCAAAGGCCGCGGCCTCGCCCGTGCCGTCATCCTTGTTGATGAC
>NZ_JBAXGR010000079.1:0-14420 GCF_037139295.1 Aestuariivirga sp.
AACAGGATGCCCATGATGGCGGCGACCAGCGCCTTGTCGATCGACGTGAACATTCTCGTGTTCTCCTAAGCTTCGTTGGTGGATAGAGCGCCGTTGGCCGCCAACCCGACGGGTCGCACGGCAGCAGGCTGGTTGATCCTCCACGGGCAGCGCCGGGGCCCGAGTAGGCGGTTCTTCGCAATGCGCTTGATCATCACGCAGTCGGACTGGTTGCCGCCGAGGACGTGGAAGGCTTGGGCGTCCTCACCGACATAGAGCCCCACGTGGCCATTGAAGCCGGAGGACGCGCCCCGCCAGAAGACGAGGACGTCTCCGAGGGCGGGCTTCCGCTGGGGAACGCCGAAGGCGAGCCAGTTACGGGCACCCAGCGGGTTCATGGGCACGTCCCAGCCGGCCTGCAGCGCCACATACGCCATCCACAGACCGCACCAGGCGGTCGCGTCATTCCGGTAGATGCGGTCAAGCCCAGTAACCTTTGCCCAAGCCAGAATCGATGGGTTGGAGCCTTCACCTGGCTTCTCGATGGTCCCGTACGTCTTGAGCGCCTCGATAAGAATGCGGGGGCCGGGCTCGGCTGCGAGCCAGGCGTATTGCTTCGGAAGATCCGTCATGGTTGCCTTTCATCGAGTGGAATGGTCGGGTTCCGCGACCAGGCGCGGATGAACCGCAGCACGCCTTCGCAGATCAGCATGGCGGTGAGGCCAACGAGGAAGCCGATCGCGTGCTCGCTCGAGGCGTCACCGGCAAGCAGCGGGAAGTAGGCTTTCGCCGCCGCGTAGACGGGGGTCGTGAGATAACCCGCCGTCAGGCTGCCAATGACCACGGAGGAGATGGCAGCAAGCCACCCGCCCCCGGAAAGCAGGGCGCGAACCACACCGCCCGCCACGCCGGCAACCAGATGCGTCGCCTTGATCCCGAGCACAGCCTGCACTGGGTCCATGGTTCACCTAACGATATTCCGGATAGAATGAAGCTCTCAGCGCGCCGGGAGTGCGCCCGACTCAGGGCCTGCGAGTTCACGCAGCACGGTGGCGCGCTGGCGCACCTCTAGACCGCCTCAAAACACAGGCGTTTTGACTCCTTCGAACCGCGCCTTAAGTTGGAGTGCAACGAATTTTGAGTTGAAGCGGGAGAGATGCAGATTGCCGCCGTGGAACCATAAATTTTCGTGGCGGAGCGGCTTCCACATGTTACGCAGTTCGCCCTCCCAAGGCCCGGGATCACCGCGGGTGCCCGAGCCATAGCCCCAATTGGGACCGATCAGATCGGCGGCCTCGCGCGAGACGATCTTCGCCACCCACTCGTTCATCGGCAGGTAGCCTGTCGCGTATACGATGATGTCCGCCGGAATTTCCGAGCCGTCGCTGAGAATGGCCGACGATGGTGTCAGGCCCGCAATCTCTACGCCGCTCCGCACGCTGATCCCGCCTGAGGCGATGAGTTCCGAACAACCGACGTCAAGATAATATCCAGTACCTGTGCGCAGGGCTTTCATCATCAGTCCAGATTCGTCGGGGCCGTAGTCGGTCATGAAGCCGCGCGCGTTGAGACGGCGAATGAGACTGGCGTCACGCCCGGCGATCTCGGCATAGACCGGGCGCTGCAGGTCCGCCATCAGCCGGAAAGGAACCGAGGCGAAGATCATGTCCGCGGTGTCGGTATCGATGCCCTTCGCTACGGCTTCTTCCGAGTAGAGAGAAGCAAAGGCAACATCCATAAGGGTCTCCGAGCGCACCACGGTCGTCGGTGTGCGTTGGATCATGGTGATCTCCGCGGCCTCGTGCTCCCAAAAATCGGCGCAGATGTCATGTGCCGAGCTGTTGGCGCCTACCACGATGCAACGTTTGCCCCGGAATGCTTCGCCCGATACATGACGCGCTGAGTGATATTGCACGCCTGAGAACTCCTCCGCCCCTGGCAGCGTCACCTCGCGCGGCGGCCCGTAGGAGCCTGTGGCGAAGACGAGATGCTTCGGCTTCAGAACAAGCCTCTCGCCGTCCCGCATCACATCGATCGTCCATTCCTTGTGGCCCGCGTCGAAGCTTGCGTGTGTGACTTCGGAGGATGCCCAGTAGTTGAGCTCCATCAGCTTGACATAGGCTTCGAGCCAGTCGCCCATCTTGTCTTTCGGCGTAAAGACCGGCCAATGCGCCGGGAAGGGAATGAAGGGCAGATGATCGTACCAGACGGGATCATGCAAAACGAGGGAGCGATAGCGGTTCCGCCACGAGTCCCCTGCGCGCGGATTCTTCTCGATGATAACCGCGGGAACGCCGAGTTGCCTGAGCCTGGCACCGAGCGCGATGCCGCCTTGGCCGCCGCCGATGATAACCACATAGGGCTGTTGCGTGCGGCCCAGTTCCTGCTGCTCTTCTTGGCGCAGCTCTGTCCACGTGCGGCGATCGCGTCGGACACCATGCGCGATGCCCTTCTCGCGCGTGAAGCCTGCTTTTTCCTCGTGACCCTTGAGTTCCTGGAGCGTGGTGAGGATGGTAAAGCCCTCGCCATTCCTTAGCCTCAAATGGCCTTTGCCACGGCCCGTCGCGGTCTCGAAGCGGAACCACGCCTCGATGGTGTCGCCGTTGCGGGTGACCGGCGCCGTCAGGGCGAAGCCATGGGGCCGGGCGTGGGCAAGCGTTGCCACGAGCATGGACGAGATGCCGTCGCGACCCTCCACAGTTCGTATGTTCCAGGTCAGCGCCACGAAGTCACGCCAGTAGCATTCCTCCCCGAACAGGCTCGTTGCCGCCGCGACGTCTCCCGCCGAGAGTGCGGCATCAAGCCGGACGAGCCAGCTACGGGTAAGTTCGGTTGCAGCGTCGTATGTCATTTTGGTCCTCTGTCAGATGTTGTTGCCGCCGGTGAGGCGACCCGCGCGCTGCGCCACGCCGCCACCCTCGCGGAAGGTGAGCGCACCGTTCACATAGACGCGCGATACCCCCTCTGCCATGAGGCGCGGCGAGTCATAAGTGGCGCGGTCGATCACGGCCCCTGGATCGAAAAGCACGAGATCGGCATAGTTGCCAGGCGCGAGGCTGCCCCTGCCCTTCAGTCCGAACACGTGGGCAGGCAGACCCGTCATCTTGTGGATCGCCTCCTCCATGGAGAACAGCGCCAGGTCACGCGCATAATGCCCGAGAACGCGCGGGAATGTGCCCCACAGCCGGGGGTGGGGATGCGCATCATGCGGGAGGCCGTCTGAGCCGATCATGGCAATCGGCGAACACATGACGCGCCTGACGTCATCCTCATGCATCTGGAAATAGATCGCCCCCGCGGGGTCGAGCCGCGCCGCAGCCTCATGCAGGGAGCAGGACCACTCTGCCGCGATGTCATCGAGCATCCGGCCGGTCATCTCCGGATGGGATTTCGACCAGGAGATCCGGATCGGATAGTCCGGCGTCACGAGATCCTGTCGCAGATTGGTGGAGCCAGCCGCATAAGGGTAGACATCGAGATTGACCGGCTGGCGGCGCGCGGCATCCTCCAGACGCGGAAGGGTTTCCGTCGTGCGGCCCCAGTTCGCGGGACCGGCGCATTTGTGATGCGAGATCACCAGCCGGATACCGGCGTCGGCTGACGTCGCCACTGACTCCTCGATCGAGTCAAGGACGCCAGCAAATTCATCGCGCATGTGCGTGGCATAGACGCCGCCCGCCGCGGCGAAGCAGCGGGCGATTGCAGCGACCTCGGCCCTGTCGGCAGCGGCATTTGTGGGATAGAACAGTCCGGTCGAGAACCCCGCAGCGCCACTTGCCATGGCCTCCGCCGCCATGGATTGCATGCGGTTGATTTCACCCTCATTCGCCTTGCGGCGGATATCTGTCATGGTGGCAAGGCGCAAAGCCGAGTGGCCAATCAAGGCCGCCACATTGACTGCCGGCGCTGCCGAACGGAGGGCCGCCGCATAGGTAGCGAAGTCCGGAAAGGCATAGACCTCCGCTCCACCCAGCAGGTTCATCGGCGGCGGCGGATCATCATCGAAAACCGCAGGCGCCAGCGATATGCCGCAGTTACCGGTGATCACGGTGGTGACACCCTGGCTAATCTTGGGCAGCATCTCCGGCGCGTCGAGCACGATGCGGTCGTCATGCGTGTGTGCGTCGATGAAACCAGGGGACAGTGCCAAATGGCCGGCCTCGACCACCTCCCTCGCCTCATTTGGAAAAACGCTACCCACCGCCGCGATGCGTTCGCCGGTGATGGCAAGGCTGTCCCGGCGTGGTGGAGCGCCGGTGCCATCATAGATCAGCGCATCACGGAAGATGACATCAAAGACTGGCATCGACCTCACTCCTCCGTATCGTGTTTGGGCATAAGTGGCGTGGGGTCGGTGTTGGGCGTGGGGATAGCGACGCCAATGCGTGCGAGTGTATAGCGCACGCGTCGGAGCGCATCACGCGACCTGTCGCCCATCTTCTTCGCGATCCCGGCGGCCAGTGTGTCAATCACCGCCATATGAGCATAGCGCGACGGCGTTGGGATCTTCACGTCCGTGCCCTCGGCGATGGTGACGAGGATAGCGATGTCGGCCGCCAGAGCCAGCGGCGTGCCGGGCCTGGTGATGGCCACCGTCTTCGCTCCGAAAGACCTTGCAATCTCCACCGCTTCGACCACCGTCTTCGATCGGCCGCTGTTCGATATGGCGAGTACCCCGTCACACGGCCGCAGCGTTGCCGCCGACATGCGCTGCTGGTGGCCATCCTGATAGGCGGAAACGGGGAGGCCGAGACGGAACAGCCGCAGCTTGGCATCCTCCACCAGCGCCGCGGAACCGCCACCCTGGCCATAGATGTCAATGCGGTGGCTCGCCGCCAGCGCATCGATGGCCTTGCCCAAGGCGGCGGTATCGAGTTGGTCGAGGCATTCCCGCACCGCACCCGCGGCACGCATCATCACCGTATGGGCAAGTTGACCCGCGTCGTCATCGAATATGCGCTCCGATCGAAGATAGACCGCGGCAACCGTGAGCGTGGTGGCTAGGCTGATCTTGAATTCGGAAAACGAGGTGCAGCCCAGCGTCCGACAGAAGCGGGTAACGGTCGGCTGGCTCACTTCTGCACGCGCGGCAAGCTCGGCAATCGTCATGCGCGTCGCCATCTCGTAGTCCGCCGTGACAATATCGGCGACGCGCCGTTCCGCCGGAGACAGGCTCGCATCGACCCGCTCGAGCCGCGAGACAATATCGATCGTCGCCGGCTTGCGCAGTCGGCCCCTCTGCACCTTGGACGGCTTCCCCTCATTCAATTCCCAAACACCCTATTTCATCTTGCCGCAGATGAAACAAAATTACACGTATTGGAGCAGCGGGCAACTGCATCTGAACGGAGACAAAGCGGGTAGCTTCGCAACTGCAGCATCCCCAACCGCACGATAAACCCCACATTAAAATGCACTCTCTTGAACCTAACGCCATCAATTCGGGCGGCGCATCTCACAATATGACTATTGCGCAACCCACATTTTTGTAACATCATTTCATGAGATCGAGGTTTACTCGCCAATGTCGCGTGTTTCCGACCGATCGGATCGCGCAGGAGATTGAGGGGTGGATTGGCGTGTCGATGACAGAGAACACCATGGTTGACGGAGTTTCCGGGAAAACGCTGAAGACCAAGATGGCGATCACCAAAGCCACCAAGGTCTACCAAACACGCAGTGGCGGCGTGCACGCCCTTGACAATGTATCACTCGACGTGCGCGAGGGTGAGTTCCTCTGTATACTCGGCCCCTCGGGTTGCGGAAAGACCACACTGCTCTGGTCAATGGCGGGGCTTCATTCACTGACCTCGGGCGACATCCGGCTGGGTAACGAGCCCATCATGAAGCCGCACCCGGAAATCGCGATGATCTTCCAGGATGCCAATCTGCTGCCGTGGCGCAACCTGATAAAGAACATCGAGCTGCCCTTCGAACTGAAGCGCAAACCACCCGACCGAGCGCTGATCTCCAGGCTTCTCGACCGTGTGGGCCTCACCGGCTTCGAGAACAAGATGCCGCGTGAGTTGTCGGGTGGCATGCAGCAGCGCGCCTCGATCGTACGCAGCCTCTCCGTCAATCCATCCGTCCTGCTGATGGATGAGCCCTTCGGCGCACTCGACGCCTTCACCCGCGACGAAATGAACCTGCTGATCCAGGAAATCTGGATGGAAACGCGCAAGACCATCGCCTTCGTCACACACTCCATCGCTGAAGCCATCTTCCTGGCTGACCGGGTGGCGGTGATGTCGGCGAGGCCCGGCCGCATTGCCGAGATCTACGACATCGACATTCCGCGCCCGCGCTCTATCGAAATCCAGACCGAGCCGGACTTCATCAAGCGGGTTCTCGAAATTAAGTCCCGCATCGAGCATGGGCGCGGCGGGTCAGGCCCGCGCGTGGCCATCACGTAAGCAGCGGCATCAGGAGGCAAGTGCGGTGGACAAGACACTGGGTGACAAGATACCGGAATTCAACAAGAAGACTGGTGCGAACGGCAACGTGGGGCTGAGTGGCGCCTCCTTCAGCCTGGGCGACCATCGGACCAAGTTCGAAACCTTCATCATTATCCTCGTTGCGGTCATCATCATCGGCGGGAGCGAGTTGCTGATCTACGCCTTCAACGTTCCGCAATACGTACTGCCACGCCCGAGCCAGATCGCCACCGCGCTGGTCACGGAATTCCCCAATCTCTGGCCGCATCTGCTCATCACGCTGAAGGAGCTGTTCATCGGCTTTGCCATCGGCGCGTCCATCGGCTTCTTACTGGCCGCGGTCATCACGCAGTTCCCCTTTGTCGAGAAGGTGGTCACGCCTTACATCCTGCTGCTCGTCACGACACCGATGCTGGCGCTAGTTCCACTCCTGATCCTGCGATTCGGCTTCGGCAGTGAGCCACGCATCATCGCCGTGGCACTGGCCTCCGGGCCCATGGTGATGATTAACTCCGCGACGGGCTTCCGGCGTGTCGACCTCGCTAAGATCGCGCTTGCCCGGTCGTTCGGCGCCAGCACCTTCCAGATATTCACCAAGATTCGCATTCCGATGGCCATGCCGATGATCATCGTCGGCCTGATGGTCGGTTCAATTTTCGGCCTGCTCACCACCATCGGAGCTGAGATGGTGGGCGGGGCGGAAGGCCTCGGAAACCGGCTGACATATTATTCCGCGCTGATCCGCATGCCGCAGTTCTTCGCCATCATCCTGATCCTCGCGATCCTCGGCATATCGATCTACGTGTTTTTCTTCTGGCTCGGAAAGAAATGGGCCAGCTGGGAAGCCTGAACCGGGAGGGGGCTTTCATGCAACTACACCCGGAAAAACGGTCCACGAGATGGAGGAGGAAACACTCATGATTGGACATATGAATATCGGACGCCGCCGGTTGCTGACACTGACTGCAGCCGGCGTTACTGCAACGGCCTTTGGCGGCTTTGCAGGAAACAGGACGGCAAATGCTGCCGAGGTTGTGCGCTGGGTCAGCCCGCGCGGCACGGTCGAGGTGCTGGACGACTATCCCTATTGGGTCGCCAAGAAGTTCGGCTACTTCGGCGACATCGAGACGACGCTCGAGCCCGGCCCGTCAGATGCGACGGCAACGGTCAAGCTCGTCGACCAGAACCAGGCCGATGTCGGATACCCTTCGCCGGGTGTCTTCTCGCTGGGCCTCGCGCAGGGCATGCCGATCGTCTCTGTGTTCCACATGGGCGGCGGCGACTTGTTCTCCTTCGCCTTCCGCAAGGGCCAGAAACCCGCGAGCCTGAAGGAGCTCGAGGGCAAGACCGTGGTGCTGGGCTCCGCCGGCTGGCAGGCGATCTGCGACCCGATGCTGAAGGCGGCGGGCGTGGACGTCACCAAGATCAAGTATGTGGATGCAGGCTGGCCGACTTGGGGCACCGCACTGATGTCCGGCCAGGGAGATGCTGCTCTCTCCTGGGAGGGCCTCCGCGCCCAGTGGAAGGGCCAGGGCCTCGACTTCGACTACTGGCTCGGTCGTGACTTCTCAAAGCTTCCCGCCAACAGCTTCGTAATCCGCAAGGCGGACTTCGATGACGCTGCGAAGAAGGACCTCTACGAGCGTTACTTCCGCGGCTGGGCCATGGGCCTCGAATTCGGGCGCGACAACCCTCGCGCGGCAACACAGATCGTGATGGAGCAGTTCCCTGCACTGGGCTCGCAGATGACACCGGACATCGCCGTCGAATCCCAGATGCAGCTCGCCAACGTTTTTGCCGGTCGCTGGGACGAGCGCCAGCAGAAATGGGGCTATCACCTGGCGTCGAGCTGGCAGCAGTTCTTCGATGTCGGCCGCGAGATCGGCCAGATCCAGGGCGACTTCAAGCTCGAGGACGTGGTGAAGAACGACTACATCGACGCCGCAAACAACTTCGACAAGGCGAAGGTGAAGGCTGATGCCGACGGCTTCAAGCTGTCGGACGCCTATGCGGCGGTGAATGTCGACGAGATCACCAAGCGCCTCTGACCCAATGCGGGGCGGCGCCGTACCGCCGCCCCGTTTTCATTTTAGCGGGGCACCACATGTTCGCGTTCGATCACGTCGGCATTACCACGACCATCGTCCAACCCGACGAGAACTGGGTTGAGCAAAGCCGTGTGTGGGTGACAAACCCGAAGACCCATCCCGAGCACATCGAATTTCTTCGTTACGAACCGGACAGCACTGTGCCGGAGTTGATCAAGGCCAACCCGCACATCGCCTTCCGCGTTGCGACCCTTGACGAGCATCTCAAACAGCCGGGGGTGGAGATCATAATCCCGCCATTCGAGGTGGGAGGCTTCCTGCGCGTGGTTTTCGTACGGAAGTACAACACGATCTTCGAATACATGCAGTATCTGCAAGAGGGTTGGTTCGGCCAATGAGTTACCGTGCTATCTACACCTATGCCTGGGACCTCGCTGAGGCAGGTGTCAACGAAGCTATCTCCGGGTTCAAGACGCTTGGCCTCGATACGGTGACATTCGCCGCGAGCTATCACGCGGGAAAGTTCCTGCGCCCGCATGGCAGGGCGGGAAAGGTTTATTTCCCGGAAGACGGCACGGTCTATTTCAAACCGGACATGAGCCGCTACGGCGCGATCAAGCCGTTGCCGAACAAGGAGTTCGGCCACGGCGAGGTAATAAGCGCACTGTGCCAGCGCCCGCTGAAGGTCAATGCCTGGATGGTGCTTCTGCACAACACGCTGCTCGGCACGCAATATCCGGAAGCCACGACGGCGAATGCCTTTGGCGACCGCTATGTCTACAGCCTGTGCCCGTCGCACCCCGAGGCGCGCGCCTATGCGGTTGGGTTGGTGCGGGACGTGACCCAGTCCTACCCGGTCACGGGCGTGTCACTCGAGTCGCCTGGTTTTGCACCCTATGCACATGGCTTTCATCATGAGTTCGCGCTGAACCAGCCCAACCGCTGGCTCGACCAGCAATTGGGGCTCTGCTTTTGCGACCATTGCATCGCCGGAGCGGCGAAGGCAGGGATTGACGCCAAGCCGCTGAAGGCGCGCGTGGCCAAGGACATTTCGGACTATCTGGCGAGCGAGATCGATTTTCCAGCTGACATGGCAGAGGCCTTCTGGCTGGCGGATACGCGCACTGACGGTGAACTTGGTGCCTTCCTCGCATGGCGCTGTGACGTGGTCACCTCCCTCGTGGCCGAGATCCGTGACCGGGCCCGAAAGGATGCGTCGGTTGCCATTATTCCCTCCGTGTCGCGTCCCACGGGAGGCTCATGGTACGAGGGAAGTGACCTTGCGGCCTTGGCGAACGCAGCGGGCATCATCGAGGCCTGCTTCTATGAGCCCTCGCCCGCGCGCATCAGGGCGGATCTCTTCGACATCAAGCGCAGGCTTCGCGGCAAGGGTGAGTTGCGCGGCATCGTCAGGCCAGCATGGCCGGACCTTAACAACAAGGCTGACCTGCTAGCAGCAGTGTCGGCCCTCGGCGCGGGCGACGTGGCGGGGCTGGCCTTCTACAATTGGGGCCACCTGCGAATGGCAAATGTGGGCTGGATCGCCGATGCGCTCAATGCTTTCGGCGGAAAACCATGATGTTTAGCGGCAAGGTGGTGGCAATCACCGGCGCAGCGGGGGGCATCGGCCAAGCGCTGTGCAGGCGCTTCGCGGCGGAAGGCGCGGCGATCGCCGCTTTCGACAAGAGTGAGGCGCTGAAGGCCTTCATGGGCGAAGACTGGGCCAAGGGCGTGAAGATGGCCCATGCGATCGTTGACGTTGGCGACCGCGCGGGTGTGGCGGAGGCCTTTGCAAAACTCACGCAGACACTGGGACCGGTATCGGTGCTGGTCAACAATGCCGGCTTCTCCTCGCATCCGACCTTCGCGCGCACCACCCCCGACAGCTGGCAACATGAGGTAAATGGAAACCTCAACAGTGCCTATTATTGCGCCCATGCCGTACTCGAGGGCATGAAGGCCAATCGTGGCGGGTCGATCGTGGCCATCGGCTCCGTCAATGGACTCGGTGCGTTGGGAGACCCGGCCTACAGTGCCGCCAAGGCGGGCATGATCTCGCTCACCAAGTCGATTGCCGTCGAATATGGGCGATTCAACATCCGCTCCAACATCGTACTGCCGGGCACCGTGCGGACACCCTTGTGGAAGATCCGTGCCGCGAAAGACCCGAGCGTTCTGGAAACACTGCGCAAGTGGTATCCCTTGGGGCGGATCGTGGACCCTGAGGACGTAGCGAATGCCGTCGCTTTCCTTGCATCCGACGCCGCAGCGGCGATCAGTGGCGTGGCGTTGCCCGTCGACTGCGGGCTCTCGGCTGGCAATATCGTGATGGCACGCGAACTCACACTGGAGAACTTTTGATGGACAGGTTGCGGATCGGCGTCATCGGTCTCGGATGGTTCGGCGAGATCCACTGCGAAACCATCGTGGGCATCCCCAACCTCGAACTGGTAGCACTGTGCACGCGGAGGCCAGACCGGCTTTCGGAGCAGGCCAGTAAATTCGGCGTAACAAAAACCTACACCGACTACCGCGATATGCTGGCCGACAAGGGCATTGATGCCGTATCAATCGTCACCATGTGGGACCAGCATACCGACCCGGCAGTCGATGCCCTGAAGGCCGGCAAGCACGTGTTCCTCGAAAAGCCGATGGCCTCCACAGTCGCGGATTGCAACAAGATCATGGCCGCGGCAAATGCCACACGCGGTATCCTGCAGGTCGGGCACATCTGCCGCTTCAATCCACGCTACAGAATGACCAAGCAGGCAATCGATGAAGGGCGCATCGGCAAGATCGTGGCACTGCAGTCCCGCCGCAACATTCCGGCCGCATGGACGCCAACAATTCTGGAGAAGATCGGGCCAATCGTGGGTGATGCCATCCATGACACTGACCTGATGCTGTGGTTCACCAGCGACCGCGTGGTGAGTGCATACTCCCAGACGGTGAGCGTGCGGAACCTCACGTTTCCTGATATCGGCCAGACAATGTATCGCTTTAAGGGCGGAGCCACGGCGACACTCGAGACTGTTTGGTGCATGCCGGAAAAGACGCCCTTCGACATCGACGAGCGCATGTCGATCATCGGCACGGAGGGGATCATCCACGTGCAGGACACCTTCCCGAACCTCGGCATTGTCGACGGCAGCAGGCTCCACAGCCCCGACACCACCTACTGGCCGATGTTCGAGGGCGTGCGAGGAGGCGCACTGCGCGCTGAATTCGAATATTTTGCCAATTGTGCGCTCATGGGCATTGCGCCCAAGATCGGCCGGCCGGAAGATGCGGCGGCGGCCCTCGAGGCGACACTTGCGGCGGAGGAATCAGCCCGTACGGGCAATGTGGTTCGGATCGGATAGGAGGCGATGATGGCTGATAGGAAATTGCGGGTTCTGGTCGTAGGCCTCGGCAACATGGGCATGAGCCACGCGCAGGCATATACGCGCATTCCCGATTTCGATGTGGTGGGCGTGTGTGAACGCCGCATTGCCAAACGCCAGCTGCCGGATGAGCTGAAAACTGCGGCGAAATACGACAACTTTGAAAAAGCACTCGCAGAGCTGACGCCTGACGTCGTCTCGATCAATACGCTTCCCGACACGCACGCGCAATTCGCCATAAAGGCGATGGAAGCAGGCGCTCATGTCTTCGTTGAGAAGCCACTCGCCGACACGGCAGAAAATGCAGAGAAGGCCGTTGCCACTGCACGGCGCACGGGCAAGAAGCTCGTCATCGGCTATATCCTCCGCCAGCATCCGAGCTGGGTGAAATTCATCGAGATCGCGCAGCAGCTTGGCACACCGCTCGTCTTTCGTATGAACCTTAACCAGCAGTCCAATGGCGAAACATGGGACTGGCACAAGCGCCTGCTGAATGCCTTTCCGCCCATCGTCGACTGCGGCGTGCACTATGTCGACGTCATGTGCCAGATGACCAAGGCCAAGCCCATAAAGGTCCACGCCATTGGCGCCTCGCTGACGAGCGAGGTGAAGCAGCAGAACTACGGCATGCTGCAGGTGATGTTCGACGACGGCTCGGTGGGCTGGTACGAGGCCGGCTGGGGTCCAATGATGAGCGAGACGGCTTTCTTCGTGAAGGACGTGATCGGACCCAAGGGTTCTGTATCCATCGTAATGGCCGAAACCTCGGGCGGCGTGAAGTCGGACGACATCAACGCCCACACAAAGACCAATCAGATCCTGTGGCATCATGCCGACATGAAGACACCCGATACGCGGATCGACATGTCTGATGAACCGAGCCATGACGATCTCTGCGAACGTGAGCAGCGATACCTGCTCAAGGCCATCCGCGAGAACATCGACCTCACTGATCACATGAACGATGCTGTGAAAAGCCTCAAGATCGTCTTGGCAGCCGACCAGTCGATCCATGAGGGCCGCATCGTTTTGCTTGCCTGAGAGTTGTCTGTGCCCATCATTCCTCAGATTGCCGCCAGCACGCCAGAACTCACTGCCATCTTCAGGGATTTTCACGCTCATCCTGAGATCGGCTTCACCGAGCACCGCACGGCAGCCCGGGTTGCGGACATGCTCCGGCGATGGGCTGTCGATGAGGTGCATGAGGGTGTGGGCGGAACGGGCGTTGTCGGCCTGATCCACGGACGCCGGCCCGGGAACCGTCGCGTTGGCTTACGTGCCGACATGGATGCCTTGCCCATCATGGAGCAGACGGGCCTTGCCCACGCGTCTGAGAACCCTGGCGTGATGCACGCCTGCGGGCATGACGGGCACACCACCATGCTGCTGGGCGCAGCCCGTTACCTTGCCGGAACCCGCGACTTCGAGGGGACGGCCGTCCTGATTTTTCAGCCGGCCGAAGAGGGTCTCGGCGGCGCACGCCGCATGCTGGTAGAGGGATTGTTCCGGCGCTTTCCCTGTGATGAGATCTACGGCTTCCACAACGCCCCGAACGGCAAGCCCGGCCGCTTTGCGCTGCGCAAGGGCCCGGCGATGGCCGGCGCCTCTTTCTTCGACATCACTGTATCCGGCAAGGGCAGCCATGCGGCGATGCCTCATGAGTCACGCGATGCGCTCTTTGCCGCCGCCGCGCTGGTGCAACTGTTGCAGTCGGTGGTGAGCCGCAACGTGCCACCCCATGAGGCTTGCGTCCTCTCCGTGACAAAGATCAGCGCCGGGAGCGCATACAATGTACTGCCAGAGAGTGCCAGTCTTGGTGGCACGCTCCGTTTCTTTTCTCATGACGTGCGCGAACTCGCCCAGGAACGTATGAGGACCATTTGCGGCGGCTTGGCGATAGCACAGGGGCTAAAGGTCGATCTCCACTTCAACGAAGTCTTCGACGTGCTGGTGAACTCAGAAGATCATGCGGAGGCCCTGCTCGCTGCTGCACGCGATGTACTGGGCCATGATGCGACGGATGGAAATCAGCAGTTGCTGACGGGTTCAGAGGATTTTGCCGACATGCTGCAGCAGGTTCCGGGGGCCTATGGCTGGCTCGGCCATGCGGGCACGTTGCCATTGCACAGCCCCTCTTTCTTGCTCGATGAGTCAATGCTCCCCGTGGGGGCATCGATTTTTGCAAGGATAATCGAGCGGCAGCTCAAGCCCGCACTCTCGTGACGCGATCAGTGATCAAACGCTAAAACCGATTACAGGATGACTGCTGGTGCAAGGGCACCCTTGGCATCTTTGTCGATGACATTGGCGAGCCTTATAATTTCGAGCGACAGTTTTCCACGGGCATCGTCTAGAGAGCGACGTAGACCCACGATTGGAATTTCCTTGCATGGACTTCCCCCCACCAGGATGTCGGCAGCTGTGCCTAGCTCTGTCGTCCACCTCGTTGTGGGCGAGCTCGGTCGATGTGATAGTGGAAAGAGCCAGGACCTGATCACGGTAGGATACTGCGGTCGCCAGACAACCTCGTAAAAGAGTTTCCCAAGAAGTGAGGTAACGAGAGCCCCGCGAAATTC
>NZ_JBAXGR010000080.1:0-14418 GCF_037139295.1 Aestuariivirga sp.
GCCAGGTTCTCCATGATGGCCTCATGTGGTTCAGGTTAAACTACTGATATATATACCTGAATCGTGGAAAGTCTGCCAGAAATAAGTGTTTCATCTGGCGAATGCGGGATTAATCTGGCACCCCATGCCTTATCCCCAGCGCTGGCGCTACTTCCATCTTTGCAACAACGCCGGGCGACCAGTGTTCACGAAATCCATGATTGGCGCATTGCGGTTTTCACCAGCGTCCAACAGGTTCCGTCGCAGAGGCGGACTATTCAAACGTGTAACCGAGCGCCCGGTATCCCGTTCGCCGCTTTGCTGCCATGCGCGCCAGCATCGGCACCAGCTCGTCGACATAGTCGACGACGAGAACCTCGGTCTTCCCGTCATGCTGGCGGTGCAGACGACCAACATACTGAGCCAGAGTACCTTTCCAGGATATGGGCATCGTGAGGAAAAGCGTGTCGAGCCTTTGATCGTCGAAGCCCTCTCCAATATAGCGCCCCGTAGCAAGGATAAGCCGTTCCTGGTCATCGGCTACTTGTAGGGCAGCCTCAGCCGCCTTGCGTTCGCCGGCAGACATCCCGCCCCGAAGGACAACAAGATTGCGCACGAAGCGCGAAAAGCGCTTCTCGAGGTATTCGAGATGGTCCCTGCGCTCCGTCAGCAAGATAGGGGACCGCTTTGCTTCGAGAGCCTTCAGCACATCGTCGAAGATCAGGTTGTTGCGCGGCTCGTCTTGCGCTATGGCCGCATAGACCGCCGGCATGGAAGGGCGATCTGAGGCAGCCAAAGGCGGCAGCAACTGAAACTTCGTCGCTCGATGCTTGGCGCGGTGATTGATCCCCCGCTCGGCGGCCTGCGCACGCGCATCAACGCGATGTCGAACAGGACCGCACTGCATGAAGATGATCGGATGGTGACCATCTTTGCGAGCTACGGTCGCTGATAGCCCGAGGACATACCGCGCCTTTGCCCGCCTAGCCACCAGTTCAAAGCTTGCCGCCGAGAGATGATGGCATTCGTCGACGACAAGATGACCGTAGTCCGCCACCAGGTCTGATACTTCGCTCTGACGCACGAGGCTCTGGATCAGCGCGACATCAATGATGCCGGTCGGCTTCCGGCGTCCGCCACCGATGATGCCAATGTCCTTCGGATCGATATCGAGAAATGTCCTCAGCCGCTCCACCCACTGGGTGAGCAACTCGCGACGATGGACGAGAACGAGCGCATTGCGCCCCCGATGCGCAATGAGCGCGGCAGCCACAACCGTCTTGCCGAAGGCCGTCGTCGCCGCGAGCACGCCATGGTCATGCGGCAGGAGGGCGTCGAATGCCTTGACCTGTGGGCCGTACAGTGTCCCCTGGAATCTCACCCGGCTTGGAAGCGGATTGCCGATCACCCTGAGGTCGTCCACCTCAACTTCGGCGCCCTCGCCTCGGATCAGCGCAACGGCTTCATCGAGGCACCCCCGTGGCAATCCAACATGACGCGCATGAAGTTCGGCGCAAGAGATGATCCGTGGCTTGCCGAAGGTCGGGAACCGCATGGATTGCGCGCGATAGAACTCGGGATTTTGGAAGGCTGCCAACCGTATGAGCCGTGCTGTCATCGCCGGCGGCAAATCGACCCGGTCGATATAGAGCTGATCGGCGACCACGATGGTGATCTTGCTCGGCAGAGGAACGCCTATCGGACCAGTCTTCGGGCGCCGTGACGGCGCCATGCGCCACGGTTTGTCAGCATCCTCGTCTTCGACCGGCATCCGGACACCCAGAACACGGCCGCGCAACTCGGCATCGGCAACGATTTCCGATGCAACATTGCCTGATAGCCGTGGCATCGCCGCCAGGAACGACCATTGGTCGTCGTACGGGCGGAGGTCCTTGTCGATGAAGACACTGTTCCCAAGCTCGCGTGCCCTGCGTTGCAATGGCAAAGCGATTAGATTGCCGAAGCCGCCGACAGGCATGGTGTCCTGGCTTGGAAAGAAGCGATCATATGAGGCAAATCCTATCTCGGGACGGCGCTCCATGGTCTCCGTCAACATAGCAGCGCCAAGCTGTCGTGCAGTGCGCGCCGGAACCGGCTCGGAAAAGAAAATCCAGACGTGACCTCCATTGCCGGACCGAGACCGCTCAAGGGCGGCCGGCACCCCTTTGGTGCGGCACGTTTCCAGCATGGCCAACGCATCGGCCGCCCAATTCTCCTTGTCGAAATCGGCGGCAAGAAACCAACAGGTCTCGTCCGGAAGCAGCGGATAAACGCCCGCGGCGAAGTCATCGCCAGAGGGGCGCAGACTGTCGCAGCCGCGTAGGTGCTTTTCGATTATGTCGTCGGAGACCGGGATGAAGGCTTGATTAGGGCACTCCCCGCATTTGACCTGGGGCTTACCGCATATTCCCCTGACCCACTCCTTGGCGCACGCGGGCGCATAGCCGGACTTGGCAGTCTTCCGGTTTTCCCATCGGACAGGGAATACGTCAGGGCGACCTGCGAATAGGCGCCGAAACAGCGCGAACTTTTCCGTGGTGGATGACGCGGCCGTGACCCCCGGCGCGTCTGCAATGGCGGGCGCTGAATAATTTTCAGTCGCCGCCGAGCACCGGCTCATGAGATCCCTCAGCACGGCCTTGAGCTCTTTCCGCTCCGCTTCATTTGCGGCTAAACGGGATCGAATCCGTTCGATCCGAACTCCAAGCTCGTGCGCAATCTCGGCGTCACCGCCCAGCGCCAGTCGTTTCGACACATCTCCGCTCAGCCAGGTCTTCATGGAGTAGGCTCTCCATGCGGTCGCCGTCCTCGTCTCACGCGTGGCACCAGCGACTTGTCACCGGATTTCCAAGCTTTGACGTTCTGTGCTTTCCATCGCAACGCGGGAGATGCCTCTATCGCGGTGCGCACGGCTTCCGGAACACCCAGTGACGACGCATCGATATCACCCCGCTCCAGCACGCCATCCAGAAATGCCTTCTCGCCCGCTGTAAACTGAAACAGCGGCGCGAGCCTTTCGCGGCATTCAACCGTGACCCTCTCGATCCAGGCCGCTGGGCCGCCAAAGCGATCGAAATACCGGTCATGCAGGCAGATGGTCAGCTTGCCGGTGATGTCGCCGACCTCGCATCCGATGTCGTCCGGCGAGGCTGTGCGCCAATCGAAGCTCTTGGCGCTCGCACCGATCATCAAGGTGGCCGCCTTGATCTTCGCCCAGTCGAGATCCGGCATGGCGATGATCCGGTGCGCGTCGAACAGATCGCGCGCGGTGCGCCGCGTGACCAGCGCGGCCATCTTGCCGGCGACGATCTCATGAATGTCAAGAACCGGCACATTTGTAGCTCGATGCGATCCGATTGCCGCCGAGGACATGCGATCAACGCCGTACAGGGGACTGCGGTAAAGATAATTGATATCGATCTCGATGGTCCCCGCCCCACCGAGCGCGGAGGCATAGCGGTAGATCCATTTGCCTCCGGCATGCTCGGACGGCTCGCGCCGCGTGTTATAGCCCTTCGATTCCATCAACCGCTCGATCCGGTCCTCCAGTCCCGGTCGATCCGTATCCATCTGCTCCTTTTCGACCGCGCCGACATAGTTGACGTCGATATCGACAGAGAGGCGATCCAGATCGGAATGGAAAACGTTGAGCGCCGTGCCGCCCTTCAAGGCGATCCGCGGCCCGATCAGCGTATCGGCGCCAAAGGCATCGAGAATGTCGATCAGTCGGATCACCCGCTCCAGCGTCGCAGGCTGGAGCTGCCGCTCTGCCGCGATGTCCTGAAGGGTTTCTCGCGATGCGACCATCACACACCTTCAAAGGCGGCATCGACCGCCTCCGCCGGGAGAAGCACACGCCACGGCTTGATGAATACGGCATGACCTGGTTCAGCGCTCAGCGCGTAGTGCTTTGATCGCGGAAGCCGGGCCCGCAGACGCGCCAGGACATCGTCGGTGACGCCGAGCGCGCCGCGCCGCTTCTCGAGCCACCAACCTGAAACCGAGGCGAGCGATCGGTTGTCCAGTAGTTCAACATAGTCGGCGACCTTCGCCGGGTCGAGATAGCGCACCAGATCCAGCGACTTCAGGACTTCCTCGACGCCGCCGGCGAGTTCCGGCCGGTGCAGGACATCGACGATCGTGCGTTCGACCGCGGTCACACGAACCGCCACGCCTTGCCGATCTATGATCGTGGTCAGGTAGTCGGCCTTGTCGGCTGCCGCCAAGGCCTTGGGCGGAGTGACGAAGCGGCAAACCCCGAAGGGCAGGTCCACGCGTTCGGTCCGTCCCGCGCTGATGAGCTGGACCTCGTTGAACTCGGAATAGGCTATGCCATGCAGCTCAAGCGCGGAGTGAAACCCAAGGACGCCATCGGTGCGCAGCTTGCTCGCCGCAACGAAGCGGTCGATTACCATCCGGTCAGGCCCCAGATGGGCCGGTACGGCTGCGAACACCTCGCGACTAACCCGCTTGATGTTGCCGGCGCGCAGATGATGCCGTAGCAGGCTCGTAACATTGGCCGCGCCCGCCGGATGCCCAAAAGCGGCCGCGAACTCAGCCCGGGTGAAAACAGGATGAGCCGACAGGAAGCTGGCGGTTTTGTGCTGGCGAGGCGGCATGGAGAGTCTATAATTCTGCGTCATAATGGGTAATTTATAGCCATTATGACGCAAATTTGTCAACAGATCCTTCTCCGAAAAACGGGCCTGCCAGTCGTACCTTTCGGGCGTCAAAACGTGCCGAACAGGCTATGAATTACCCCTCCCAACGCATTTTCAAGAGCAAGCCGCCCTACGGAAAAGACCGTCAGCGCTATGCGCTCTATCTGACAGTCTTTTGGTTTTGGCTGGCGTGCATTTCAAAATTGAAAGTTGGATACCGGCAGCACGCGTAAATCTATGACGGTATCCTTTCAGCCTCCGAGATCGGAGATCAAAGATGCCGTCAAAACAACCGTCAAATCTCTTCGCTGGGCAGGACACCTTGGCGGCAAACCGGAGAATAAGCCTTGTAAATCCAACCACTTTCCGAAGCGCGTGGTCCAATTGATGATACAAGGCTGATCATCAATGAAAGAGACGACAAGGTATTGTTTTTTATACGATGTTCCACGCCACCCTACGCCAGACCACGCCAATCCCCTACTCCCACTCGATTGTCCCAGGCGGCTTGCTCGTCACGTCATAGACCACACGGCTCACACCGCGCACCTCGTTGATGATGCGGGTGCAGACGCGGGCGAGGAAGGCGTGGTCGAAGGGATAGCTTTCCGCCGTCATGCCGTCGGTCGAGGTCACGGCGCGCAGGCCCAGCACGCGATCGTAAGTGCGGCCATCGCCCATCACGCCCACGGTGCGCACGGGCAGCAGCACGGCGAAGGCCTGCCAGATCGCGTCATAGAGGCCGGCCTTGCGGATCTCGTCGAGATAGATGGCATCCGCCTTCCTGAGGATGTCGAGCTTCTCAGTGGTGATGTCATCATGCGGAATGCGGATGGCGAGGCCGGGACCCGGGAACGGATGGCGGCCGACGAAATGCGGCGGCAGGCCAAGCTCCTGGCCGAGCAGGCGCACCTCGTCCTTGAACAGTTCGCGCAAGGGTTCCACGAGCTTCATGTTCATGCGCTCAGGAAGCCCGCCCACATTGTGGTGCGACTTGATGGTGACGGAGGGGCCGCCGGTGAAGGAGACGCTTTCGATCACGTCCGGATAGAGCGTGCCCTGTGCAAGATAGGCCGCACCGCCGATCTTCTTTGCTTCCGCTTCGAAGACGTCGATGAACAGCTTGCCGATGATCTTGCGCTTCTTCTCGGGGTCGGTAACGCCTTCCAGTTCCTTGAGGAACAGCTTGGAGGCATCCACGTGAACGAGCGGAATGTTATAGGCCTCGCGGAACAGCTTCACCACTTCGTCCGCCTCGTTCAGCCGCATCAGGCCATGGTCGACGAAGATGCAGGTGAGCTGCTCGCCGATCGCCTCATGAATCAGCACGGCGGTGACGGCGGAGTCCACACCGCCTGACAACCCGCAGATCACGCGGTCGAGGCCGACCTGCTTCTTGATCTTGTGCACCATCTCCGACTTGAAGTGGGCCATCGACCAGTCGCCCTTGCAGCCGCAGATGTCGCGCGCGAAGTTGGCGAGCAGCTTCGCGCCGTCCGGCGTGTGCACCACTTCCATGTGGAACTGCGTGGCATAGAACTGGCGGCGCTCGTCGGCGATGGCCGCGAAGGGCGCGCCTTCCGATGTGGCGATAGCCTTGAAGCCCGGCGGAATGGCGGTGACGCGGTCACCGTGGCTCATCCACACCTGGTGGCGCTCGCCCGTTTCCCACACGCCGTCGAACAGCGCGTTGGGTTCCTTCACCTCGACGAAGGCCTTGCCGAATTCACGGTGGTCGGATGCTTCCACCTTGCCACCCAGCTGGGCGCACATGGTCTGCTCGCCATAGCAGATTCCGAGAACGGGAAGGCCGCTGGTGAACACCTTGTCCGGCGCGCGCGGGCTGCCGCCCTCATGCACCGAGGCGGGGCCACCCGACAGGATGATGCCCTTGAGGCCCGGCCAGTCCAGCGCCTTTTCGGCGGACTGGAAGGGGACGATCTCCGAGTAAACCCCCGCCTCGCGGATGCGCCGGGCGATGAGCTGGGTGACCTGGGAGCCGAAGTCGATGATGAGGATGCGGTCTTGCATGGCGGGTCATTAAGGAAGATGGCCGGAGTCTGCAAGATGCCCCGGCCCTCGCCCTGCTATTTCAGGCTGGAGATGTAATCCGCCACGGCCTTGACGTCCGATTCGGCCAGTTTGGAGAGGTTGGACTGCACCTCGCCCATGCCGCCTGAGGACATGTGCTCGTAGCCCATCATCTCGCCGTTCTGGAAGGCGGTGGTGAGGTCTGCGGCGTCGGTATACTTGCCACGGCCGATCAGGTCACGCAGCGAGGGCACCTTGCCTTCGCCGCCCGGATGCGGGCCGCCCTGGAACTGCTTCGACCAGTCGAAGGCCATGAACATGTTGCGCGGCGTGTGGCATTCGTTGCAGTGGCCTGCCCCGTTGGCGATATAGGCGCCGCGGTTCCATTCGGCCGACTGGGTCGGGTCCGGTTGCCAGTCATCCGTGTCGAAGGCGATGTGCTTCCAGATGCCCACGCCGCGGCGCAGCAGCCAGGGCGCCGGGATATCCGCCGTCTTCTCGGGCGCCACCACGGGGGTGAGCGAGTCGAGATAGGCCTTGATGTCGAGCACGTCGGAGGTCTTCATCCGCGCATAGGACGTGTAGGGGAAGGCGGGGATCAGGTTCTCGCCCTCGGGCGAGATGCCGCGCTGCACGGCATTGACGAATTCGAGATCCGTCCACTTGCCGATGCCGGTTTCCGGGTCGGGCGTCAGGTTGGGCGGATAGAAGGTGCCGACCGGCGTCTTGAAGGCCGTGCCGCCCGCAGGCAGCGAGGCGTCGACGTTTTTCAGGTCGGCACTGGGCTTGTGGCAGGACAGGCAGCCGGCCGCGTTGAACAGTTCCTTACCATTGGCAATGTCCGGCGTGTGTGCCGGGATATCGGCCGCCGTCAGGGGATAAGGAACACTCATCCCCCAGGCAATGCCAAGCCCCGCAACGGCGAAGACAGCAAGGAATGTCAGTAGCTTGGCACGGCGCGTCATGGCTTGATCCTTATTCGGCCTGCCGGAACTTCTCGTGGCAGCCCTTGCAGGATGCGCCGAGACCGGGGAAGGCAGCCTTGAACGAGGCCTCGTCGGTGCTGGCGTTCAGCGCCGCAACGGCAGTGTCGAGGTCCTTCCACGCGGCGGTGAAGCCGGCGGCGTCAGTCCAGATTTCGGCCTTGGCACCGGTCTTGACGGTGGCACCGGTCAGTGAGGAGGCGTTCCACACATCCTTCGCCACGCCTTCGGCCTGGGCATCGGTGATCGACTTTGCCGCGGCCTGCACGGCAGCGGTATCATACTTGGTTTCGCCCTTGAGCATCGACACGAGGTCCTTCATGGCCTTCATGTTGACCTTCATCTCCGCCTGGCGAGCGTTGATCATGTCGTCGGCGGTGCCAGCAGCGAGGCCGGCGCCAGCGCCGATGATGCCCACGCCGACGGCCAAGGCCAGTACGGCGGCCAAATTCTTCTTCATCGCGAACCTCGTGAAATGGGATTTTCCGGCAAGGAGGATGCCGGGGGGCCGTCATGGCACCCCGCTACCTGTGCGGGAAGGCTTACTTGCAGGCCTTGCCGAGCTCGGCCGTGAACTCGACCTTGGAGCCTATAAACTTCACGTCCTTGATGGTGCAGAGCACGCCTTCGTCCGGAGCGGAGATCTTGAAGTCATAGGTGCCGTCGGCAACTTCGGCGATGGCGACAGTCTTGCCGTCATCGAGGGCGCCTTCCTTGATTCCGTCCATGAGGTTGGCACCGAAGGCGTTCGCGCCGGCGGCCGACACGGTCAGCTCGTCGATGGGCAGGCCGCTGTGGTTGGTCACCGTAAGACCTGCCGCGAAAGCGGAAGAAGCCATCACCATCAGCGGAAGAGCAAAGAGAACTCGCTTCATTTCATGTTCCAATCTTGGTTGTCTCATGTTGTGCACCCGCGCGGACCGACCGGTCCCGGCGCTGGGCCGTCCGCTGCATCAGCGAACAAGCTTCACCTAGTTGCTGCAATGCGAGATATCTATTGGGCTGGGGTTTAAATCGGCCTGCACAAACCCACGTTAGGTCTCCCTAAACCCCCGTTTAGGCCGAAATCAGCCGAAAGCGATGTCCCACAGCAGCTTGACGTTGAGTGAAATGATGATGAGGGCGATCAGCCCGGCCACCACCGTGAGCCAGCCCGGTGCTGTGAAGACGCCCATCTTGGCGCGATCGCGGGTGAACATGACGAGCGGCACGATGGCGAAGGGCAGCTGGAAGGCCAGAACGACCTGACTGAGGATCAGCAGCATCCCCGTTCCCTCCACACCGTAATAGAGCGTCACAGCTGCCGCCGGGATGATGGCCACGATCCGGGTGATCAGCCGGCGCGCCCAGGCGGGCAGCCTGATGTCGAGGAAGCCCTCCATGACGATCTGGCCCGCCATGGTTGCCGTAACGGTCGAATTCAGGCCGCAGCACAGAAGCGCGATGGCGAAGAGCTTGGGCGCCAGCAGCGAGCCCACAAGCGGCGCCAGCATGGAATGCGCCTCGCCGATCTCGGCCACCGTCGTCTGGCCCGAGGCATGGAAGGTGGCCGCCGCCAGGATGAGGATTGAAGCGTTGATGAGCAACGCGAACATCAGGGCCGTGGTCGAATCCCAGGTGGCGAAACGCAGGGCCTCGCGTTTTTCAGGCAGGCTCTCGCCATAGGCCCGCGTCTGCACGATGCCGGAATGGAGGTAAAGGTTGTGCGGCATGACGGTGGCGCCGATGATGCCGAGCGCCAGGTAGAGCATGGCCGGGTTGTGGATGATCTCGGTGGTGGGCGCGAAGCCGCGGATCACCTGCCCCCAGTTCGGGTCGGCCAGCGCGATCTGCACGAGGAAGCACAGGAAGATTACGCCGAGCAGGGTGATGATGAAGGCCTCGATCCAGCGGAAGCCCAGGCGCTGCAGCCACAGGATCAGGAACACGTCGAGCGCGGTGATGATCACGCCCAGTTCCAGCGGGATGCCGAACAGCAGGTTGAGTCCGATGGCGGTGCCCACCACCTCGGCGATGTCGGTGGCGATAATGGCGATCTCGGCGAAGAGCCAGAGGATCCATGCCACGGGGCGCGGAAAGGCATCGCGACAGGCCTGCGCCAGGTCGCGGCCCGAACCGATGGCGAGCCGGGCGCACAGCGACTGCAGGATGATGGCCATGATGTTGGACATCAGCGCCACGGTGAGCAGGGAATAGCCAAACTGCGCGCCGCCCGCGATGGAGGTGGCCCAGTTGCCGGGGTCCATGTAGCCCACTGCCACAAGGAAGCCCGGCCCCACGAAAGCCATGGCCCGGCGGAAGAGCGAACCCTTCTCCGCCACGCGCACGGTGCGGAACACGTCGACCAGAGGCGGCTCGCCCCGGCCGCGGCGCCAGCCCGTTTCTTCCGGCAATTCGGTGGATGTGCTCACGCGGTCGGCCATGAGCAAAAGTTTAGCATTGGCTAAACCTATTGCAATGGGCTAATTCTCAAATCGTCGAGGAGCCCCCATTGCCGCAGCGGACGAAAAAACCAGGCGCGTCCAAGATACGCTCTGCCGCCTTCCAGAGGATCAGGGCCGACCACTCCTCCGAACTGGCGGAGGACTATGTGGAACTGATCGCCGACCTGATCGACGAAAAGGGTGAAGCACGCGGGTCCGATGTGGCCATGCGACTGGGCGTGGCCAATGCCACCGTGGTCAAGACGCTGAAGCGCCTGCAGGACGCAGGCCTGGTGACGCAGGAACCCTACCGCTCCATCTTCCTCACCGGCGAAGGCTGGAAAATGGCCGAGGACGGGAGGCGGAAGCACAAGATCGTCGAGGCCTTCCTGCTGGCGCTGGGCGTGTCCGAGGAAACCGCCCGCATCGACGCCGAGGGTATCGAGCACCACGTGAGCGAAGAGACGCTCCGCGCCATGGCACGGTTCCTTGCGCGGAAGGTGATGTAGGGCAGCGCCCCCAACTCATCATGCGCGGGCTTGACCCGCGCATCCTTTTCCGGCGCCCACAAAGGATGGCCGGGACACGCCCGGCCATGATGGGTCTCGAACTATCCCTTCTTCATCACCGCCATGAAGAACCCGTCCGTGTCATGCCGGGCGGGCGTGAGCAGCAGCGTGTCCTGCGAACCATCGGCCGAGACCGGCGCTTCGCCGCCGATCATGCGCTCCCAATGTTCCTTGTAAGGAATGATTCGCATCTCCTTGTGATGACTCAGGAAAGCGGCAACCTGCTCGGTATTCTCCTCCGGCAGCACCGAGCACGTGATGTAGAGGATCGTGCCGCCCGGTTTCACCAATTGGAACCCGTTTTCAAGCACTTGGGCCTGGTCCTTGATTCTTTGCGCGAACTGCTTCGGCGTGAGGCGCCATTTGGCGTCCGGCTTCCGCCGCCACGAGCCTGAACCCGAGCATGGCGCGTCGATCACCACGCAGTCGAAGGGACCAGCGGCCTCGAGCTTGCCCTTGTCCTGCGTCGAGATCACCTCGCAGTTGGTGACGCCGGCACGTGTCAGTCGTTCGAAGATGGGGCGCAGGCGGAAGCGGTCGAGGTCATGGGCGACGAGCCTGCCCTCGTTCTTCATCATGGCGGCAAGCGCCAGCGTCTTGCCACCGGCACCCGCGCAGATGTCGGCCACGCTCATGCCGGGTCGCACACCCGACAGCAACGCCACCACCTGCGAGCCCGCATCCTGAACTTCGAACCAGCCCATGCCATGGGCAGGCTCCACCTCGACATTGGCGTTGCGGGTGTCGGGGCCGGTCGCCGGAATGCGCACGGCAAGCCGCGACCACGGGCCTTCCACGGCACCGAAACGTTCCAGAGCGGAGAGCACCTGGCCGCGATCCGCTTTCAACAAGTTGACTCGCAGGTCAACCGGCGCGCGCTGGGCAAGGGCAGCGCCTTCCTCCGCGGCTTGGCCGCCGAAGGCCTTCTCATAGGACGCCGCCAGCCACTCGGGCACATCGCCCGCGACATGCACCGGCAGAACGGCGGGAAGAGCGCGGTCGAGTGCCTTGCGCTCCTCGGCCGTCAGCTTGCCCGGCCCGTGTTCTTCTTCCGCCATGGCCGCGATGGCCTCGGTCGAGAGCCCCCAGACGTCACGCAGGCCTGCAAGCGCCAGCGCGCGCGGGACGTCCTCGCCCATCCGGAAGGCCAGTGAATTGCGGCGGCGCAGCGCGTCATAGACCAGCGTGCCGATGGCGTGGCGGTCAGTGGAGCCGGCGAAGCGGTGGGCCTTGCCCCAGTCCTTCAGCGCCTCGGATGCCGGACGATGGCGCCCGAAAATCTCGGTGAGAACGTCAATCGCCGCGGAGACGCGGCCTGCGAGACGCATCTGCTATCCGATCACATAGAGGCGGAGGGCGAACCAGCCCCACATGGTGGCGATGGTGATAAACCCGACGAGAAAGGCCCGGAAGCGGCGGATCACCACATTGTTGCCCGTGTGGATGACACTGTGGACGATGCGGCTGGCGATGAACAGCCATGCCAGCACCACCGTCAGCCAGTCCACCTTGACCAGCAGGATCATGAGCGGAAGCAGCGCATAGAACAGCACCGGCAGCTGGAACTGGCTGTCATAGTTGTTGGACAGCTTGCGAACGTCATCCGGCCAGCGCGAATTGTCGATCGACACGTCCTTGATCCGCACCCGGCCTTCCTTTACCGCCCGCGTGCGGGCGCGCCCCATGCGCATGCCGAGGCTGGTCACCCACGCCACATGCACGAAGACCGGCAGCAGCAGCCACTGGACGATGGTCATGCCTCAGCTCTGCCGCTGGTAGTTGGGCGCCTCGCGGGTGATCATCACGTCATGCACGTGGCTCTCGCGCATGCCAGCCGAGGTGATGCGGATGAACTGCACGCGCTCACGCATCTCGGCGAGGTCAGCCGCACCGACATAGCCCATGGCGGCGCGAAGCCCACCCACCAGCTGGTGCAGCACCGCGCCCACCGGCCCCTTGTAGGGCACCTGGCCCTCGATGCCTTCGGGCACCAGCTTCAGGCTGTCCTTCACCTCCTGCTGGAAGTAGCGGTCAGCGGAGCCGCGCGCCATGGCTCCCACCGAACCCATGCCGCGATAGGCCTTGTAGCTGCGGCCATTGTAGAGATAGACCTCGCCCGGGCTCTCATCGGTGCCCGCCAGCAGCGAGCCGATCATGGCGACTTCCGCGCCTGCGGCCAGCGCCTTGGCGAGATCGCCCGACAGCTTGATGCCGCCGTCGGCGATCACCGGCACATCCTGCTTGGCACTCTCTTCCGCGCAGTCCATGATGGCCGAGAGCTGCGGCACGCCCACGCCCGCAACAACGCGCGTGGTGCAGATGGAGCCGGGGCCGATGCCGATCTTCACCGCGTCCGCACCCGCGCCGATCAGCGCCTTCACGGCTTCGGCGGTCGCCACGTTGCCCGCCACGATCTGCACCTTGTTGGACAGCTCCTTGAGGCGGGTGACTTGGCGGATCACGTTTTCGGAATGGCCATGCGCCGTGTCGACGACGATGAGGTCGGCACCCGCATCAACCAGCATGGCCGCGCGCTCGAAGCCTGCATCACCCGTGCCGGTGGCTGCCCCCACCAGCAGGCGCTCCTGCTCGTCCTTGGCGGCCAGCGGATGGTCGGCGGCCTTTTCCATATCGTTGACGGTGATGAGGCCCACGCACTTGAAGTCGTCATCGACGACGATCAGCTTCTCGATGCGATACTTGTGCAGCAGCCGGCGCGCCTCGGCGCGGTCCACGCCGGCCTTGACGGTGACGAGGTTCTGGTTGGTCATCAGGTCCGCCACCTTCATGTTGAGGTCGGTGGTGAAGCGGACGTCGCGGTTGGTGATGATGCCGCAGAGCTTGCCATTGTTGTCCACAACGGGAATGCCGGAGATGCGGTGCTTCTCCTTCAGCGCCTGCACGTCGCCCAGGGTCGCATCCGGCGCGATGGTAATGGGGTTCACCACCATGCCTGATTCGAATCGCTTCACCCGGCGCACATGCTCGGCCTGCTCATAGGGCTCGAGATTCTTGTGGATGATGCCGAGGCCCCCGGCCTGCGCCATGGCGATGGCGAGGGGAGCCTCCGTCACCGTGTCCATCGCAGCGGAAATGATGGGAATCGAGAGTTTCAGCGTCTTTGTCAGCCGCGTTCCCGTCTTCACCTGGGCAGGCAGCACGGAAGAGGCGCCGGGCTTCATCAGCACGTCGTCGAAGGTCAAATATTCGGGGATCTGCCTCGGCATGGGCCAACCTCTCAGGCGAATTGGAGTCAGGTGAAGATTGGCGACCGTCCTTAACACTGGCGTTACGGCCCGGGCAAGCGGCGAATCCCAGCCTTCACTTGCAATCGACCCCATCCAGCGCCTATTTCTGAAGGCATGATTTCACAGCGCGCCCGCTATGCCTTCAAGGCGATGGTCGCCCTCGCCCGGGCGAAGCCCGGCGAAGGCCTGCAGATCCGCCAGCTCTGCGAACAGGAAAAGCTGCCGCGCAAGTTCCTCGAGCAGATCCTGCTGTCGCTGAAGGCCGCGGGCTACATCACCAGCCGCCGTGGCCGCGACGGCGGCTATGAGATGCTGAAGGACCCGGAGAAGATCCACATCGGGCCCCTGCTGCGCACCGTGGACGGCCCCATCGCACCACTGCCCTGCCTGTCGCGCACCGCCTACCGCCGCTGCGAGGACTGCCGGGATGAGTCGCATTGCGAACTCCGCATCGCCTTCGACAAGGCCTATTCCCTCTATCTCTCCGCTTTGGAGAAGACCACCCTGGCCGAAGTCATGAACGC
>NZ_JBAXGR010000081.1:0-14340 GCF_037139295.1 Aestuariivirga sp.
CATGGAATCACAAATGATTCATCCGATTCAAGAACTCTCGGGACAGACACTAAGACGACCGTAGAACGAGTTGGGATCCAGCATGCTACCTCAAAACGAAAGCGATTTTGGCGAGGTTACCTTTAGGTTACCGTCAGAAACAAGGTGCTGTGTAAGTCCCAGGTACCTCCAGAAGATCGGCCCGGGCAGGTGGGTGCCTGTCCAGATGGGGGTGGGGGTGTCCTCGGAAGGCTAACGCTCACGAGGCACCATTCGTAATCGACACCAAAATGACCCTCGCAGACGCTGTGAAGGCAGAAGCTGTGAAGAAAGACGAGGCGTGACGATGGTCTATGTGATGGTCTGATAATCAGACGACTCTAACATCACTTTTAAAATCAATATCTTAGCAGGATTAAATGGCGGAGACGGAGGGATTCGAACCCTCGATACGCCTTGAAAGCGTATGACGATTTAGCAAACCGTTGCCTTCAGCCTCTCGGCCACGTCTCCTGCTGGCGGCCTTTTGCCGTGATTTGAGGGGGGATGCAAGCCTGCCGTGGCTGGCTCATGCTTTGGGCGGCGGAACCACAGGGAATTCGGCGAGCAGGCGCTGCTCAAGTTCGACCAGGTCGGCAGGAACATCCATGCCGGTGGCGCGCATCTGGCTCAATTCCTGGTGAACCTGCAGGTAGAGCTCATGCAGGTCTTCCGGCTGGTCGTTCATTTCGCCCAGCAGCATGCCGATCTGTGCCTTCAGTTGCTCGAATGCCATGACTCACACTTCCTTTGCTCGTTGGACCCATCATAGACCGGTCGGCGGCCGGCATCCAGTTTGGAACCATTCCAAAGTCCGAGTAATTTAGTCGGTTTTAGTTGACAGCCCACTCCTCGCCGCGCCATAGAACAGTCAACGTGCCATCCGGTTTGAAGGAGTTTTCGATGTTCGCCACCCGCCGCCAGCTTCTGGGCCTCGGCCTCGGTCTCGTCATTGCCGCAGGGGCCGCCTCTCAGGCCCGCGCCGAGGGCGTGGTGAATGTCTACACCTATCGCCAGCCCGAACTCATCAAGCCGCTGTTCGATGCCTTCACTGCCAAGACCGGGATCGAGGTGCGCGCCGTGTTCGCCGATAACGGGTTGGTCGAGCGCCTCGCCCAGGAGGGCCGCAACAGCCCGGCCGACCTGCTGCTCACCGCCGATGCCGGCCGCCTCGTTGAGGCCGCGGGCCGCGGCCTGGCGCAGCCCGTCAATGACCCGCTGATCCTCGACAAGGTGCCGGTCAACCTGCGCGACAAGGACAATCAGTGGTTCGGCCTCACCATGCGGGCCCGCGTCGTCTATGCCTCGCGCGAGCGCGCGCCGATCACCGCCATCACCTATGAAGAACTCGCCGACCCCAAGTGGAAGGGCAAGATCTGCATGCGGCCCGGCAACCACCCCTATAACCTGGGCCTCATTGCCGCGATGATCGCCCACAAGGGCGAGGACTATACCCGCCAGTGGCTGGAGGGCCTCAAGGCCAACCTCGCGGTGAAGCCGTCGGGCAATGACCGCAGCCAGGCCAAGAGCGTCTTCGCGGGGGAGTGTGACCTTGCGCTGGCCAACACCTATTACATGGGCAAGATGCTGACCGAGACGAAGGAGCCCGAGCAGCAGCAGTGGGCCAAGTCGGTGAAGATCGTGTTCCCCACCTCGCCCGACTTCGGAACGCATGTGAACATCTCCGGCATGATGCTGACCGCCAATGCGCCCAACAAGGACAATGCCCTGAAGCTGATGGAGTTCCTCGCCAGCGACGAGGCCCAGGCGCTCTATGCCAATGGCAATTTCGAATATCCGGTGAACCCCAAGGTGCCCGCCAACGAGATCGTCACCTCCTGGGGCAGCTTCACCCCCGACACGCTGAACGTGGCCGAGATTGCCCGGCTGGAGCCGCAGGCCTCCAAGCTGGTGGATGAGGTTGGCTTCAACGACTGAGGGCCAGCCGCCGCCCTGCCCCTCCGGTTGCGGAAAATAGATGCTTTGGAAACCAGATTGGGCTAATGTTCCAAGCAATGGAGTTGACCATGCGTTATTCATTGTTTGCCGCCGCAGCACTTTTCGCCGTTTCCGCCCTTCCCGCGCTGGCGGACGAGAATTTCATTCCGATGGGCCAGGACTATGGCCTCGGCAATGACGCGGCGCCGCCGCTGGACAGCGAGCAGAGCAAGTTCAACGCGCAGGTCGATATCTACCAGTCCGAGGTCTACAACCGGAACCTCCAGCAGAAGCAGTTCGACAGTCGGCTGTTCAATCTCGCCAACGAGCAGAACCCAACCGATCTGGACGACACCCAGCTCGACTACTGATCGCGGGCGCCATATTCAACATCATCGAGGGCCGGTTTTCCGGCCCTCTTGCTTTTGTGGGATCACCGAAATTGCCTGCCGCTAGGGCGAGGCAGGCACGGCAATCCGCACCGTGACGGGATAATGGTCGGAACCCGCGGGTTCACCGATCTGCTCGGCTTCGAGAAGCCTGATGCCGGGCGAGACGAAGATATGGTCGATGGCGATCTGCGGCAGCCCCGCTTGCGAAGGCCAAGTCGGCAGGTTGGTGAGGCGCATCAGGTTGGCGCTGTCCTGCAGCACACCGAGGATGCGCGAAAACGGCGTGGCGTTGAAGTCGCCCATGACCAGCCGTGGTCCGGCGGTGCGCTCTATGACCTTGGCGATCTGCGTCACCTGCCGGAACTGCGCCAGCGAATGCGGGAAGCGAATGGTGTGCACGCCAAACACCGTAAGGCCGCCTGCTTCCGGCCCCAGTCGTAGCCGGATATAGGGCGGCCCCGCCCACCTGCCACGCGACTCCGCGTCGGTGAAGGGCAGCTTCGAGAGGATAGCGAATTTGCAGTAGTCCACGTCGTAGCAGTGGAACTGGTAAGGGTAGCGTGACTTGAGCTGGCCGAGGATCGGGCGCTTGGCCGGGCCCATCTCGATCAGCGTGATGACGTCGGCATCGAGCCGCTCGATCTCGGCGCGCACCGCATCGGCATTGTTGTTGACCCACAGCGTGTTGAAGCTCGCCACCTTCAGTGCGCGTTCGCCCTGCTGAACTTCTCCCACCACGCGCGGCTCGCGGCTGGCCAGATGGGGCCAGGCCCCGATGGCCACAATGCCGATCACCATCACCACGAAGGCGGTAAGCAGCTTGGCCCGCGGCATGACCATGCCGATCAGGAAGCCCAGCGTGAGCACCGCGAACTGCAGGGTGAAATGCGCGAAGACGTCGAAGGCGATCCAGAGCTGGCCCAGCCGCGAGGCGCCCAGCAACGAGAGGCCGAGCAGGAAGCCGAGCTGGCATTCAAGGCCGCCGGTGGGCTTGCGCTTCCTGCGCGGAGCTTCCTCCTCCGGCTGTTCTGGCGTCTGGGACAGACTGTCAGCCGGTTCGAGCAAAATCTACTCCAGGAGCGGGATCAGAGAAGCCTGCTCTCCATCGGCAGGATCTGCTCCGGTGTACCAAAGCCGGGAAGCGCCTCAAAGCGTTTCTTCCACGCGGAGACGTTGGGGTATGGCGTCAGGTCGATGTTGGCTTCGGCGATGTAGCGCAGCACGCCATAGACGCCCACGTCGGCAATGGTCGGGCGCTTGGTGGCGATCCACTCGGACTTCACAAGCTCGTTCTCGAGCATGGCGAGTGCGGCCTTGGCCTCGGTGTCATACATCACGCGCACCTCGTCGCCGAACTGGCGGAGACCACGCGCACGGGCGCGCAGGCGGAACACCGGCACGGCGAGCTTGTCCCAGTTCCAGAACAGCCATTCGCGAATGCGGTTCTTCTCCACATCGGTCTTGCCGTCGAACTTCTTCAACTCATCCGCGAGGTGTTGGAGGATGGCGGCCGACTGAACGTAGTAGACCTGGCCATCGCGAAGCGCCGGCACCTGGCCGTAGCGGTTCTTGACGATGTAGTCGGGCTGCTTGTGCTGGCCCTCGCGCAGGTTGACGTGAAAATAGGAAAACGGGTGCCTGGACAAGGTCAGCATGAGGCCCACGGTGTAGGTCGGGCCGGAACCCAGCATGCCATACAGCGTGAAACGCTCCTTGTTCACCGGACCCGATGACGACCCGGACGGGGCGGCGGCCTTATTGGCGGGCGGCTTCTTGGCCGGCACAGGCTTGGCCTTGGTGGCCGGCTTCTTGGCCACGGCCTTCTTCGGCTCAGGCTTCTTCGCAGCCTTCTTGGCTGTCTTTGCCATCAATAACTCCTCCCGGCCCCTACGCAATAAAACTCCGGGTACGGACTATAGCGGAGAAGTCTGGGAAAGGAAAACCGAAACTAAACACCTGATTGAAAAAGCAAAATCGGCGGCGAAAACGGGCATTTTCACCAACCCGGAGCCGCGTGATGGCTCATAGTTTTATTCAAGAGGAGGAGCCAAGCCATTGTTTTAACAATGACTCAGCGTAAGCTTGACCCTCAGATGCCCAGCTTGGCCTTCAGCAGGTCGCTGACTGCCTGGGGGTTGGCCTTGCCACCGGTGGTCTTCATGACCTGGCCGACGAACCAGCCCAGCATGGTGGGCTTGGCCCTGACCTGCTCCACCTTGTCCGGGTTGGCGGCGATGATCTCGTCCACCGCCTTCTCGATCGCCCCGGTGTCGGTCACCTGCTTCATGCCGCGGGTCTCGACGATCTGGGCGGGCAAGCCGCCCTCGGTCCAGACGATCTCGAACACGTCCTTGGCGATCTTGCCGGAAATCGTGCCCGCCGCGATCAGGTCGACGATCTCGCCCAGCTGGGCGGCGGAAACCGGGGTGGTGTCGACGGTCTTGCCTTCCTTGTTCAGGCGGCCGAACAGCTCGTTGATGACCCAGTTGGCGGCCTGCTTGCCGTCGCGGCCCTTAGCCACCTGCTCAAAGAAGTCGGCCGAGGCCCGCTCGGAGGTCAGCACCTGGGCGTCATATGCCGACAGGCCGTAGTCCCTGATGAAGCGGGCAATCTTCTCGTCCGGGAGTTCCGGCAGGGCGGCCTTGATCTGACCGATGAAGGCGTCGTCGAACTCCAGCGGCAGCAGGTCCGGGTCGGGGAAGTAGCGGTAGTCATGCGCCTCTTCCTTGGAGCGCATGGAGCGGGTCTCGCCCTTCCTGGCGTCGAACAGGCGGGTTTCCTGGTCGATCTTGCCGCCGTCCTCGAGGATGCCGATCTGGCGGCGCGCCTCATATTCGATGGCCTGGCCCATGAAGCGGATCGAGTTCACGTTCTTGATTTCGCAGCGGGTGCCGAAATCGCCACCGGGGCGGCGGACCGAGACGTTGACGTCAGCGCGCAGCGAGCCCTGCTCCATGTTGCCGTCGCAGGTGTCGAGGTAGCGCATGATCTGCCGGAGCTTGGTGACATAGGCCTTGGCCTCGTCGGCCGAGCGCATGTCGGGCTTGGACACGATCTCCATCAGGGCGCAGCCCGAGCGGTTGAGGTCGACGAAGCTCATGTTGGGGTGCTGGTCGTGCAGCGACTTGCCGGCGTCCTGCTCCAGATGCAGGCGCTCGATGCCGACTTCGACGGCGCGACCGTCGACGTCCACGTGGACCGACCCCTCGCCCACCACCGGCTGCTTGTACTGCGAGATCTGGTAGCCCTGCGGCAGGTCGGGGTAGAAATAGTTCTTGCGGTCAAACACCGAGCGCTTGTTGATCTGGGCCTTGAGGCCGAGGCCCGTGCGCACCGCCTGCTCGACGCAGAACTCGTTAATGACGGGCAGCATGCCGGGCATGGCGGCATCGACCAGCGAGACGTGGTCGTTGGGCGCGCCGCCGAATTCGGCGGAAGCACCCGAGAACAGCTTGGACTTGGCCAGCACCTGGGCATGGACCTCGAGACCCAGGACGATTTCCCAGTCCCCGGTCGCTCCCTTGATCCAGTCCTTCTTCTCGGCCACGCGCTTGGCGGATTCCATCATGCTCTTCACCCTTGAACTGGCGCCTTGGTAGCCACTCGGGAGCCAGGGTTCAAGACCCGTGCCTGGCCAGTTCCCGCCCAATGGATCGAGCCAGCCAGAAGGCGCCCAGGGCCAGCAAGCCGACAACGGCCATGAAGCCCCAATTGAGGGCCGCCACGTCCCAACCGTGCTTCCACGCCTCGATGACCAGCACGAGGCAGAGGAAGCCGGCGACGCCCAGCACGCCCCAGCGCAGGACTTTCATGATGACGGTGGCAAGCGGCGACATGGCATCCCTTCGGCGGCAAGGGGTTTTCCCGACCCTCTCCGCATGCTAGCCCCTCAAGCCTAACATGGCGTGTGATGATGTCGAAATCGAAACCCGATCTTTCAGCCCTTTCCCCCGAAACCCGCCTCGTGGCGGCAGGCCGCGACTATGCCGAGCATGGCTTCGTCAATCCGGCCGTCTACCACGGCTCGACGGTGCTGTTCCCGGACACCGCATCCCTCAAGGACCGCACGCAGACCTATGTCTATGGCCGGCGCGGCACACCGACCTCGCGGGCGGTTGAGGAGGCCGTGGCGCTGGTCGAGGGCGGACACAATGCCAAGATGCTGCCCTCGGGCCTTGCCGCAATTTCAACCGCCCTGCTCGCCTTCCTGAAGACGGGCGACCACCTGCTGATGGTGGACACCGTCTACCAGCCGGCGCGGCAGTTCTGCGACGGGCTGCTGAAGGGACTGGGCATCGAGACCACCTATTACGACCCGCTGGTCGGCAAGGGCATCGCGGCGCTCATCCGCCCCAACACCCGCGTGGTCTATGCCGAGTCTCCCGGCTCCCAGACCATGGAGGTGCAGGACATTCCGGCCATGGCAGAAGCCGTCCACAAGGCGGGGGCCATGCTGTTCGTCGACAACACCTGGGGCGCTGGCCACTACTTCAAGGCATTCGAGCATGGTGCTGACATTTCGATTCAGGCGGCGACCAAATATCTGGTCGGCCATTCGGACGCGATGATGGGCACCGTGACCTGCAACAAGGACACTTGGGAGCCGTTCCGGCACGCTTATGAGGAGATGGGCCAGTTTGCCGGGCCCGACGACATGTACCTGACGCTGCGCGGCATACACACCCTCGACGTGCGCCTCGAGCGGCACATGAAGAACGCGATGATCGTGGCCGAATGGCTGCGCGGACGGGCCGAGGTGGACACGGTCCTGTACCCTGCGCTTTCCAATGCGCCGGGGCATGAATTGTGGAAGCGCGACTTCCGTGGCGCCAGCGGGTTGTTCTCGGTGGTGCTGAAGCCCTGTTCGGAGACGGCCACTGCGGCCTTCCTCGACCAGCTGACGCTGTTCGGCATGGGCTACAGCTGGGGTGGCTACGAGAGCCTGGTGGTGCCGTTCAAGCCGCACCGCACGGCGACCCGATGGCAGCCGGAGGGCTATTCGCTGCGCTTCCACGTTGGCCTGGAAAGCCCGGATGACCTCAAGGCAGACCTTACGGAAGGCTTCAAGGCACTGAATTCCGCCTCTTGAAATTGCGGATTTCCTTCCTATCTACGGGAAACGATGGTTCGGAGGGTTCTATGACGAAGATTTTGCAGTTTTTTGCAGCCTTGATGGTGGTTCTGGGGATGTCCGTCCCGGTCCTTGCCCAGGAATTGGCGGACGACCCGCAGCTGATCTTCCAGAAGACCACCGTGTGGCGCATGCTGTCGCCCAACGCCACACTGGACACATTCGTCATCGACGACCCGCTGGTTGAGGGCGTGGCCTGCTACTTCACCATGCCGCGCGTCGGCGGCTGGAAGGGCTGGGCCGGACTTGCCGACGAGAGCTCCGTCACCTCCATCGCCTGCCGACAGGTGGGGCCGATCAAGATCACCGCCAAGTTCTCACAGGGCGACGACATCTACCGCGAACGCCGCTCGATGTTCTGGAAGAAGATGCAGATCGTGCGCGGCTGCGACCCCAAGCGCAACGTGCTGGTCTATCTCTCCTACACCGACCGGCTGATCGAGGGCTCGCCGCAGAACTCCACCTCGACCGTGCCGGTCATGCCATGGGGATCCGAAACCGCACCGAAGTGCGGCGACTTCGTGAACCCATAGGCTGCATGCGCCTTACCAGATGACGGTGAAGCCCACGCGACCCGTGCCGGCCTGCCTGCTGTCGTCGAAACCGTATTCATAGCCGGCATTGGCGAACAGGCTGGCGTTGTCGGTCACCGCCGTCGTGATGCCCGCGTCGAGCGCCAGCCAGGTGGTGCCAAAGTTGGCATCGAAGCTGACCTGATCGCTGTCCTCGAGCGAGCTGAAGGTGGTTTGCGGATTGTCCGAGAAGACGTGCCAGACGTTGGCGCGCAACGTCAGGTCCGTGCGCGCACCGAGCCCGTCGAAACCCGATGCGAGTTCAACGCCGAGGCGGCCGCGCGCCGCGAAGCCGTTGTCGAAGGTGACGTCGCCGAAGTCATCCGACGTGCCGTCGAGCGAGAAGTTCTCGGCGATGATCTGGGCTTGCGGCGTGAGCGTCAGGCTGTCAGCGAGCCCCACGCGATAGCCTGCCTCGAGCGAGAGCGACTCGCTCCACCCGCCGGTGGAGATCGACGCATCGCCAGATGAATGGGAGGAGACATCGCTGAAGCGCGTGGCCTGCAGCAGGGTGTCGGCATAGAGGCCGCTGGCCGCGAGCCACGTGCCGTAGACACCGACCGAATAGGCATTGAGGGACGCGTTGCCCGTGTTGCTTTCGGCTTCGGTCGAGGTATCGGTGGTGGACGTTCCGATGCCAAGGAACACGCCTGCATCGACGCGGCCGCCATGCCCGTCGCTGGTGCTGACGGCATCAACACCTGCCTGCAGGAAGCCGAAGTCATAGGACATGTCGATGCCATTGGCGCCCGAGCCATAGGTGTCGCCGAAGCTGCCGCCTGCACGACCCCAGAGGGCGGAATTCTCCTCTGACCCAAGTGCCGCGAGCGCGCCAAGCGAGCCACGGCGCTGCTCCAGCGTATCGACAATGGAATAGGTGTAGAGACGCTGCAGTGCCGGAAGTGCGGGATAGGTCGACGTCTCTACGCGAAAGTCAGGGTCCGGCGGCGGCGGAGTCGGCCCCGGCTCGGGTCCAGGCGGCACCGGCGGGTCGACATAGGTCGTGAGATACCAGTTCTGCTGTTTGCCCGCGCTGGTGCCGCGCGCCAGATGATATTCATAGGCGCCGCTGGCAACGCGGTCGGCCAGCGCGAAGGCGGTGGTACCCGTTGTCGCGCCGTTCAACGTCTGGACGACGAGTATGCCGTCGCCGGTGGTGGGGGCACCGAGGCCGCCGGCATCGATGGCCGTGATGCCGGTGCTGCCGCTGGCCGTGTTGCCCGCACCTGCAATCTGCAGCACATCAGCCACCGGGGCCTGCGGCGTGCCACCCACGCGGGTCTGCAGGATGCCACCATTGCCAATGTAGTTGCCCTGGATGGTGAGCGTGCCGATGTCGCCCTGCGTGCCCGGCGCGATGGTGCCTTCATTGGTGACAGTGCCGAAGATGGTGCCGACGCCGCGCAGCGTCGCGCCCGACACAACCGAGGTTGACGACACGAGGTTGCCGAGCAGCACCAAGGTGCCTTCAGAGACCATGGTAGCCCCGGTGTAGGTCTGGGAGTTCGCGAGGGTGAGCGTTCCGGCACCCGTCTTGTCCAGGCCACCCACACCGCTGATCACGCCCGAATACGTACCGGCGTTCGGCTGGTCAAAGCGCACCAGCCCGCTGTTGGCGATGTCATTTGGCAGGCTCAAGGCATTGCCCTGCAGCGTCGCGCCGCTGCCGACCGTCGTTGCACCCGCGTAACCGGAATTGTTACCTTGGAGAATGAGGGTTCCTTCGCTGACGGTGGTCGGACCGCTGTAGGCGAGCGCCGAGGTCAGGGTCACGATGCCGACGCCCGTCTTCTGAACACCGCCTGAACCGCTGATCACACCCGCGTAGGTACCGGTGTCCGGCTGGTCGAAGCGCACAAGCCCGCTGTTGGTGATTGCGGTCGGCAAGCTCTGCGCGCGGCCCTGCAGCGTGGCGCCCGCCTGCACCGTGGTGGTGCCGGTGAAGCCCGAATTATCGCCCGAGAGAATGAGGGTGCCGGCCTGCACATCAGCCTTGATGAGGCCGGTGATCGAGCCCGTGAGCTCCCATGTTCCGGCGTCCTGCTTGTAGAGATATTCGAAGCCGGTCATCTTGCCCGCGAGCGAGTCCGAGCCTGTGCCGTTGAGATAGATTGAATCTATGCCTGCGCCGGCTCCACCGGAAAAATTGCCGGTGATGACCGATCCCGTGAACAGACGCAGCGTGTCCGAACCGGTGCCGAGGTTGAGACTGCCATAGACCGTGCCGCGGTTGGTGAAGTCGATGCCGGCGTTAGTATTGCCGCCGATGACCGTCGCCGTGCGATTGGGATTGTTGAGCGGACCGGTGGAGATCGTTCCGTTGTTGACGACCGTCAGCAAGCCGGGGTTCTGCGACCAGATCGCGGCGCCACTGACAGCGTTGATGAGGCCATTGTTGTTGATTGTGTTGTTGGCGCCCTGCAGATTGATGGCCTCGGCAGAAACCTGCGTGCCGTTGGACAGCACCCTGCCGGTGCTGCCGATGGTGAGCGTTCCGTTGTTGCGGAATTCGATGGTATTGCCGCCGGTGTTGTAGCCGCCGGAGGCGTTGGTGGAATAGTTTTGCACCGTACCGTCGACCGTGATGTTGGCGTTGTCACGCAGGCTGATTGCAGTCGCGTTGCCCGGATCGATGCCAGCACCCGTCTCGACCGTGACAGTCTGGTTGTCGGCGAGGCCGGAGTTTCCAAGTCCGACCCGGAACGGAAACGGATTGGGGACACTGGTGTTGCAGGTGGTCGTGTTCAGGGCGGTTTCCACACAATTCGCCTGCGCCACGGAGCCCACCAGCGTTAGCCCCAGGCCAAGGGCCAAGGCGCCGCCCGAGAGGGCCGTTCCAGACATAAAAATACCACGGGAAACCCGGGGTGAGTGCAGTTCGATCATCGTTTGCCCGCCCGCGTCACGTTGGCACCAGCTCGCCTGCCGGCATCACTGAATCACCCGACATCTCAAATACTATAACGGTTGCAGAGTGTCAAAAGCCTGTACGTTTTCATATGTGCAGGTGCCGCATGCGCGATCCAATGGGGTCCTCGACCTCGTCGACCGCCTTCTCGCACTGCCTGGAGCCCCGAGGCTGAAGACCCTGTCGGAACCCGGCTCCCTCCGGAAATTGCCCGGGAGTGGGCAGTGGCCCCGGTTGCGCAGCAGGCGATGACGGGGCTGCGAACTGGGGGACTTCCGCAGAACGGGAATTTTCGGGCCATGCGCAATTTCTCCCCTCACGCGCGGCGCTTCGGGGTGATATGCCCCGGCTCGCGCTGGATGCGCGAAACCTCAAGGAACGGACCGAGACATGACGCGATCGACACACTTCACCGGCCTTGCCATGGCCCTGCTGATGACCACTGGCCTTGCGGGCGCCGCCCAGGCAGGCCAGGCCGGAACCCTCGACCCTACCTTCGGCAACGGCACCGATGACGGCACGCCGGCGGGCGTGGTGGGCACATGGCTCGGCAAGGGCGACGACGTGGCCAACGACATCGTCTCGCAGCCGGACGGCAAGGTGGTGGTGGTCGGCAACCATGCGACCGGCAGCGGCACCAACATCTTCATCGCGCGCTACAATGCCGATGGCTCGCTGGACCAGAGCTTCGGCACCGGTGCCAACGGGACGCCGAAGGGCTTCGCCGACATTTCGCTGGGCGAGGCCGATGACTTCGCCACCACCGTGGCGCTGCAGCCCGATGGCCACATCGTGGTCGGGGGCTATCAGATGGTGGGCAACAACATCGACATGGTGGCGCTGCGCGTGAAGCCCGACGGCACGCCGGACGAAAGCTTCGGCAAGGCGAAGAACGGCATCCTGACCGTGGCGCTGAGCGACGGCAACGAGGACGTGCGCAGCATCGCCGTGACGCCTGACGGCAAGATCGTGCTGGCGGGCAACCTGACGGGCAAGGACGGCAGCTCCAACATGGTGGTGGTGCGCCTCAACGCCGACGGCACACCGGACAAGAGCTTCGCACCGCACAGCGGCGAGGCCGCGGCCGGTGGCTTCAACGCGGTGGCGCTGGGCACCGGCGAAGACGTGGTGGACGACATGGCGCTGGCGGCTGACGGCAAGATCGTGCTGGCCGGCACGCATGGGCTGAAGGGCAAGGCCAGTGTCACCGTCATCCGCCTCGAGGCCGACGGCGCGCTGGACCAGACGTTCGGAACGCAGGATGACGGCACGCCCAATGGCGTCGTCAGCCTGTCGCTCAACGGGGGCGACGACGTAGCGCGCGGCATCGCCATCGACCCCAAGGGCCGCATCGTGGTGGTGGCAGACTCGGTCGGCAAGGACGGCACAACCGACGTGGTGGTGGCGCGGTTGAAGCCCGACGGCAACGCCGACCAGGAATTCGCCGTGGCCGAGAGCGGCCTTCCGGCAGGTGCGGTACGCACTTCGATGAGCAACGGCAACGACAATGCCACGGACGTGGTGCTGGACAGCCAAGGCCACATCATCGTGGCGGGCTATCACCAGCAGGGTGGCAAGAGCCGCGTGTCGGTGTTGCGCTTCACCGATGATGGCAAGCTCGACGAAAGCTTCGGCGCGGCCCAGGCCGACACGCCCAAGGGCACGGTGGGCCTCGCCATCGGCGAGGGCAATGCGCTGGCCAATGGCATCACCGCGCAGGGTGACAAGCTGATCCTGGTGGGCGGCGGCACAACCGGTGCCAACGGCAACAGCAACATCGCGCTGATGCGCCTGCTCGCCAACTGACGGAAGAGATCATGACCAGCCGCCGGGCAGCAATGTCCGGCGGCTTTTTCATGCCCAGGTGACGCGTTGCCAGCTGGCGCAACATGCACGACAGCTAGTGCAGCACGCCCGGCTTGAACATGTCGGCGAGGTCGTTGGCGGTCTTGACGGAGGCCAGCTGCGGCAGGCCGAAGATGCGGCCGATGGTTTTCACCAGCGAGCGGTGGGAGTAGGCCACCTTGCTTTCATGGCCCTGCTTCACGCCGACGCCCGCGGCGTAGAAGGGAAGCTTCAGGCCCCTCTGCCCCTCATCCCACACCACGAAGACAACGGCATCGTTCTGCTTCGCCCAGTCGACAACCGGCGGCAGGAAAGACTTGAGAAACGCATCGCCCAGCGCCACGGCATTGCCGCCGCAGCCCAAGTCACCATGCATGTCATGGCAGAGGTTGGGGGTGATGAACACATAGCTGGCGAGCTTGCCCGACTGCAGGTCACCCATGAACTGGCCGAGCTCGCGGGTGTGGGCGATGCAATTGGCATTGTCCTTGTCTGGCGGCGCGCCGGCCACGTCGGCGAAATAGACGAAGGGATTGTGCTTGGCCGCATAGTGACCCGCACTGCGGATGGGACAGGCGCCCGTGGTCTTCGGGTCGATGTCTTCCTGATAGGTCATCCAGCTGAGCTCGGCGGTTTCGAGCTGCGTGACCAGATGCTCGGTGCTGCGCGTCCAGTTCGGCTTGTCCGAGAGCAATCCGCAGTTCTTCAGCGGGTCATTGTCACAGGTGAAGGTGGTGTCGGCGAACTTGTTGGTGCCCGCTTCCATGGCAATGTAGTGCGGCTGGCTGTTAAAGGCCGCGAGTTCATCCGTGAAGTTCAGGCTGCGTGCGCCTTCCGCTGCCAGCGTGCTGTTGAGGTATGGCGCATCCTTCAGGTTGCCATAGATGTAGCCGCGGCTCTTGTCGGACGACTTGCCGGCGTCCTTGTTTTCCATGGCGATGACGATGACATGCTTGGGTGCGGCTGTGGCACCCACGGTCAACACCGCAAGGCAGGCCAGGGTCACGAGGAGCCGTTTCATGTGCATGCGGGCGGAGCCTCGACGAGAGGGATGCAGGATGGCGACCCCGGCAGGATTCGAACCTGCGACCTAGTGCTTAGAAGGCACTTGCTCTAGTCCAGCTGAGCTACGGGATCCTTGCGCCTCAATGCGTCCAGTTGACGGTACGGCCGAACTTGAAATTGTCGGAGTAGGACTTCTTGATCACCTTGGCGACCGGGTTCACCGGCAGGACCTGGTAGGCAAGACCCTCGCGCTCGCAATAGGCGATGGCTTCTTCCTTGGTGTCGAAGGTGAGCTTCACCTGGCTCCTGGTGTCGGCCGAGGATGTCCAGCCCATCAACGGGTCGACGGTGCGCGGCGCCGTCGCGTTGAATTCCAGCACCCAGTTGTCAAAATTCGCCTTGCCGGACTGCATGGCGCTGCGGGCGGGCTTGTAGATGCGGACGGACATGGGCTCTCTCTTCTCTCTTGTCGAACGGGCGGGAGGCCGGTGGTCGGGGTGGCGAGATTCGAACTCACGACCCCCTGCGCCC
>NZ_JBAXGR010000082.1:0-14011 GCF_037139295.1 Aestuariivirga sp.
GGTGTGGATCAACACCTCGGACGAGCCGCTCGCCAACCCCTTCGTGATGCGCTAGCCGACCTGCATCAACACGTCGACGGCGCAACTCTCCGTCACGCCCACGAAGAGCGGGTTGATCTCGATTTCGGCCACGTCATTGGCCGCGTCGCCCGCGAAGGTGGCGAGGCGTTCGAGCGTGTCGAGCAGTGCCGCGCGGCTGGCGGCGGGCTTGCCGCGATAGCCATCGAGAAGCCGGCTGATCTTCAGCCGTGACAGGGCGCGCGCGAAATCCGCGCGCGTCGCTGGCAGAAGGATCGTGGTTGCATCCGTCAGCAACTCGACGAACACGCCGCCTGCCGCCAGCGTCATCGCCAGCCCGAACTGCGGGTCACGCCGGATGCTGACCATCAATTCCACCACCGGGGCCGCCACCATGGCCTCGACGAGGAAGACGTCAGTCACGGCATCGGCGTTGAAGGCCTTCACATCGGCCTTCATGCGTTCGACCGCATCGGCAACGGCTTGCGTCGACGCAAGTCCAAGCCGAACGGCGCCTGCCTCGGTCTTGTGCGGCAGTTGTGCACTGACCATCTTGAGAGCGACCGGGAAACCCAATGCCTGCGCCAGTGATGGCGCATCGGCACCACTGCCGATCCGGCTGCGGGGGACGGCGAGTCCTGTGGCGGCGAGGCGCTGCTTGGCGCTGGCCTCGTCCAGCAGCCGCGGCGCGCCGTCAGGCCGTGGCGCGATCAGCGGGGCGGCGGGCGCATCGGCGATTTCGGCGCGGCGGGCGCCATGCCATGCCGCGGCGGCGATGGCCGCCATGCACTCTTCGATGCCCTGCATGGGGGCCACGCCTTCGCCAACGAGGAAGCTGCGGGTTTCCGCATCGAGGTTCTCGGGGATCGTGCTGCACACCGCGGCGGGAAGGCCCTGCGCCTTGGCGGCGGCGATGAAGGAGAGCGTGTCGTTGCGATACCACGGCTTGCTCTCGTCCAGGCCCGGGGCGGGATAGTCCTGCACGATCACCGCCGCATCGTGGCCCTGCGCGAACAGCGTGTCGAAGACAGGGCGGGTCTTCTCCGGAATGCCCCAGATCGGCGTGGTGTAATCCAGCGGGTTCGAGACGGTGGCCGTTTGTGGCAGCAGGCTGCGCAGGCTGGCCGCCGTTGCGGCGTCCGGCGGCGTGAAGGTGAGGCCCAGCCGCTCGGCATAATCCGCCAGCATGGTGGCGCCGCCGCCTGAGCAGGTGAGACCGGCAAGACGGTGGCCCCTGGGCACGCCCGCCACGCAGAGGAACTTGGTGGTTTCGAGCAGCTGCGCGGGGCTGCTGACGCGGATGATGCCGAGCCTGTCGAACAGCGCGTCATAAAGCTCCTCGGTGCCGGAAAGCGACCCGGTGTGGCTCACCGTCAGACTGGAACCGAGCCGTGACGTGCCGGTCTTCAGCGCCACGATGGGCTTGCCGAGCGCCAGCGCCTTCAATGCGGCACGCTCGAAGGCCTGAACATCCTTCAGGCCTTCGATGTGGAGGCCGATGGCGCGCACCTCCGGCTGCTCTGCCAGAGCATCGACGAAGTCCTCGAGCCGGAGCAACGTCTGGTTTCCAGCCGAGACCATGAAGGCGAAGGGTGCTTCGCGCTGGCTCATGGTGAAGTCGGAAGACAGCATGCCGCTCTGGGTGATGATGGCCGCGCCATAGCCCGGGCAGGAGCCGCCGTGGGTGAAGGGCCACAGCGCCACCTTGTCCAGGTAGTTGATGACGCCGTAGCAATTGGGGCCGACGAGCGCGAGATCGCCCGCCGCAGCCACCAGCCGCGCCTCATCGTCAGCACCATCGGAGCCTGTCTCGCCGAAGCCTGCCGTGTAGCAGACAACGCCGCCTGCCCCCATGGCACTGAGCTTCTGCAGCGCCTCGATGGCGGCTTCCTTGGGGACGGCGAGGAACACCGCGTCGGGTGCTTCCGGCAGCGCGTCGAGCGATGCAAAGCAGGGATGGCCGCCGATGTGGCTGCGCTTCGGGTTCACCGGCCAGAACGGGCCGGAAAAGCCGATGCGCTTGCACTCGGCGGCGACGGTTTCCGCGTCGCGGCCGCCGATTACCGCCACGTGGCGAGGCTTCAGCAGCCGCTCGAGATTGGTGCGGCGCTTCGGGGTCATGCGCCGAGCGGCCGCAGGATGGCGCGCGAGATGATGTGGCGCTGGATCTCAGAGGTGCCGTCCCAGATGCGCTCAAGGCGCGCGTCGCGCCACAGGCGCTGGACGGGCAGTTCCTCCATGAGGCCCATGCCGCCATAGATCTGCACAGTGTTGTCGGCCACGCGGTTCACCATCTCGGAGCAGTAGAGCTTCACCATCGAGATGTCGGCATCGGTGAGATTGCCCTCATTGGCCCGGCGGATGGCATCCTCCACCAGAAGGTCGGCGGCGCGCAGTTCGGTGGCCATGTCTGCAAGCTTGAAGCCGGTGCCCTGGAACTTGCCGATGGCCTGGCCGAACTGCTTGCGGCTCGCCGCCCATTCGGTGGCAAGGCCCATCAGCCGCTCCGCCTTGCCGCAGCACGAGGCGCCGACGAAGATGCGGCCATAGGTGAGCCACTGGCCCGCGAGTTCCAGTCCGCGGCCTTCCTCGCCGAGGATCTGGCGCTTGTTCAGCCGCACATTGTTGAAGCTGAGCTGAAAGGTCTTGTAGCCGCGATAGCTGACGCAATGCGTGCCGTCACGCACGTCGAATCCGGGCGTTCCGGTGTCGACGAGGAAGGATGTCACGCGCTTTCGCGAGCCACGCGGGCTCTCGTCTACGCCGGTTGCCGCGAAGACGATGGCGAAGTCGGGCAGCACCGGGCCGGAGATGAAATGCTTCGAGCCGTTGAGGATCCAGTCGTCGCCGTCACGCCTTGCGTTGGACTTCATGCCCATCACGTCGGAGCCGGCCTCAGGCTCCGTCAACCCGAAGAGCTCGCGCTTCTCGCCTTTGACACATGGGATCAGGTAGCGCTCGCGCTGCTCGCCCTCGCAGGCCAGCAGCAGTTCGGTGGGGCGCGCCACCCAGCTGTGCAGCGCGTGGCTGGTCTTTCCGAACTCGCGCTCCATGATGGTCTTGGCCTCGAGGCTCAGGCCTCCGCCGCCCACCTCTTCCGGCAGGTTCGCTGCATAAAGGCCCGCCTCGTGGGCGCGCTTCTCGATCTGCCGGCCAAGGTCGAGCGGAACCTCGCCAAGCTTGTCCACCAGGTCTTCATGCGGGTGAAGCTCGGCCTTCATGAAGGCCTGCACGGTTTCCAGCAGCAGGCGGTTTTCGTGTGAATTGACGAGGCTCAAGGCGATTCTCCGAAAGGGTCAGGCTGCTTCCTCGCCGCGCCTGCGCGACAGGATCGCGAAGCCGACGATGAAGACAAGGGTTGTGCAGATCAGGACGACCGCCGCCGCTGCGACCGTCGGGTCGGTGTTTTCGCGCATGCCGTTCCACAAGCGGCGCGGCAGGGTGAAGACGTCGAACTTGGAGATGAACAGGGTGACGACGATCTCGTCCCACGACAGGATGAAGGCGAAGATCGCCCCTGCCAGAATGCCGGGTCGGATCACCGGCAGGATGACGCGGCGCAATGTGGTGGGCAGCGAGGCACCGAGGCTGCGCGAGGCCTGCTCGAGCCTCAGGTCGAAATTGGCCAGCGCCGCCGACACGGTGATCACCACCATCGGAATGGCGAGGATCGCATGGGCGAGGATGATGCCGAGGTAGCTGTCGATCAGCCCCAGCGGCACCCACCAGCGATAGAATGCCATGGCCGATATGATCGGCGGCACCATCAGCGGCAGCAGCAGGAAGGCGCGGATCGTCTCGATGAAGCGGCCCGACAGGCGCCACAGCCCTATGGCCGCCAGCGTGCCGAGCAATGTGGCCAGTGCCGAGGCGACGACGGCGATGAGCAGGCTCTGCCCGAAGCTTGAAATCCACTCCGGGCTGGTCAGCAGGTGTTGAAAATGCTGCAGCGACACGCCTTCCCACGGCAGCGACAGGTAGGTCTTGGCGGTGATCGAGACCGGGAAGGCAACCAGCGAAGGTACGATCAGGATCGACAGGATCACCCATGCCGCAATGTGGTTGATGCGCCCGCCAAGGGAGGCTTTCATCGCGCCACTCCGCCGAACACCACCGACAGCTTCATGAAGCGGTTCAGCACATACATCAGCGTCAGGACGCTGGCGATCATCAGTGTGGCCAGCATGGCGGCTACACCCCAGCGCACGGTAACCAGCAGTTGAACGGAGATGTATTCGGCAATCATCTGCACCTTGCCGCCGCCGAGGATGGCTGGTGTCACGTAGAAGCCGAGCGAGCTGATGAAGACGAGAAGCGAGGCAGCGATGATGCCGGGCTTCGTCAGGGGCAGGAAGACGCGGAAGAAGGTCTGGGCGCTGCTGGCGCCCAGGCTGCGCGAGGCGCTGGTCACCCGCGGGTCGATGCCCTGCATGTTGGCGAGCAGCGGCAGGATGGCATAGGGCACCATGTATTCGGTCATGCCGATGAGCACGCCCAGCTCGTTGCGCATCAGCGGAAGAGGCTCCGAAATGATGCCCAGACTCAGGAGCGCGCCGTTCACGAGGCCGTTGTGGCCAAGCAGCATGAGCCAGGCGAAGGAGCGCACGAGTACCGAGATCCAGAAGGAGATGAGCAGGATCGACATCATGCGTCGCCGCACGCCGGAAAGGGCGTGAAGCATGGCGTAGGACACGGCATAGCCCAGCGTCACCGCGGCCACCGTGGTGATAAGGCAGAGCCGGATGGTGCGCCAGATCAGGTTGGCCACCGTGTCGCTTTCGAAGATCTTGGCATAGTTGCCGAGGCCGGGCTTCGGGTCGGTCACGCTGAGCAGCAGCACGTTCACGATCGGCGCCACGTACAGCGCCAGTACCAGCAGCACGGCAGGTGCCACCAGCAGCCAGTAGGGATTGAATCGTGAGGTGCGTGTTGCCATGGCGTTGAGCGCACGCGCCCCCTAGCCAGGGGCGCGTGCTGCACTTTCGTTGATCAGCCGATGGCTTCGAGGAAGGCGTTCACGGCGTCGCCGCCGTTGTCGGCCCACCACACCGGATCGTTGAAGATCACCTTGTCGATGTTCTGCGCCGAGTTGATAGCATAGGGCTGCATCGCTTCCGGAATCTTGGCAAATGCTTCCGGGTTGGACGGCGTCATGCCGAGGCAATCGAGAATCATGAGCTGCGAGTCGACCTGCAGCGCCTGCTCGATGAACTTCATGACGTTGTCGCGGCCGGCCGGGTTGCCGCGCGGCACGATGTAGGCGCCCGGCATGGCGATCGCCTCGTTCATCACCATCTTGTAGCGGCCGTTGGTGCGCTCCTCGATGGTCTTGCCGCGGTTCTGCCAGATCATGCCCATGGCCACTTCGCCGTTGACGATCATGTCGTGGGCCTCGGAACCCGAACCCCAATACAGGCTGTCACCCTTGATGGTCTTGATCTTGGCGATGGCGCGCGGCACGTCGCAAGGGTAGACCTTGTCCTTCGGCACACCGTCGGCAACGAGCGCGCTCTCGATTGAGCCGTTGGCCCACTTGTAGAGCGAACGCTTTCCGGGGAACTTGGCGGTATCGTAGAAATCGGCCCAGCCCTTGGGCGGATTGTCCCCGAAGGCCTTGGTGTCATACATGAAGGCGTAGCCATAATAGATGACGCCGACGCCGAATTCCCAGGCGGAACCTTCCTTGATCTGCTTCTTGTTGACGATGTTGTAGTCGATCGCCTCGAGGTGCCCAGACTTGCCGAGGGCGATGGCGTCGAAGCCGTCGGCGTCGCAGACGTCGGCGGTCACCTTGCCGGAGTCGACCATCTCCTTGATCTTGCCCTGGAGGGGCCCCGAAGTGTCAAACTTCAGCGGCAGTCCGGTTGCTGCGGTGAAGGGCTTGCCGATGGCGTCACCGTGGCACTTCTCGGATTCGCCGCCCCAGTTCCACATGACGATCTCGTTGGCGGCGGCTTCCGCGTCGCCCACCTTCACGGCGAGCGTCGCCACGCCCGCCAGTCCGCACAGCATCAGGAAGCTGCGGCGGTCAAGGCGGCCGGACTTGAAGGCAATCGCACCTTCGCGTGCGAGGTCATTCAGGAAAGCTTTGTCTTTCATGGTCACTTCCTCCATTTTGCTGCGGCCTTCGCCGCGTTCGTTGTTGCGGGCACTGCGCCCCGTCTCATGCGGATCTTGCGCCCGCTTCTTCGCCATCACCGCCTTCGACCTCGACCTGGGCGTCATCGCTCCAGCAGAGATCGACGGCTTGTGAGTCGGAATAGTGCCCCGTGTTGCGCCACGCGGGGATGTGAACCTCGATGACCGGGTTGCCGGGCGCCTCGACCATCAGCTTGAGGGTGGCCCCCATGTAGGTGATGCCGCGCACCGTGCCGGTCAGCCTGTTCTGGCCTTGGCCCGTGCCTGCCGGGAACACGTCGATCTTCTCCGGCCGCAGCGTGAAGGTGCGGCCGTCGCGGTGGATGAAGTTGCTCTTGCCGAGGAAGCTGGCCGCGAAGGCGGTGCGCGGCCTTTCATAGAGTTCGACCGGATTGCCGACCTGCACCACCTTGCCGCGGTTCATGATCACGATCCGGTCGGACATGGTGAGGGCTTCTTCCTGGTCGTGCGTCACGTAGATGAAGGTGGTGCCGACCCGGTTGTGGATCTCCCTCAGCTGCTCCTGCACGTCAGAGCGGAGCTTGCGGTCAAGTGCGCCCAGCGGCTCGTCAAGGAGCAGCACGCGCGGCGAGAAGCTGAGTGCGCGGGCCAGCGCAACGCGCTGCTGCTGGCCGCCCGAGAGCTGGTGCGGATATCGATCCGCGAAGCCCTTGAGCTGCACGAGGTCCAGCATCTGGTTGACGCGGGTATCGATCTCGGCCGGCGGCTTGCGGCGGATTTCCAGCGGATAGGAGATGTTCTTGCGGACCGTCATGTGCGGGAACAGCGCGTAGCCCTGGAACACCATGCCGAAATTGCGCTTCTCGGGCGGTGTGGCGGCAATCGAACTGCCGCCGACGACGATGTCGCCCGCCGTGATGTCCTGGAAACCGGCCAGCATCATCAGCAGCGTGGTCTTGCCGGAGCCCGATGGCCCCAGCAGCGTCAGGAACTCGCCGGCGCGGATATCGAGCGACACGCCGTCTACGGCGGTCATCTTTCCGTACAGCTTGGTGACGTTCTGGAAGACGACACCGATGCCGGAGGGACCTGCTGTCATGCCTGTTCCTTGAGCCCGAGCTTCTTGCGTGCCTCGGCTGGCGTCAGCACCCTCGCGCCCATGCGCTCGACGATGCCGACGACGCGCTCGACGAGCTGTGCGTTGCTCGCCAGCACGCCGCGGTCGAGATAGAGATTGTCCTCGAGGCCGACCCGCACGTTGCCGCCCATCGCCACCGCAGCGGCGGCCATCGGCATCTGCATGCGCGAGATGCCGAAGCTGGCCCAGCTCGCATTGGCGGGCAGCTGGTCCTTCATCGCCTTCATGTTGTCGACCGACTGGTCGGCCCCCCACGGAATGCCGAGGCAAATCTGGAACATGGGCGGATCCTCGATCAGCCCTTCGGCGATCAGCTGCTTCGCCAGGCGGATGTGGCCGAGGTCGAAGACCTCGAGCTCAGGCTTCACGCCCCATTCCTTCACCAGCGCCGCCATGCGGCGGAGATAGGGCGGGGTGGACATGTAGACGTAGTTGCCGTCGCCGAAATTCATCGAACCGCAGTCGAGGCTGCAGATTTCCGGGCGCAGCATCTCGACATGACGCAGCCGCTCCTCAGGGCCGATCATGTCGGTGCCGGGACCCGGCTTGCACGGGTCGGACTCGCTGATCATCCAGTCGCCGCCCATGCCGGCGGTGAGGTTGATGACGACGTCGGTGCCGCTGGAGCGCACGATGTCGACGGCGCGCTTGAACAGTTCGGGGTCGCGCGAGCCCTTGCCGGTGGCCGGGTCACGGACGTGAAGGTGGGCGGCGGTGGCGCCGGCCTTGGCGGCGTCGATGGCGGCCTGGGCGATCTGTTCCGGCGTCACGGGAACGCCCGGGTGCTTGCCCACCGTGTCACCAGCCCCGGTGACGGCACATGTCACGATGACTTCGAAGTTCACGCTGTCACTCCCTGGCATTTTTTGCTTATGGCCGAAATGATTTGCCCGACGGCCGCACAGCGTTATAGAATTTTCGCCATCAATGCACTTTTTTCGTCGGTCACGAAATCATGGTGGAAGCGGCTAGAGCGGGTGCGGCAGCGGGTGAGGTGACCCGGGTGAGCTTCGTGCTGATCCCGCGCTTCAACATGATGACGCTCACCATGCTCATGGAGCCGATGCGCATCGCCAATTATCTTGCACCGCACAAACTCTATGAATGGGACTTCCGGGCCACCGTGGCGGGGCAGGTGCAGGCGAGCAACGGCCTTACTGTCGTTTGCCACAGCGTCGACGACGAGGCGCTGCCGAAGCCCGACATCATCGCGGTGTGCGGCAGTTGGGGCGCAGAGCACCTCAACGACCAGCGGCTGTTCCGCTGGCTCCGCAAGAACGCGCGCGCCCAGGTGCAAATGATTGCCGTCGAGATCGGTATCTATGCCTTCGCAAAAGCTGGTCTCGTCGCCGACCAGAAGGTGACAACCCACTGGTCGATGATGGCAGGTCTTGCCGAGGCCTATCCGGATCTCGAGGTGGTGGAGCAGCTCTATTCGGTCGAAAAGCCGGTTATGACCTGTGCCGGCGGCACTGCGGGACTCGACCTGATGCTGCACATCGTGGGGCGCAAGAATGGCGACCAGCTCGCCGCTGAGATTGCCAACCAGGTCATGCACCACCCGCGCCGACCACCGGAATCGCTGCAGCGCCACGCCTCCGGCGGCAAGCACGACGACGTGCATCAGGATGTGCGCGCCGCCATGACGCTGCTCGAAGGCCGCATCGAGGATCCGACGCCAGTGCCACGCGTCTGTCTCGAGCTTGGCGTTTCGCAAAGGAAGCTGGAGCGGCTGTTCAAGCGCGACATCGGCTGCACCATCGTGCAGTATTCGAAGCTGCTGAGACTTCAGTATGCGCGCGTGCTGCTGAGCTCCACCCGCATGTCGATCCGCGAGGTTTCCGCTGCCTGCGGCTTCAACTCCATGTCCTATTTCTCGCAGAGCTTCCTGCAGGCCTTCGGCAAGAAGCCCAGCGAGTACCGCCAGGCCTGGCCCGAAGCCGATGCCGCGCCGTCATGGCTGGGCACCGTCTATGCCTTCCTGCAAACGGCGCGGAAGAAGCCGCGCAAGCGCGCCTAAGCCCCGGCACGCGCTGCCTTGACAGCCTTGAGAACGCCGACGATGGCGCGGTCGCGCTCGGCCGCCATGTCTTCGAAGTGGCGGCCAGCGGCAATCTCGTTGCAGCCGTCCACCATGCGGTCACGCAGTTCCTTGGTGAGTTCGGGCGCAACCAGCCTGGTCCAGGGCAGCTTCAGCGCCGGGCCGAACTGGTCGAGATTGGTGGCCATGCCGCCTTCGCCGCAGGCCACGTGGAAGGCCATGCACTGGCCCTGGATGGCAAGGCGCGGTGCCGGGCCGTTCATCAGCGCGATGTCGATGTCTTCGGGTGTCGCTTCGCCGTTGGCCACCATGTGCAGCGCCTCGCGCCACAGCGCCTCCTGCAGGCGGGTGGCGACGAAGCCGGGAATTTCCTTCTTCATCACCAGCGGCGCCTTGCCGGCATGTGCATAGAAGTCACGGGCCCATGCCACGGCGTCGGGCGACGTCTTCTTGCCGCCGATGATCTCGACCAGCGGCAGCAGGTAGGGCGGGTTGAAGGGGTGGCCGATCACCGTGCGCTCTGGTGTCTGGCACAAGAGCTGGATGTCGGTCATCATCAGTCCCGAGGTGCTCGATGCGATGACCACGTCGGCGGGCACGATGCGGCCCAGCGTCTCGTAGAGCGCCTGCTTCAACTCCAGTCGCTCCGGTGCACTTTCCTGCACAAAGCCCGCATCGGTGACGGCCGATTCAAGACTATCGGTGAGCGTCAGGCGGTCACGCGAGGCGCCGGGTGCGAGGCCCAGCGCGGTGAGGCTGATCCATGCCGTGTCGAGCACCTTGCGATAGGCGGCCTCCTCGCTCATGGAATGGACATAGCCCGCCACGTCATAGCCCCGCGCCAGGAAATGCGCTGCCCACCCGGCGCCAATCGGGCCACCGCCGATGCTTGCAACCTTCTTTACTGCTGTCACGGCTGGCCTTGTCATTTCTATTTCCCCTTGAACATCGGTTCGCGCTTCTCGACGAAGGCCTTGACGCCTTCGGCCGCGTCCTCAGACTTCAGCATAGCGCGGTAGATGGGCAAGTTGCCCTTGCGCATCGTCTCGAAGGTTTCACGCGTCGGCTTACACTCGATGGCGCGCAGCACTTCCTTCACCGTCTGCATGGCAAGCGGCGCGGACTTGGCGAGTTGCGTGGCCCACGCGCGCGCGTTTGTCATCAGCTCGGCATAGGGCACCACCTTGTTGACGAGACCATAGCGTGCGGCTTCCTCCGCCCCCATGCGGCGGCCCAGCAGCAGCATTTCCATGGCGATGTTATAGGGGATGCGGCGCGGCAGGCGCTGCAGGGCGCCGGCGTCTGGAACGATGCCGAGCGGCATTTCGGGAAGGGCAAACTGCACGTGGTCGGCCGCGATGACGAGATCGCAGGACAGCGCGATCTCGAAGCCGCCGCCGATGGCAAGTCCGTTGAGCGCGGCGATGACCGGCTTGTTGAGGTTCCAGTTCTCGGTGAGGCCGGCAAAGCCGCCATCGCCGTAATCTCCGTCCTCCCACCAGTTGTCGAGCTTGGTGTCGCCGGAGTTGAGCGCCTTCAGGTCCCAACCCGCCGAAAAGACCTTCTCGCCCTCTGCGGTGAGGATGCCGACGTGCAGCTGCGGGTCATCGCGCAACAGCGCGAAGGCCTCACCCATCTCACGGCTCATCACCTGGTCGATGGCGTTGACCTTGGGCTTGTTGAGCTTGACCTCGAGGATGTGGCCGTTGCGGGTGACTTCAACGAAATTCGGCATGTAGCTTACACTCACGTGAACGCGGGGATGACTTCCTTGCAGAACAGCTCAAGCGAGCGCCTTTGCTCTTTCATGCCCAGCCCGAGGCTGGCGTAGTAGGTGAACTGGTCCACCCCCAGCGTCTCATAAGGCCTGAGCTTGGCGATCACCTCGTCGGGCGTGCCGAACATCAGGTTGCTCGACAGCATCTGGGGATCATATTCGCTGCGGTTGGCGATGTCGTGCAGGTCCACTTCCTTGGGGAATCCGTTCTTCACGTCGCCCATGTTCTTGAACAGGTTCTCGAACTGGCCGAGCTGGCGCTGCGCGGCGCGAACCGGCACCATCCAGTCTTCCTTGCGGTCATAAAGTGCGGTGTGGCGCATCATGGCGAAGATCGGACGCGTCTTGCCCGGGTTGTTGGCCATCGCCTCATCGAGGCGCGACTTGTAGAGCTCGGCCTCGCTCATCGGGCGGGTCAGCGGCCAGGACATGATGTTGAGGCCGTGCTTGACGGCGAAGTCGTAGGTGATGGGTGCGCGCGCGGCCACCCACAGAGGGGGATGGGGCTGCTGCAGCGGCTTCGGCACCGAGGTGGAGGTAGGGAACTGCCAGAACTCACCCTTGTGCTCGTAATCGCCCTGCCACAGGGCCAGCACGGCAGGCAGCATCTCCTGCATGTATTTCCACCCATCCGTCTGCTTGAGGCCGGGGTACATGCGGTCGAATTCGCGCTGGTAAGCGCCCGATCCGATGCCGAATTCAAGCCGGCCGCCGGTGATGAGATCGGTGAAGGCCGCTTCGCCGGCGAGCTTGATCGGGTGCCAGTAGGGTGCCACTGCAACCGCGGTGCCCAGCCTGATCTTGGAGGTATGCGCTCCCCACCAGGTGAGGATCTGGAAGGGGTCCGGCGCGATGGTCATTTCGAGGGCGTGGTGCTCGGCCGACCAGGCGATGTGGAAGCCGCCGTCCTCGGCCATCTGCACCATCTCGAGCGTGTGGCGGGCAACATCACGTATGTCGAGGCTGTCATCCAGGCGTTCGAGGTTGATGGCGAGCTGGAATTTCATGACAGTCCCTCCTGACTTCCGGTGCTTCTGCGAGCGCTGTACTGAGTGTCTGTCGCTGTGGAAATTGAGGTTGTCAGAAATCCGACATCATCGCAGGGAATTCGCCGAGCCTTAGTCCAGCCGCCGAAGCACGGCTTCGAGGCCGGAGATGACCTCGGCAAAATAGCCCTCGCGCTCGCCATACTCGGTCTCAAGAACGCTGAAGAAGGCCGCCGAGGCCTTCTTCGCGGGGTCGACCATCAGGAACTGGCCGGCATAGCCGGGGTGCCCGACCCATGTGCCATTGCTCATCAGGTGATTTCTGTAACGCAATGTCGGCGAAACGCCATAGCGGGTTCCAGCACCGCTCATCGCATCCCGCATGAAGGCTCCGCCTCGCCGTGCGATCAGCAGGCCATAGCGTGCGAGGTCGCGTGCCGTCATCACTCCGCCGCCGCTCAGCACCGGCACGCCCTCGCAGTCCGCCGAAATGTGGAATGTCGCCTCGAGCCCCGCTTCGGCAACGATCTCGTCCACATGTGAGGCTAGGCTCCGGCCGCTGGCGCGTTCGATGATCCAGCCCAGCATGTCGGTGTTGGGGGAGGTATAGCGCGTCGTGCTGTCATCGCCGCGCGGCGCTGCTACCAGCCCCGCGGCGAAGCCGCGCACGCCGAATTCGGGCTCGCCATCCGGCGGCAGTCGCCAGCCCATGGCGATCTCCTGCCGGGCATAGCCGACCGGGGTTCCGCGCTGTGGGCAGGGCGCATAGGGTGCGTCGTAGTCCTCCGCGAAATTGCTTGCGACGTCCATGTCCAGCACCTGCTGTACGCTCGCTCGCACATAGGCGTCTCCCGACTCTGGCACATATTCGCCCACCGGGCGAGCGGGGTCGATACGCCCTCCTTCGATCAGACGTGCCAGCGCCAGATGCGCGAAGGTCTTGGTGATGGATTGCAGGCTGTGCAGCTGATCGGTGGCAAAGTCGGGCGCGTGATGCTCGAAGAGGATCCGGTCCTCCTGCGCAATGACTATGGCGCAGAAACTTGGGGCACCCATTAGCCGTTCCAGTGCCGGGGTCATGGCGAGCGCCGGTCTCCTCGCCATAGCGAGTGGCAGAACGGCCGGGGCGCGGAAGCTCAGCCCGCGGCGATGGATATCCTGCAGGCTGCGAAAGCTCTGCCGACGCCTTGCCGCAGTGTTCCAGGCGGCCAGTCGTTGCAGATTGACACTGAGATCAGGGTTGGGCTGGGTCATCGATGGGCAGCAGCTCACGCTCGGTCAGTACTTTGCGGGCGACGCGGAAGCACTCAAGTGCCTGTGGTACCCCACAATAGATTCCGACGACATGGATGATCGCCCTGACTTCCGCCGCCGACACGCCGTTGTTGATAGCCCCATTGCAGTGGATCTCCCACTCATGCATTTTTCCAAGGGCGGCCAGCATGGCAAGATTCATCATTGAACGAGTCTTGACGTCGATAGCTTCGTCGCCCCAGCCGAACCCCCAGCACCAAGCGGTCATCGCCTCCTGAAACGGGCGTGTGAGAGAGTCGGCAGCCTTTAGGTTCTTCTCGACGTAGTCGCTACCGAGCGTTTCGCTTCGCTTTTGTAATCCCTTATCAAATAGCTTTTCATCCAATGCCGGTCCCTCCAAAACTTTGGCTTCTACCAGCTTCGGATGCTGGGCGGCGGGGTCTTGCTTGATCTTAGGATGTCTCTCAGGAAGCGAAAAAACTTAACTGCTGGATGTACTAGCCTAACGTTGATGAGGTCCTGGGGCATCGGCAAGTCCACGTTACGGGGATTTCACTTGGTTTTAGCTAGATTGATCGTCCACATAGTGAGGTGGTCCTGGTTAGCTGGACAGGTCGGCAGCAGAGTTAAGGTGTAGTCCAGACCACTAGTGTCCGGTTAAAAACCGAATAAATTCAATTGCTTGTCGTTGGTGGGTT
>NZ_JBAXGR010000083.1:0-13896 GCF_037139295.1 Aestuariivirga sp.
ATGCATATACCAAAGTAGATGTACAAGAGATACTGTCCGGCATATTGCGACGTACCGTAAACACCGTTTGACCAAATGCCGATCAGACCGAGCAGGTAAGAACTAGGTATCAGGCCGAGAATGTAAGGTGAGAGTTGGGGAGCCCGCTTGCTGATCAGCATATAGATAAATCCTGTCAGAAAATTCGAAATGCCGAAAGTTCCAAGCATGAAGAACTGATCAACTGGCGTTGTATCTACATTAAACCCGGCAATAGTGACCGCAGACCAATGAAGCGCATAGGTGTGCATGAAGCCGCGCAGCAGGTCGTAGAGCCCAAGTCCGAATAAAACGCGTGCGGGAAGCGCGTATTTTCGCGAAATCTCTTGTGTCAGTTCAGCCTCCTTGTCATCGACGGCGAGCCAACATGCTTTCTGTTGCGCCATGCAGGCTACAACTATGCGCGGTTGATGTTCTTCACGCCACCATTGTCTGCTGGTGGCTGGTGGTTGGCGGCTGATCCAATATTTTTAAAGCTTGCAGAAGATGAGAGATGAGTGAGCGAGCCCTGCTCCACCAATGGACATCCAGAGGTTTCACGCGGCCCTTTGGCTGAATGGCCCGTCTTTAGCTCTGATAGAAGCTGCTGCTGAAGAAGCCGGGGAACTTGAGGCACTATGGCGTTTGCCTTGACCAAAGGTGCACTTCAACGGTGGGGCAATCCGCCCTTCGCCTTTTCGCTGTGATAGAGGCGGCAGCGGGTCTTGGGCAGGCCGTCCTCGGTGTAGGATGGCTCGTGCGTCTTCGACATCATGCGGTTACGTAGGCTGAGATGTTTCAAGTGATAGGGTTGCAGCAGCGGATCATGCGACATCTGCGCTGTTCGTTTCATGCACGTGAACGCTAGAGCCCCATCGCCAGCTTGCGGCCTTCGTAAATTGCCATTGCGGCATTGCGCGCCGCAATCGCATCGCCGATCATCGGCGCACCGAGCTCGTCGCCCAGCGCATGTTCGGAGACATTAGTGGCGGCCACAACAAGCGTGTCCGCGGCGATGTGTTCAGTCGAACCACCGAAGGGCTGGATCGCAGCGCCGTTGCCGTACCATTCGCGAAGGATTGTCTCGGTCCTCATGATGACGCCCAGTTCGCGCAGGCGCGAGCGCAGCTGGATGTCGGCATTGGTGCGCGCCATCTCGGTCATGACAGCGGGGGCGGGAGTGACCACTGTCACCTCATGACCTCCTTCGGCCAGCGTCAGAGCGACGCCGGCACCCTTCCAGTTTGCCGTTTCGTCGAGCACGATCACGCGCCTCCCGGGCCGTGCGATGCGGGCCATCACATCTTCCGCGCTCGCCACGTTACCACGCTCGATGCCGGGCAGCGCATCATGCTCGGGCATGGCGCGCTGGAAACCCTTGCCGTCTGGTAGCGAGCCGGTGGCAACAATCACCACATCCGCGCCCATGTCTTGGACTTCCTCGGCATCGAGCGGTGTGTTGAGCAGTACCTTGACCTGTAGTCTGGTCAGCTGACGCTCGAACCAGTCGAGATAGTCGATGATCTGGTGGCGACGCGGCGTTAGGCCTGCGAGGCGGAACTGGCCGCCAAGCTTGTCGGACGCCTCCGCGAGGGTAACCTGATGACCACGTTCGGCTGCAACCCGCGCCGCCTCGAGTCCAGCGACGCCACCGCCCACGACAAGCACTTTCCGAGGCTTTTCCGCAGGCGTGAAGCGGTCGCCGCCCCACTCGAACTCGCGGCCGGCGCTGGGGTTGATGAGGCAGGAAATCCAATAGTCGCGGTAGCGCCTGCCCCAGCACATCTGGTTGCAGGAGAGGCAGGGGCGCACGTCCTCGGGCCGTCCTTCCTTCGCCTTGTTGGCAAGGTGCGGATCGGCGATCTGTCCACGCACGATGGACACCATGTCCGCCTGCCCGGAGGCCACGACGTAGTTGGCATTCTCGGGTGTGCGCACATGGGCTTCGCACTGCACCTTCGCATGCTTCACCACCTGCTTCAGCGCCTCGGCGTGAGGCACACCCAGCTTGTCGGCGTAGAAGACGTTGGGGATGATGCCGGTCCCATTGAAGTAGCTTCCGGTGCCGCAGGTCACGTAATCCATAAGCTGACGCTCGTCATGCCAAGCGATGATGTCCTGCAGTTGCTCGATCGTCTGCGAAACTGGGCTCGTCGGATCCATGTTGACGGCAAGTCCGATGATGAAGTCGTCACCCGCCATCCTGCGGATGCGTTCCATGATGGTGCGCGAGAAGCGCATGCGGTTCTCGAAGCTGCCGCCCCATTTGTCGTCGCGGCGGTTGTTGAAGGGCAGCCAGAACTGGTCGATGATTGCATTATAGGCCGCGAACAGCTCGATGCCGTCGAAGCCTGCCTCCTTGGCCCGCCGTGCCGCCTGCACGAAGCTTTCGATGATCTCCTCGATTTCCACCTCGATCATGGCGTGGCTGCCATCCGAGTCGTGGAAGGAGGGTAGACCCGAGGGCGACCAGTTCGGCTGATAGGAATTGTCGAAGTCGCCATGCTGGCCGACGTGATAGAGCTGGTGGCAGATGACTGCGCCATGGCCATGCACGGCATCGGTGATCTTGCGAAAATGCGGAATGATCTCGTCGGTCGAGTGGCGGAAGTTGCCGCGGGTTAGCACCGCCGTTCGGTGCACGGGCACCGGTTCGACGACGATCATGCCGACGCCGCCGCGGGCTCGCTCCTCATAATAGCCGCGGTGGCGTTCGCCGGGCAGGCCATCGACTGACATGTTGGCGGTGTGCGAACCGAAGACGATTCGGTTCCTGAGCGTCTTGTGGCGGAGCTGCAGGGGCTGGAACAGGGCAGGGAACGGGTTCGACATGGTGCTTCCTCAATCCAGGGGGGCGCCGCCCTGTTCGGTCCGCCGCGCCACGAAGGCGTCGAGCGCCTCAGCGGTGGCCGGGTCGAATTCGGGTTCGACATATTGTTGCAGCGCCTCCTGCCAGATGGCGGTCGCGCGTTCCGCTGCGGACTTGCCACCTGCCTCGAGCCACGCGCCATGGTTCTGGGTGGCGGAGACTAGGGGACGGTAGAAGGCGGTCTCAAAGGTTGCAATAGTGCGCGGCGTGCCGAAGAAGTGCCCGCCGGGCCCGACCTCGGCGATCTCCGCTAGAGCCAGCGTGTCCGCGTCGATGCGCGGCGGTACCAGCATCTGGGCCACGCTCTGGACGATCTCGCAGTCGAGCACGAATTTCTCGTAGGATGTGCACAGCCCGCCCTCAACCCAGCCTGCCGCGTGCATGATGAGATGTGCCCCGGCGGTCGCGGCGGCGAAGCAGGCATTGGCCGATTCATAGCCGCTTGCAAAATCCGGGATGTTGGCGGAGCTGAAGTTGGACGAGCGCATCGGCATCTTGTAGCGCCGTGCCATCTGACCGCCTATTAGCGTGCAGCGCTGCATGTCCGCGAGGCCATAGGCCGGCGCGCCCGTCTTCATGTCGACGTTCATCGCAGCGCAGCCATAGAGCACCGGAGCGCCCGGACTGACTAGCTGCGACAGCGCCACGCCGAACAGCACTTCCGCGGTGTTGAGTGCCATGGCGCCGGCGATGGTCGCCGGTGTCGATGCCCCGGCCATGATGAAAGGCGTGAGCAGCACCGGCTGGCCGTGGCGGGCCATGTCCATGACGCCCACCGTCATAGGAACGTCATAGGTGAGGGGCGTGTTGGTGTTGATGATCGAGAACACCCCCGGTCGTCTTTTGAATTCCTCCAGTGTCTCGCCGCGTGCGATGGCGCACATGGTGAGGACGTCCGCGATGCGCTGGCGGCTCTGGCAGAAGACGTAGGGCACCTTGTCGGTCAGCGTCAGCATGGCGCGGGTCGCCGCGAGGTGGCGGAAGCGCACCTCGACGTCGAGCGGCTCGACCGGCCATCCGTTCATCTGCACGATGTTGAAAACTTGAGTGAGCTTGAGCAGTTCGCCGAGATCGAAGAGGCTTCCGCTGCGCCTTCCACGCATCAGGTCGGTGCAGTTGGGTGGCCCCAGCACGGCGGCGGTGGTGAGGTGGCGTCCGCCCAGCCTGATGGCCCGCTGCAGGTTGCGCGGCGTGAGCACGATCTCGGCGGGAACGGTCTTTAAGGCCTCTTCGATGATGTCGCGGCCGACGCGGATGCGCTGGTCCGACTCGTCGACGGAGGCACCCGCCCGGGCGAGAAGATCGCGTGCTTCACCAAAGTCGCATCGCACGCCGACGGTTTCAAGGAGTTGCAGTGCCGCCTGATGGATTGCCTCCACCTCATCGTCCGAAATCAGCGGTGTGGGCGGCAAGGGGTTGACCATTTGTTGCCAGGGCATCTGCACGATGTCGGCGGCGCGGCGGCGGCGGTGTGGCTTGTCGGGACGCATAGGGTCAGGCGAAGGATGTGAGGCGGTCGAGCAGCGCGCGGGAGATGGGCAGGCCCTCCTTGGCCAGCCGCTTCTGCATCTCCGTGCGACGCGCATTGGGTAGCCGCGTGCCATGCTGCGAGGTGATGGACTTGGCGAGGGCCGCGACCTGCTTGTGGAAAGCGCCGCCTGAGAACATCTCCGGCGCGAGCGCGATGAAGAACTGGCCACAGCCGATGGGCTTGCCGTCATTGTCCTGGAATGAGCCCATCTCTGGCCCGCGCAGGGCGCCGGCGAGCGCTGCGCACATCACCTCGACGATCAGCCCCTGGCCGAACCCCTTGTGGCCCCCTGCGGGTGCCATCGAGCCGGCGAGGCCCTTCGACGGGTCGGTGGTCGGTTGGCCATCGGTGTCCAATGCCCAACCCGGCGGAATGGGTTGGCCTTCCTCTGCGGCGCGCTTCACCGCCGTCCAAGTCACTGCTGAGGAGGACTGGTCGATGAGGAATGCGACCTTGCCCCTCTTTCTGCCCGGCACGGCGAAGGACAGCGGATTGGTGCCGATCACCGGCGTCCTGCCACCCACGGGTGCGATGGCCGGCATGGCATTGGTGAAGCCGAAGGCCAGGAGCCCCTGACGCGCGAGATAGCCCGTATGGAAGCCGAGTGTTGCAGCATTGTAGGAATCGTGGACGGCCATGCCGGCGATGCCGTGCTTGCGCGCAGCCGGAATGAGCTTTTCGAAGCCCTTCTCGATGGCGGGATGGGCGAAGCCGTTGCGGGCGTCGACACGGAAGGCGACCGGTGAAAGTTTCTTCACCTTGGCGCGCACCTTGCCGTCGACCTTGCCGCTCAGCACATGCTCGCAATAGTACTGCAGCCAGTAGAAGCCGTGGCCTTCGAGGCCGGAGAGTTCGGTGTCGAGGATGGCCTCGGTGAAGTAGGTGGCGTTGCGCGGCGAGGTGCCGGCGCCGATCAGCGCATCGCTGATGAGCTTGCGCGCCGCCTTGGGAGAAAGCCTCAGCCGATCGTCGCCCATCTCACGCCTTCTCCGCCGTTGTCGCGACGATCACCGGGCCCATGGTGTCGAGCACCTCCTGCGCCAAGTGGCAGCGGATCTGGTGGTCGGCCGCCATGTCGCGCAGTGGTGGCAGTTGTGTCTCGCACAGGTCTCCCGGCACCTGGCTCTTTCGCGGGCAGCGCGTCTGGAACGGGCAGCCCGGTGGCGGATTGGTGGCCGATGGAATGTCGCCCTCAAGCACCACGCGGCGCTTGGTGTAGCTCGGGTCGGCGATGGGTATGGCCGAGAGCAGGGCTTCGGTATAGGGGTGATAGGGCGGTTCAAAGATCTGGTCCGTGGAGCCCTGCTCGACGATGTAGCCGAGATACATGACCACCACGCGGTCCGAGAGATAGCGCACGATGGACAGGTCGTGGCTGATGAAAACCATGGTGGTCCGCGAATTGCGCTGGATGTCCATGAGGAGTTCGGTCACCGCCGCCTGCACGGAGACATCGAGCGCCGACATCGGCTCGTCGGCAATGACGACGCGCGGATGGCCGGCGAAGGCGCGGGCCACGCCGATCCTCTGCTTCTGCCCTCCGGACAGCTGGCGTGGCATGCGCTTTTCGAAGGCGCGCGGCAGTTTCACGAGGTCGAGAAGCTCGAACATGCGTTCGCGGCGCTCGGCGATGGATTTGCCGATACCGAACTTCTCGAGCGTGCGCATGATCTGCGAGCCGACCGTATGCGACGGATTCAACGTATCGAAGGGATTCTGGAACACCATCTGGATCGATGCGACGGTGGCGGTGTCGCGCTTCTCGACTCCGGTCTTCTCGATCTCCTGGCCTGCCAGCATCACCCGGCCGCCGGTCGCCGTCTCGAGGCCGAGCAGCACCTTGGCGAGGGTGGACTTGCCGCAGCCGGACTCGCCGACGATGGCAACCGTCTCGGCGGCGCGGGCGGTGAAGCTGATGTCTTCGTTGGCCTTGACCGTGCGGCGCTCGCCCTTGCCGAAAATCTCGTTGGCGGCGACATGGTAGTGCTTCTGCAGGTGATCGATCTCCAACACCGGTTCGCCCACCACGACGGCGATCTGCGTGTCGCGGCGCTTGGGGGGCAAGTCCCAGTCGATCTCGGCGATGCGCAGGCAGCGGCTCTCATGACGGGTGTTGCCGGCCACCTCGAACATCGGAACGTCGCGCGCGTCGCAACGGCCCTTCTCGAAATAGGCGCATCGCGGTCCGAAGTTGCAGCCGGATGGCCGCTCGTGCGGCAGCGGTAGCTGGCCGGGAATTGCGGTGAGCGGCCTCAGGTTCTTGTCGGTGCCGGGAAGGGCGATGGAGCGGAACAGCCCCTGCGTATAGGGGTGCCGCATCGTTGCGAACACATCCGCGATGTTGCCCCTCTCCACCGCCTCGCCGGAATACATGACGGTGATGCGGTCACAGGTCTCGCGGATGAGGCCCAAGTTGTGCGAGACGAAGATCATCGATGTGCCGAAGCGCTTTCCGAGGTCCTTCACCAGGTCGACGATACCCGCCTCGACCGTCACGTCCAGCGCGGTGGTAGGCTCGTCGAGCAGCAGGAGTGCCGGTTTCGACAGCAGCGCCATGGCGATGACGATGCGCTGCTGCTGCCCGCCGGACAACTGATGCGGATAGGCATTCATGATGCGCTCGGGGTCCGGCAGCTTCACGGCCTTCACCATGTCGAGCGCCCGGGTGCGGGCCTCAGCCTGCGACACCTTCTCGTGGATCAGCGGCACTTCCATCAGCTGCTGGGCGATGCGCATCGTCGGGTTGAGGCTCGCCATCGGCTCCTGATAGACCATGGCGATCTTGGAGCCACGGATGTCGCGCAATTCGGCGGGGCTCAGCTCCGCCATGTCGCGGCCGCGGAACTTGATGCTGCCCTTGGTGATCCGGCCTATTCCCGGCAGGTCGCGCATAATGGCGAGCGCCACGGTGGACTTGCCGCAGCCCGATTCGCCCACCAGCCCCATGCATTCCCCCGGCATGACCTTCATGGAGAAATCCATTACGGCGGGGATTTCTCCGATCTTGGTGAAGAAGGAGATGTGAAGGTTGCTGATCTCGAGGATGGGTTCGCTCATCGACCTAATCCCGCAAGCTTTGCTCTCGCAGAGAATCCGCGAGCAGGTTGAGACCAAGCACAAAGGACATCAGCGCGATGGCGGGCACCAGGGCCGGCCAGGCATAGAGCCTGAGGAACTGGCTGCCGTCCTTGATGGCAGTGCCCCAGTCCGGGCTTTCCGACGACATGCCGAGGCCGAAGAAGCCAAGCGTTCCCAGCAGGATTGTAGTGTAGCCGATGCGCAGGCAGGTGTCGACGATCAGCGGCCCCCGCGCATTGGGCAGGATCTCCCACAGCATGATGTACCATGGGTGCTCGCCCCGCGTTAGCGCGGCATTGATGTATTCGCGCGTCTTGATGTCGAGGGTGAGGCCGCGCACGATGCGGAACACACCGGGGCTGGAAGCAAAGGCGACCGCGACGAAGATGTTGAGCTCGTTTGGCTCGATGTGGATGATGTTCAGGGGATCCCGGTCGAAGACGAGCCCCATGTAGATGTAGCCGCCGATGATCAGGGTGAGACCCAGCAGGGTGATGAGCTTCGCTTTCTGCTTGCTATAGCCGGTGTAGAACAGGGCGCAGAGGAACAGGATCGGGAAGATAAAGAAGAAACCGGCCATGGCATAGGGCACGGGCGTGTCCATGATGCCCGGCGTGACCAGCAGGTAGAACAGCAGGATCACCGGGAAGGCCAGCACCAGATTGGCGACGAAGGACAGCAGCGCGTCGATCCGGCCGCCGAAATAGCCCGCCGGCAGCCCGAGCAGAGAGCCCACCATCAGCGAGATCGCCGTTGCCGCCGGCGCGATCGCCAGCACGATGCGGCTGCCGTAGATCATGCGACTGAACACGTCGCGCGCCAGCTTGTCGCCGCCGAGATAGAAGGGAATGCCAGTGGCTGGTTCGATCGAGCCCGGCAGTGCGTGCTTCATCACCACGATCTGCTCGAGTGGCCCAAAGGGCGCGACGACCCCGGCAAACAGCGCCGTGAACAGCCAGAAGCCGACGATGATGACACCCGCTAGCCCCACTCCCGACGAGATCAGGTGGCCATAGAGCCCGAGCCTGCGGCGGAACACGAAAGAGAGAGTGAGCAAGACGACGAGCGCCAGCCAGACCGGCCAGAAGCGGCCGAGTATGCCGAGGAAGATGCCGATGAAGCCGACGTTCTGCAGCATGTCAGCTCATCCTGATGCGCGGGTTGAGCCAGGCATAACCAATGTCCGAGATCAGCTGGGTGAGCAGGACAACCGCCACCGAAACAAGGCCGCAGGCCAGCAGCAGGTCGATGTCGTTGTTGGAGGCAGCCGACACCAGCAGGAAGCCGAAGCCCTGGTAGCGAAAGATCGCCTCGACCACCACGACGCCGGACAGTAGCCACGGAAACTGCAGCATGATCACGGTGAACGGTGCAATCAGGGCATTGCGCAGGGCGTGCTTCATGACGACCTGGCGGAAGCTAAGCCCCTTGAGCCGAGCAGTGCGGATGTATTGCGAGGACATCACCTCCGCCATCGACGCTCTCGTCATGCGCGCGATGTAGCCCACGCCATAGATGGCAAGCGTCATCACCGGCAGCGTGAAATTGTAGAAAGTGATGCCCTCCGAGGTCGCCGTCGCGGCGGAGCCATTCAAGACTTTCAGCCATGTGGCGAATACCACGGAAAAAATAATGCCGGAGACATACTCGGGCGTGGCTGTCGAGGTGATCGAGAGAATGGAGAGTCCCCGGTCAAGCCTGGAGCCCTCTCGCATGCCAGCGAGAACACCGATCACCAGGGCTGTCGGTACCATGGTGAGCATCACCCAGAACATCAGCAGGCCTGTGGCTCTCAGACCTTGCGGCAACCGGTTGGACACCTTGGTCTTGAAGGCGGTGGAGCAACCGAAATTGCCCTGAAGGATGCCGTTGTAGGCGGGTACGGCAGGCTCGTCGCAGAAGCGGAAGCGGGGAACGACCGCACCGGTCTCGGGGTCGACCACCGGTTGCTGCTTGACGACACCTATCCAGCGGCCGTAGCGGACGAAGAAATTATCACGGTAGCCGTTGCGGGTTAGCCAGTTCTCGATGTCCTGCTCGCTCGCTCGCTGCTGTGTCTGGAAAATCGCAAGGCGCTTGAGGTTAGGCTCGAGATTGACGAAGAAGAAGACAACGAGCGACAGGCAAAACATGGTGAGAACCATGATGCCGAGCCGCCGCGCCAGAAATTTCAGCATCCCGTCGTCACCCCTCGTTACAGACTGCGGCGCTACACGCGCCGAGGGCAGAAAGGGCAGGAGAGCGGTACTCTCCTGCCCCCTCGTCGAGGTTACTTATCGAGCCAGACCGACTCCATGTGAAGCTCGAATGTGGGGTGCATTTCGAAATTCTTCACATAGGGCTTCATGTGGCGGTAGAGCGAGCGCCAGAACGGCTGGATGATGACGCCGTCCGACTGCAGGGTCAGCTCGATGTCCTTCATCATCTCCTTGCGCTTGCCGGCGTCGGCAACCGCTAGCGCCGCGTTCAGCTTCTTGTCGAAGTCCGGGTTGGAGTAAGCGGACTCGTTCCATGCCTCGCCGCTGCGATAGGCCAGTGCGAGCACCTGGACGCCGAGCGGACGCATGTTCCACTCCGTCGTGGACCACGGATACTTGGTCCAGTCGTTCCAGAAGGTCGAACCCGGAATAACCGTGCGCTTGACCTTGAAGCCGGCCTGGCGGCACTGCTCGGCGATCACGTCGCCGGGGTTCTTCACGTAGTCCTGCTCGTAGGAGATGAGCTCGAACTCGTGGTCCATCTGCCCCGCCTCGGTCATCAGCTGCTTGGCCTTCGCGGCGTCCTGCGGCACCTTCGGCAGCTCATAGTATTCTGGATGGATAGCGCAGACGTGATGGTTTTCGCCCACCGTACCGGCGTTATTGTAGCCGAGCTGCAACACGACCTGGTTGTCGACCGCCAACTGCAGCGCGTTTCTCACCCGCTTGTCGTCAAATGGCTTGTTGTTGACATTGGTGCGGATGACGATGGTTGAGGCGGTGATGGCCTCGGACTTGGTCAGGTCCATCCCATCGAGCAGCGTCACGGTCTCGCCCGTGGTCTGGTAGTTGGCATCGATCTCGCCCGCCTCGAGGGCGGCCACGGTGGCGTTCTGCTCTTCGCCGTAGTCGATGAACTCGATGGCGTCGAGATAGGGCTCGCCGCCCCACCACGTGAAGTTCTCGCGGCGCTTCACGGCGGCGCGCGAGCCCACCTGGTATTCAGTAATCTCGTAGGGGCCGGTACCCGGCGTCTTCAGCATGTCCGGGTTCTTGTCGAAGTCGCGGTGCACGATGATCGCCGGATAGTCGCAGAAGCCGGGGATGATGGTGATGTCGGAGGCCGAGGCCTTGAGCTTCACCGTGTGGTCATCAACCTTGGTTATGGCGCCATCGGCGGCCTTCTTGGTCTTCTCGTCGATCAGCGTGCCGACGCGGCCCGCCATGGAATTGCCCTCGACGCCCTTGTCGCACCAACGTGTGAGATTGTAGACCACGTCGTCGGCGGTGAAGTCATCGCCATTCGACCACTTCGCGCCCTTGCGTAGATGAAGTGTGTATTCGGTGGCGTCATCGTTGACGTCCCAGCTCTCCACGAGCTGGCCCGTGAAAGTGCCGTCGCGGTTGTAGCGGACGAGATATTCATTGGCCTGGCGAGACACATTGGCCATCTCCGACCAGTCCCAGATACGTGGATCCTTCATCTCCTTGATGAGCATCTGCATCTTGAGGGTGCCGCCCTTCTTGCCTTCTTCGGCGCGGGCCGGCGTGTAGCTCACACCGATCATCGAATAGGCGGTCGCTGCCGTCGCACCGAAGACGCTGGCCATTGCCAGGAATTCACGGCGGTTAAAGCGCCCGGACTTCGTCGCCTCGGCGAGCGAGTCAAGGACGTCCGGCATCGGCTGGCCATTCTTCTTGAAAAACTTCATTTGGGTCCTCCTGGTTTGGTTTTCCGCGCCCTTGTTGTTCAGGCGTTATTCCCCGCTCGCCACAGTGCGTCCCTTCGGCTCGCCTGCAAGTCCTGCATCTTCATTCTCCATCCGCCGCGGTCGCGGCGCAAGGCTGAGGGTGCAAAAAAATCTTCACTCATCCCGTCATCTAAGGTCACTTCGCAGGTGCAGCAGAGTGCTGGACCTCCCATGGCTTCAACCAGTCACCTGCCACACGCAGGTCAACCCCGGCGTCGTCCTCGATGACCTTGCACACCGTCATTTCGCCCGCTCCGCTGCCATAACGCTCCCCCGCTTCGCGAAAGCGGGCGTGGGTGGCGGCGGTCAGCTCGTTCCTTGTTCCCACCTCGTCCATCAGCTCCTTGATGAGGGATAGGTCCTTGAGGCAGAGGGCAATCGGGAATGAGGGGTCGTAGTGCCCGGCGAAGATTGACGGCACGTCGTGGCTCATCACGAAGCTGTCGGCGGCGCCGCCTTTCATGACGTTCCACCAGGTCAGGGGGTCGAGGCCGGCGAGTTTGGCCGTCACCATTGCCTCGCCGATGGCCGCGGCATGGATCTTCCAGAGCTGGTTGTTGACCAACTTGGCCACGTAGCCATTGCCATAGCGCCCCACCTTGCGGAGTTGTCCCATGGCCTCGATCACCGGCCGCACATGTTCGATGGAGGTATCCTCGCCACCCACGAACATCGGCATGTCGCCGCGGATGGCTGCATCGACAGAGCCTGTGACCGGGGCATCGACGGCATGGCCTCCCTGCGCCTCGACTTCCGCCGCCAGCGCCCGCATCAGGCGGGGACTGGAGGTGGTCATGTCGACCCAGTACTTGCCCTTGCAGTTCGATGACAGAAAGCCACTTGGCCCCCGCACCACCTGCTCGACCTCCTTCGGGCCGAACACCATTGTGACAACCACATCGGCGCGGGCCAGCACATCCGCGGGGCTGCTGCCGGCGGTGACGCCCGGCTCCATCTGGCGCTCTACGGCCTCGGGGCGGATGTCATGGACAACCATCTCGAAGCCGGCGCGCCGCAAATTTCGGGCCGCATTGCTGCCCATGGTACCAAGCCCGATGAATCCGACTATCATGCAGTGCCTCCCTGAGTGGGCGATGCTGGGGCCGTGATAGCGCCCGCCACAAGCAAATTGTCGTTATGCTCAGCATAAGCTAGATTGAAGTCATGGAACTCGAACTGCGTCTGCTCCGGAGCTTCGCTGCCATCTACGAAGAGGGCACGCTGTCGCGTGCCGCTGATCGGTTGCACTGCACACAAGCGGCCATGAGCATGCGCCTGAAGCTCATCGAGACGGAAATCGGTGAAACGCTCTTTCTGCGCCGCCATCATCGGCTGGAGCCGACCTCCAAGGCCGCTGAACTCTATGCCCGTGCCGTCGGCGTGCTCGCCGCCTATGACGAGATGATGTCCGCCACGCGCAGCCAGAAACCGCGCCAGCGGCTGCGCCTCGGGGTGCCGGATGATTATGCACTTGGCATCCTGCCGCGGGCTCTGTCCCGGCTCGGACCAGACAATGGCTTTGAAATCGAGATTGTCTGCGATCTGAGCGCCAACCTGGCGGCCGGCTTGCAGCACCAACAACTGGACCTGGCGCTGGTGACGCTTGCATCGCGGCCGCCCAACTGCGTCTTCGAGGCCGAGTTGCCGCTCTGCTGGGTGACGGCTGCGGAAGCCTTCCTCGCACCGTCAGTAGCATTGCCGCTTGCCGCCTATCCGGAGGGGTGCGTGTTTCGCCGGGCCATGATCGAGACACTCGAGGCGGTTCATCGACCCTGGTATGTGCAAACCCAGAGCCGAACGCACGCGGGTATCGTCGCCGCCGTGCGTGCCGGGCTGGCCGTTTCCTCGATGGCCACAGGCACAGCCCCTGCGGGGTTGAGCGAGTCTCGTGAGGCGGAAGGACTGTCTGCTCTTCCATCCGTCCCCATATATCTGCTCTCGCATCGCGAGTCCCGACTGGGTGACCTGCTTCAGGAGGAGGTCGCGTCACTCGCTGGTGCTGGGGCATCACGGAGGGTGGTCTCGGCACGTGGCTGACCATTGTCTGGAGTTGACTAGGTAACTCTGGAGTTGGCTTGGTAACAGAGTACATCTGAGCCGCAATAGCCGTGACTTGCGGTCAATTGATTTTGGTGCTGAGATTTACGTAACTGCCGAGCGAAACTCTCTCCGGAATACCGCTCGTCGGCACCTGCCGGCGTCCTGAAGGAGGCCGGCTTTTCTTTGCGGCATAAGACCTTGTCATAGGTGGCTGCCGGTATCTGACTGCTGTTTTTTCGAGAAACAACCCCTATCGGCTCCGTGTGCGTAGTCGCCTATGACTTCAGCACGATCATTCGCCGCTCATAAGAAAAAAGGCCGATCTGAAGTTCTCTTCTTTGCCTCATGTGGGATATACCGCCTTACGATACCGCACAGACATTTAGTGATTTGGTGCACCATGCGGAACTA
>NZ_JBAXGR010000084.1:0-13776 GCF_037139295.1 Aestuariivirga sp.
TGTATCGCTTGGCGCCCGGCACCCTGAATGCCCTGTCGATTGTCAAGCCTGAGACGGTGATCGGCTGGCATCGGCGAGGATTTCGGGCGTTCTGGCGCTGGAAATCCAGATCGACGGCAGGGCGGCCGAAGGTGCTGGCATTGACTCAGGCTGCCGCCGCCGGGCACACTCCCGGTGAACATCCATGAACAAGGCGGGCGATTGATGATAGCCGAGAGCGTATTGATGGCGGAGTTGAGCTGGCCCGAGTTTGCACGGCGCATCGAAGGTGGAGCGCCAGTGTTCATTCCGGTAGGTGCGACCGAGCAGCATGGCCGGCATCTGCCATTAGGCGTGGACGCAGTCATTCCGGGCTGGATCTGCGCGGAGGTGGCGAAGGAGTGCGGGGGGATGGTTGCGCCCGCCATCGCCTATGGCAATCGCTCGCAGCCTCGCTCCGGCGGCGGCCCGGCCTTCCCGGGGACCATCAACATCACCGCCGCGACCTTTGCCTGGCTGCTTCGCGACATCATTACCGAACTCTACCGCCACGGCGCACGGCACATGGTGGTAATCAACGGCCACTACGAGAATGTATGGCCCTCGGTCGAAGGAATAGAGCTGGCGCTTGACAGGATCGGCCGGGATCCGACGAGCGGCCTCAAGATCCTCCGCATCGACCATTGGGAACTGGTGAGGCCGGAGACATTGGCGCGCGTATTCCCCGATGGCTATCCCGGAATCGAGCTCGAGCATGCGAGCGTGATCGAAACCTCGATCATGCTGAAACTCCGCCCGGAACTCGTTGCACTGTCCGAGGCGCTAAACGATGGACCGGCTCGCTTCAAGCCCTATGACAGCTTCCCAGGGCTCGTGGCAGAAGTGCCGCCCTCGGGTGTCCTATCGGAAACCAGGGGCTCCTCCGCGGAGAAGGGAGAATGGCTGCTGGCAGACGTAGTTGAGCGCGTTCGGCGGGTGGTGAGCGAGGAGTTCGGCCAAGGGACTACGGGCGCCTCATGAACCTATCCTTTGAGACGCCGGATGGCCAGCGGATCACCCCCGTCATCGAACGGCTCATCCTGTCCGGCTTCGCCGGGAGGAACACGGAGGACGTCGAGCACCACATCGCAGAAATGGCGCGCCAGGGCGTTCCACGCCCGCCGCATATCCCCATGTTCTGGCCAGTGCTGCCGCATCTCCTCACACAGGGCCATGAGGTTGCCGTCTACGGCGACGAGACGACGCCCGAAGTCGAATATGTGCTCTTCACCTGGCGGAACGATCTGTATGTGACGCTTGGCAACGATCAGTGCGACATCGCGGTCGAGGCGCATGGATGGAGCGAGAGGTCAAAGAACCTCTGCCAAAAGACTGTAGCACAGCAGGCATGGCCCGTGGCCGATGTGCTGCCGCATTGGGATGAGCTGGGGTTGACTCTCACCTGCAACGGGGAAGTGCTTCAGGAGGATATGCTCTCGGCCCTCATCGAGCCGCGCACGTTGCTGGAGAAGGTCTCTGCCGCAGATGGATTACAGAACGGCGGGCGGATGGTCTTCTCGGGCACGATCGCCACAAAGGGGCAACTCCCGAAGCCACCATATAACGTTGCTATGCTCATTCGCGATCCCGTGCGGGACCGTGAGATCGCACATGCGTTCCGTGTCACGGCGCTCACGGCGCTGCATGGACTGGCATCGGGATCACCCGACTGAGAGCAGAAGCTTGCCGGATACCTGCCGCGTTTCCAACAATCGGTGGGCACGGCCTGCCTCCGCCAGTGGCGTGATGGCTGAAATCGGCATGCGCAGGCTTCCGTCCGAGAGATAGTCGATGATGTGCACGACGCCGCGTTGCCACTGTGCTGATCCGGGCCTTGCATGCAGAAATTCAAACCCAGCGAGGGACGTTGAGCGCTCATAGAGCTTGGCGCGAATGTCGAATTTGGGATAGCCCGCCGCCTCTCCGATATTGATCACGTGGCCGAAGGGCCGCAGCGCATCAAAGCTTCGCTCGAGGATATCGGCCCCAAGGGAATCGATGACGAGGTCCACGCCGCGCCCATCCGTCAGGCGCATTGCCTCGGCAACGAAGTCTTGTCGGGACCGGTCGATCACATGCTCGGCACCGAGGGAGAGCGGAATTTCCGACTTGGCCGCCGAGCCCACCGTGCCGATGACGCGTGCACCTTTAACACGCGCGAGTTGCGTCAGCATCAGGCCAACGGCCCCGCCGATTGCATGGATGAGAATTGTCTCATCCCGGTGAAGTTGATAGGCCGTATTGAGGAGATGCCACGCCGTGAGCGAAGATGCAGGGATCGCGGCGGCAAGGTCAAGGGAGAGGTCGTCCGGAATCGCCATGGCATATTCCGCGGGCACGACGCATTGCTCCGCATAGCCGCCGAGCATGCGAGGACCCGTGATGGCGGCGACCCTCTGGCCGATGCTGAGGCCACGAACCTCGTCTCCCACCGCATCGACGTAGCCCGAAACCTCAAGACCTATGATCGCCGGATAGGTGATGGGGTCGGGATAAATGCCTTGACGCTTCTGGATATCACCCCAGTTCACACCCGCATAGCACACCTTGATTCTAATTTCGTTACTGCGGGGCTGAGGTGCCGGGACCTCCTCCATTGAAAGGCAATCAATGTCGCCCGGCCCCGCGAGAACGAGAGCCTGCATCAGTCCCTGTCCCAGGAGCGGATGTTGTCAGCCTTTCGGGCGGCGAGGCAGAACACCGCTTCGACCATCAGCTTCGCCGCAAGCGTGGAAGTGTGGCCGGTTGCTGAGTCATAATCCGGAGATACCTCGACGACATCGAAACCGGAAAAGCCGCGCTCACAACCGAGTCTCACGCCGGTGATGATCTCGCGCGCAGTGAAGCCACCCGGTTCGATGCTGTTGGTACCAGGCGCATAGGCAGGATCGATCACGTCGATGTCGACGCTCACATAGGGCGGGTAACCATCAGGCGATACGATATCGAGGGCCTCCTTTACGACGGCCTCGATGCCTCGCTTTTCAACGACGCGGTCGGGATAGATGTTGATGCCGAGTTCACGTGCGAGCGGCGTCCATTCCGGCAGGTTGCGCGCGCCCTTGGGCCCGATGATCGCTACACGCCGGGGATCCACCTCCGGCAACTCGCAGATGCGCAGCACCGGCGAGGCGCGCGTCAGGCGGTCATTGTTGAAGCTCTCGGAGAGATCGAGATGCGTGTCGAAGAGCAGGAATCCCAATGGCCTCCTGCCATGGGACGCAACTGCCTTCACAGCGGGGTATGTGACGCCGTGGTCGCCGCCCATCATCATCGGAACGGCGCCGAGCTTCAGGATTTCCGCCATCCGTGCCTCAAGTCGACGGTAGCTTTCCACCGCATCGCCGGGCACAACATCGACGTCACCGCAATCGAATATCCTCGTATGGTCTTCAGCATTGAAGTCCCAGTCGAGGCTGTAGGACCCAAACAGAAGCGAGTATTTGCGGATCTCCTGCGGCGCCCGGCGGGTGGCGCCACCGCGGAAGGTGGCAATTCCGTCATAGGGCATGCCGATGACCACAGCGTCGGCAGGACCCGCCTTGGATATATCGCGGACGAAGGGACAGGCCATGAACGAGGGCACATCGCCATAGATCTTGGCAACGTCAGACGGTGATAGCGCCACGGTTTGCCTCCTACCCTGTCAGTGGCCGAGCTTGCGCAGCATGGTTGATGGCGGCGGTACGGGGATCTGGGGCTTGTCGTAGTAAGGCAGCTTGTCAACGCGAGCCTGATAGCTTCCCTCCTTGCGCAGCTTCTGCACATGCGCTGCAATGTCTTCCAGCCGTGCAAACCAAACGTCCCCCGTGTTCAGCATGTACTCGATCATCTTCTCAACGCGAAGCCAGCGCGACAGTCTTCCACTCACGAAGGGGTGCCAGACGCCGATCCATAGCCCGCCGCCGGAACTCCGCATCGCCTCGAACTCGGCCATGAACGTTTCCATCGCGCGGTCGGGCGACATGACCTGGAACATGTAGTTGAGGTCGATCGAATGAACATAGGGCGGCCAGTCGTCCAAAGCCCAACTGGACGGCAGTTCGACGATCTCGCCCTTGCCATTGTCGAGGATATAGGGAACATCGTCACCCATCAGCGATGAATCATAGAGGAATCCCTCCTCTACCAGCAGGTCCGTGGTATTGATCGAGTAGTTGTAAAGCGGTGAGCGGTTGCCTCGGGGCCGCTTGCCGGTGTGCTTCTCGATTACCGCGATTGAGCGCTGCATCCAGTAATGCTCCTCCTCGCGCGAGAGCTTGTTCGGTGCCTCATGGATGAAGCCGTGGAAACCTACCTCATGCCCGTCCTTCGCGATCGCCTCCACCGTGTCTGGATAGCGCTCGATGCACCAGGCCGGTACGAAGAAGGTTTGCTTCAAGCCGTAGCGGCGATAGGCTTCGAGGATGCGGGGCACGCCCACCTGCGGCCCGTATTGCAGCATGGAGATGGTGGAGACGCGGGTGATAGAATCGGCTGGATGCTCGACGTGGACAAGGCTGTCCGCATCCATATCGAAGGTGATGGCGACAGCAACTTTCGCGCCGTTGGGCCAGGGTACGGGGCGTCTGATCATGGCGTGTGCTCCTTCAGGAGATGACCTGGTAATGGGCCTCAACGGTCTTGCCCTTGTTGATAGGTAATATGTCCTGCGGGCACGCGGACATGGCGATGATGCAATCCATCGTGGCGCGCAGCACGACATAATCGCCTACCTTGGACACGGGCTCCCCCCAACTCGTCCGGCCCTGCTGGTCGACAGGGATGTTCATCCATAGGTTCAGAGGCGAAGGTACTTCCGGCGGCTCAAGACCTATCTGGCGCATGCCTGCGTAGAGGTTGTCAGTGCAGTTATCATGGAACTCCTTGCAGCCCAGCAGGCCGTAGCGATAGTCGTCGCAGGCGGCGAGAAGCGTGTCGTGGACGCCGGGAGATGTGTCCTCCTCAAAATGCAGGATGGCGCGGCGGCGATTGGTGATCAGGTCATTCCCCTTGGTGGGGAAAATGGTGCCGATGGTTGGGCGCATGTGCTCCATCGACATGAACTCATGAAGGTCCTCGGCACTGAATGCCCAGGTGTCGACCACCTGGTGACCGTGGGTGTTAATGATCTTGATAGCCTGGCCCTTGCCAAGGCGGCAGGCGCGACCCTTGCGCGCGGGAAGCGTGAAGATTTCAGAATTGGCCATGAGGTGTCTCCTTGTGTTGATCCGGGTGGGATGAGAGCGCCAGTTCAACGGGCAAAAGACTCCGTAGCTCACCCGAGAGAACGAATGCCTTCACGGCCGCGATGTCCGGTGCGAAGAATCTGTCTTGCGTGTATGCGGACGCCAATTCGCGGACACGGGCATGCACAGCCTCGAGAATGGTGCTGGACCGGAGGGGCCTACGAAACTCCATGCCTTGGCAGGCGGCGAGCAGCTCGATGCTCAAGATCGCGGCGACGTTGTCGGCCATGTCAGCGAGGCGGCGGGCTGCGAAGGTCGCCATGCTCACGAAGTCCTCATGATTGGCGGTAGTGGGAATGGAATCAACGGTTGCCGGATGCGCCAGTGACTTGTTCTCGCTGGCAAGTGCTGCCGCCGTCACCTGCGCCACCATGAAGCCTGAATCGAGCCCGGTCTCCGCGACCAGGAAGGCGGGTAGCCCACTGTGATGCGCATCGGTAAGAAGTGCGATCCGCCGCTCGGACATGGCACCAGTCTCGGCAAGCGCCAGCGCAATGCCGTCGCAGGCGAGACCGATGGGCTCGGCATGGAAGTTACCGCCATAGAGGATGTCGCCCGTGTCGGGGTCCACCATCGGGTTGTCGGTCCAACCATTGATCTCGGCGGTGATGATCGCCGCGGCATGGCGTAGCTGATCAAGGCAGGCACCCATCACCTGGGGCTGACAGCGCAGGCAATAGGGGTCCTGCAGGCGGCCAATGGATCCCTTGGAATCGCGAATGCCGCTTTCTGCCACCAGCGAACGGAAGAACGATGCAACGGCCATTTGCCCTGGCTGCCCCCGCGCGCGATGCAGGCGTGGGTCAAATGCCATGACATGCCCCTGCGCGGCCTCGAGGCTGAGGGCCCCGGCCACAAGTGCCGCCGCCAGCATGTCCTCCGCCGCAAAGAGCCCGTGCACGGCGAGCGAGGTTGACGCCTGCGTGCCATTCACCAGAGAGAGACCTTCCTTGGCAGCAAGCGTGAATGGCGTAAGGCCGGCCTCACGCAGCGCGTCGGCAGCGGGGCGGACCTTCCCACCCGCAAGCACGTCCCCAACGCCGATCAGCCCGGCAGCCATGTGAGCCATGGGCGCGAGATCGCCCGATGCGCCAACGGATCCCTTGCACGGGACGACGGGCGTGATGTCATGGTTGAGTAGCGCGAGAAGCGCATCCGCCAGTTCAGGCCTGGCGCCGGACAATCCGCTGGCGAGGCCAGATGCCTTCAGTAGCATCATGCGTCGTACATCCGCCCTGCGCATGGGCTCGCCTGTGCCCGCGGCGTTGGACAGAACGAGGCGCCGCTGCAACTCAGTCAGGTCCTCGGCGCCGATCATGTGTGACGAGAGGGTCCCGAAGCCAGTGTTGATGCCGTAGGTAGGCCGGCCCTGTGCAATCCGCTCCTCGACGATACGCCGCGTCTTCGCCATGGCGGCGCGCTGGCCAGGATCCAGTGAAACATGTGGCTCCGCGCGGTCAAAGCTGCGCAAGTCCGCGAGTGTAAGTTCTCCCGTTCCAAGCTTCATGGCCTAGGTCTTCGATTCACGGCGATAGGGCAGGCCCGTCGCGGCTGGTGGCTTCACGCGTCCATAGAGCCCCACGAGGGCGAGGATCGAGGCTACATACGGGAGTGCCGTGAAGATCTGGTAAGGCACAGAAGGGTTGGCAAACTGCAGGTTCAGCTGCAACGCATCACAGAAGCCGAAGAACCAGGACGCAAGCAGCGTGCCCACAGGGTCCCACCGGCCAAGAATGATGGCGGCCAGCGCGATGAAACCCTTGCCGGCGCTCATGTGCTCGGTGAATACGAAGACCTGCGAGACCACGATATAGGCGCCGCCCAGCCCCGCGAGCCCCCCGCTGATGACCGTGCACAAGAACCGCACGCGATAGACCGGAACACCCGCCGAGTCCGCTGCACCCGGATTTTCACCGGTCGCCCGGATCTCCAGCCCGAAGGCGCTGCGGTAGAGCAGCCAGTGGAGGAACGGCACCAAGAGGTAGAGTACATAGACGAGCGGATCCTGGTTGAAGAAGATCGGCCCCACGAAAGGGATCGCAGAGAGGCCGGGAATGGCCCAGGCGGTGAAGCCGGCCAGCGTCTTGGTCGTCGCATCGAGCCCAAAAATGAGCCGTGCCAAAAACGCCGTGAGCCCGAGTGCTACGAGATTGATGGCGATGCCCGCGACGATCTGGTTCACGTTGAGGCGAATGGACAGAACGGCCAGTATGGCGCCCCCGAACGCGCCTAAAAGAATGCCCACCATCACGCCAGCGACTGGGCTGCCTGTCAGAAACGTGCCCAACGCCGCACCGAAGGCACCCGACAGCATCATGCCCTCTATCCCTACATTGTAGACGCCGCTGCGCTCGCAGATGACGCCGCCGAGTGCTGCGAAGGCAATGGGTACCATCAGGCGCAGGCTGGTGCGCAGAACGTCCCCCAGGATCATCCAGTCAAGCATTCTTCTTCTCCACGGGCGTCAGTTGGTCGTCGAGTGCGCGGCGCTGCGCGAGGAGTTTCCCCCAGCGCGATTCACCAAACCGGATGGCGAGGCTTGCCGCCACGAATATCACCACGAGGCCCTGGATGGCATCGATCACCGTGCTGTCGACCCCGGATGCGCGCTGCATGAACTGTGCGCCCGATCGCAGGCCCGAGAAGAACAACGCCGCAATGGGAACAAGGATGGGATTTGCCCCCGCCATGAAGGCAACCACTATGCCGTCAAAACCATAGCCGGGGCTGAACATATGAAACAGTCGGTATTTGACGCCGAGGATTTCGAATGCGCCGCCCAGGCCCGCCAACGCGCCACCGAGCGCCATCGTCACCACCATCTGCCTCTGCACATGGATGCCCGCATATTTCGCCGCCTGGGGATTGCTTCCCACCGTCGTCAGCGCAAAACCAAAGGTCGTGTATTTAAGGACGAAAGCCAGGATCACGGCGAGTAGAACGCCTACAAGCGCGCCCGCATGGGCATCCGTCGGAAGCATGATGTGAGGCAGGAACAGAGAAGACGGAATCTCGGGCGAATAGGGATAGGGTGCCCCCTCCTCCATCATTGGGCCGCCGGCCGCATAACTCACAATGTTAATACCGACATAGTTGAGGAGCAACGTCACGATAACTTCGTTGATGCCCCGGTAGGCCTTGAGATAGCCGGCAATCGCGGCCCAGAACGCACCGCCGAGCGCACCCGCCAGCGCGCAAACGAGAAGGTGCAGCGGCCAGTAGAACTCTGGCAGGTAGAGGGCGGCAACGGCGCAGAACAATGCACCCATGTAGATCTGCCCTTCTGCTCCCACATTGAACAGACCGCCCCGCAGCGGAATGGCCACCGCGAGGCCCGCAAGCAGGATAGGCGAGAATTTCACCAGTGTGGCGCCAAATCCGTAATAGTCGAAGAACGCTCCTCCGAAGAGCGAAGCGTAAGCATACAGAGGATTGGCCCCCGCGGAGAGCATCAGAATGGAGCCGACAAGGAGCGCCAGCACAACTGCCCAGATGGTCTTGGTCACGAACAGGAACTGGACCACTCGCACCATCAAACTACCTCGCTCGCAACGCCAGCCATCAGTTCGCCGAGCCGCTCAGACGTTGCCTCATGCGGTAGCAGAGTGCCCGTGATCCGGCCGCGGTACATGACGCCGATGCGGTCTGCAATGTCCAGCACATGTTCAAGCTCTGTCGAGATGTAGAGGACCCCGACGCCGGAGGCCTTGAGCTCGAAGATCGTATTCTGCACGAACTCGATGGCACCAACGTCAAGCCCCTTGCAGGCCTGCATGATGACGAGGATCTTCGGCTTGGCCTCGATCTCGCGCGCCAGGATCACCTTCTGCTGGTTTCCGCCCGAGAGGAACCTTACAGGCTGCTGTGGCGACCTGAGCCGCACGTCATAGCGCTTTACGAGGTCAGCGGCGTTTCGGGCCATGTACTTGAAATCGAGCAGCCCGTGGCGCGAGGCCGGTTGACGATCATAGTCCCTCAAGATGAAGTTGGTGGCGACCGGATAATCGAGGACGAGACCCGTATGCTGCCGGTCCTCCGGTACAAATCCGATGCCCGCTTCATCCTTGCGTCTTTTCACATCGAGCGGCCCAATGTCATGCCCGCTGGCCATAATTTGCCCGCTGTCGAGCGGCCGGAGACCCGCGATCACTTCGCTCAGCTCGCGTTGACCGTTACCGTCCACACCGGTGATGCCGAACACTTCTCCGGCACGCAACTCGAAGCTCAGGGCGTCAAGCGCACGCACACCGCGATCATCGGTAGCAACGAGTTTTTCCGCCTTGAGTATGACCTCGCCAGGAGCGCTCTTCACGCGCTTGAGGTTCATAATGACATCGCGTCCCACCATGCGTTGGGCGAGCTCTCGGGGCGTTGTTTCAGCTGCGTCCACCTCGTCCGTTACTCTGCCGTGGCGCATCACCGTCACGCGGTCGGCCACATGCATCACCTCTTCGAGCTTGTGAGTGATAAATAGAATCGTGTGATTTTTTGCGCGCAATGTCTTGAGGCTCTCGAGGAATGAGCCGATCTCGCTCGGAGCCAGAACGCTCGTCGGCTCATCGAGGATCAGCACATCCGCCTTCCGATACAGCGCCTTGAGAATCTCCACTCGCTGGCGCATGCCCATGGGAAGCGTCCAGACCTCCGCGGCGGGTTCGATGTCGAAGCCAACGCTCTTTGCGAGTTCGCGGATGCGCTTTTCATGGGCTGCGAAGTCGACGCCGCGCAGGCCGCCCTCGAGACCGAGCACCACGTTCTCCGTCACCGTGAGCGAGTTCACCAGCATAAAGTGCTGGTGGATCATACCGATGCCATGCGAGATCGCGTCCGCTGGTGAGCTCATCCGCAGCGGCCGGCCATTGAGCAGGATCTGCCCCTCGTCAGGTTTGTAGAGCCCGTAGAGTATATTCATGAGGGTGGTTTTGCCGGCGCCGTTTTCGCCCAGGATCGCGTGAATGGCGCCCTTCGCTATGCGGATAGAAACGTCATCCAGCGCCCGGAAGGCACCGAATGACTTAGTGATCCGATCGATGACAATGTGATCCATCACATACGCCTGTTGCAACGCGGGAGGCGGGGAGAACCGTGGAGGTCTCCCCGCCCGCCCAAGCAGGTTGGTGGATCAGGGCTTCAACTCGCCAGACTTCATCTTTTCAGCCAGTGCCAGGACTTCCTTCTGCACGTCTTCAGGCACTGCCTTGTGGAAGGTGCCGATGCGGGCAGCCTCGGGCGTGCTGAGGTCGAAGTTATAGTTCTTGCCCTCGAGCTTTCCTTCCTGCGCAAGCTTGATGTAGTCGAGCATGGCACCCTTGATGTCGAAGATCGCTGACTGTAGCACCGTGTCCGGCCAGTCTGCGATGGCATCGTAATAGAGACCGAAGCCCCACACACCCTTCTCCTTGCATGCCTGCAGACTACCGATTACGGCATTGTCCATTGTCGGGAAAATGACGTCGGCGCCCTGTGAGATCTGGTTGAGCGCGGCTTCCTTGCCCTTGGCGATGTCGTCCCAGTCATTGGTGTAGGCGGTGAACACTTCCTTGCCGCCTGCCGCCTTGAAGCCTTCCTCATATGCGGTATTCAGATCCAGCGAGAACTTGATCTTCTGGCCACCAATCCATCCGGCTTTACCAGTCTTGGACATTTTTCCAGCAGTGTAACCCATGAGATAGCCAAACTGGCGGAAGTTGAAATCTGCCGAGGCGATATTGCCTTCGCCGATCTGTCCGTTGTTGACGATGAAGATTGTATCGGGATACTTGGCAGCGACCCGTTTGGCAGCGTCCTGGAACTCACCGCCGTGCCCGATCACCAACTTGTAACCGCGGCGTGCATAATCCGCCATGGCCTCGGCCTGATCCGCCTGGACCACCTTCTCACTGTAGGCCACTTCGATGCCCAACTTTTCCTTGGCCTGCATGATGCCTTCGTAGCCGGACTGGGTCCACGACTTGTCGGTAATGTTGCCCGGCATAACGATGGCAACCTTGAGCGGGTCCGCCGCTACAGCGGGGCCGAGAATGGCAAGTCCAGCCGCTGAGGTGCTAAGCGCGATCAAAGACCTTCTGCTGATATTCATGGCGTTCTCCCTAGGTTGCAGGCGCTAAATGCGCGATGATTGTAGAAAACTAGTGGATCTTAGTCTTGATCAGGAGATACTTGTCGTCGATATGAAAGAAATGAACTTTACTTCGGAGTTTCTTGAAGTATGCCGCGAGAATCCAAGGCGCAGATCACCCTCGACGGAGTAGACGTCAATCTATTGCGCGTGTTCTGCGTTATCGTCGAAAGCAACGGGTTCTCGGCCGCGCAGGCGCGCATGAACATTTCTGCCGCTTCGATATCGAGCAAGATGTCCGCGCTGGAGGAGAGGCTCGGCTTGCGTTTGTGTCAGCGGGGCCGTGCCGGTTTCGGACTGACGAGTGAAGGCCAGAAGGTTTATGAAGCGGCAACCAGGATCTTCAAGTCGCATATTGCCTTTATCCGTGAGGTGAGCCTACTGCGTGAGGAACTGACAGGCCGCCTGGATATTGGCATTGTCGACTCGACCGTGACCAATCCTGACATCGGCTTCTCCGAAGTCGTACGTCGCTTCAGCCACAAGCATCCGCAGGTACACATCGTCCTTCACGTGATGGAGCCACCGCAGATCGAGCGCAAGCTGCTTGACGGCAAGCTACAAATCGGAATTTCGGCTTTCTATCATCACGTGCCGGGCCTCCAGTATCAACCCATGATAGAGGAATTGCATCAGCTCTATTGTGCCCGCGGCCACGTCCTGTTCGATCGCGCCCCGGACCGCATCAACCCGGCGGAGCTCCGCGAATGCCGTTACGTGATTCGTAGCCATCTTCCCAGCAGCCTCGAACTTGCGAGTGACAGCGTGACGGGTGCTGCAACTGTTGCCGATATGGAGGCGATGGCCCACCTCGTACTCTCCGGCCAATTCATCGGTTTCCTGCCCATCCACTACGCCGGGGTGTGGACGGCAATCGACCGAATGCGTCCCATCCTCCCCGGCCGCTTCACCCACAAGTCGGCCTTCGAGATCGCCATTAACTCTGAACACCGCACAGACCGCATTACGGTCGCGTTCCTCGAGTTGATGCGACCCCAGACGCGATGAAACTCCTTCCATTTGTTCAGCCTTTTCGGAGTCGATCCTTTGATTTTTCGGAGTCCATCCTTTGATCGATGCCGTATTGTTCGGGTTTGTCGCTGCGGCATTTCTCGGCACCGCTGATTTCCTCGCCCGCTTCACCAGTCTCCGTTTAGGCCCCGCCGCCGCATTCACTTACGTCGTAGTTATCGGTTCGCTGCTGATGACGGCGTTCGTCTCCGTTTCCGGCGCCAAACTGACCTTCACAACCACGGGTCTCATGCTGTCGACCCTCCACGGCCTCAGCGTCGCAGGAATGTCTCTGATGCTCTACGCAGCTCTAGCCCGTGGCCCAATCAGCCTCGCGGTGCCGATTGTCGCCGCCCATCCCGTGCTGGTGCTGTTCTATGAGTTCGCCATCGGATCATCGTACCTGTCTCTCCAGCAGGGCCTCGCGGCTGGGCTGGTTATATTGGGCGTTGTTGCGGCCAGCCTACTGAGCTTGAATCACATTAAAGATCAGGGAGAGGAAAAAAACACTCACAGCAATACCCGCAGCTCGACAGGTGGCACGCTCCTGCTCGCTCTCGGCGCCTGCTTTGCCTATGCTTTTCTCATTATCAGCGGCCAATCCGCAGCGGCCGAGATGGGTCAGGTGGGTGCTGCATGGGTTGGACGGCTCACTAGCGCCCTCGTTCTCCTCCTTGCGCTTGGCGGCGGCCTGTTCCGTCTACCGAAGCCAGGAAACAGCCTGCTGCCGCTCGTTGTGCAAGGTGTGCTCGACACACTCGGCTACATCGCGCTGCTGGCTGGCGGCCTGACAGCTTTCCCGGGGATGACGGCCGTCATCGGCTCGACCTTCGGTTTCGTAACCATCATATTAGCCCGCCTCTTCATCGGCGAAAGACTCGGAACGATACAGTGGATCGCGATCTCACTCTCCTTCGCCGGCATTGCTTGGCTGGTGGGCAGCAGTTAACAGGCCGGTGGGCTTGCTTGAGAACGGCGGTGGAAAATTAGACCGTGAGTACGTCAGTCCGACTCCGGAGGCTTCACTGCTCCAGTCCTTGTCCGGCATCAGCGCTCCTGAAACACACCGGGTGACTTGAGGAAGGGAGGATTTCTGACTCATCGTAGCTCTGTCGTCGACCTCGTTGTAGACGAGTTCGGTCGGCGTGATGGCAAGATTCCAATGAGTACTTGGCCATCTCGCTCACCGGTCAGAACTTCGGCGCCACCTTTCCTTGAGCCATTCATCCCCCTGCCCCCGCCTCTCGGCCTGACGCCATGCTGCCTCCTCCTCCGGCGGCATCCTCCTCGAGACGTAGCGCCATGCCAGCGGCCACAGCACCTTCCCTAACTTGGCGCCGAATTCGATCCAGAAGGAGGGCCGCTGCGCCAAAGGGAACATCCCGTCTCGGAACTCAGGAA
>NZ_JBAXGR010000085.1:0-13180 GCF_037139295.1 Aestuariivirga sp.
TGGTGGAGCCAGGCGGAATCGAACCGCCGACCTCTTGAATGCCATTCAAGCGCTCTCCCAACTGAGCTATGACCCCTTGAAACCATTGTTTTCGCCACATGGGGTTGGCGAAGCGGGGCGAAACCTAGTTCCGCCCTCGCCAACACGCAAGAACTATTTTCAGGGCTCTTCTTCGTCTTCCTTGCCGTTATCGAGGAGGCCCGACATGTTGTCGCCGTCCTCTTCTTCCTCGACCAGGAAGGTGTCGTCTTCGGCTTCGGCAGCGCCCTCTTCACCGAGGTCCACGTCCTCGATGCCTGCGGTCTCGTCGTCATCGGCCACGTCGGGGGCTTCCGCATCCTCAAGGCTGATGAGCTCGACATCGGCCACTTCCACGTCGTCCGCCACCTCGACGACGCGCGGCTTCGGCACCGGCGCCATGGCAGGCATCTCACCCTTGGACGGCAGCACAGAGGCGGCCACGAAGTTGGCGTTGCACTTCGGGCAGACGATCGGGTTCTTCATCAGGTCGTAGAAACGGGCGGCACAGGACGGGCACGTCCGCTTGGTTCCGAGTTCAGCCTTGACCACGGTTGATCCTTTCGACGGAAAAGCTTTGATTGGGGGCTCCATGGCACTTCCTGACGCCATTGTCAAAACCCGGCGTGCCGAGGGCTGGCAGAGGGTGAAATCATCGTGTATCGGAACCGCTAGACCGGAGCCGACATGAGCAGCAACCATACCGTCGAACCCCTTCCCCTCGTTTCCCGCCAGGCCACCGGCCTGAAAGGCCGCATCCGCGTGCCGGGCGACAAGTCCATGTCCCACCGCGCGCTCATGTTCGGCGCCGTGGCCATTGGCGAAACCACCATCCGTGGGTTGCTGGAAGCCGAGGACGTGATCAACACCGCCAAGGCCATGACCGCGCTGGGTGCTGACGCGCAACGCGGCAGCGATGGCGTGTGGCGCGTTCAGGGCGTGGGCGTGGCCGGGCTCAGGTCCCCCGCAAAGCCCTTGGACTTCGGCAATTCCGGCACCGGCGTCCGGCTTGCCATGGGGCTGATGTCGACCACGCCGCTCACTGCCCAATGCATCGGCGATGCCTCGCTCTCCGGCCGCCCCATGGGCCGCGTCACCGTTCCGCTTTCGCAGTTCGGCACGAGTTTCGAGACGGCGGAGGGCAACCGCCTGCCACTGACGCTGAAGGGCGCGAAGAACCCGGTGCCCGTCACCTACACGCTGCCTGTCGCCTCCGCCCAGGTGAAGTCCGCCGTGCTGCTCGCGGGCCTCAACACGCCGGGCAAGACCACGGTGATCGAGCCCACCCCCACGCGTGACCATACGGAGCGCATGCTCAAGGGCTTCGGCGCAAAGATCACCGTCGAGAAGAAGGCGGACGGCAACCACATCACCATTGAAGGCCAGCATGAGCTGACCGCGCAGAACCTCGATGTGCCGGGCGATCCCTCATCCGCCGCCTTCCCGATGGTGGCGGCCCTGATCACGCCGGGCTCCGACATCGTGATTGAGAACATCATGCTGAACCCCACGCGGACGGGGCTCATCGACACGCTCATCGAGATGGGCGGCAACATCGTGCTCGAGAACCGCAGGCTGGCCGGTGGTGAAGAGGTGGGCGACCTTCATGTGAAAGCCTCAGCCCTCAAGGGCGTCACCGTTCCCGCCGCGCGCGCACCCTCGATGATCGATGAATATCCCGTGCTCTCGGTCGCGGCCTCCTTCGCATCAGGCATCACCCGCATGGAAGGTCTCGAGGAACTGCGCGTCAAGGAAAGCGACCGCCTCGCCGCCGTGGAAGCGGGCCTCGCGGCCAATGGCGTCTCCACGCGTTCGGGCCGCGACTGGCTTGAGGTTGACGGCGGTGGCGCAAAGGGCGGTGGGCTGGTCGTCACCCACATGGATCACCGCATCGCCATGTCCTTCCTCGTCATGGGGCTTGCCTCGGCGCATGAAACGAAGGTCGACGACAGCCGCTTCATCGCGACGAGCTTCCCGGACTTCACCGGGCTGATGAACGGCATGGGCGCCAAGCTCACGCCCGCCACATGATCATCGCGGTCGATGGCCCCGCCGCTGCCGGCAAGGGCACCATCGCCCGCGCACTGGCGCAGCACTTCGGCTTCCACTTCCTCGACACGGGCGCCCTCTACCGCATGGTGGGCCTCGCCGCGATCAGGGCAGGGGGCGAGCCGATCACCACCGCCGCCGCCATCGCCGCTGCGCTGAGCCTCGACCCGTCGCGCTTTGCCGATTCCGATCTTCGCACCGAAAAGGTGGGTGCCGCCGCCTCCATCGTCGCGGTGATCCCCGAGGTCCGCGCGGCATTGCTGGAGTTCCAGCGCAGCTTCGCGAAGAAGCCCCCCGGCGCCGTGCTCGACGGCCGCGACATCGGCACGGTGGTCTGCCCCGACGCCCACGCCAAGCTCTTCATCACCGCGAGTGCCGAAGTCCGCGCGAAGCGCCGCCAGATGGAACTGGGTTCCGCCGATTTCGAGGCCGTGCTGGCCGACATCCTCGCGCGGGACGAGCGGGACTCAAAACGCACCACGGCCCCGCTGGTGGCCGCGAAGGATGCGGTGACGCTGGATACCTCCGGGATGGACATCGCCTCAGCCGTGGCCGCGGCGATTGCAGCCGTGGAGGCGCGGCGGACGCCCTAGATCCCGTCTTTTCCGCGCCCCCGCTTTCGCTTGCCCCACCCCCCAATTTCACCTATATGCCGCCCCGTTACAGGACGTGCCGCCTCCGGGCGTGCATGGACATGAACCGGGGTGCCGCAATGCGCCCCACAATAGTTTCAAGGCCTCGGGAACACCTAACCGCCTGCCTGGGCGGGGTTTTCGGGTTTGGAACGCAAGGTCGAGTTTGCCCTTCCGGCGCCCATTTCAACCAAGGGGCAGTCAGGGACGTCCTAGCGGGTTTTGCCGCCGGGCCAGCCTCGATTTGAACAGGAACACCACCCACATGGCGAAATCCGCCGTCTCGCTCACCCCCACCCGTGAAGACTTCGAATCTCTCCTCGCCGAGAGCTATTCCGACAATCCCGCCACCGAAGGCAGTGTGGTCAAGGGCCGCATCGTCTCCATCGAGAACGACTTTGCGATCATCGATGTCGGTCTGAAGACCGAAGGCAAGATCGCCGTCAAGGAATTCGCCCAGCCGGGCAAGACGTCGGAAGTCAAGGTCGGCGACACCGTCGAAGTCTACCTGGAGCGCATCGAGAATGCGATGGGCGAGGCCGTTCTGTCGCGTGACAAGGCCCGCCGCGAAGAAGCCTGGACCCGCCTCGAGCAGATGTCGAATTCGAACGAGCGCGTCGAAGGCGTGATCTTCGGTCGCGTCAAGGGCGGCTTCACCGTCGACTTGGGCGGCGCTGTTGCCTTCCTTCCCGGCAGCCAGGTGGACGTCCGTCCGATCCGCGACGTGGGCCCGCTCATGAACGTTCCGCAGCCCTTCCAGATCCTCAAGATGGATCGCCGCCGTGGCAACATCGTTGTCTCGCGCCGCGCCATCATGGAAGAGACCCGCGCCGAGCAGCGCTCCGAGCTCGTCCAGAACCTCGCCGAAGGCCAGGTGGTCGAGGGCGTGGTCAAGAACATCACCGACTACGGTGCATTCGTTGACCTGGGCGGCATCGACGGCCTGCTGCATGTCACCGACATCGCGTGGAAGCGCGTCAACCACCCCTCCGACGTTCTCCATGTCGGCCAGACGGTGAAGGTCCAGATCATCCGCATCAACCCCGAGACGCAGCGCATCTCGCTCGGCATGAAGCAGCTGGACAAGGATCCGTGGGAAGTCGTCACCGAGCGCTATCCGATCGGCGCCAGGGTGAAGGGCAAGGTCACCAACATCACCGATTACGGCGCGTTCGTGGAACTGGAAGACGGCATCGAAGGCCTCATCCACGTCTCCGAAATGAGCTGGACCAAGAAGAACGTGCACCCCGGCAAGATCCTTTCCACCTCGGAAGCGGTCGAAGTGCAGGTGCTCGACATCGACTCGGCCAAGCGCCGCATCTCGCTGGGCCTCAAGCAGACCCAGAAGAACCCGTGGGAAGCCTTCTCGGACAAGTTCCCGACGGGCACCGACGTCGAAGGCGAGATCAAGAACATCACCGAGTTCGGCCTGTTCATCGGCCTCGACGGCGATGTGGACGGCATGGTCCACCTCTCCGACATCGACTGGAAGCGTTCGGGCGAAGAAGCCATCAAGGACTTCAAGAAGGGCGACCGCGTCAAGGCGCGCGTCCTCGACGTTGACCGCGAGAAGGAGCGCATCTCGCTCGGCATCAAGCAGTTGGGCTCTGATCCGCTGGCCTCGGCCTCCGGCATCAAGAAGGGCGACACGGTTACCTGTGAAGTCCTCAAGGTCGAAGAGAACGGCCTCGAAGTGATGGTCGCCGGCACCGACATGACGGCCTACGTCAAGCGTGCCGACCTCGCGCGTGACCGCGCCGAACAGCGCCCCGAGCGTTTCGCCGTTGGCGAGAAGTTCGACGCCAAGGTCACCATCTTCGACCAGAAGGCTCGCAAGATGAACGTCTCGATCAAGGCTCTCGAGATCGCCGACGAAAAGGAAGCCGTGGCCACCTACGGTTCCTCCGACTCGGGCGCCTCGCTGGGCGACATCCTCGGCGCTGCCCTCAAGAAGCAGAAGACCGACGAATAAGCGACACGTGAGATTGGTGAAACGGCCGGGGAAACCCGGCCGTTTTGCTTTGTGGGGTGAGGCGTCCTCTCCCGCGAAGCGGGAGAGGAGGGGGCCCCAACGGAGTTGGGGTAGGTGAGGGGCCGCTGGCTCCGAACCAAGCTGCAGTGCTTGTCTCCCCTCATCTCCCCGTTGCGTTCCGCAACGGGTCCCTTCTTCTCCCGCTGGAGAAGCGGGAGAAGACCGCGGGCGAAAGGCGAAAGCGAGCGTTTCCATCCTGACGCAACACCTCCTATATAGGCCCCACCCAATTCCACTGGAGCGCACATGATCTCCGAAGCCGAACTCATCGTTGACCGCCGCAAGCTGAAGCGCCGGGTCACCTTCTGGCGCATCCTCGCCGTGCTGCTGGCCATCGCGACCATTGCGGCCCTTGCCTGGAGCCAGGGCTGGACGGGTGGCAACCAGATCGCCCGCGTCCGCATCGATGGCCTCATCACCGGCGACCAGAAGACCATGGACCTGCTGCAGAAGGTGGCCGACGAGGACCGCGTGAAGGCGGTGATCCTGAGGATCGACAGCCCCGGCGGCACCACGGCGGGCTTCGAGGCCATCTATGACGCGGTGCGCAGGATTTCCGCCAAGAAGCCGGTGGTCGCCGTGATGGACACGGTGGCGGCGTCGGGCGGCTACATCACCGCGATCGCCGCGGATCGCATCGTGGCGCGCGGCAACACCATCACCGGCTCGATCGGCGTCATCTTCTCGATGCCCGAATTCTCGAAGCTGCTCGCAACGGTGGGCGTCCAGATGGAAGAGCTGAAGTCGGGCGACCTCAAGGCCGAGCCCTCGCCCTACAAGCCCATGTCTGAAAAGGCCCGCGCCGCCTCCATGGAACTCGTCATGGACGGCTTTGCCTGGTTCAAGGACCTGGTGGCGGAGCGCCGCCAGCTGCCGATGGCCACGGTGGACGTGCTGTCCGACGGCCGCGTCTATTCCGGCCGCCAGGCGGTCGCCAACAAGCTCATCGACGAACTGGGCGACGAGGGCACGGCGGTGGCCTGGATGGAAAAGGACAAGGCCGTGGCCGCCAAGCTGCCCATCCGCGACTGGAAGCCCGAGGGCTCGGGCGAAGGCACGGGGCTTGGCTTCGCGGCCGCCGACATTGTACTCAAGTCCTTGGGGCTGCAGGGGCTTCAGGAAGCCGCCCAAAGGGCACAGCTTGACGGGCTGCTCGTGCTTTGGCACCCTGCCCAGTAACCAGGAAGGCGCCATGATCAAATCAGAGCTCGTCCAGAAGATTGCGGAAAAGAACCCGCACCTCTACCACCGCGACATCGAACGCATCGTCAACACGGTGCTTGATGAAATCATCAATGCCCTGAAGGAGGGCGACCGGGTGGAGCTTCGGGGCTTCGGCGCCTTCTCCGCCAAGGCCCGCAATGCCCGCACCGGCCGCAACCCGCGCACCGGTGAATCGGTCGAGGTGGTGGCCAAGCACGTGCCCTTCTTCAAGACCGGCAAGGAACTGCGCGAGCGGCTCAACCTGCCCAAGGCCTGATTGTGCAGGGCTGGCCAAGGGCGTAGAACGGGGCCATGACGCTCAAACGCATCTTCAACTGGGTCGTGGGACTGCCCGTCGCCATCATCGGCGTGGGCTTCGCGGTGGCGAACCGCGAGTGGGTCACCGTGTCCTTCGATCCCATCAACCGTGCGCAGCCCTTTGCCACGATGAGCATGCCGCTGTGGGCGCTGTTCTTCGCAGGCGTGTTCTTCGGCATCTTCATCGGCTGGTTCGTGGCCTGGCGCGGTGCCGCCCGCCACCGCCGCAGCGCGCGCGATGCCAAGATCGAACTGATCCGCACCCAGCAGCATCATGAGCGCGAGAAGCGCGAGTTGCAGCAGAACCTGCCCGCCGTCCGGCCGGAAACCGTCTCGTGAAAATCCTCAACGCCGCTGATGTGGCGCGGCTCGGCGCCTACAAGGATATTGTGGAAGCCCTGCGCGAGGGCTTCCGCGCCGACATCACGACGCCAGTGCGCCACCACCATGATGTGTCCGACGTCTCCACGCTCCTGCTGATGCCCGCATGGTCGAAGGACTGGGCGGGGCTCAAGACCGTGGTGTTCAAGACCGACAACGCCGCGCAGGGCCTGCCCACCATCCACGCGAGCTACCTGCTGTTCGACCAGAAGACGGGTGAGACCGTGGCCATGATGGATGGCGGCGAGATCACCCGCCGCCGCACCGCCGCGGCCTCCGCGCTCGCTGCCGATTGTCTCGCCCGCAAGGACGCCGAGGTGATGACGCTGGTCGGTGCCGGCGCGCTCGGGCCCCATTTCGTCCACGCCCATGCCGCCGTGCGCCCGATCCGCAGGGTGTTCATCTACACGCGCTCGATTGCCAAGGGCGAAGCGCTCGCCGCCGAACTGGCCCACCACGGCCTCGAGGCGCATTCGGTGACCGACCTCGAACATGCGGTGCGCCAGTCGGACATCGTCAGCTGCGTCACCACGTCCACCGCCCCCATCGTCAAGGGCGCGTGGCTGAAGCCCGGAACCCATGTCGATCTGGCCGGGGCCTTCAAGCCCACCATGCGCGAGACCGATGCGGACGTGGTGGCGCGATCCTCCGTCTATGTCGACACGCGCGAGGGCGCGCTGGCGGAAGCCGGCGACCTGCTGCAGGCGCGTGACGAGGGCAAGTTCGACTTCGCCAACGTGAAGGGCGACCTGTTCGACCTGTGCCGCGGCAAGGTGAAGGGCCGGGCCTCGGCCGATGAGATCACCCTGTTCAAGTCGGCCGGCACGGCGATCGAAGACCTTGCCACCGCCATCATGCTGTATCAAAAGGCCCGCTGAACCAGCCGGAGCCTTAGCCCATGCCTGCCAACCCGATCTGTGTTGCCCTCGACACGCCGGACCTCGATCACGCCGTGGCGCTGGCCAAGGCGCTGAAGCCGCATGTGGGCTGGGCCAAGGTCGGCATGGAGTTCTTCTATGCGCACGGCCTTGCAGGTTATGCCCGCGTGGCGGAGACGGGGCTTCCCATCTTCCTCGACCTGAAGCTCCACGACATTCCCAACACGGTCGCCTCCGCCATGAAGGCGCTGATGCGCATTGCCCCCACCCCCGGCATCGTGAACCTCCACGCCACCGGCGGGCTGGACATGATGAAGGCTGCGGCAGAGGCAGTGGACGGCCGTGCCAAGCTCATTGCCGTGACGATCCTCACCAGCCTGTCGGATGACGACATCTGGGCGGCGGGCTTCGAGACGGCAAAGAACACGGAAGCCCATGCCCGGTCGCTGGCCGAACTCACCAGGCGCGCCGGGCTCGACGGCGTGGTCTGCAGTCCGCATGACCTCGTGGGCATCCGGCTTGACCTTGGCCGCGATTTCCTCACCGTGGTTCCCGGCATCCGCCCGGCGGATGCCGCCGTGCAGGACCAGAAGCGCGTGGCCACGCCCGAGGCAGCGCTGGCGGCAGGAGCGGACATCCTGGTGATCGGTCGCGCCATCACCGGTGCCAAGGACCCGGCAAAGGCCGCGCAGGACATTCTGGGCACGCTCCCGCGGAAACTCACATGACCGTTGAGGTCAAGATCTGCGGCCTCTCGACGCCCGAGTCGCTGGATGCGGCGCTGGATGCGGGCGCCGACTTCGTGGGCTTCGTGTTCTTCCCGAAGAGCCCGCGCAACGTCACGCTGGAGCAGGCCGCCACGCTGGCCGCCCGGGCGCGAGGCCGGGCAAAGGTCGTCACCCTCGTGGTCGACGCCGATGATGCGCTGCTTTCCGCCATTGCCGCACAGGTCCGACCCGACCTGATCCAGGCCCATGGATCTGAAACCCCTGCGCGCATCGCCGAAATCACCCGGCTGACGGGCAAGCCCGTCATCAAGGCCATCCGGGTGAAGGACGATGCCGACATCGCGGCGGCCGCGCAATTTTCCACCGTGGCGAGCCTTATCCTCTATGATGCAAAGGCGCCGGAAACGCTGGGCAATGCCCTGCCGGGCGGCAACGGCCACGCCTTCGACTGGGGGCTGCTGGAGGGTGGGAAACGTCCCGCCTTCATGCTGGCGGGCGGCCTGACGCCGGAAAATGTCGCAGAGGCCATCCGGGTGACCGGTGCCCCCGTAGTGGACGTGTCGTCAGGGGTGGAATCCGCCCCTGGCGTCAAGGATATCGGCCTCATCCGGAAATTCATTGAGGCCGCCAAGGCAGCCCGCTAGAACCGGGCATCATTCGAGAAAAGGCGGCGAAGCCCCATGAACGTGACCACCCCCAATTCCTTCCGTACCGGGCCGGACGAGAACGGCCTGTTCGGCATCTATGGCGGCCGCTTCGTCGCCGAGACGCTGATGCCGCTGATCCTCGAACTCGAACAGGCCTACAAGGATGCCAAGGCCGACCCGTCCTTCCAGGAGGAACTCGACAGCTTCCTCGAGCATTACGTAGGCCGCCCCAGCCCGCTCTATTTCGCCGAGCGCATGACCGAGCACCTCGGTGGCGCCAAGATCTATTTCAAGCGCGACGAGCTCAATCACACCGGCGCCCACAAGATCAACAACGTGATGGGCCAGATCCTGCTCGCTCGCCGCATGGGCAAGAAGCGCATCATCGCCGAGACGGGTGCCGGCCAGCATGGCGTTGCCACCGCCACGGCCTGCGCGCGCTTCGGCCTCGAATGCATCGTCTACATGGGCGAGGTCGACATGGAGCGGCAGAAGCCCAACGTGTTCCGCATGATGCTGCTGGGCGCCAAGGTGGTTCCCGCCAAGTCCGGCTCGCGCACACTGAAGGATGCGCTGAACGAAGCGTTGCGTGACTGGGTCGCCAATGTCGAAGACACCTTCTACTGCATCGGCACCGTGGCCGGCCCCGCGCCCTACCCGGAAATGGTGCGCGACTTCCAGTCGGTCATCGGCCGCGAGACCAAGGCGCAGATGCTGAAGCGCGAAGGCCGCCTGCCGGACTCGCTGATCGCGGCGATCGGCGGCGGCTCCAACGCCATGGGCCTGTTCCACCCATTCCTTGATGACAAGGACGTCGAGATCATCGGCGTTGAGGCCGCGGGCCTCGGGCTCAAGTCCAAGACCAAGCATGCGGCCTCGATCAGCGGTGGCAAGCCCGGCGTGCTGCATGGCAACCGCACCTACCTGCTGATGGACGATGACGGCCAGATCATCGAGGGCCACTCGATCTCGGCGGGCCTCGATTATCCCGGCATCGGACCGGAGCATGCCTGGCTCCATGACATGGGCCGCGTGCAGTATCTCTCCGCCACCGACAAGGAAGCGCTCGAGGCCTTCCAGCTGTGCTGCAAGCTCGAGGGCATCATTCCTGCACTCGAGCCCAGCCACGCGCTGGCGCAGGTGATGAAAATTGCGCCGACAAAGCCCAAGGACCACCTGATGGTGATGAACATGTGCGGCCGCGGCGACAAGGACATCTTCACGGTGGCCGACATTCTGGGAGTGAAGCTGTGAGCACCCGCATCGACCGCCGCTTCGAAGCCCTGAAAGAGGAAGGCCGCGCCGCGCTGGTGACCTTCATCACCGCGGGCGACCCGGACTATGACACCTCGCTCAAGATCATCACCGGCCTGCCCAAGGCAGGTGCCGACGTGATCGAGATCGGCATGCCCTTCACCGACCCGATGGCCGATGGTCCGGCCATCCAGGCCGCCGGGCTTCGTGCGCTGGCCAATGGCCAGAACATGAAGAAGACGCTGAAGCTGGTGAAGGAATTCCGCAAGACCGACAACGAGACGCCCATCGTGCTCATGGGCTATTACAACCCGGTCTATGTCTATGGCGTCGAGAAATTCCTGAAGGATTCGAAAGCTGCCGGTGTGGACGGCTACATCATTGTCGACTTGCCGCCCGAAGAGGATGTCGAGTTCTGCATTCCCGCGCTGAACGCCGGTTTGAACTTCATCCGCCTCGCCACGCCCACGACGGACGACAAGCGCGCACCCACCGTGTTTCACAACACCTCCGGCTTCGTCTACTACGTCTCGGTGCTCGGCATCACTGGCACCAAGGCGCCGGACCTGAAGAGCGTGAAGGCCAACGTCAACCGCCTGAGGAAGCACACGCCGCTTCCCATCTGTGTGGGCTTCGGCGTCAAGACCGCCGAGCAGGCCCGCGCCATTGCCAAGGATGCCGATGGCGTCGTCGTTGGCTCGGCACTGGTGAGTGCGGTGGAGAAGAGCCTCACAAAAGCCGGAAAACCGACGTCTAAGACGGCCAAGGCTGTGCATGCACTGGTCGCCGAAATTGCTCAAGGCGTGAGGACCTAAGCCAGTGAACTGGATCAAGAACTTCGTCCGCCCGAAAATCCGCTCGATCCTCGGCACCGACAAGCGCGAGGTGCCGGAGAACATGTGGGTGAAGGATCCCGACTCCGGCCAGATGGTCTTCTACAAGGACCTCGAGGCGAACCAGCATGTCATGCCGCAGTCTGGCTATCACATGCGGATGCCGCCCGACGTGCGACTGAAGGCGATGTTCGACGATGGCGCCTACGAAAAGATCGCCATGCCGACGGTTCCCGCCGATCCGCTGAAGTTCCGCGACGAGCGCAAATACGCCGACCGCATCAAGGAAGCCCGCGCCAAGAACGGCGTGGATGACTGCATCCAGGCCGGCACGGGCGAGCTTGATGGCTTCCCCGTCACCATCGCCGTGCAGGACTTTGCCTTCATGGGCGGCTCGCTGGGCATGGCGGCAGGCGAGGCCATCGTCACCGCGATGCGCAAGGCGGCTGAAAGGAAGACACCCTTCATCTTTTTCATTTCCTCCGGTGGTGCCCGCATGCAGGAGGGCGTTCTTTCGCTCATGCAGATGCCGCGCACGACAGTGGCCGTGCAGGAACTGCGCGCCGCCAAGCTCCCCTACATCGTGGTGCTGACGCATCCGACGACGGGCGGCGTTACCGCTTCCTATGCCATGCTGGGCGACGTTCAGATTTCCGAGCCGGGTGCCCTCATCGGCTTTGCCGGCCAGCGCGTCATCGAGCAGACCATCCGCGAGAAGCTGCCCGCCGGCTTCCAGCGCGCCGAATATCTTGAAGAGCACGGCATGGTGGACGTGGTCGTCCACCGCCACCAGATGCGCGAGACGCTGTCGCGCATGGTTCGGATGATGATGAAGGCACCGTCCCGCGAGATCCCCTCGACAGCCCTCGTTCCCGTCGAGAGCTGATCTTGGCCCTCAGCGACGCCATCCTGACGCGGCTCCTGTCGCTGCACCCGAAGATCATCGACCTGAGCCTCGGCCGCATGGAAGCGCTTCTCGAGAAGCTCGGCCACCCGGAAAGAAAGCTGCCGCCGGTCATCCATGTGGCGGGCACCAACGGCAAGGGTTCCACCGTCGCCTATCTCCGCCACATCATGCAGGCGGCTGGCCTGAAGGCGCACGCCTACACCTCGCCGCACCTGGTGAAGTTCCACGAGCGCATCCGCGTGGCGGGCGAACTCATTTCGGAAGCAGACCTCACCGCACTGCTGGAAGAGTGCGAGCAGGTAAATGGCGGCGTGCCGATCACCTTCTTCGAGATCACCACCGCGGCGGCCTTCCTCGCCTACAGCCGCACGCCTGCGGACTATCTCATCCTTGAGGTTGGGCTGGGCGGCAGGCTCGATGCCACCAACGTCATCGGCCCCGCCGTCTCGGTCATCACCACCATCGATTATGACCACCAGCAATATCTGGGCGATACGCTGAGCCTCATCGCGCATGAGAAGGCCGGTATCCTGAAGCGGGGCGTGCCCGCCGTCATCGGCGTGCAGCCGGACGAGGCCCGCACCGAGATCGAGCGCGTCGCCGAACGCGTGCGCGCACCGTTGCACATCGCCGGACAGGAGTGGCAGGCCTATGAGCAGCATGGCCGTCTCGTCTTCCAGGACGAGCGTGGCCTGCTCGACCTGCCGTTGCCGCAGCTGAAAGGCCGCCACCAGATCGACAATGCCGGCAATGCCATCGCCACACTCCGCGTGCTGGACGATCCGCGCATCTCGGATGCGCATATTGCGGAGGGCTTGAAATCCACCACATGGCCCGCCCGCATGCAGCGGCTGGGGCAGGGCGCGCTGTCCACATTGGTGCCCACCGAGTCCGAGCTGTGGCTCGACGGTGGCCACAACCCGTCAGCGGGCAAGGTTATGGCGCAGGCCTTCTCGGAGTTGAACGAGCGTCACTCGCGTCCGCTCGTCATGGTGTGGGGCATGCTCAACACCAAGGACGTCGGCAGCTTCATCGGCTGCTTCGCCGGCATCGCCAGCCGCGTCATCACCATTACCATTCCTGACGAGGAAAACGCCGTGTCGGCCGAGAAGCTGGCAGAGGCCGCGCGCGCCCATGGCCTGCAGGCGGAGACGGCGCCAAACCTCGACGCCGCGCTGCATCAGGCATCATCCACCGTGCCCGCACCGCGCATCCTCATCTGCGGATCGCTCTATCTCGCGGGCCGCGTGCTCGCCGCACATGGCAATGAAGAGATGACGAAGGTGTCAGGCGCCGGGCG
>NZ_JBAXGR010000086.1:0-12768 GCF_037139295.1 Aestuariivirga sp.
GAGGCAAGTTCCCGATGTGGCCGTCACCCAAGCCATGGCGCCCTGTTCTGTCGTTTCCATGATCATGGCACCGCAGGCCTGCCAGAAGCGGTTGGGATGCGGCCCGGCATGCATGCAGATGTTGGTGCAGACGTCTCCAATGGCCGGATCATAGCCCTCGGGATGCTGGCGCAGCAGGGCCGCCATGGTGCCGAGGTCGATCGTGCCCTCGCGCGCCCTCAACCAGTCATAAGCCACCTGCTGGCGCTGGTGGGCGCCCACTGCGGCCACCATCGACTTGTTCTCGAACTCGGCTGCAAGATCCGTGCGCGCGCCATCAGCGCCAGGGATGGTGCAGCGCTGCCAGTCATCACCGATGGTCATGGCGTTGGAAATGGCGCCGACGCCCTTGACCTCGCGGGTGGCCCAATCTCGCCCCGAGGTCTCGATAACGAAGGCCGTCTTGCGGTCGGAGACCAGGTAGCTCGAATCGAAATGCGAGTTGCCGCGCAGCTCGCAATTGCCGCCTTGCCCGAAGCGCGACAGGAGATCCCCGAACACCTCAAGCGCCTCGGCACAGTCAGAGGCGCGTTCCAACATCAGGCGCAGGAGGTCGCCGGTGATGAGACCATCCTTGTCATCGCCTGCGCGGGAGAAGATCGCCTCGTTGCCAACGGCAAGCCCATGTTCGTTCACGCCGATCTCGCCACCCCAGGTCCAGAACGACTTGTCGATGATCACCTCATGGGTCTGCCGCGCCTGAGGGATCACCACGTGGGTGGTACGCAGCATGGCGCCTTCGGGATAGCTGCGGCGGGGCAGGCGGAGAACGGCCTGCGCCTCGTTGATCTCGCAGTCGGCATTCTTGGCGGCCAGTGTGAAGCCGTGGCGGGCGGCGGATGGCAATGCGGCAAAGCTGTCACACATCGTGTGCTCCTCCCTCAGGTGACGAAGTGGCAATCGGCCTTGTGATCGGCGGAGACGGTAATGCTGGGAGGCGCCACGGAACGGCAGATATCCTGCACGCTGGGGCAGCGCGTCTGGAAGGGGCAGCCGGTGGGAATGTTGTAGGGGCTCGGAATATCGCCCTGCAACACCGCCTGCCGCTTGCGCTTGGCGGTGCCGAGGCGCGGAACTGCGGCGAGCAAGCTCTGGGTGTAGGGGTGCTTCGGTCGCTCGAAAATGTCATCCCGCCGGCCGATCTCGACGATCTTGCCGAGGTACATGACAGCCACGCGGTGCGAGATGTGGCGCACCACGGAAAGCTCATGCGCGATGAAGATCATCGCCAGACCAAAGGCCTCGCGAAGGTCAAGGAGCAGGTTGAGGACCTGCGCCTGAATCGAGACGTCGAGTGCCGCCACCGCTTCGTCCAGCACCAGCATGCTTGGCTGGACGCTCATGGCTCGGGCAAGGCCCACGCGCTGGCACTGACCGCCGCTGAGCGCCTGCGGATAGCGGTTTGCCATGTCCGCCGTGAGGCCGACCAGGCCCAGAAGCCGTTCGATCTCGGCTGGAATGTCCTGTGCGGGTACGATTGTGTGGAAGCGCAGCGCCTCGTCGATGGTTTGCGCCACCGTCATGCGTGGATTGAGGGAGGCGTAGGGATTCTGGAACACCATCTGCAGATTGCGATGCAGCTTCTGGCGGGCGACGGCATCGCCTGTGCTGACGTTCTGCCCCTTGAACAGAACCTGGCCGGCGGATGGCTGGTATAGGCTCAGGATGGCACGTCCGAGCGTCGTCTTGCCGCTGCCACTTTCACCCACCAGCCCCACCGTCTCCCTCGGGTAAACGTCGAGGTCCACGCCATCGACGGCGCGTGCCGACATGGGTTTCTGGCCGAGCAATGCACCGGTGAGCGTCCGCCGCTTCGGAAACTCGACGCGAAGGCCGCGGATGGAAAGAAGGGGTTCCGTCACAATGCCACCGCAGCGATTTCCTCGGCCTTGATGCAGGCGCTAAAGTGTCCTTTGGCCACCTCACGGAGCGGGACGTCGGATGTGCCGCAGGCGGGCGAGGCAAAGCTGCAGCGGGGCATGAAGGGACAGCCCGCTGGTAGTTCAGACAGGCTGGGCGGCTGGCCGGGAATGGGTTCCAGCCGCTGGCCCTTGCCGTCGATCCGCGGGATGGATCGCAGGAGGCCGAGGCTGTAGGGGTGGCGGGGGTGAGCAAAGACATCCGCCGTGGGCGCCAGTTCCATAATGCGCCCTGCATACATGACTGCAACACGATCGCAGGTTTCGGCCACCACCGCCATGTCATGCGACACGAGGATCAACGTAGTGCCTGTCGCCGCCTGCAGGTCCATCAGCAGGGCCAGGATCTGGTCCTGGATCGTCACGTCGAGCGCGGTGGTGGGCTCATCCGCGAGGATAAGCTTTGGCCCGCCAGCGATTGCCATGGCAATCACAGCGCGTTGCACCATGCCACCCGACCACTGATGGGGATATTCATCAACGCGCATCTCCGGGCTGGGGATGCCAACACGCTTCAGAAGCTCGACGGCGCGCGTGCGCGCGGCCCGAGTGCCGAGCCCGCGATGAACCCTCTCGCCCTCTGTAATCTGGTCGCCGATGGGCCACACCGGGTTCAGTGCATTCATCGGATTTTGGAAGACCATCGCGATGTCGGCGCCGCGGATTTCCTGCATCTCGGTTTCCGGTAGGCTCAGCAGGTCGCGGCCGGCGAAGGTTATGCGCCCGCTCTTTACAAATGACGGTGGCGAGGGAAGGAGGCGCAAGATGCTCCGGCACAGCACGGACTTGCCGCTTCCGGACTCGCCGACGATCCCCACCGTTTCACCCTGGCGGATGGTGAGCGACACGTGGTTCGCCGCACGCACCACCTTGTTGCCTTGGTGAAACTCCACCACCAGGTCCTCGATCTCGAGAATCGACGGCTTCATTGCTGCATTATCTGCCGCTATCTGTTCCGGTGCCACCATGTTCTTGCCTATATCAGCGCGTGGCGGCGCTCGCCCAGCCGCTGGGCCAGTCCATCGCCGATGAGACAGAGTGCTGCTCCGGTGACCACGAGCGCAAGGCCCGGCAGCGTGCTGATCCACCAAGCCTCAAAGATGAAATCGCGACCCTCGGCGATCATCGCACCCCATTCTGGTGTTGGCGGCGTGACGCCGAGGCCGAGAAAGCTCAAGCCTGACACCAGCATGATATTGAGGACGAAATCCGACATCGAGAACACGATAGAGGAATTGATGACGTTGGGCAGCGCATGGCGGAAGACGATCCGCCCTGGCCCATAGCCCAGATTGCGGGCAGCAAGAATGTAGTCCTTGTTGCGCTCCACCAGCATTTCAGCCCGCGCCAGCCGCGCATACATGGTCCATGCGGTGAGGAAGATGGAGAGATAGATGTTGAAGATACCGGGACCGAGGATCGCGACGATGACAATGATGAGAACCAGGAAGGGGAAGGCGACGACAACGTCCAGCACGCGCATCAATATGCCATCGAAGAAGCCCCCGGCGTAACCCGCCATGGCGCCCAGCACGACACCGTAGACCATCGGCACATAGGTCGTAAGGAATCCGAAGGGAAGGTCGATGCGGATGCCAAACAACACACGGGTCAGCACATCGCGCCCGAAATTGTCGGTACCGAAGGGGTGCGTCAGGCTCGGCGGCTGAAGTGTGTTGTTGAGATCCTGCGTGTAGGGATCGTAAGGCACCAACCATGGGGCAAAGATGCCCGCCAGCACGATGCCAAGGAACATGATACTGCCTATCTTGAGTGTCATCGGCCAGCGGCTGAACTCCTCCGCCAGACGGCGGCGCAGGGGAAGATTCAAGGCCTTGCTATACTCCATGCCGCTCCTCACGCTTTCAGCACCCGGCGGTCGATCAGCATGTAGCTGAGGTCGGCCAGCAGATTTACGAAGAGCACAAGGATAGCGAAGACCAGCGAGAGACCTTGGATGACCGGATAATCACGCTGGCCCACGGCCCGCACCAGCAGCGACCCTAGACCAGGAAACGAGAACAGATATTCCACCACGACGGCACCGCTCAGAAGCCAGCCGATGTTGACGGCTAGGATCGTCGTGACCGGCATCAGGGCATTGCGGAGGGCATGCTTGATCAGAACGCGCCAAGGGCCCAGTCCTTTAGCCCGGGCCACCGTGATGTATTCCGCCGTCATCACGTCCAGAATGGCGGCGCGCAATGACTGAATCAGAATCGGCGCCAGAAACAGGGCGATGGTGAGGGACGGCAGCACAAGATGGTACATGCGATCGCCGAAGCTCCGGCCGTAGCCGGATATAGGGAACCAGTCGAGGTAGATGCCGAAGAACAGCATCAGGATGATGCCGACCCAGAATGGTGGCATGGCAAAACCGATGATGCCGAGGAGGCGGATGACGTGGTCGGCCAGCTGGTCGCTGCGGCGTGCCGCGATGATCGAAAGGGGCAGGGCAATCAGAATGGCAAAGACGGCGCTGGTGACTAGCAGCAGCACTGTCGGGAGTAACCGTTCGCCAACGATCTTGCCGACATCTGCATTCTGAATGATGGAGGTTCCAAGGCTGCCTGTTGCGGCATTCCGGATGAAGTTCCAGTACTGGACAAGCAGGGGCTGGTCCAATCCGAGCTTGGCATGGGCCGCCTGCAGCGTCTCAGGCGTCGCGCGGCCATGCATCATGAGTTGCACCGGATCGCCCGGCACCAGGTGAATTGCGAGGAACGCAACCAGACTGACACCGATTACCACGGGGATCATCTGCAGCAAGCGCGAGACAATGTAGCTCAGCAGGTTCACGTCAGGAAACCAAATGCACCGAAGAGACCGTCCCCGTTTTCACGGGGACGGCTGATCTTGCGGTATGATGAAATGCGAGGGAACAATGTGGCGGTGCTACTTGTCCAGCCACACCTTCTGCAGCCACCACCAGCCATTGGCGAGCTGCTTCAGGTCCTTCACATAGGCCTGACTGCCGTTGATGACGGGCGCGAAGTTCAACGGAATGCTGTAGGCGTCGTTGTAGACAATCTCCTGCACCTTGGCATAGAGCGCCGCGCGCTTGGCGGGGTCTGGCTCGCGCCGGGCCTCCGTCAGCATCTTCTGGACGTCCTTGTTGTCGTACCAGGTGAAGAAGGCCTGCGATCCGGCGGTCACGTCGGCCTGGATTGTAGCAAGTTCGTCCGTGTCGTTGATGTCGCTCGTGATGTAGCTGACATAGGCCTGGTAATCGCCCTTGGTGGTCATCGTCCAGGCGGTGCCCACGTCCATCTCGACGATCTCGCTCTTGATGCCGGCAGCTTCCCAGCCCTGCTGCAGGATGGTCGCCACCTGGCGGGACGGCGCGTTGCCGGTATCCACCATGATCTGGATGGGCGTTCCGTCGTAACCTGACGTCTGCACCAGCTCCTTGGCCTTGGCGAGGTCAAAGGGGATGACCGGCACTGAGTCGCTGTGGAAGTTCACCTTGGGCATGTAGGAGTTCGGCACTTCGCCATAGCCGAAGTAGACCGCCTTTAGGATGGCCTCGCGGTCTGCCGCATAGTTGAGCGCCAGTCGGAAATCCTTGTTGTCGAGCGGCTTCTTCTGATGGTTCAGATACACATAGTCGAGCCTGAAGATGGGGGTCGATTCGACCACCAGATTGCTGTCCGATTGGAGCGCCTTGGCCTGGTTGAAAGCCACGGTGGAGATCATGTCGTAGTCGCCGTTACGGAGGCCGAGGACACGCGAATTGCTCTCGGGCACATATTTCAGTTCGACGCCATCAAGATAGGGCAACGGCTTTCCGTCGGCACCCTTGTCCCAGTAATAGGGGTTGGCCTTGAGAACCACGGCCGAGCCGCGCTCATAGCTCTCGACCATGAATGGACCCGCACAGACGGGAGACGTGCCGAACTTTTCCGGGCTCGCCTCATACGCCTTCTTGTTCACGATGCTCGCGGCATAGGCGGACAAGGCCGCGAGTAGCGGCGCATAGGGCTCCTTCAGTTCCACTTTCACGTGCTTGTCGTCGACAACCGTGATGTTCTTCACCGGCTTTAGCACAAAGGCGAGAAACTTCGACGGATCGCTCAGGGTCTTGAGCGTGAAAACCACATCGTCGACCGTGACCGGATCGCCGTTGCTGAATTTCGCGTCACGGATCTTGAATGTATAGGTTAGGCCGTCGGGTGACATCTCCCACGATTCTGCGATGCCCGGACGCAGGCCCCTGCCGGAGTCGTCGGCCTCGACCAGCGCGTCGCATACCTGCTCGATCGCGTAGATCGAACCGTTGTCGCCGGCGATGAAGGGATCAAAGGTCAGCGGCTCATCGGGCCGGGCCATGATCAGCGTGCCACCGCGCTTAATGCCTTCGGCTTGGGCCTCGGGCGAGACAGCCGCCAGTGAAAATGCGGTGAGGATGAATGCGCTGGCGAATAGGGCGTGGCGGCGCCAGCCACCAAAAGACGCAAAAGACTTCCGAAGCGTCATGCCGCTCTCCCTTATGTTCTATTTAGTGATTAAAAAAATGGGCTGAATTCCCCGCAGTCCCGCTTTCAAGTGGTGGAGACTAGTTTGCTAATTTCAGCTTGGCAAGCCGCAGTTCCCTGCATTGTGATGCGACACGAATGCGTCTGGTGTGGGTCAGTATTGCACCGGCGAGCCGCTTGAACACCCGTCACCCCCGGCCTAGGCTGTCCCCCACGGGCGGAATGTAAGGGGGCGTGCCAGTCACGAAGATGCCCGCTGGTCCGGTTCGTGCTGAGGAAAGGCAAGACGTCATGGGAATAGATAAAGAGCGAATCCAGGCCATTCTTGACAAGCACATCGCGCGTGGGGTCGTGGGTGCCTCGCTGGCTATCTCGTTGCCCGCGCAGGAGATCTCACTCCTCACCAGCGGCTTCGCCGACAAGTTCAAGAAAACGCCAATGCGGCCTGACCACACATTCCGCATCGCCAGCTGCACCAAGACCTTCATCGCGACGGGACTGCACATGCTGGTCGAAGATGGTAAAGTCGATCTGGACGAGCCCATCACCCGATGGTTCCCCGACATGCCGAACGCCGCTAAGATGCCGGTGCGCATTCTGCTCAATCACCAGAGCGGCCTGCCGGACTTCGAAACGTCCATGCCCATGATCTCGGACAAGACCTGGGCGGCTGAGGAAATTGTCGATTTCGCCTTTAAACATGGTGTTCAGAAGGAGCCTTGGCATGGCATGGAATATTCCAACACCGGCTATGTCCTCTCCGGCATCATCATCGCGCGGGAGACCGGCAATCCCTATTCGGACCACCTGCGCCAGAGGATCTTCACGCCGCTCGGCATGAAGGATACTTGGGTCGCCACCCACGAAGCGTTTCCCCTTGCGCGCGAGGCGCGCGGCTACATGCATGTCGATCCCGATGGAAAGCCGCAATGGGATATCCAGGGAGCAGGCGACCCGGTCGACGGCCTATGGGATTCTACGGAGTGGTTCCCCATGTCGGGCGCAAATGCGGCGGGTGACATGGTGTCGACGCCGAAGGACGTTGTCACCTTCCTCAACGCGCTGTTCGACGGCAAGATTCTCGGGCCGAAGCAACTCTCCGAAATGAAGGATAATCTCCTACCTGCGCAGTTCCCGGGCTCGAAGGTGGTTGCCAACGGCCACGGCATGCTCGTTTCCCGCTATGGCGATATCGACGTGAAGGGACATCTGGGTCAGATTCCCGGCCATTCCAGCCTCATGGGTCGTGACGAAAAGACCGGCGTCACCGCCATGCTGATCCAGAACTCGGGTGCTGCCGATTTCGAGGCCTTCTTCCTGAACGGCGTCAACGAGCCCTTCGGGGAGATCTTCCATGCCGCGCGCGACATGATCCGATAGCTTTGGCTGTCGCCGGTCCGGCCACTCCGTTACAGGCATGGTTGTTGATTTGCACTGCGAGTTGCCCCCGGACAGGCGCAAGTTTCCACTGAGAAGTGACCCGTATTGATGACTTGTGCGGCCTCAGCGGCCGCGGGTCAAGTAAGGGTTTGCTCGTTTCTGAGTTTTAGCTTTGGCATGTCCGATCGGCAGATTGCCACAAAGTTCCAGCTAAACTGCTAAAAGTACCGACTGATTATGCGACCTGCTAGTCATACAAGCGGTCGCATGTCGGTCGGTCAGTTCAACATAGAAGTCTCTAATCGGTTTGTGACCCCTTCCACAATCTGCTCGGGCGCCCGCCCGCGTCTCGGATTTCTGTCTTATCTCCGCTTCTCCTAAGAGCTACGATGAGCCAGAAATCCTCCCTTCCTCAAGTCACCCGGTTTGTCTCAAAGGCGCTGCCGTCGGACACGCTACTACGTCAGCCAGACGGTCCTTAAACATGGAGCGGGTACATGCCCTGTGCCCCGAGTGCCGGCGGCGGAGATCGAGGCCGCTGTCATTGAGCAGATTCGCGGGATGCTGCGCGCGCCGGAGGTGGTGGTGGCGAGTTGGCGCGCCGCGCAGCCGGAATGTGAAGGCTTGCAAGAGGACGAGGTGAGGGAGGCACTGGCAGCACTTGATCCGCTCTGGGCCGAACTCTTTCCCGCCGAGCAGGCACGCATCATCCAGTTGCTGATCGAGCGCGTGGACATCGGCACCAACGGACTGAAGCTGCGATTCAGGGACAAGGGACTGGCGCAGATGGTTGCGGAGGTCGGCATCATGAATGGCAAGGGCCAGAAGGCAGCATGACCGACCAGACCGTTACCGTCACCGTACCTTTTGCCATCCGCAAGCGCGGCGGGCGGACGCTCGTGATCACGCCGGACGGGATGGCGGCGGCCCCCACGCCGAGGTCGAGGGTCGACAGCGCCCTGCTCAAAGCCTTGGCACGCGGCTTCCGCTGGCAAAAGATGCTGCGGGAGGGTGACTACCAGACCCTCGAGGAGATCGCTGATGCCGAGAAAATCAACCCGTCTTATGTCAGCCGCCTGCTGCGCATGACGCTGCTGGCACCGGAGATCGTGGAAGCGATACTGGCAGGGCGGCAACCGGAGGGGCTGACGATGTCCAGAGCGATACGACCGTTTGCGCTGGAATGGCAGCGCCAGACGTTTGCCTGAGTCCGCGAACCATTCGTCGTCTAGTCGGCGTGCGACAAGCATATGGCATCGACACTTAACTCGCGCCTGCCCAGACAATGGAACTGCTTCTACTGCCTCACTCTTTGTCGGCGTGCAGCGGGTCCGACCAGCTACGGCCAATGCTGGTAGACACAACAAAACAGAACAAGGCGAATGTTTTTCTCGCTCGACTCTGATCTGCTGCTGTCGATCTCCGCGAAATGCTGCTAATGCTCCGGTGGAGAGCGCCTCATGGATCTTCAAATAGCTGCATCATGAACCGCCCGAAGACGCCTCCCAGTCATTGGGAGGTATCGCCAAGCCAAATGAAGCCGGTCAGAGGCCGGTGCGGGTGACTACCATGCGGCCGTTGTTATCATTGTAAACGTGCACATAGAAGCGGTCGCCACTAAGCATACCTTCTAAGAGGTAGGCGGTGCCGTTGCGATCGCCCGCCAGTGACAACACGTTGGGCTCACCCGCACGGAAACCACGATCAACCCAGGTGCATTTTCCAGCTTGCGCTACCCCCGCTTCGCTTCCCGGCGAAAAGCTGAGGGAAATCGTTGCATTGGACTTGATTGTGGCCACCATCGCGCCACCGCCCTTGCAAATCAGCTGATAACTGCGAGGCGAGGCGTCAGCCGGTACTATAGCCATGATCATGGTCGCGGCGGCGAGGGTAAGCGAAAGCTTGGCGCTGGGCATGTGAGGTCTCCTTAGTTGACTTCGGTTCAACGAGCTCTTTGTAATCTCGTTGGCCATGAAACTAAAGAATGTCTCTTGAACGGGATCAGAGTGCAACATTCATCCGGCGTTCATCGCGAGGAGCCGGCCAAATGCCACCGGAGGGGCTGACGATGGCGAAGGCGATGCGGCCGTTTCCGCTGGAGTAGCGGCGCCAGATTTTCATGTGAATTGAAAGATTGGTGCAGTTGCAGGATTGACGTTCAGGCTCGTTTAAGCGGGAGCGCGCTCTCTCCCGCTAGGTAGATACTGGCGTGGCGATGTTCCCTTCAGGCGCGTGCTTCTTCTTTGGCATGTTCTGATCCTCCTTGATGCCATAAGACATACTTCAAGTCGGACAACTTCAGTGGGGGCGGATCAGCTCTCCGAAAGGAATTTCTGGAAGTTTACATAGTTTAGGTCAGTGCCTGTGATGCCATGGCAGTGATGATCGATCATCGGATTGGTCTATGCTAGTTCAATAGGCATCGCGATACATCGCGCAGATCTCCTCGGGGGACTTTCCCTCCATCATGGCGATCTCCTTGCGTTTCACCGAGACATAGGACGACAGGAACGTTGGCGACATCCACTGGCGCACCGCGGCGCTCGCCTCGAGCCGCGCCAGCGCCTCCTCGAGGCTTGCGGGCAGGGGCACCACGCCGAGCGCCTTCATCTGCTCGGGCGTCAGCTCGCTTGGGTCGCGATCGATTGGGGTGGGCATCGGGAGTTTCGCCCGGATGCCCTCGAGCCCGGCGCGCAGGATGGCGCCGACGACCATGTAGGGGCTCGCCGTTGCATCCGGCGCGCGGAGTTCCATGTTGAAGCCGGACTGACGCCTTGCCGGATCTGCATCGGGTGAGGGGCAGATGCGCACGGCGGCCTCGCGGTTCTGTACGCCGAAGCTGGCATAGCCGCAGGACCAGTGATGGGGCCCGAGCCTGTAGTATGACACGGGGCTTCCCGCCACCAGCGCGCAAATGTCCGGTAGGAACCTCACGAGACCCGCCGCGAAATGCTGCGCCAGCTGCGAGGCTTCCGCCGTGCCACTGGGATCAAAGGCGGCGTTCGATCCGTCCTGAGCGATGAAGCTGAAATGCACGTGGGCGCCGTTGCCCACCGCGTTGGGCGCGGGCTTGGGCGTGAAGGAGGCGCGGTAGCCATGCCGCCTTGCCACTTCGCGGATCACCTCACGCGTCAGCACGGCGCGGTCGCCGGCCATTGTGCCAGCGGCGGGCGCGCTCGACACCTCGTACTGGTTGATGCCGTATTCCGGTTCAATGGTTTCTGGTTCGAGCCCCGCTGCAGCGAGGGCCTCCGCCAGCGCACCGGTAAAGCCTGCAGCGACGCGCATCGCCTCCAGCGATAAGGGTGTCGTCAGCGGCAGGTCCGGACCGCTGAGCAGGAACTCGTGCTCGAAGGCTGCGGTGAAGCGCAGGCCCGTTTCCGCCTCGAAATCTCTGAGCGCCTTCTTCATGAAGCCGCGCGTGCAGCACTCCCAATTGGTGCCGTCATTGAGGTTCGAGTCGCACATGAGGATGTGGAAGGCGGGCGTGCCCGGCCACAGGTCCAGCCGCACCTTCGTCTCAGGTTGGGGCGTCTGGCGCACCTCGGTCATCGGGCCCCAGGGGTTATCCGCGATGTTATCGAATGGCGTCAGCGCCTGGGCGGCCGCCGCCCAACCCAGGCCCTTGTCCATTCGCTTCGGCAGGTCGGCCGCAGGCACGCCGCGGCAGCGCGTGATGCCAACATAGTCACTCCAGCAGAGATAGGCGACGTCGGTTGAAGGTGAGCTCATCCTGTTCTCCACGCTTGCTGAGGCGGCTACCGATTGCGACCGCACCTCGATCTCGGCAGTCATCTCGCCGGTGGTACGGATGCGGCAGTCGTGGCCGTGGTTGATGACCTTCTCGCCGAACTTGATTTGTTTCGGCTTGAGGCTGGTCAGTGAACAGTCACTCACCGGCTCGGGTGTCGCCGATGAGATTGCTCGCGCTTGAGCTTGTGTGAAGGCCGCTAAGGCGCGGAAGCGGAGGATTTGGCACTGGCCGTATGAACCCCCATCGTCGTGCAAAAGGGGTTCGCCATTGATTTTAGAGTGAAGGGTCGTGGGGCCGCCGCCGGGCAGCATTCGAGGGATACCGAAAGATTTAGTGCCTGAGAGAATCTTCGACCCAGTTACAAAATGATTATACCATTCAGTTGATGAAGTGTCAACGCCGGAGTGAATCTGCAGCAGTTTTCCGGAGTAAAAGTGCAGAACGGACGCAAGCAAGAAGGTCCCCGATATCGGGTACTTTCCTGCTTGTTGGGCGTTTTCCTAGCTTGCGGCGCCGGACAGGACTTCAACGACCTACTCCTCGTCTCGGGCCCGCAGGCCGTCATGGACACCATCAACGCAGCGCTGCCGAAGCCGGAAGAGGCTGCACCAGAGATTGGCCAGCACCGCCCGGCTAACTTTCTCCGCGACGCGAAGGATGTTCCCATCATGCGCGCCGACGAGGGCGACCTCGCCCACGCAGTAGAGAAAACCTGGACGCTGTTGCTCGCCTCCAACCGTAAGCCATGGCTGTTTTGCTATGCAGGGATCCCCACCTGGGTGGCGCCGGACAACTAGGGCCGCCCCGTTGCCGCAAGCTTGCCCGTTTCGGGCTCGTGCACCGCGCCGAGGACCTCGCGGGTTCCTTCGCTTATGGCGACCGGCGCCGCCTTGAGATAGAACGTACGCTGGCGTTGGAGCCGAAGTCCCTACTCCTCGACGAGCCCACCGCCGGCATGAACCCGGCGGAGACCGACGCTCCTATCAGCATGCTCGAGTCGATCAGCGCTGATCATGAGATCACTCTCCTCGTAGTGGAGCATGGCATGCGATTGATCATGCGGCTGTCCGACCGTATGGTGGTGCTGAACAAGGGCCAGATGATCGCCAAGGGTACGCCGCAGGAGATCAGCAACGACCCCAAGGTGATCGAAGCCTATATCGGAACCAAGCGATCACTACACTGAGAACAAAAGACAAGA
>NZ_JBAXGR010000087.1:0-12627 GCF_037139295.1 Aestuariivirga sp.
AGCAGATCTACACCGACCTTGTTTCTCTGGGCTACGTCGGCTCCTACGGCCGGGTGGCGGCCTTCGTGCGGGCCTGGAAGGTGGAGCGCCAGCGGGATGCCCAGACGAGTGGCCGCGGCACCTTCGTGCCCCTGGTCTTTGCGCCGGGAGAGGCGTTCCAGTTCGACTGGAGCGAAGACTGGGCGGTGCTGGGCGGGGAGCAGTCGCACCTCCCAGTCCGGCGGACGCTCGAAAAGCTCGGCATTCCCCGGCCGACCTTCTGCCGTTGGTACGACCGATATCGTACCGACGGGCCTGAGGCGCTCGAGGACCGCCGTCCTCAGCCGGGCCGGGTGTGGAACCGCATCCCGGACGAGGTTCGGTACAAGGTCGTCAAGCTGGCGCTCGACGAGCCAGACCTGTCGCCCCGCGAGCTGGCCGTCCGCTTCACCGACACGGAAGAATACTTCGTGTCAGAGGCCCCTCAGCCTACAGGATCCTCAAGGCCCATGACCTCATCACCAGCCCCGCATTCATCGTTGTGAAGGCGGCGGACGAGTTCAAGGACAAGACGACGGCTCCGAACCAGCTCTGGCAGACCGACTTCACCTACCTGAAGGTCACCGGCTGGGGATGGTTCTATCTGTCCACAATCCTTGATGACTTCTCCCGCTACATCGTGGCTTGGAAGCTGTGCACGACGATGAAGGCCAGCGACGTCACGGAGACGCTGACACTGGCGCTCGAAGCCTCGGGGCTCGACAGCATGAAGGTCACACACCGGCCTCGGCTGTTGAGCGACAACGGCTCGTCCTACATCGCCGGTGACTTGGCGGACTGGCTCGAGGAGAAGGGCATGGATCATGTCCGCGGGGCGCCGCTTCATCCACAGACGCAGGGAAAGATCGAACGCTGGCACCAGACGCTCAAGAACCGGATCCTGCTCGAGAACTACTACCTACCGGGCGACCTCGAGCAGAAGATCGGGGACTTCGTCGCCTACTACAATCATCTCCGGTACCATGAGAGCATCAGCAACTTGACCCCGGCCGACGTCTACTTCGGGCGCGGCCAGACTATCCTGTTGGAACGAGAAAGGATCAAACGCGACACCATCAAAACCAGACGCTTGCAACACCGCGGCAAGGCCGCATAACATCAAACCCAGATGCGCCAGATCCTCTCTTCGATCACGCGCCCAAAGTTCTCAAATTATCTGACGACGGACAGCAGATGCCGCTTTCGGCGGAGCTCGAAAGAGCTACGACGGGCACCGAGTGTTGCATGGCATTGACTTCATGCTCTATTTCATGACCGCGTACGATAGGAGTCGACCGTTTCGGGGTTGAGCGACACTCCGAGGCCGGGTCGGTTTGGCACCTTTACCCGGCCGTCTATGCCGATTGGAAACTCCTCGTTGGTGAGCTTCCAGCGCAAGGGAGAATCGCTCGTCGAATACTCGAGCGGCTCATCCATCCAGTGCTGTGAAAGGAAGGCCAAGTTCGCGGCGATTGTAATATTCGATTTGTAGCCATGGGTAACTACGCGGCGCCCGAGTTGCCGGGCCAACGTCGAGATTCGCATTAACTCCGTCAAGCCGCCAGCCATGGTAACGTCCGGCTGCGCGATGTCGATTTGTCCGCGTCGAAATGCCTCCTCATATTCGAAGTGCGTGGTGAGCCCGAGATCGCCGCCGCCGATCGGGATACCAAAACCCTGGAAGCGCGCATGGCCATCGAGGTCGTCAATAGGTAATGGTGCTTCTACCCAGACGAATCCGTTCTCCCGGAAAATGGGCATCAGTGGCAGCCCCTCATCGACGGTAGACCAGGCGGTCGCGGCATCGACCATCAGGCATATGTCATTGCCTACATGTTCACGCGCGGTGCGGATCAAAAGAGCGGTCTTGTCCAGGTTGTCGCGCCAGAACGGATCGGCGACGATCTTGATGGCCTTGAGGCCGAGTTTCAGCCCGCGGTCAATGTTGTGCCTGACGTCGTCAGGCTCAGTGCCAAGTGGGTATACAGTACCATAGGCGAGAACGCTGTCGCGCTGCGGCGTACCCAGCAGTTTGCCGACACTTTCGTTCAGCACTTTGCCGCGCAAGTCCCAGAGGGCGATGTCGACGGCCGAAATGGCATGGATGACGACGCCCCGCCGGCCGTAGTAGCTGGTCAGATCATACATCCGCTCCCACAGTCCTTCGACGTCGGACGGGTCTGCACCCAGCAGTACCTGCTTCAGGCCCATGGCATGAGTGTGCGAACGCGGCGCGTCGACAATGGCGCGGATAACGGAAGGAACGCTGTCGACTTCGGCGATCCCGGTTACGCCCTCGTCTGTATGGACAAGAACAAGGCAATTGTCATAGGAACCGTCGAACGTTTCTCCCGTCCAGCCGGGCACCCGCAACTCGACAACTTCAATATCGCTTATCTTCATGAGCTTCCCCAACCGCCACCGGTTAAAACTTCCCGTTTCAATATGCCGGACTAAGGTCTAGAATACCGGAAATGAGCAAGGACACAATAGGTCGCAAGAGCCACAAGGAGCGAACATCTGCAATGCCAGCTGCTGAAGAGAGCGGCGAAGGCTCGCGCAGCGTCAGGCGGGCGATCGACATCCTAGGGCTGATGCTGGCGCGCGGTGGGCCTATAACGGTCGCCCAGGTCATCGCCGAACTGAAGATTCCGAAGTCGACTGCCTATGAACTCGTGCGAACGCTCATCGAGGCCGACTATGTGGCGCCCGCCAGCAAGGGCACTGGTTTTTTTATTGGCCGTAAGCTTTATGAACTGGGCATGGCCTATCGCAGCCACGTGGATCTCCTGCGCGACGGCGCGCAGATAGCAGAAGAGTTGCGCGACGAAACAGGAGAAACCGTTCAACTTTCGGTCTTGGATAACGGGTTGATGATGGTTCTAGTCAAGGAGGAGGGTCGCGGCCATCTGCGGATCATCAGTAACGTCGGCACCCGCGTGCCGGTGAACTGGGCGGCGGCCGGAAGACTCCTGGTTTCGGACTATTCCGATGCCGAACTGAAAAGCCTTCTAAAAATGACCATTCGCCAGTCGCCGACCAGCAACGCCACAATGAACGTGGAAAAGATTATCGCGCAGATCAGGAAGTTCCGACGCCTCGGCTATGCCACGGAACTCAACGAAGCCAATGAACATGCGGGTTGTATCTCAGCGCCAATTCTCGATTCGGCCGGACGCTGCTTCGCGGCGATCAGTGTCGTAATTCCAGAGCAACGGTTCAACAAGGTCACTCGCAAACGTCTGATTGCCAGTGTCATGAATGCCGCGGAGAAGCTGTCACGCCGCCTGGGTTAGGTCGCTCCGTGCAAGTGCTGAAGCCGGTCGAGCATGGCTGTCTCGCTGGTTTTGCCCCTGAGATGGGCTTCTATCACTTCACCCGCGGCTTCCTGAAAGCGAAGGTAGCCGTCGTAGCGCGGCCTGATCCAGCATTGATCCATGGTGGTACGGGTATCCCTGTAGCAGCAGCCGAAGTGATCGTTGATAGCTTGATCTTCCCACGCAGCGTGGCGGGCAGGCTGGCCATGGTGGCGCGCGAACAGCAGCTGCGTATTCTGTTCGGCTGCGAAGCGTGCATAGGCGAGTGCGGCTTCCGGATGGGCGCAACTTGCCGACAGGCCAAGCCCGGTGCCGCCAATGGTCGAGCCGCGGGGGCCCTGGGGCCCCGGAAAGTCGTGAAAACGCAGCGGACGGTTGTTGTCAGCCTCGGCATAAGTCGCATAGCAATAGACCGCCGGGCAGAACACGAGATCGTCGCGTGAGGCCATCTGTTCGTGCAGCACGATGCTGTTCCAATCCAGCGCTTCTGGAGGACAAAAGGCGAGAAGCGATCGCATCAGGTTCAGCACTTGCCGTGCCGCCTGAATTTCGAACAGTGGCTCTTCCGGGTTTGTGGCGCATGGCGTCCCGAGATTGGCCATAAGTGTAAAAAAGGTCATCAGGCTGTGCACGCCCTTAAGCCCGATTGCGAGCCAGAGGCCGCGCTGCCGCGCCAAATGTCCGAGGCCGAGAAGTTGCTGCCAATCGAGTGGAATTTCAACGCCGATGCGCGCCATGAGGTCAGGCCGTGACACCGCAACCTGGCAAGCCGCATCCACGGGAACCGACCAAATTTCCCCAGCCATGCGGTAGGTGGCGAGTGACGGGCCGACGAAATCGCCGTCGTGAAGCTCGAGGCTGGTCCCGAGCGGCATCAGGCAGCCGCTTTGCTCCACCTGCCCCATGAAAGGATGGTCAAGAATGATGAGATCGTAGGTTTTGGCGAGCACTTCGACAGGCGTGAACTCGAAACCGCTGAGCGGACGACTATACCAGGTGATGTCAATGTCCGGATGGCGCTGGCGGAAGACCTCTTGCGCCGCAATCAGCGGATCGACCGCTCGCCGGTGATCCCACGTCATGCCCCTGAGCTTGATTTTTGCCAAGCGCGCCTCCCGTTCTCTTGACTGATAACTTATTGCAGTACAAGGTCTGTCTGGCAAGACGTACAATTGTCCGGCATTTCGGAATTGCATGTCTGCTACAAAAACGCTGGAGGATAATGCCCATGAGAATGAACAGATGGTTGTTGGGAGCGGCTTCCGCCGCGATTGGACTTTCCGCCGCTTCGCCCGTATGGGCGGCCGCCGGCGATGAATGCGTGAAGATTTTGGGGTATGAATCGAGCGGCGAGAAGCAATCGATGGATCCCGCCGACATGCACTCAGGCGATGATGCCTATCATACCTTCGCGGTCTACAACCGGCTCGTCGATGTAGACGACAACTTCAACCTCAAGCCAGAGCTGGCAACCGAATGGTCGGTTTCGGGCGACGGCCTCACCTGGACCTTCAAGCTCCGCCCCGGAGTGAAGTTCCATTCTGGCAAAGACTTCACGTCGGCCGATGTGGTCTACTCCTTCAAGCGCCTGCTTGACGAGAAGACCGGCTCGGGCGCGCGCGCCGTTCTGGCCTTCCTGGATCCGGAAGGCATCAAGGCGCCAGACCCGATGACCGTCACCTTCACCACTCCGAAGCCGGTGGTGGAACTCCCTGTGCTCATCACCAACAAGTTCACCAATATCGTGCCTGACGGCGCTAAGGCGGCGGATCTCAGGCTCAAGGAAGACGGCACGGGCCCCTTCATGCAGGAGCAATTTACGCCCAATGCGCCGGTGCGTATCCTTCGGAAGAATCCCAACTATTGGGATGCCGGAAAGCCCAAGGCCGAATGCCTGAAGATCACGGTGGCGCAGGAAGCCGTTTCGGCCATCGCTGCCATGAAGGCGGGGCAGGTCGATCTGATGCTGAACGTCGATCCGTCAGTAATTGGCTCCGTGAAGGACGACCCGAACGTGCAGTTACTCGAGACCGGTGCATCGAACTCGATGACCATCTCCATGTGGGTGGACACAGCGCCCTTCGACAACCCCAAGGTACGGGAGGCGCTCAAGCTGGTGGTTGACCGGCAGGCCATGGTTGACACCGTTCTTCTCGGCTTCGGCGAGACTGCAGCCGATAATCCTGTTCCGGTGAGCAACCCTGCCTCGTATGTCAAGGAGGCGCCGAAGCAGGATATAGATAAGGCGAAGGCCCTACTTGCGGAAGCAGGCTACAAGGATGGACTCAAATTCGATCTCTATACTGCTGAAGGTGTGCCCGGCATGGTGCGTATGGCGCAGGTCTACGCCGAGATGGCCAAAGCCGCCGGCATCGAGATTAATGTCATCGTGACGCCGGCCGAAAGCTTTTGGGACGATGTCTGGCTGAAGAAGCCGATCGTAACATCAGCTTGGTCAATGCGTCCGCCGGGCGAAGGTCTCGCTGTGGCATATACGCAGAACGCCAAGTGGAAGGAAACACATTGGGAGAGGCCTGACTATGATGCGCTGCTGCTCAAGGCCAACACAACCGCCGACGAAGCCGAACGCAATAAGCTGTTCCAACAAACAGGGCAGCTGCTCGCAACGGAGGGAGGCGTGATTCTACCGATGTTCGTTCATCAGGTTCTGGCCCTGCGCAAAGGCTGTGACGGCTATGCGCCCCTGGCGCAGAACTTCAACCTCAACTTCGAGAACCTGAGCTGCAAATAACGCCGCAACGGCGAAATTGAAAAGTAAATGCAGGGCGAGGCGAGCCTCGCCCTGTAGTCATAAGGGGGTCATTTGCAAATCTGGATACTGATCGTGCGCCGTATCGTGCTGTCTGCAGTTACCCTGCTGCTTGTCTCGGCTTTTGTTTTCTCCGTGCTTGAAGTTCTGCCGGGTGACGTCGCCACTCGCATTCTCGGCCGCGATGCGACCCCGGAAGCGCTTCTGGTGCTGCGGGAACAACTGGGCCTCAATCAATCGTCCATGATCCGCTATATTCATTGGCTTGGTGGGTTGTTGACTGGCGATCTGGGCCGGTCGCTCGTCTCCAGCCGCGCCGTTTCCGAAATTCTAGCGCCTCGCATTTTCAACACACTAGCACTGTCAGTCTATGCATTCCTCCTCTACCTGCCGTTGACCGTGATCCCGGCGGTTGTGCAGGCGCTGAAACGTGACATGGCGGTTGACCATGCGCTGTCGGTGGTAACCCTCGTACTTCTCTCGATGCCAGACTTCCTATTGGCCACTATCCTGCTACTCGCCTTCGTGCTCTGGATACCGGTGCTACCAGCAATTTCGCTTGTCGATGAGACCTCAAGTTACGTCGAATATCTGCGGGCCATGACGCTACCAGCTGCGACGTTGGCCATCGTCATGGCTGTATATGCGGTGCGCATGCTGCGGGATAATTTGATCGAGGTACTCGATTCAGATTATGTCCGCATGGCAGAACTTAAAGGTCTGTCGCGCGAGCGTGTGCTGCTGCGGCATGCGCTGCCCAATGCGCTAGTCCCTACCCTCAACGTTACGGCGCTTAACCTCGCCTATCTCATTGGTGGGGTCGTGGTGGTGGAGAGAGTGTTCTCCTATCCGGGTTTTGGCACATTGCTCGTCGACTCGCTGCAGTTGCGTGATCTGCCGGTCATTGAAGCCACAGTGATGATCGCCGCATTGGTTTATGTTTCGGCCAATCTGTTGGCGGATATCGCAGCGATTCTACTTAATCCACGGCTCAGGACGGCTTGAGATATGAGTGAAGCCAACATAGAGTTGATTGCCCCGTCTCAGATGAGACGAAACTGGCTGATGCTTTGGAGGCAGATGCCCCTCAGCTTCCGCATCGGCAGTCTCATTCTTGTTGTCCACTTGCTGGTGGCTGTCACCGGGCCCTTCTGGGCGCCTTACGGCTATTCCCAAATGGGCGCCGGGCCTCCACTCTCAGGCATGAGCCTCGCCCATCCTTTCGGCGTTGACCAATTGGGCCGTGACGTCTTCAGCAGGGTGGTCCGCGGCAGCTGGATTGTCATCTCTCTTTCACTCGCAGGCACCCTGCTGGGTATGCTGATTGGCGCTATCGTCGGGCTTCTGTCAGGCTATGTGGGCGGATGGATCGACGAGATCGTTCAACGGGTTCTGGAAGCCTTGATTAGCATTCCATTTCTTGTCCTCGCTCTGATTGCTATTGCAGCTGCGGGCCCGGAGTACTCCGGAAATCCTGTGCTTCTTGTGCTGGTGGTTGCGCTTGTCTATGCACCCCGCATCGCTCGCATGGCGAGGACCGCCGCCATCGATATCACCACTCGCGATTACGTGACGGTGGCGCGGCTCAGGGGCGAGAAAGCGTGGTCGGTCATGTGTTGGGAACTGTTGCCTAACGCGACCGGCGTTCTGCTTGTCGAGTTCGCCTTGCGCGCCGGTTATGCGCCGGTGCTCATCGGCTCGCTCGGCTTCCTGGGTTTCGGATTGCGGCCACCGACGCCGGAATGGGGTCTCATGATCAGCGAAAATCGTGCCTTGCTGATTGTATGTCCCTCGACAGTTCTTGGTCCCGGTCTCGCACTCGCATCCCTGGTCGTAGGACTGAACCTATTCACTGAGGGATTGGCTAGGGTACTCGGCCGGACAGTGAAGCTGGGAACGCAATGACCATGCTCGCTCTCGAGGTCTCTGGACTCTCGGTGTCCTACCGCCAGGGCCTTGGCTGGCGGCAGGTTGTCGAGGATGTGAGTTTTTCAGTACGACGCGGCGAGGTGCTGGGGTTGGTCGGCGAGTCCGGATGCGGCAAGTCCACTGTGGCTCTCCAGCTTCTTGGCTTCCGTCATGGCGGTCTCCGCACCGACACTGGCAAGATTGTGCTCGATGGCATCGACGTATTGACGCTTGATCGTGTTGGCCTCGACCGCGTGCGTGGCGCGAAGGTGAGCTTCGTGCCGCAGAATCCGACTACAGCCCTTAGTCCCGGGATGCGTATCGGTGAGCAAATTGATGAAATACTCGTCGCCCATGATCTGCCTACCGGAGATCGTGCGCGGGAGTTGTTCGGGCTCGTTGGCTTGCCTGACGACGCAGCGTTTCTGCGCCGTTATCCGCACCAGCTCTCAGGTGGGCAGCAGCAACGTGTTTGTATCGCAATGGCGCTTGCTTGTGAGCCAAGTTTTGTGGTGTTGGACGAACCAACCACCGGACTTGATGTAACCACACAGGAACAGATTGTTGACTTGTTGGTCGGCCTTCGAGCTCGGCTCGACATGTCGATGCTTTATGTCACGCATGATCTTGGCCTTCTGTCCCAGATCGCAGATCGCATCGGCGTAATGTATGCTGGGCACATGGTTGAACTCGCTCCGACGGCGCAGCTGTTTTCCGAGCCCCGCCATCCCTACACCCGTGGCCTCATCGCCGCCCTACCACGGCTCGACGAAGACCGTCGGACCATCAAGCCTTTACGTGGGCTCCTGCAACGTGATGCGCTGCCCAAAGGCTGCCCATTCGCGCCACGGTGTGATTTCGCGCTGACCCGCTGTTTTGATGAAGCCCAAGTCCTCCGCCATGCGGGGCACGGCCATGAGGCGGCTTGCTGGCGACTGGCGGAAATGCCTCCGGCAGCTGCGCCGGCGGTGGAAGAGTTGCCAGCCGAGCCAGATCACTGCGCAACGCCTCCGTTGCTGACAGTGGCCAGCCTGATAGTTCGTTACGGTCATGGTGTTCGGGCTTTCACGGCTCTCGGTAGCGTGTCGCTCACTATTGGAAAAGGCGAGACCTTTGCACTCGTGGGCGAGTCGGGCAGCGGCAAGTCAACGTTGGCACGGGCGATTGCCGGGATGGTCGCGCCAACCGCGGGTCATATACATCTCAATGAGGCAGAGTTATCCCCTCTCGTGAAAGCGCGGAGCCCCTCCCAGCGCCGCCTCATTCAGTACATCTTCCAGAATCCTGACGCGTCGCTCAATCCGCGCGCAACAATCGGACGCAGTCTCAGCCGTCAACTTGACTTCTTTTTTCCAGACAGATCGGCCAGTGCTATGGAGCAAATCACGGCGGCGCTTGCGGAGGTTCGCCTCGATGCGGCTTATGCTAGCCGCTACCCGGACCAACTTTCTGGCGGCGAGCGTCAGCGCGTAGCGATTGCCCGTGCTCTCATCGCCCAACCCGAACTGCTGCTCTGCGACGAGGTTCTATCAGCGCTCGACGTGTCGGTACAGGCCAGCATCCTCGAACTCTTACAACGCCTCAAGTCAGAACTTGGAATCGCGATGCTGTTCATTTCGCATGATCTGGCCGTTGTGCGCATGCTGGCCGACCGAGTCTGCGTGCTTTTCCGCGGAGAGGTGATGGAAATCGGGTCACGCGAACAAGTGTTTTCACCACCCTATCACCCCTATACTCATTCCTTGCTGGAAGCGGTGCCGGTACCGCTCAAGAAACGTAAGCCCGCGCGGCAGAGGACTGTCACGTCGGTGGATGTCGGAACTGGCTGTGTTTATGCTGGTCGCTGTGTCGCAGAAATCCCAGGAATATGCGGCACCATGCCGCCCCCATGGCGCGAAACGCAGGATGGGCTGGCGATCCGCTGCCATCACACGCTTGAGGATTTGCTCGAGAGAGAATCAGGCCTTTCAAGAAGAGGATTAGAGAAGCCATGAAGATTACAAAGGTCGAGTGTTTTGTTCTGCTGGTACCCGACTTCCGAGCTGACGCCTGCTCGTCCGCACAGGACAATCTGGTCGTCAAGATCCATACTGACGACGGCCATGTCGGAATCGGCGAGACCGACACCAACCCATGGGTGGCGCGCGCCATGATCGAGGCTCGTGGAACCCATATCATGGGTCTTGGTTTGACTGAAATGCTGATCGGTCAGGATCCTCGCGACGTTGAAGGTCTGTGGGAAAAAATGTACCGTGGATCTGCTATGACCGGGCGGCGGGGCCTTGGCATCTGTGCGATCGGTGCTCTCGACATGGCGCTGTGGGATCTGGTTGGCAAGATTGAAGGGAAGCCGTGCTGGCAACTGATGGGCGGTGCCACCAATCACCATATCGTGCCCTATGCCTCTTTGTTGCCTGAAGGCGACGACCTCGAAACCTATGGTCGGGTGTTGCGGGAGCGCGCGCTAGCTGCTCAGAAACTTGGTTTTCGGGCGGCTAAGCTCGAGATTTGCCTGAAGGGGCCCTATTCACACAATTCGCTGCAGATTGCCGATGACCGGGAATGCGCCCGCATGGTGCGCGATGTGCGCAAGGCGGTGGGGACAGAGATGACCCTCATGGTAGATGTCGCCTATGCTTGGCCCGATTGGAAGCAGGCGCTGCGTGCCATCGACATGTTCGCTGACCAGGACATATATTTCGTTGAGACACCGCTCCCTTCGGACGATGTTGAAGGTTATGCTAAGCTCTGCCATGCCTCACCAGTCAAGATAGCGCTGGGCGAGTGGCAGAATACTCGTTTCGAGTTTCTCGAGTTCATGAACGCCAAGGCAGTCGATGTGGTGCAACCGGATGTTGGGCGCGTCGGGGGCTTGACGGAAGCCAAGCGCGTTGCAATGCATGCGCGCGATCGAGGCCTTGCGGTGGTGCCGCATTGCTGGAAGTCGGCGATTGGCATCGCGGCCTCGGCACATCTTGCTGCGGTCTCGCCGACCTGCACATTCATTGAGTTCCTGCCACGCGAACTAGCCGGCTCCTCACTGCGCCGGGACTTGTGTAGTGTCGAACTGCCGGTCATTGACGGTCTTATTCCGCTACCAACAGGGCCGGGCCTCGGCGTCACACTCAACGAGGAGGCGCTTGCTAGGTATAACGTCGCATCGTAACTGAATCACGAGTGATGCGACCTGAATTTTTTTTTACAAAGAGAGTAGACGCTCGAAACGATTGTCTTGCCACACTGACGCGCGCGCAATTTGTGCGTCGTGGAACAGGGTTTGTTCTAGGCGCCTGCAGAAGGCCGACGCCAGCGCTCCACCAGTTCCTCGTTAAGTTCAATCCCAAGGCCGGGCCCCTCTGGAAGTGTCATGAAGCCATCGATTACCTCCGGCTCGGGAGAAACCAGTTCGCGCCGCATCGGGCTGTCGAAGACATGCGGCGAGACGTATTCGAAAATGGGCGCGGCAGGGCAAGCTGTCTGGAAGTGACGCCCTGCAGCCGACGTGATACCGGTCTTCCAGCCATGTGGCACCACTTCGGCGCCCATCAACTCGCAATAGTCCGCGATACGGCGGATTTCGGTGAGGCCGCCGCCCCGCCCGATGTTGGGCTGCACCACGCCCACCTTGCCGCGCGTGATCCACTCCCGCACCTCGAACCGGGTGGTTGCGGCCTCCGCGCCGCAGATGCGAATGGAACTCTTCTCCGCAAGACGAGCATGGCCTTCGATATCATCATGTTGCAGCGTGGCTTCTGCAAAAAAGATGTCATGTTCGGTGACCCGTTCCAGCACGAATAGGGCATCGTGCCAGTTGTGCCAGCGATAGCCGAAGTCCACTGCCATCAGGATGTCGTCGCCCAACATACGGCGGCCTTCGCCAATGAGGCGGGCAAGCTCGCGATCGGTCACAAGATCATAGAACAGCACTTCCATTTTCAAGGCGCGAAAGCCCGCTGCAAGCGCGGCGTCGAATTGGCGCCCAATTTCCTTCATGAGATCGCTGATACTGCGGCCCTGGGAGAGGCCTGGATAGATGGTGCAGTAGGGCTTCAGCTTCGCACGACGCGCGCCACCCATCAGTTTGTAGGCGGGAAGGCCGAGCTGCTTGCCCGCCAGGTCATGGAGCGCAATGTCGATCGCCGAAAGCGCATGAATGCCGAGCCCGCGCCGGCCCGGCCAGAAAGTTCCATCATAAAGCTTCTGCCACAGTCCCGCGATCTCAATGGGATCTTCTCCGACAAGGATCTCACTAGCGTTACGGCTCCACAGATGCGCGGTGGGCATTTCGATGAAGGCCTTGACGGCACTGGGCGGCGCATCGGCCTCACCGAAGCCATAGCGGCCGTCCTCGTCATGGACCTTGACGATCACGGTATCTGCCGTACCGTCAAGATCATTGGCGGATGTGGCAGGTGAATAGACGGGTATTACTTCAAGCCTGGCGATGCGGCTAGTCATGGTGGACAGCTCCTGATGGGCCCTTGCGGATGAAAAACGTTCAACCTGAGCCACGCGTGGTAGCAGCTGCTCGGTGTGAGGCAGGGCAGCTGACCGCCCTTTGAGGTGGTCCTGGTTAGCTGGACAGGTCGGCAGCAGAGTTAAGGTGTAGTCCAG
>NZ_JBAXGR010000088.1:0-12207 GCF_037139295.1 Aestuariivirga sp.
TCCACACCGTCTGCGGGCAGGCATAGCCGCACCAGGCGCGGCCGAAGAGCGAGGTGACGAGGAACAGCCCGACACCGGCCATGATGAGCAGGCCCGCGATGTAATAGAATTCCTGCGGCCAGATCTCGATGAAGAAGAAATAGAAGCGGCGGTTGGCCATGTCGATGAGGATGGCCTGGTCCGGCGCATCGCCCGGCCTTGTCCAGCGCAGCCACGGCGCTACGTAATAGATGCCGAGCAGGATGACGACAATCGCCCACTTGAAGCGACGGAAGCGGCCGTGTGCAGCCTTCGGGTGGATCGCCTCGCGGGAGGCATAAAGCGAGCGGTTCTCGGCCTTGTTGACCGGAACGGCAGTTTCCCTGTCGACCTCCTGCGGAGTGTCGAGCGTATTGATAATCTGAACCATCATTCCCCTCGGAAACCGGGCTTTCTATTAGGAAATACTAATAGAACCGAAATCCGCCGTCCGCAGTGTGGCCGGAGGCCGCATGCCGTAATGTCACGGCATGCGGCCTCGCGGGCCCTATCGTTACTGGGTGACCGGCGCTTCGCCACCACCCAGCGAGTGCACGTAGATCGCCAGTTCCTTGATGGTCGCGTCATCAAGGCGCTTCGTCCAGGCCGGCATGACGCCCATGCTCGGCTTGTGAATCTGGGCCTTCACCTGGGCGAACGTTCCGCCATAGAGCCAGAGCTTGTCCGTGAGGTTGGGTGCTCCGAACTCCCGGTTGCCCTTGCCGTCCTCGCCATGGCAGGCCGCGCAATTCTCCGCGAAGATCTGCCTGCCGGCATCGGCCTTGCCCGCATCCGCCGTTTCGCCCGAGAGCGTCATGACGTAGTTGGCGACCTGGTCGATCTGCTCCGGTGTCAGGATGCCGTCGATGCCGAAGCTGGGCATCTGCGAGTCACGGGTGTCGGGATCGTCCGTGTAACGGATGCCGTGCCGCAGCGTAGTGTAGATGGCATCAGGCGTGCCGCCCCACAGCCAGTCGTCGTCGTTGAGGTTGGGGTAGCCCTTGCCGCCCGCCGCACCCGCGCCATGGCACTGCACGCAGTTCACCTTGAAGGCTGCAGCACCACCCGCCTGCGCATAGGCAAGCAGCTTGGGGTCCTTCAGGATGTCATCGACGCTCATCGCGGCGATCTTGTCGACAGTGTCCTTCTGGCTGGCGGCGACGGCCGCCATCTGCTGCTCGAGCTGGCCGCGAGAGGTCCAGCCGAGCACGCCCCTCGTTGCGCCGCCGGGCAGCGGCCAGGCCGGATACAGGATGGTGTAGCCGATGGCCCAGATCACGCAGGCATAGAAGGTGTAGAGCCACCACTTCGGGAGCGGCGTGTTCAGCTCCTTGATGCCGTCCCAGGTGTGTCCGGTGGTCGCGGTTCCCGAGACGTCGTCCTTTTCGATGTTTGTTGCCATTTGTCAGTCCTCGGAACCGTTCTCTAGGGGGATCTTGGCCAGCCTTTCGTATTGGGCCTTCGAGCCCGGCCGGAAGACGAAGAGGATGGCGCAGACGAAGAACAGGAACATCACGACGAGGCCCCAGCTATCCGCCAATTGGCGCAGTAAGGTATAGTGTTGCATTGCCATCACCTCGACATGTCGGCTTTGAAGGTGGAGAAGTCGACCAGTGTGCCGAGCACCTGGAGATAGGCGATGACCGCGTCCATCTCCGTGACCTGGCCGGCGCCGTCGAAGTTGCGGGCAACCGCCTTCGGGTAGCGCTGCATCAGTCCGTCGGTGTTCTCGCCGGTCGCCTGGGCGACCAAGTCGGCCTCGGCGTTGTCGATGTCCTCCTGGCTGTACATGGCGCCCTTGCCGTTGTTCACGGTCAGGTTCATGGCCGCCAGATTGGCGCCGAAGCCCTTCGGATCGAGGGGCTTCTCCGCAAGGAAGGGGTAGCCCGGCATGATCGACTCCGGCACGACGGTGCGCGGATTGACCAGGTGCTGCCTGTGCCACTCGTCGGAGTACTTGCCGCCCACGCGCGCCAGATCAGGCCCGGTGCGCTTCGAGCCCCACTGGAAGGGGTGATCGAACTGCGACTCGGCGGCGAGCGAGTAGTGGCCATAGCGTTCGACCTCGTCCCGGAAGGGGCGGATCATCTGGCTGTGGCACACGTAGCAGCCTTCCCGCACATAGACGTTGCGGCCCGCCAGCTCGAGCGGCGAATAGGGACGCATCCCCTCCACCTTCTCGATCGTGTTCTGGATGAAGAACAGCGGGACGATCTGGACGAGACCGCCGATGGTCACCACGAGCAGGCTGAAGATCAGCAGCAGCGTGGCGTTCTTTTCGAGTGTTTCGTGCTTCATGGCGCCAGTGTCCTTCTTCTTATGCCGCGGCCGAAACCATGCCGACAGGCTGGCTCACGGGCTGGGCGCCCCTGATGGTGCGATAGAGGTTGTAGACCATGATGAGCCCGCCCACGAGGAACAGGGCGCCGCCGAAGGCGCGGATCACGTAGTACGGGTGCATGGCGGCGACTGCTTCCACGAAGGAATAGGCGAGGAAGCCGTTGGCATCGTACTCACGCCACATCAGGCCCTGCATGATGCCGGCAACCCACATGGCCGCGGCGTAAACCACAATCCCGAGGGTGGCGAGCCACACGTGCCAGCTGACGAGACGGAGCGAATAGACTTCCTTCTGTCCATAGAGGCGCGGGATCAGGTGATACACGCAGGCCATCGAGATCATGCCCACCCAGCCGAGAGCGCCGGAGTGAACGTGGCCGATGGTCCAGTCGGTGTAGTGCGACAGCGAGTTGACGGCCTTGATGGACATCATCGGGCCTTCGAAGGTCGACATGCCGTAGAAGGCGACCGAGATCACCATCATGCGCAGCACGGGGTCCGTCCTCAGCTTGTCCCAGGCGCCCGAGAGCGTCATCAGGCCGTTGATCATGCCGCCCCATGAGGGCATCCACAGCATGATCGAGAACACCATGCCAAGGGTCTGCGCCCAGTCGGGCAGCGCAGAGTAGTGGAGATGGTGCGGACCGGCCCAGATGTAGAGGAAGATCAGCGACCAGAAGTGCACGATCGACAGGCGGTAGGAATAGACCGGCCGGTTGGCGCGCTTCGGGATGAAGTAGTACATCATGCCGAGGAAGCCGGCGGTGAGGAAGAAGCCCACCGCGTTGTGGCCGTACCACCACTGCGTCAGCGCGTCCTGGACGCCCGAGAACAGCGAGTAGCTCTTGGACCCGAACACCGACACCGGGATCGACAGGTTGTTGACGATGTGCAGCATGGCGATCGTCACGATGAAGGCGAGGTAGAACCAGTTGGCCACATAGATGTGGCTTTCCTTGCGCTGCAGCAGGGTGCCGAAGAACACCAGGAAATAGGCCACCCAGACGACGGTGAGCCAGAGGTCGACGTACCATTCGGGTTCGGCGTATTCGCGGCCCTCGGTGACGCCGAGGAGATAGCCCGTGGCGGCCAGCACGATGAACAGCTGGTAGCCCCAGAACACGAACCAGGCGAGGTTGCCCAGCGCCAGTCTCGTGCGGTTGGTGCGCTGCACCACGTAGAAGGAGGTGCAGAGGAGCGCGTTGCCGCCGAAGGCGAAGACCACGGCCGAGGTGTGCAGCGGGCGCAGGCGGCCGAAGTTGAACCATTCGAGATCGGGGTTCCAGGCCGGATAGGCGAGCTGGAGCGAGATGACCAGGCCGACGAGGAAGCCCACGATGCCCCAGAACACCGTGGCGATGGCGCCGTAGCGCACCACGTCATCCATGTAGCCAGACGTGTCCGCTGCCGGCTTGCCGAAGCTGCGGGCCTTGAAGATGAGGGCCAGGATCGCCGCCAGCGCGAAAATGAACATGTGGATCGCAAAGGGCGTATCCACCGCCTTGGCGCCCATGGTGATGGCGAGCAGGGCGAGAAGACCCCACAGGGCCATCATCGCCATGGCGCCACTCCCGGAGGGCTGCCCCTTGTGTGTCATTGTATCAGCCCCCATCGGAGACCCCCTTTCTGAAAACAATCCACCTGCACGAATGCGTTTTGGGGCGGGCAGGGGCATTGACTTGGATCAATAGGTTGCGGAGGCTTCCACGTCTGCGAGCAAAATTGCACCCAAAGGCTGAGTCGGCGAAATCAATTCTCGCCGCCCCCAAACGTCCTCTCCCGCCGATCGGCAGGAAAGGACGAAGCGAGCGGCCTTAATCCTCCAGCCGGGTGTGACGATCATGTGACGATGATCGGTCAACTGGGCATACTGGGCGCCGGACTCGCCTATCTGGGCGCGCTTTTCGCGGTTGCGAGCTGGGGTGACAGGCGGTCGCGGACCTGGACCACGCGTGCCGGGCGGCCGCTGATCTATGCCCTGTCGCTGGGTGTCTATTGCACGTCCTGGACCTATTTCGGCTCGGTGGGAATCGCGTCCCGCACCGGATTAGACTTTTTGCCTATCTACCTCGGGCCGATTCTGGTCTTCGCGCTGGGCTGGAAGCTGATCCAGTCGATTGCCACCCTCACCAAGCGGCACAACATCGCCTCGATCGCCGACTTCCTGTCGGCCCGCTACGGCAAGAGCGAGGCGCTGGGCGCGCTCGTCACGGTGATCGCGGTGATCGGCATCGTTCCCTACATCTCGATCCAGCTGAAGGCCGTGGCGGTGGCGCTGGGGGCGCTGGTGGCCGAGCCGCAATGGTCGCGCGACATTCTGCCGCCGTCTTCGGGCCTCGACGGGTTGTCGCTGTTCGTGGTGCTCACCATGGGCATCTTCGCCATCCTGTTCGGCACGCGGCACATCGACACCACCGAGCACCAGGACGGCATGATCCTGGCCATCGCCGTCGAATCGATGGTGAAGCTCATCGCTTTCGTGGCGGTGGGCCTGTTCGTGGTGTTCGGCATGATGGGGGGCATCGGGCCCTTCCTCGAACGCGCCACGGCGGACCCGCAGGTGCGCGGTCTGTTCTCCGGCGGGCTCGATGGCGGGCAGTGGCTGACCCTCACGCTGCTCGCTGCCTTCGCCGTGGTACTGCTGCCGCGCCAGTTCCATGTGGCGGCGGTGGAGAACGCCAATGCCCGCGAGGTGAAGCGCGCCGCCTGGCTGTTCCCGCTCTATCTTGTGGCGATCAACATCTTCGTCATTCCCATTGCGGTGGCAGGCCTGCTGCTGCTGCCGCCGGGCGCTGACGGCGACACCTTCGTGCTGGCGCTTCCCGTGTCGGCCGGAAACCCGGTCTTCGCGCTGATCGCCTTCCTCGGCGGACTTTCGGCCTCGACCGCCATGGTGATCGTGGAGTGCATCGCGCTCTCCATCATGGTGTGCAACAACCTGGTGGTTCCCTTGCTGCTGCGCCGCCAGTCGGACCGAGCCACCGTGCACCAGGACATGGGCGAAACGCTGATCCTGATCCGCCGGCTGGCCATCATCTTCGTGCTGGCGCTGGCCTATGCCTATTACCGGATGATCGGCGCCTCGGTGGCGCTCGCCCAAGTGGGCCTCCTCTCCTTCGCGGCGGTGGCACAGTTCGCGCCGGCCTTCGCCGACGCCGGCTGGCTGGGCCGCGGCTTCATCGAGCAAGGGCCGTGGGGCATCAGCCTGCTGAAGGCGCGCGCGCTGTTCACCATGGAGTTCAACACGCTCACCCACGGCGTGATCTGGAGCCTGCTTGCCAATATCACGGCTTACGTTGCGGGCTCGCTCACCCGCCAGCCCACGCCGATCGAGCGGGTGCAGGCCACGAGCTTCGTGTCGCGCGACATTCAGGCTGGCTCCGGCACCGGCTTCAAGCTGTGGCGCACGGCGGTGACGGCGGACCGGCTGGAGGACACGGTGGCGCGCTACATCGGCGCCGACCGGGCGGCGATGAGCCATGTGGCGATGAGGGCTGAGGTTGGGGTTTAGGGTAGCTCAGATGTTCATCGTCGCAGGGCCTGACCCGGCGATCCGTTTTGTTCCGGCACAAAGGATGCCCGGGTCGAGCCCGGGCATGATGAATCTTAGGGGCCGCTTGTATTAGGAAAAAAACCCTTGACAGCGCGCGCTCGCTGTGCTAGGAAAGAGCATGCTCCAGACATGGGTGACGAATTGGGCGGCGGTTCTGCCGGCGCTGGGTTTATTGGTGTTTGCGGCTTGCCTAGTGCTCCGCCGCCGCGACGCCGTCGATCCTTGCGGCGGCGATCACCGCCTGGGTGCGGCTGGAGACGTTCAGCTCATAGGCGATCTGCTTGTTGAGGAGGCCTTCCTTGAGCATCACCAGCACGCGGATCTGCTGGGCGGTGAGCGTCGCCACGCGGCGCGCGATTTCCTCGCCCTCCTTGTCGGCGGCGGAGGACTGGGCAGAGCCCTCGGGCACCCAGATGTCGCCCTTGAGGATGGCGTTCACCGCGCCGACGATGGTGTCGATTTCGGCGGTCTTGGGGATGAAGCCCGACGCGTTGAGGTTCAAGGCCTTCTGCACGAGGCCATGGTCATCCGCCGCGGTGATGAGGGCGACGGGCACATTGGGGTATTGCGCGCGGAGGTAGATGAGGCCCGAGAGGCCCTGGACGCCCGGCATGCGCAGGTCGAGCAGGATGAGGTCGACGTCGTCGTCCTTGTCGAGAAGGGCGGTGGCCTGGTCGAGCGAGCCCGCGAGCGACACGACAGCATGGGCGACACCGCCGGAAACCGCCTGTTTCAGCGCCTCGCGGAACAGCGGGTGGTCGTCGACGATCAGGATGCGCGCTGCCGCCATGGTCTCAAGGTTTTCCCCTACCTCTGGTGTCGATCATCACCCAAGGTGGTGGGCTTGGCAAGCTTGTGGCTACACGATGGTCTTGCGGGGGGCAGCTTCCAGCTTGCGCTTGGCGTCCATGAAGGTGCGGCGCATCCACGGCACGTCCGGCGCCTGCCAGTTGGGCTTGAGACCCACCACCATATCGAAGAAGGCGATGGCATTGGCTGGGTTCTCCGCCACGTTCTCGCGGAAGGAGTCCCAGAAGTGGGGGTCATCGGTGATGCCCGACTCGGTGGGTTCCGGCCCGCCCATCTCGCTCAGCACGGCGGCGGCCACCGAGAGGCAGAAGCTGGTGTAGGCATAGCCCTCCGGCCAGCGCTTCAGGCGGTGGTCGATGGTGGCGGGGAGGGCGGGGAGGCCCAGCTCGTCCGGCACGATCGCGGTGATGGGGCGCGACGCCAGCAGTTCCTTCAGCATCATGCCGGCGGCGAAGATGGTGAAGTCCTTGCGGTCGAGGTCGGCCAGGTGCTTGGTCTGGTCGAAGTTCTGGCGCCAGCGCGAGAAAGCCTCGGCGAGGGCGGCATGGTCCACTTCCGCCGCAAGGCCGGTGCCCTTGAACAGGAGCTCGATGTTCTTCTCGAAGCTCCACAGAATGGTGCGGAAGCGGCGCGCCTCATGGGCGAGGTCGCCGACTTTCTCCACTTCGGTCTTGAGGGGCGTGAGCATGGGCGCAGTCTAGCCCCAAGGGGCCAAGTCTTGCAAATCAGCAGCGAACGGGGCCACATGGGCCGCGAAGAGGGGAATTCCAGATGTCGTCACCCATGTCGAGCGACCTGAAGTCGGGCGCGCTGTTCTATCACGCGGAGCCCAAGCCCGGGAAACTTGAGATCCGGGCGACGAAGCCCCTGGGCAACCAGCGCGACATGGCGCTGGCCTATTCGCCGGGTGTCGCCGCCGTGTCCGAGGCGATCGCCGCCGACCCGTCGCTGGTGTCGAAATACACCAGCCGCGCCAACCTGGTGGGCGTGGTCACCAATGGCACGGCGGTGCTGGGGCTGGGCAACATCGGTCCGCTGGCGGCGAAGCCGGTGATGGAGGGCAAGGCGGTGCTCTTCAAGAAATTCGCCGACATCGACGTGTTCGACATCGAGCTGGCGGCGGCGAGTGTCGAGAGCATGGTGGCCTGCGTCGCCGCGCTTGAGCCCACCTTCGGGGGCATCAACCTCGAGGACATCAAGGCGCCGGAGTGTTTCGAGATCGAACAGCAGCTCCGTGAACGGATGAAGATTCCGGTGTTCCATGACGACCAGCACGGCACGGCGGTGATCGTGGGGGCGGCCGTCACCAATGCGCTGATGCTGGCGGGCAAGGACATTTCCAGGGTGAAGATCGTGGCGAGCGGAGCGGGTGCGGCGGCACTCGCCTGCCTGAACCAGCTCGTCAGCCTTGGCGCGAGGCCTGAGAACATCTGGGTGACCGACCTCGAAGGCGTGGTGTTCAAGGGCCGCGAGAAACTGATGGATCGGTGGAAGGACGTCTTTGCCAAAGACACGCAAGCGCGCACACTTGCCGAGGTGATCGGCGGGGCCGACATCTTCCTCGGGCTTTCGGCGGGCGGCGTGCTGAAGCCGGAACTGCTGACGCAGATGGCGAAGGATCCCCTCATCCTCGCTCTCGCCAACCCCAATCCGGAGATCATGCCGGAGGAGGCGGTGAAGGTGCGCCCTGACGCGATGATCTGCACCGGGCGCTCGGACTATCCGAACCAGGTGAACAACGTGCTCTGCTTTCCTTACATCTTCCGGGGTGCGCTGGACGTGGGCGCCTCCACCATCAACGAGGCGATGAAGCAGGCGGCGGTGAATGCCATCGCGGGGCTGGCGCGCGAGACGCCGTCCGACGTGGTGGCGCGTGCCTATGGCGGTGAGACGCGGCTGTTCGGCAGGGACTCGCTGATCCCCGCGCCCTTCGACCCGCGTTTGATTTTGCGCGTGGCGCCTGCCGTGGCCAGGGCGGCGATGGAGAGTGGTGTTGCCACCAGGCCCATCGCCGATTTCGATGCTTATGAGGAAGGGCTCGGCCGCTTCGTGTTCCGGTCGGGCTTCGTGATGCGGCAGATCTTTGCGGCCGCAAGACAGGCGCCGAAGCGCGTGATCTATGCCGATGGCGAGGACGAGCGCGTGATGCGCGCGGCCGAAGTGCTGATCGAGGAGGGCATCGCCCGGCCCATCCTGATCGGCCGTCCGGCGGTGATCGAGACCCGCATCAAGCGCTATGGTCTTTCGATCAAGCCCGGAACCGACTTCGAGATCGTGAACCCCGAGGACGACCCGCGCTACCGTGACTATGTGCAGACCTATGTGGAGGTGGCGGGCCGCCGCGGCATCACGCCGGACGCGGCGCGGACGCTCGTTCGTACCTCGACGACCGTCATCGCCGCGCTGGCGCTCAGGCGTGGTGAAGCGGATGCGATGATCTGCGGGCTGGAAGGCCGCTACCGCGCCAAGCTGCGCCACATCCGTGACATCGTGGGGCTGGCGCCCGGTGCGCGCGAATTCGCGGCGATGAGCCTGATGATCACCACGCGCGGCATCGTGTTCCTGACCGATACGCATGTGCAGGCGGAGCCTTCGGCGGAAGCCATGGCGGATACGGTGCTGATGTGCGCGGCCCACGTCGAGCGCTTCGGCATCACGCCGAAGGTGGCGCTCGTCGCGCATTCCGACTTCGGCGACTTCGACACGCCGGTGACGCTGCGCATGCGGGCAGCACTCGCCATGATCCATGCGCGGGCCCCTAACCTCGAGATCGATGGCGAGATGCAGGCGGACACCGCGCTGGTCGAGGCGGTGCGGCAAAGGAAGCTGCCGTCATCGACGCTTAAGGGAGAGGCCAACCTGCTGGTGATGCCGGGGCTGACCTCGGCCAATGTGGCCTACCAGATCATGAAAGTGTTCGGCGACGCGCTGCCCGTGGGCCCGATCCTGCTGGGAACAGCGCTGCCGGCGCATATCCTGACAGGCTCCGTCACCTCGCGCGGTGTCGTGAACATGACGGCAATCGCCGTTGCCGAGGCAGCGACCAGGGCCCGGGACTGATGATCTAGGCCAATGACAGCAAAGACTTATCTGATCGGCGTCGATACCGGGGGAACCTATACCGATGCTGCCGTGATCGAGGCGCAGGGGCACAGGGTGGTGGCCTCGGCGAAATCCATCACGACCAAGGGCGACCTCTCGATCGGCGTGACCGGGGCGATCACCGCTGCCGTGGCGAAGCTGCCGGAGGGGCTGAAGCCCGAGGACATTTCGCTCGTGTCGGTCTCCACCACGCTCGCCACCAATGCGGTGGTGGAGGGGCATGGCTCCGCCGTGGGCGTGATCCTGATCGGCTTCGACCAGGCGATGGCGGAGCGGACGGGGATCGCCAAGGCGTTTCCCGGCATGCCGATTGCCATGATTTCCGGCGGGCATGACCACAATGGCGAGGAGGTGAAGCCGCTGGACGTGGAGGCGCTGTCCACAGCCGTTGCCGCCATGCCGGTCGATGCCTTTGCCATTGCCTCGGCCTTTGCCGTGCGCAATCCCGGGCATGAGTTGCGGGCGCGCGAGATTGTGGCGCAGGCGACAGGCAAGCCCGCGACGCTGTCGACCGAGCTGACCTCGGCACTCGATGCGCCGCGCCGCGCGCTGACCGCCGTTCTCAATGCGCGGCTGATCTCGCGCGTGTCGATGCTGATTTCCGCCGTCAGGCGCTCGATGAAGGACCTTCGCATCGACTGCCCGCTGATGATCGTGAAGGGTGACGGCACGCTGGCGCTGGCCGAGCGCGTGGCGCTCAGGCCCATCGAGACCGTGCTCTCTGGCCCCGCCGCAAGCCTGGTGGGTGCTTCGTGGCTGTGCGGGCGCAGCGACTTCATCATGTCCGACATGGGCGGCACGACGACGGACCTGGGCGTGCTCGCCAATGGCCGGCCGCAGGTGGCGGAGCAGGGTGCCGAAGTGGGTGGTTGGCGGACGATGGTGAAGGCCATCGACGTGAAGACCATTGGCCTCGGTGGCGACAGCGAGATTGCCATCGGGCTCAATGGCGTGATCACCGTGGGGCCGCAGCGCGTGGCGCCGATTTCGCTGCTCGCATCACGCTACCCCGAAGTGGTGGCGATGCTGGAGGCGGACCTGGCCGACACCGAGGGCGGCTCGATGCATGGCAAGTTCGTGCTGAAGCCGTTTGGTGCCAATGATGCGCTGACGGCTGAGGTGAATGCAAAGGAGGCCGAGCTTCTGGCGATGGTGGGCGAGCGGCCGGTGCAGATCCGCAAGATCGCGGTGTCCTCTGCCGCGCAGCGCGCGCTCGCCTCGCTGAAGCGCAAGGGGTTGGTGCAGACGGGTGGCTTCACGCCGTCGGACGCAGCCCATGTGCTGGGGCTGCAGGACAACTGGCCGGGGCCTGCGGCGGAACTGGCCGCCAAGCTGATGGTGCGCTTCCGCGACATGCGGCTGGGCGATGCCGAGCGCGTTCAGGGCTTCTGCCGCGAGGTGTGGTCCGAGACCGTGCGGCGCACCGCGAAGGTGATCCTCGACACGGCCTTCGGCAAGACATTCGGCGAGCATGAGCTGGTGGATGCGGTGAGCTCGGGGCGCGGCCAACTGGGGTTGGCGACGGTGTCGCTCTCGCCCGCCATTCCGGTGGTGGCCGTGGGCGGGCCGGTGCGGGTCTATTATGAAGAGGTGGGCAGAAGGCTCGGCTGCGAGATGATCTTCCCGCCGTTCTTCGATGTGGCCAATGCGGTGGGTGCCGCGACCGGCGTCGTGGCGCAGGTGGTGAATGTTTCCGTCGAAGGTGATGGCAGCGGGCTGTTCCGCGTGCTGGGGCCGAAGGGGGCCACGGTGTTCACGTCAGGCCCGCAGGCACTGGTGGCGGCGGAGGAACAGGCGCGTGCGCTGGCACTCGAGGGCGTGCGCCAGCTTGGTGCCACGGAGGCGCAGGTGCAGGTGAGCATGAGCAAGAGCCACCTGCCGGACGCCGTGGACGACAACGGCCTGCTCGAGGCGCAGATCAGGGCGGAAGCCATCGGGCGGCCGGAGACCGGAAGCCACTGAGCGAGAAGCGACACGAGGCCTTTGCCGGGATGACGGCATTGGCGGACAGGTGTAGTGTCGCGCGGTGCTGATCCACACCGTCTTCGATCTTCTTGCCGCCTGTGCCGCGCTGGGCATGACGCTGTTCGTCTACAACTGGCGGCTGAGGGAGGCGGGGCAGAGGATCGACTCGGCAGGGCCGCTTTATGGCGTGGCGCTGCTTGCGGGCGCGGCGATCGGCGGCTTTGGGGCCGGGACGCTCAACCTTCATCTTTCCGGTGAACCCGGCATCGGGCGCAGCATCGTGGGCGCGCTGGCGGGCGCCATCGCGGCGGTGGAAATCTTCAAGCGGGTGCGCGGCATTTCAGGCTCGACCGGGCTGATCTTCGTTCCGGCCTTCGCGACGAGCGTGATGGTGGGGCGGTGGGGGTGCTATTTCGCGG
>NZ_JBAXGR010000089.1:0-12039 GCF_037139295.1 Aestuariivirga sp.
GGCCCAAAATTAGATCTGACATCACCTGCCCGGAGCCGCAAGCCAGCGTCCACCCTAGGTGCCCGTGGCCTGCGTTGACCCAGAGCCCTCTTACGGACTTGGATTCACCTATGATTGGGGTCCCGGCAGGGCTCACTGGGCGAAGTCCAGCCCATACTCGCGCCTTTGAGAGATCGAGATGCTGCTTTAGCTCAGGGAATGTGAAGTTGGCGTTATCAATGATTGCCTGAGCACGTGGCATGGCGGGTGTCGTATCATATCCCGCAATCTCGGCAGACCCAGAGATTCGCATGCGATCGCCGATGGGCACGAGGCCAAAAAGCTTAGAATCGTCTATGATTGGAACTTGCGGTGCGCTGTTCCAAGCTCCGCGGGAAAACGTGATAGATATACCCTTTACCGGATAGACCGGAATGTTCACTCCAAGCCTTGCAAGAATGGGAGTGGAAAAGCTCCCCATAGCGACGATGACGGTGTCAGCCGTGATCCGGCCGTTGCTGGTGACAACGCCGGTTACCCGCCCCGCCGACGCTTCAATATTCACGACGGACGTCCCGTACTGAAAGCGCACGCCCTTGGCTGCGCAAGCCGCCGCAAGGCCTTGCGAGAACTTATTGCAGTCTCCAACTTCATCTCGCGCGAAGTAAAGAGCGCCCGCAAGCGTCGATTTTGTGGATCTTAGGCCCGGTTCGATCTCAACGGCTCTGTCGGGGTCAATCCGTTCGTAGAGCAGACCGTGTTGAGCCAGAAACTCGCTCGATCGCTGCGCGTCATCGAGAGACTCGGCCGAGCGGTATATCTTCAATACTCCCTTTGAAGATCTATCATATTCTATATCGCATTCTGCTCCAATGTCGTGAAGGCAGCGGAGTGAGTGGAGTGCGAGTTCGAGATTGGCGAGGCTATTTGCCCGGAAACGTTCCGGCGTACAATTGCGGGAGAATTCAAGACCCCAGCGCCACATGTGGGGAATGGCGCTGTAGCGCAACAAGAGGGGTGCATTCTCTTTGCCGAGCCAACCAAGAATCTTTTTCGGCATGCCGGGCTGTGACCACGGCTCTACCTCGCTGGCATGTATGACACCTCCATTACCCCAGCTGGTTTCCATACCTGCAGCCGCCTGGCGCTCAACGACCTCAACATCTTCACCCAATTTACGCAGGTACCAGGCGGTTGCCATGCCAACCGCGCCCGCACCAATGATGACTGTCGTCATTTGTCTTGCCTTCCCTTGCTAGGATTGCGTGATTTAGGAGCGTTGACTCGCAGTCCTGCCCACATCTCCTCATTCTCACGGTCGATCCGCGCTGCAACATCGCGGGCGACATTTCGCATAAGCTCATCATGGATGCGCTTCGACTCCATGTAGAGCTGACTGATAAGGCGGAGGTGTGAGGTCATCTCGTGGTAAGCACGCATAGGGTCGTGACTGGCGATGGCCTCGTAGATGGCCGTATGGTCGCGTACCGAGAGCAGATCTGCATCCGGCATGTGAATGGTCTTCGTCCGCTGGTCAATGAGCCACTTGACCATGATGTCATGCACTGCGGAGAAAACTGGGTTTCGTGTAATCGCCGTCAGTTCATAATGGAAGGCGACATCAGTGCGTATGAATTCCGCGGTATTTCCCATTGCTGCACTGTTTGCATCCAGCGCCTTCTTGAGCTTCACGATGTCGACTTCGGTCGCGTTCTGGGCGGCCTGCCAGGCGACACCTGCTTCAAACAAGAGCCGTGCCTGTTCCATGTGGGCCTGACCCTGGCCGCGGGCTGAGATGCGTTTGATCAGGCTAGCCAACTGGTCCGTCAGGAAGCTAGCACTTGGCGCTGTCACCCTCGCCCTCGCTCCCCCCGTGATCTCGACAAGGCCCTGCTGCTGCAAAAGGAATAGAGCTTCGCGTACAGAGGGGCGTCCTACGCCATAGCGTTCGGCGAGTTCTTTTTCGGACGGCAGCTGGTTTCCAACCTCAAATTCGCCAGCGGCCATTGCACTCTCGAGAAGTTCTGCGATGTCATGCGAGCGCTTACGCCTTCCGAGAGGCTTGATTTGGGTGTTCATCTTCTAGCTGCACTCCATCGAGGTACCCGTCGAATTCTCACGCGCTGGGGTCAGGTGTCAATAGGTCTTGACCTGTCACCATTTGTGAATAAGGTCGTGCGTCAATCAGAACAATGGGGGACGTGATGTCCGTGGGCGGTCTTCGTCATCAACTCAAGACGCCGGCGCTTGTCCTCGATATTGATATTCTTGACCAAAATATCGCAACAATGTTCGATCGTGCCCGGGCGATGGGCGTTGGGCTCAGACCTCACGCGAAGGCCCACAAATGTGTGGAAATTGCCAAGCGACTGCAGCGTGCCGGTGCGCTCGGTGCTTCGTGTGCGACCATTGATGAGGCAGAATGCCTGGCTGCGGGAGGTATTACAGGTATTCTTGTTACCTCGCCCATGGTGTCACAGGATCAGGTTGCGCGGCTAGGCGGACTGCTCTCGCGCGGCGCCGACCTGATGGTGGTCATGGATAATCCGCTAAACCTCAGTGCTTGCGCGGGGGTCGCTGCTGAAGCGGGACGTACTCTCGGTGTGCTGATTGATTTTGATTTTGGGCAGGGGCGGACAGGCTGCATCGACGTCCAAGATGCCGTTTCGCTTGCGAGGGGTGTTAGTGACAGTGCGCATTTGAGGCTCCGAGGTGTTCAAGCCTATTGGGGGCAGGTTCAGCAGATCATGCCAATCGCCGATCGGAGACTGCAGGCGCAAGTCCAGCTTGATAGGCTCAAAGATCTGGTTTCAGAGCTTACGAAAGCCGGTCTCAAGCCTGAGATTGTGAGTGGCGGCGGTACGGGCACCCACCAGATTGATGGTGAATCGGGCCTCTTCACGGAGTTGCAACCCGGCAGTTTCCTCTTCCTGGACAGCCAATATGACAAGAGCGTCGGAGCGCCCTTCAAACCATCGCTCTTCGTAGCTTTGTCTGTCGTGTCGGCTAATCGCCCAGGGCGCGTCATTGTAAACGGTGGATACAAGGCATTCGCGACCGACGGTGGTTTCCCAGAAGCTGTCCGCGGGGCGCCATCCAAAGCCACGTACCGTTATATGGGCGATGAGCACGGTGCGCTCGACTTCAACGGCGAGGGAGTGACCCTTGGCGCGACCATCGAATTTGTCACGTCGCACTGCGATCCTACCGTAAATCTGCACCCGGCATTTCATGTTGTGCGTGGCGAAAACGTCATTGATGTCTGGCCGATTGGCGGCCGATACAGTTGAGGATTGACAGCTATGAAGAAAGCCCATCCGGCGCATCACTCCGTTCCGATCTCGAAGACCGTGAGGGCTGGAGACTTTGTCTATACATCGGCCTACGGACCCTGGGTGTTCGATCCTGCTGACCTCACTTACGACGGTGCTGGAAACGCTGTCTCTGATGGCACGGGCAACGAGAACATGCCCTTCGATGATCAGGTTCACCGAACCTTTGATTTTATTCGTGAAGCTCTGAAGCCTGAAGGATGCGAGCTCGAAGATGTGGTAAAATGTGAGTGCTGGCTAACAAATCCGAGCGATTTCAGAGCATTCAATGAGATCTACAAGACGTATTTTTTGCAGAACCCACCAGTGCGGTCGGTCTTCCCCGCCCGCTTCATGTTTCCCTGCAAGGTCGAGATGCAGGTCGTTGCATTCAAACCTGTTAAGGCGATATGAGCAATGCAGGCCGCGATTGCGCAGGTTGTTACATTCTGCACCAACCCATTCGGCGGCAATCCGGCGTACGTCCTGTCTGTCGAGAAGCTCCCGAGTGAGGCCGTTCTCAAAAATGTCGTGGCACTCCTTGATGCGGATGTGTTGGCCGTCATAGAGAGTGTGAAGTCAATCTCTCCGGGGCTGCGGTTTTTTGCTGAGAGCGGGGAGCATCCTGGTGCGGGCCACGCCACACTCGCCGCGGCACACGTTGCCCTTCAGCAAAGGCAGAATCTGACATTTCAGCTCGCAAATGGCGGGTCCCGTGACGTCCGCCGCTGCGAACGAGGAATTGCGGTTGATTGGCCGGTGATGCCTTACACTGCAGCTGAACAGGGTGATCGCATCGCACATGCGCTGGGCGCTGCACCCCTGGAATGTCAGGTGTCCTCGTTCGGAAATATTGCGATCTTCCGAACCGAGGCGGAAATTGCGGCACTTGTGCCTGACATGGATTTGGTGGCGCAGCTTGATCGAACTGCGCTGATCGCCACAGCGCCCGGTCAATCGTCAGACATTGTCATTCGGGTCTTTGCACCTGCCGCCGGTCTACCCGAGGACCCGGTTTGTGGAACTGCACATCGCATCATCACGCCCTACTGGTCTAACCAGCTCGGCAAGAGTGTGCTGCACAGCCGTCACCTCTCTTCGCGCGGCGGAGACTTATGGTGCGAATTCGATGGGCATAGAGTTTCAATTGCGGGTGAGACCGTGAACACAATCGTGGGGACAATGACCTTTCCGACCTAAATGTGAATAGGGTGACCACAGTTTCACCTATTGACATAACTTACCCTCGGCTGCATTTTGTCGCAGTCACATTGGAGCTTGGCCTGTGCTGCGTTTGTCGATCAGGAATGTGGTCAAGACCTTCCCCGGCGTGCGGGCAGTGGACGACGTTTCACTTGAGGTCGAGCCTGGCCAAGTCCACGCGCTCATCGGTGAGAACGGGGCGGGCAAATCAACGCTCATGCACCTTGTTGCAGGCGTGTACCGACCTGACTCTGGCGAGATAGCGCTGGATGGGCAGAATATGATCGGCCTCAATGAGAAGGCGACGGCCGATGCCGGGGTCGCCATGGTGTTCCAGGAGCGTAGTCTTGTGGGTGCCCTGAGCGTTGCCGAAAACATCTACGCTGGTCGGCAACCCGGTAACCGTTGTGGTGTCATTAATGTCCGGCAGATGCAGGAGGGTGCCCGCGCCATCCTGTCTGAGTTGGAGGTTGATCTAGACCCGCGTACGACCGTCGCGCTCCTGTCGCCGGGGCAGCAGCAGATGGTTGAGATAGCCAAGGGCCTATCTCACGAACTGAAGTTAATCATTCTTGATGAGCCCACATCATCGCTCACGATCAGTGAAGCCCGTCACCTCTTCCGTGTTATCCGAAAACTCGCCAATAAGGGCGTTTCCATTGTCTACGTATCGCATCGCATGGCGGAAATCTTCGAGATATCGGACAAGGTCACCGTACTGAAGGACGGTCGTGTCACCGGGGTCCGGGATACCAACAGGACCAATCACGGTGAACTCATATCGCTGATGGTCGGGCGCGAACTTTCATTCGAACCAGACAAACGCAGGTCTGATCCCTCAGCCAAGGTTGCGCTCAGGCTTGACAAGCTTCAGGCTGATCGCGTCCGCGATGCGAGCTTCAGCCTGCGGTATGGTGAGATCGTCTGTCTTGCGGGTCTTCTGGGAGCGGGTCGCACCGAGACATGCGAGGCGATATTCGGTGTTCGCCCTATCACGGGTGGGGTGCTGGAAATTGACGGCCGGCCATTCCGGCCAGAAGGGCCTGCAGACTCCATGGATGCTGGCATCTCCATGCTTCCTGAGGACCGGAAGGATGGCGGCTTGTTCATGGACTTCTCGGTTCAGGCGAACGTGGTTGCGGCAAATCTTCCGGCGTTCACCAAAAACGGCCTTCTTTCCGAGGCTGCTATGAAAGTCAAAGCCAGTGAATATGTGCAAGCTTTGAGGGTTGCAACTCCAGACCTTCAACGCGAAGTGCGGGCGCTCTCGGGTGGCAACCAGCAGAAGGTTCTACTCGCGAAGTGGCTCTGTCGTAATCCACGGATCCTGATTGTTGATGAACCGACACGCGGAGTTGACGTGGGTTCCAAGGCTGACATCTACCGCATACTTCGCGATCTTGCCGGTCAAGGCATGGCGCTCCTCGTCGTGTCCTCAGATCTTCCCGAGGTTCTCGCGCTCGCGCATCGGATCGTTGTGATGTGCGAGGGCAGGGTAGCCGGTGAAATCGAGGCAAGTGGCGCGACAGAAATTTCGATTTTAGAATTAGCTTCGTCAAAAGCCAGTGAACCTGAGAAGGCCGCATGAACGGGAACAAGCTTATAAATCGAATTGCGACTGATCGGCCACTGTTCCTCATAGGCCTGAATCTCGCGCTTATTGTGGGAATGTCAGTGCTCAGGCCTGATACGTTCCCGACCAGCGGGAATGCTGCCGTTGTCCTGCTGGATACTGCCCAAACAGGCATCCTGGCATGTGGCATGATGGTGCTCATGATTGCCGGCATGTTCGATCTTTCGATCGGCGGTATCCTGGCGTTTTCAGGGATCATCGCTGGTCTCTGTGTCAAATACTTCGGCTTTCCTCCGATACCGGCATTTCTGGCTGGCTGCCTGTGGGGTGGCGTCCTCGGGTCAATAAACGGCGTTCTCGTGACCCGTTTTAAGATCAATGCCCTTATTGCAACGCTAGCCACGCTCTCCATATACCGCGGTGGTTTGCAACTCGTCTCAGGTGCTGGCGTTACCAACCTCGGAAATGGATATACGGTCTTTGGTCAGACACAGTTCCTGGGGATATATTCGCCCTTTTGGTTCATGGCTGCAATCGTCGTTCTGTTCGCATTTCTGGTCAGCCGGACCCGTTTTTTCAGACAGGCTTACTACATCGGCGGAAATGCTCGCGCAGCGAAGCTTTCCGGCATCAATGTTAATAGAACGGTGTTCATTTTCTTTGTCATCATGGGCCTACTAGCAGGTCTCGCAGGCGCGTTGCTCGCATCACGTCTGAATACCGCGGTCGTTCTTGCTGGCCAGGGTGTGGAACTCAAGGTGATCACAGCGGTGGTGCTGGGCGGCGCAAGCCTTTCCGGTGGTGTCGGCACAATTCATGGAGCATTCCTCGGTGTTTTACTGATGGCTCTCCTGCAGAATGCGATGATCATCGCGGGCATCAATCCATTCTGGCAATTGATAGTCGTGGGTGTTGTTTTGTTAATCAGTGTCGGACTTGACCAATTTGCCCGATCTTCGACGCGGGCCTAGAAACCAGAGGAGGAAACTTATGAAAAAGCTAATTCTGTGTACTGCCGCTACCCTGGCAATCATGGCTACGGCAGCGTTTTCCGATGAACCGACTGGTCTCAATGTCCCGATAGGGGACGCCAGCCGTGCTGACCAGGAGTATGTCTGGATCAGCAACGCGTCGAACCTGCCCCTCTTCGTCGAGCGGGTGTATCCAGGTCTCGACGCTGCTAAAAAGGCGCTTAACGTCAAGGTTCGCATCTCAGGTCCATCCTCGGTTGACCTTGCTGCCTTCATCACCACTGTTGATGCTGAATGCACGAAGAACCCGGCTGGCGTAATCGTCGTGGGTGGCTGGGACGACGCTCTGGCAGCCGAGGTCGATAAGTGTATCGACAAAAAGGTGCCTACGATTGTGACGGACGGCGACTTGCCGACTTCAAAACGACTGACCTACCTTGGCACTAATTGGTATAATCTTGGCTACAAGCATGGTGAGTATCAGTGTCGGTACCATGAGGAGGCAGGGCTCAAGGCCGGAGAAGTTGGAACTATCTCCTACCTTGCGGCCGGAAACTTCATCTTGGCGCGTCAGGGGCTCAAAGATGCGCTGGCGAAGAATTGCCCTGATGTGAAAGTTGTTGCTGACGAGGAATCGGGCACCAATGTCGAACAGGTGGCCGCTAATACTGCTGCGATCATTCAAGGTCACCCGAACCTCACAGCCATGGTTGGATTTGACTCAGAGGCCGGCCCAGGCATCGTTCGTGCGGTCGCGGAGTCCGGAAAGCAGGGGAAGATCATCATCACATCGAACGAGGCCGGTCGAGACTTCATGAATTCCATCAAGGATGGAACAGTGAAGATGATCAACATGGAAAAGTATGAAACCATGGACTTCTTCGGGGTCTTCTATCTCTATGCATTCCACAATGATCTCGTTCGCAATCTTGGAATGGACCACTGGCTTCAGAATCCCTTGCCAGCAGTTGGCGACTCTGGCCTCATCTTTGTTACGTCAGAAAACGTAGATACCATTCTTGAGGCTACTAAGGGGGCGCAATGAGCCGTACTCTCACCTTCCCGAAGCCGGTATCCCTCGAGGAGTTTGATGTACTATTCGAGCAAGTGAAGAATTGGGGGCGCTGGGGCTGGGACGATGAGAGGGGCACATTAAACTACCTGACACAAGAAAAGGTGGCGGCGGCGGCCAAGCTCGTAAAGAGCGGCCGCCAAGTCTCCATGGCAATTCCTATAGGTAAGACAGCGACGGCCGATAATCCAAGTCCGGCCGTTCATGTTTTTTCCTTACTCCATGATGTTCCGATCTCTCAGGCAGGACTGACTTTTGGAATGTGCTGGCTTGGAATGGGTAGCCATGGGGACGCTTACACACATGTCGATGCCCTAAACCATGTTGGCTACAAGGGTAAACTATATAACGGGAAGCCCGTTTCAACTCTCACGTCCCGGGGATCGGAATGGGGCTCGATTACTGCATACTCGACGGGCCTTGTCGGTCGCGGTGTCCTGCTTGATGCTGCCCGATACCGCGGCGTGGACTGGCTTGAGCCTGGCGAGGCCGTTACCCGTGCCGAACTCGAGGATATCGAGAGGAAGCAGGGAGTGCGTCTTGGGGAGGGTGATATTCTGGTCTTCCGGACAGGCCACCACGCGAGGCGGCTGAAGCTTGGCCCCTGGAGCAACGAGTATCCGCCGGCCGGAACGGGTAAGGCTGGACTTCACGTTGATACCATTCCGTGGATGCATGAGCGTAAGATCGCGGCTTTCCTGCCAGATGGAGATGGTGAGACCGTGCCCAGCAATGTTGAGGGTCTGCCGTATCCAATTCACCCTCTGCAGCTGACTGCTATGGGCATGTTGATTTCTGATAGTCTTCAACTTGAGGAGTTGGCTGCGGCTGTCACCGAAGAAGGCAGGTTCGAGTTTATGGTGGTAGGCCTGCCATTGCGACTCCCTGGTGCCACGGGGACACCGTGGAACCCTATCGCCATTTTTTAATGAGGAATCTCATGAAGCGCTTTGCAGGCCGGGTTGCAATTGTAACAGGGGCCACGACGGGAATAGGTCAGGCAACAGCTGTGCGACTAGCTTCAGAGGGTGCTCTTGTCTGTGTCAACCGCAGGCCAGACCTCAGCGCAGACGAGACACTTCAGATGGTAAAGGCGGCTGGTGGCGAAGCATTTGATATTGCTGCCGACATGCGTGATCCGTCGCAGATCGTGGCAATGATCAAGGCGGCAGCAGAGCGTGGCGGTCGTCTAGACTACGTTGTGTCAAACGCTGCAATCAATCCCTTTATGCCGTGGAACGAGACAAAGATAGAAGACTTCAACGAGTTGTTCGAGGTCAACGTCAGAGGCAGTTGGGTTGTGTGTACCGAGGGCGCGAAGCAGATGATCGCCGAGGGACATGGTGGCGCGATTGTCATGATTTCTTCGATCTCTGCGCATGTTGGATCTCCAACCCAGGTGGCCTACTGCGGCACGAAGGGCGCAATTAGCATGTTGGGAAAGGCTCTGGGATCCGTGTTGGGTACGCATGGTATTCGGGTGAATTGCATCGAGCCTGGCGCGATCCGTAGCAACATGAGTGCGCCTATGCTGGATATGCCAGATGTCATGAAATACTATAACGAGCGGATCGCTCTCCACCGAATTGGCGAGCCCTCCGAGCTTGCAGCGACTGTCGCCTTCATGCTCTCCGATGATGCGAGTTATGTGACCTCCGCCACATTGCTGGTCGATGCCGGATTCGTCGTTAATGCCGAGCTATAGATACAGAAAATGAAGTCCACGATCATCACTGGTGCTGGAACTGGCATTGGGGCTGCGGCGGCTAGGCTTCTCAGTGAACAGGGGCACGCGGTTTGCCTTGTCGGCCGCAGGGCCGAGAAGCTGGAGGAAGTTGCTTCAGACATTCGTAAGTCTGGTTGCAAATGCATAACTGTTGCAGCTGATGTTGCTGACCCAAGCTGTTTTAGCGTGATTGTCTCGGCAGCCGCCAACGCCTTTGGAGGTATTTCCGGCGTCGTCAACAACGCGGCGACGATCAAGACCATGCCGTTTGTAGATTATTCCCTCGAAATTATTGACTACCATTGGGCTGTGAACATCAGGGCGCCATTTCTGCTCACGCAAAGCGCGCTACCTTGGCTGATCCGCTCGAGGGGCGCTGTTGTCAATATATCCTCATCATCGGGGACGCTGGTGCGCAGTGGCCAGTCGCTTTATGGTATGTCAAAAGCGGCCCTCGAATACCTGACAAAATCCTGTGCCGGCGAATTCGCCAAACAGGGCGTGCGGTTCAATTCTATTGCCTTTGGTCCAGTCGACACGCCTATCCATGAGAGCTGGGCGTCGGACTTGAAGGAGGCCTATGAGTGGCTGGCCGGCCAGGTTCCGCTCGGTCGGATCGCTAGTGCGCAAGAGGCTGCACAGTGGATCGCTATCCTGCTTTCTGATCAGGCATCATACGTGACGGGTGTGGTCCTGCCGGTCGACGGTGGTCAGGTTCTCGACATCACATAGATCAGTGCGGTAGTTTGCCGAGTGCCTCCTTAGCGAGGTCTCGATCTGGTGTTTGCACAAAAAACACAGTATCTCCATCGGCGTATGCGTATATGGGGCCCTGTGCGAGTTGCCCCGGGTCACCTATGCGTGTGACTTTCTGTCCGCTAAGAGTTTCCACGCTAATCGAAAGCTCCACCTTGCTCGAGGCCTGTATTGTGGCCTTGAAGCCGGAAAACAGTTTGTCGCTGTCAGCCCCCTTCACTTGCCAGGAACTTACCGCCGCCTTGAGACCTCCATTAGAGTAGGCACTACCCACCAAGAAGTCCTCGCGCCCCTTGTTGAGCGAGGCGAGAAAACCATCAAACACCGCGTTGCTGGTCATGAGATCCGTCCCCCTCTGGCTTTCTCGGATCAGCACAACACCCCCGAGTGTCGCGGGAAGAAGTGCTTCGAGCTGAGGGTCGGCATGACGACCGTCTGCCGCCGCTCCCTCCGGAAGGGCAAGGAATAGTGCTAAAAGCAGTCCGGCGATCAAGGCTCTCATCATCACTCGGCCCAAATGCAAAATGAACCTGCGATCGATTTCCCAGGATCAAGCACCCTAACGCCGTGGCTTGGAACCCCATGGTTCATCCGATTGAAGCCGTCATTGGCGTTGCTCACGGGCTCGACGCATACGTAGGGATACTCCCAAGCACTATAGACTTGCATCTTATCAAGGACCCCTTCAGCCGTTATAAAAGTCCGAGCACCGTCAGGATAAATGAGTTCCGCGCGCTGGTCCCAACCCTCATAGAGCCTGTCTACAACCATCTCTGACACATCGGGGCCATTACAGAAGCTGAGGCCTTCAACAAGTGGGCCGCAGCCGAGGGTGACCGCTTCAGGCGTATCAGCCGGCCAGACGCCCACAGCATCAAACTGCAACCTAGTGCCCTTGACCTTGGGGAAGTATGGATGAAATCCTAGGCCCGCCGGCATGCGTCGGAAGTCTCGGGATGTCAGCGACATCTCAACCCGAAGTCCACTTGCTGGGTTCAACTCAAAAGTCAGCATCCCGCGCCAGCGAAAAGGGAAGGTACCAGTCTCGGGAGTGTGCTCGAAGACCATTGAAGCAGAGTTAGGTCCCCGTTCAAGGACCACAAATGAGTTGATCCAAGCATCGCCATGCGTCGCAGTCGGTTCCTCTCTGACGGTACGACCCATATCATATGTAACGCCATCAAAGATGAACCCCGGCCCGAAGAGAGGGCCTGAGTAAGGTATCAGCGGGAAGCCAGAAAACTCATATACTTTGGGGTTGGCAATCGTGTCGGGCGACGTGGGCCGCAGTATGTCGCGCGTTCCCTTCTTGAAGCTCACGATGCGGCCACCAAACCCTGGTGCCAGCTGAAGAGTGTAAGGCCCTGCCTCCAAGGCAATCATGGGCCCTGTTTGACGAGCTTGGCGAAATCGAGACTTCATAAATCAACCATTTGCCTTGCCTGAGC
>NZ_JBAXGR010000090.1:0-11891 GCF_037139295.1 Aestuariivirga sp.
CGATGATTGCTTGGGCACCTAAGAGATAGCGCAATAGTAGCACACCACTTTGGTATGCTACACCGATCCGCTAAGTGCTTGAAAAATGGTGCTGCCAGGGGGAATCGAACCCACGACCTCTCCCTTACCAAGGGAGTGCTCTACCACTGAGCTACGGCAGCGCGCCAATGAAGCGGGCGGACACATGCCACAGTGGGAGGGGTTGCGCAACCCCGTCGGCTTGACGAAGCGGCCGCGCGGCCCGAAAACCCTGCCATGACTGGACAAAAGCCCTCCTCCGACGCGCGCAAGGCCCGCCTTGCCAAGGCGCTGAAGGCCAACATCGGCAAGCGCAAGGCGCAGGCCCGGGCGCAGGAGAAGGCCCGCGAGAGCGGGCCTGAGGCCCCGGAGGAGCCCGCCGACGAGGATGGTTGCCCCAATTGAGCCATCTGTGCTTGTTAGCGCCCAAACCGGGGCAGGTTGCTGGTTCTTGGGAGTGATTCCCGGGCCGCCTGCACAGCAGGGGAACTAGAGATGGATCGTATCCGCATCCGCGGTGGCAACCGACTGAACGGCAGCATTCCGATTTCGGGCGCCAAGAACGCGGCCTTGCCGCTGATGATCGTGTCGCTGCTCACACCGGGCACGCTGACATTGTCCAATGTCCCCCGCCTCGCCGATGTGCGCCTCCTGCAGCGCATCCTGCAGAACCACGGCATCGACATCACGGTGGCCGGCAAGCGCGCCAGCCAGACCGGCATGGGCGACGTCATGCACCTCTCGGCGAAAGACATCGTCGACACCACCGCACCCTACGACCTCGTCTCCAAGATGCGCGCCAGCTTCTGGGTGCTGGGGCCGCTCCTCGCACGCTGCGGCGTGGCGAAGGTGTCGCTGCCCGGTGGCTGCGCCATCGGCACCAGGCCCGTCGACATGCACCTCATGGCCATGGAAAAGCTCGGCGCCGAGATTGCCATCGAAAATGGTTATGTGCTGGCCTCGGCGAAGAAGGGCCTGAAGGGCGCCCACATCGTGTTCGACAAGGTCTCGGTCGGCGCCACCCATGCGGCCCTCATGGCTGCCGTGCTGGCAGAAGGCGACACCATCATCGAGAACGCGGCCTCCGAGCCCGAGATCGGCGACGTGGCCGAGTGCCTCGTCAAGATGGGTGCGAAGATCGAGGGCATCCACACCGCGACGCTGCGCATCAAGGGCGTCACCAGTTTGCAAGGCTGCGAGCACAGCGTGATCGCGGACCGTATCGAGACCGGCACCTATGCCATGTGCGTGGGCATGACCGGCGGCGACGTGCTGCTGCAGGGCGCCAATGCCAATCACCTGGGCGCCGTCATCGACGTGATGCAGCGCGCCGGCGTCGACGTCAAGGTCAAGAACGACGGCTTGCGCATCCACCGCAACGGTGCCGCACTTGAGCCGGTGCGCGTCGACACCGAGCCCTTCCCCGGCTTCCCCACCGATTGCCAGGCGCAGCTTATGGCGATGATGACCATGGCCCATGGCACCTCGATCATCCGCGAGACGATCTTCGAGAACCGCTTCATGCATGTGCAGGAGCTGGCCCGCCTCGGCTCCGACATTCACCTCCACGGTGACACCGCTGAAGTGCGCGGCGTGAAGAAGCTGACGGGTGCGCCCGTCATGGCCACCGACCTGCGCGCATCCGTGTCGCTCGTGATTGCCGGGCTTGCCGCCGAAGGCGAGACGATGATCAACCGCGTCTATCACCTCGACCGTGGCTTCGAGACGCTGGAAGACAAGCTGCAGGCCTGCGGCGCCGACGTCGCGCGCATTTCGGGTTGATCCGGATGCTCCGCCTCACAGCACTCGACACCGAAGACCTCGCCATCATCTCCGCCCAGATGCAGGACGCAGTCCTGCTGGCCGGCGACCTGACCTATGACCCGAAGCGCAAGCAGTTCGTGGCGCTCGCCAATCGCTTCGCCTGGGATGACACGCAAACGCCGCAGCGCCGCCGCACCGGGCTGCACTTCGACCGCGTGCTGTCGGTCAAGACATTGAACATGAGCCACCTCGAGAAGGACGAGGTGCTCTCGCTCCTCTCCGTCACCTTCGCCGAGCTCGACGCGCCCTCGGGCGAAGTGCTGCTCACCTTCTCGGAAGGCGCCACCATCCGGCTTTCGGTTGAATGCCTCGAAGCCCAGATGGCCGATCTTGGACCCGCCTGGGCCGCCGTTGCCGTGCCAAGCCATCCACTGGACGAAGAGGACGTCCCCTAGCCTCAAGGGCCCGGGCGCGGCTATTCTCCCGCCATGACGGACAAACCGAAAACGCGCCTCACCGCGATCGAGCTCGACGCCACCATCGGCCCTGGCCCCTCGCCGGAGGCCGAGCATGAGCGCCGCGTCGCGATCTATGACCTGGTGGAAGAGAACAGCTTCACGCTGCTCACCAACCCGCAGGGCCCCTATCTGCTGCGGCTTTCCACCGCCGATGGCCGGCTGATCTTCGACGTGCTGAACGAGACGGAGGAGCGCCTCACGCTGATCGGGCTTTCCATGTCGCCCTTCCGCCGCATCGTGAAGGACTACTTCATGATCTGCGAAAGCTATTACGAAGCGATCCGCACCGCGACGCCAAGCCAGATCGAAACCATCGACATGGCGCGGCGCGGCCTCCACAACGAAGGCAGCGAACTGCTGAAGGAGCGCCTCAACGGCAAGGTGGACGTGGACTTCGATACCGCGCGCCGCCTCTTCACCCTCGTCTGCGTCCTGCACTGGCGGGGCTAAGCACACGTCGTGGCGGGAGACCTTCCCAGCGCCGTCCTCTTCGCCTGCACGCAGAACGTCATCCGTTCGGTGATGGCCGCTGCCATCATGAAGCATTTCTACGGCCAGCGCGTCTATGTCGCCTCCTGCGGCGTGCGCCCCGGCGTGGCCGATCCCTTCGTCGCCACCGTGATGGACGAGATGGGCATCGACCTTGGGCGTCATCGCCCGCAGAGCTTCGAGGACCTCGAGGACTCGAGCTTCGACCTCGTCATCTCGCTGTCGCCCGAGGCCCACCACCGGGCGCTGGAAATGACCCGCACCATGGCCATCGACACCGAATACTGGCCTACCATGGATCCCTCCATCACGGCGGGCAGCCGCGAGCAGATCCTCGACAGCTACCGCGAGGTGCGGGACCAGCTGGTCCGCCGGATCAAGCAGCGCTTCGGGTCGCTTTCGGCAGGCGGGGTGTGATCCTCCTTGCGTCGGCCACCATTCCTGGGAAACGACACTTGTCCCGGTCGTGCATCGCCAATCCTTGTGGATGGCGAGACCGATAGCTGATAGCGATGGCAGATGAAAAAATCAGACACCTTCGCCGATCGCAGACAGGAAGCAGAGGCGGCCAAGAACCGCCGCGTGGAAAAGTTCAAGGCAAAGCCAGATCAGGCCAATCCGGAAGCCGCCGCGCGAACAATGGCACGGCAAGCGGAAAGCGCTGCACGGGCCGAACGCAAGGCAGCCGTCGATCTCGAGAAGAGACAGAACGCAGAACGGATCAGGATTGAAGCAGACGCAGCGGCTGCTGCAAACCGCCTGGCCAAGGATCAGGAGCTCCAGAGGGTCGCTCAAGACGCGGAAGCGCAGTCGATCCTGGATGAAGCTGCGCGCAAGGCGAAGCGCGACGCACGCTATGCCAGCCGCAAGTCGAAACCTTGAGGTGATGTTCGGGCAGTGACGCCTGAACGGGCTGCATCAAGCATTTGAGCCCGAAGGAATACAGCAAGGTCGCGGCCACCCTAGCCACTCGCCACCCTTTGGTCCTACACTGCCGCCATGCACCTCGACATGAAGACGGCAGAAACCATCCTCACGGCCCGGCTCGGCACCATTCCCAATGCGGCAGAGATCGCCTGGGCTACCATCTGGCTCGAAGCCTGCGGCTATTCCGGCGTGAAGCTGCTGGGCGAGGCGCTGAAGGACGAGCGCCGCACGCTTGACCTCACGCGGGACACGCTGGGCATCGACATGCAGGAGGTCTCCTGTGCCTTCCTCGCACCTGCCATCATGCGTGACGTCCACGCCAATGGCCGGGCCTTCCTGCGCAATGTCCGCCACGGCCTCTACCTGCTGCCCTTCACTGTGCGCGACAATATCGGGCTCGGCTGCCCGGTGGACCCGTCCTTCGCAGTGGGCGGCGAGCGCCACAAGAACCCCTATGGCGAGAAGCTGGCCCTCGCCACCGCCGACGGGCTGGAAATCGACGACGAAGCCTGGGCGCAGATTTAATTTACGATCCGGAATCTTCGTCATGCCAGCGAAAGCTGGCACCCAGCTTTCTGTCCACCTGCCCTGTGCCCTAGGCTGGGCCCAGCTTTCGCTGGGGTGACGGCTTCAGGGAATTGGACTATTGAACCCAAGCCCTTTATTCTCACGGAGCCATCATGTCAGGTCCACTCGCCGGTCTTCGAGTCCTCGACATGAGCCGCGTGCTCGCAGGGCCATGGGCCACGCAGATCCTTGCCGACTTTGGTGCGCAGGTGATCAAGGTGGAGAAGCCGGGCGAAGGTGACGACACGCGCGGCTGGGGCCCGCCCTTCATCACCAATGCCGATGGCTCGAAGGGCGATGCCGCCTATTTCCTCTCCACCAACCGCGGCAAGTGGTCAGTGGAGATCGACATGGCGACTGCGGAAGGCCAGAAGCTCATCCGTGAGCTTGCGGCGAAGTCCGACATCGTGATGGAGAACTTCAAGGTCGGCGGCCTGAAGAAATACGGCCTCGACTATGAGAGCCTGAAAGCCGTCAACCCGCGCCTCATCTATTGTTCGCTCACCGGCTTCGGCCAGACGGGGCCTTACGCGCAACGCGCCGGCTATGACTTCATGATCCAGGGCATGGGCGGCATCATGTCGGTGACGGGCCAGCCCGACGGCATGCCGGGTGCTGAACCCATGAAGATTGGCGTGGCCTTCGCCGATATCTTCACCGGGCTCTATTGCACCATCGGCATCCAGGCTGCCCTGTACCACCGTGAGCGCACCGGCGAGGGCCAGCACCTCGACGTGGCGCTGCTCGATTCTCAAGTTGGCGTTCTCGCCAACCAGGCGCTCAACTATCTCGTCGGTGGCACGGCGCCCACAAGGCTTGGCAACGCGCATCCCAACATCGTGCCCTACCAGACCTTCGCCACGAAGGACGGCCACATCATCATGGCGGTGGCGAACGACCGTCAGTTCAAGGAATATTGCGCCATCCTCGGGCTGGCGCATCTGGCGGAAGACGAGCGCTTCAAGCTCAACCGCGGCCGCGTGGTGAACCGCGCCGAGCTGATCCCCATGCTGGTCGAACCGATGAAGACCCGCACCACGGCGGACTGGGTCGCAGCCTTCGAGAGTGCGGCGATCCCCTGTGGACCCATCAATTCGATCGACCAGGTCTTCGCCAATGAGCAGGTGCTGGCGCGCGGCCTTCAGATCGGGCTGACGCGCGATGATGGCGTGCAGGTGCCGGGTGTCGCCAACCCCATCGTCTTCTCCGAAACCCCCATCCAGTACGACAAGGCCCCGCCGCGCCTCGGCGACGGTACGGAAAAGGTCTTGCGCGAGGAACTGGGGCTTGGGCCGGAGGAGATCGCACGGCTGCGCAAGGCCGGCGTGATCGGCTGAAACGTCTTCTCCCGCTCCTTCAGCGGGAGAAGAAGGGACCCGTTGCGGAACGCAGCGGGGAGATGAGGGGACACCACGCAGGCCGGAGACCGCTTGCCCTCACCTTCCCCTTCCTCTCCCGCTGCGCGGGAGAGGACAAGGCCGCACCTCTCCCATAGGCATGACGGCAATTGCGGGCCGGAAGTCAGATTCACGATGTCAATCAGCAGCAGGCACGTTGAGGAAATCATACCTAGCATGGGCGCAACCTAAAGTCAAGGAAAATGATCCTGTAATGGGTTTCGTGCCCCGGCGCGCGCAAAAAAATGCCCGGGACGAGCCCGGGCATCTTGTCGTCAGGACGATGCGTCAGCGCTTATGCAGCGCCTTCGCGCGAGCCGGGCGGCAGGTTGCCGCCCGGCGTCATGTGGTCCACCGCCTGCGGCAGCACGGCGGAGAGGCGCTTCAGCAGTTCGGCACGGGAAAGTCCGGTTTGCTGGGCCAGCGTGTCGAGCAGGTCCGGGCCGAGCGCCTGGCCCATCTGGTCCTCGTCGACGGGCTCGTTCTGGCCGGTCGAAACCCAGCTGTCAGCCTGCTTGCCGAGGCCGGAATTGCGGAAGTGCTCGACCAGGTCGCCGAGGCCGCCGGTGGCGGCGCCGCCCGGCAGGGCCTGGCCGGCGCCAGCCGGGGCGGTAGCACCCCCCTGCATGTTCTTGACAAATTCCCCAATCTTTTCACGGTTTTGGTAGCCGGCGACGGCCACCAGACCCAGCAGGGCGGCGAGGGAAGGCATGCGGTTTGACATGTGGCGCTCCAGGTTTATGGTCTGCTTCAGGTGACCCCGGTCACCCGGGTTGCAAGGGGGCTCAGGGAACGGAAATTTCCCCTCGCCGTTTGGTAATCCATTTCCTACTCAACCATAGGGGACGTTGATGTCAATCATTTGGACAATCATCATCGGATTTGTGGCGGGAATCGTCGCCAAGTTCCTGATGCCGGGGCCGAACGAGCCGCAGGGCTTCGTGCTCACTGCCATTCTCGGCATTGTCGGTGCCTTCGTGGCCACCTGGCTTGGCCAGGCGCTGGGCTGGTATGGCCCGGACCAGGGTGCCGGTTTCATTGGGGCCATTGTCGGCGCCATCATCGTGCTCGCCGTCTGGGGCATGATTTCCAAGAACCGCCGGGCCTGAACCGGACGCCAATCGGACAAGGGCGGGACGAGGCTTCGTCCCGCCCTTTTTCATGTCGCTTTCAGGCTATCGGTCCGATTTCGGACCGGGCATACAACGGGCCATCATGGCCAATCTCATCATCACCTACTGGCGCGACATTCCTTCCGCGGTTTCGGTCAAGATCGGCCGCAAGGAGGAAAAGCGCATGCTCGCCGACCGTTTCCAGGAAGCGATCGACATGGCCGCCATGCGCGGCGGCGCCTCCGATACCGACAGCTACCTCGCCGACTGGCGCCGGGCCGAGCCCCAACCCGTGGGTGACGACCTGCTGGCCGAAGTCGAGGCCGCCAAGGCCCGGATCGAGGCCGAATTCACCCAGGACACGCTCAAGACCCTCATCGCCAACGGAGGCAAAGCCCAATGACCCATACCCTCGTCGCGTCCGCCACGCGTGAGCACATCATCGGTTTCGACAAGCCCTTCACCGTCATCGGTGAGCGCATCAACCCCACGGGCCGCAAGAAGCTCGCGGCTGAAATGCAGGCCGGCAACTTCGAGACCGTCATCAAGGATGCCCTCGCCCAGATCGCTGCCGGCGCCCACATCCTCGACGTCAATGCCGGTGTCACTGCGGTGAACCCGAACGAGACCGAGCCGCCGCTGATGCGCCAGACGCTGGAGATCGTCCAGTCGATCTGCGACCTGCCGCTGTGCATCGACTCATCCGTCACCTCCGCTCTCAAGATGGGCCTCGAGACCGCCAAGGGCCGCCCGCTGGTGAATTCCGTCACCGGCGAGGAAGAGAAGCTCGAAGCCATCCTGCCGCTGGTCGCCAAGTACAACGTCGCCGTGGTCGCCATCTCGAACGACGAGACCGGCATCTCGGAAGATCCGGACGTGCGCTTCGCCGTCGCCAAGAAGATCGTCGAGCGCGCCGCCGACTATGGCATCAAGCCGCATGACATCGTGGTCGACCCGCTCGTCATGCCGATCGGCGCCATGGGTACGGCCGGCCAGCAGGTGTTCCGCCTGGTGCGCCGCCTGCGCGAGGAGCTGAAGGTCAACACCACCTGCGGCGCCTCCAACGTCTCCTTCGGCATGCCGAACCGCCGCGCGCTGACGGGCTACTTCCTCGCCATGGCCGCCAGCCACGGCATGACGTCAGCCATCATGAACCCGCTGCACGACGAAGACATGCACGCCATCTTCGGCGCCAACGTGCTGAACGGCACCGACCGGAACTGCAAGTTCTGGACGAACAAGTTCCGCGAGATGACGGCAGCCCCGTCGGCCGCCGCGCAGGCCGCAGGCGAGATTTCCTCCAACGAGGACATCGAAGCCCGCCGCAAGGCCCGCGAAGAGCGCCGCCGCCGCAGCTGATCACCTACCGAACACGCCCCGTAATGAGGGGGCTCTTTTCAGGACGTTCCAAATGACCGAAACGAACCCCCTCATCGTCTTCACGCCGTCCGGCAAGCGCGGCCGCTTCCCCGTGGGCACGCCAGTGCTGCAGGCCGCACGCGCGCTTGGAGTCGACATCGACTCGGTCTGCGGTGGCCGCGCCATCTGCGGGCGCTGCCAGATCAACGTGGGCGAGGGTGACTTCGCCAAGCACGGCATCACCTCGACCGCTTCGCACGTCTCCGGCATCACCAAGGTCGAGGAGCGCTATGACAAGATCCGCGGGCTCCCCGCCGGGCGCCGCCTGTCCTGCCAGACGCAGATCCTCGGCGACCTCGTCATCGACGTGCCGCCCGAATCCCAGGTCCACAAGCAGGTCGTCCGCAAGGAGGCCGACACCCGCGCCATCGAACTCGATCCGGCCACCAGGCTGTGCTTCATCGAGGTCGAAGAGCCGGACATGCACAAGCCCTCGTCTGACCTCGAGCGCGTCTACAAGGCGCTGCACGACCAATGGGGCATCGACAACCTGTCCTGCGATCTCTCCATCATTTCGGACCTGCAGAAGACGCTGCGCAAGGGTGAGTGGAAGATCACGGCAGCGGTGTTCAGCCGCGCGCCGGGCGGCGGCAACCGCCTCGTCGCCATCTGGCCGGGTTTCCATGACAAGCTGTTCGGCATCGCCATCGACGTGGGCTCCACCACCATCGCCGCACACCTCACCAATCTCTCAACGGGTGAGGTCACGGCATCTGCCGGCCTGATGAACCCGCAGATCCGCTTCGGCGAAGACCTGATGAGCCGCGTCTCCTACGTGATGATGAATCCGGGTGGCGAAAAGGAAATGACCGTCGCCATCCGCCAGGCGCTGAACACCCTGGCACAGGAAGTGGCGCATCAGGGCGGCATCGAACTCTCGGACATTCTCGAAGTGGTGCTGGTCGGCAACCCCGTCATGCACCACCTGTTCCTTGGCATCGACCCCACCGAACTCGGCGGTGCGCCCTTTGCACTCGCCACCGGGCTTGCCGTCACCTGCCCGGCGAAGGAACTGGACATGCATCTCAACCCCGGCGCCTGGGCCTATATCCTGCCCTGCATCGCGGGCCATGTGGGTGCCGACACCGCAGGCGTCGTGCTCTCGGAATCCCCGCATGAGCAGGACGAGATTATGCTGGCGGTGGACGTCGGCACCAATGCCGAGATCGTGCTGGGCTCCAAGGCCCGCCTGCTGGCCTGCTCGTCTCCCACCGGGCCTGCCTTCGAGGGTGCGCAGATTTCGTCAGGCCAACGTGCTGCACCCGGTGCCATCGAGCGCATCCGCATCAGCCCGGAAACGCTGGAGCCGCGTTACAAGGTGATCGGCTGCGACTTGTGGTCGGACGAAGACGGCTTCGAGGAAGCGATCGCTGCCACCGGCGTCACCGGCATCTGCGGCTCCGGCATCATCGAGGCGATTGCCGAGATGTATCTCTCGGGCGTCATCAACCAGGATGGTTTGATCGATGGTTCGCTGGCCGAGCGCAGCCCGCGCATCGAACCCCACAAGCGCACTTTCAACTATGTGATCCGCGCGCCACGCGAAGGCGGCAACGAGCCGCTGATCCGCGTGACGCAGAACGACGTGCGCGCCATCCAGCTCGGCAAGGCGGCACTTTATGCCGGTGTGCGCCTGCTGATGGACAAGCTGGGCATCGAGCAGGTCGGCAAGATACGCCTCGCCGGCGCCTTCGGCAGTCACATCGACGTGAAGTACGCGATGATCCTTGGACTGATCCCCGATTGCGATCTCTCGAAAGTGCAGAGTGCAGGCAACGCCGCGGGCACGGGTGCTCGCATCGCGCTCTTGAACATGAAGGCGCGTGACGAAATCGAAAGCGTCGTCCGCCGCATCGAGAAGATCGAGACGGCGGTGGAACCGATGTTCCAGCAGCATTTCGTCGAAGCCATGGCCATTCCGCACAAGACGGCTTCTTTCCCGCAATTGTCGAAGGCGGTCACATTGCCGCCAACGAAGGATGTCATCACCACGGGCGATGACGGCGGTGAGCGCAGGCGGCGCAGGCGTGGCTAATCAGCCACTTCCGGGTTAGAATAACTTAGGATTGCCTCTGGCGGTTTTGCAATGTAAGCAAGCTGTATCGACAGCCCGAGAGCCACAGTCGCTTTCTGCCGCTCTCCCATAAATAGCGGAACAAAAATGGCACTTTCCAAGAGACAGATTGCCTATCTCAACAAGATCATCGCCACGGCCCAGAAGATGCTCGACACCGCGCATCTTGAGGATAGCCGCTCCGGTGGTGGACAAAAGCGCCACCGCCGCTCGGCTGTGGAAGCCGAAAAGATGCGCGCCGACATCCTTGCCAAGCGTTCCAAGGGCGTTCCAGCCACCAAGCTTGCTGAAAAATACGGCGTAAGCACCGCATATATCTACATGATCAAGGAATAGCGGTCGCTCGCTCCCGCATACTTACACAGCCAAGTTGCAACTCATGCAACTTGGTATTTGATGATGAAAACCTTTTCTGCAAATTAGCGCAACCCAATGCTCATACCTTTGATTTCTGTTCTCGCGCGCACCGGGCTCGATGCTCTGGTGCTGGTGCCCGGTGCAAATTTCCGGCGCGTCTTCAACAAGGACTTTCACCAGATGGAGCGCCCGCTCGCGGTGATCGTACCCCGCAAGGGTGAGCCGGTCGCCGTCGTGCCGCATCTTGAAATGGGCTCCTTCGCGCCCATCGGGTTCCCCGGCAAGGTGTTCCCGTGGCGGGACGAGGCAGGCTACATGGGCGCCTTCATGGCCGCCGGTGAGGCTTTGCCTCAGCTGCGCAAGAGCACGCGCATCGGCGTGGAGGGCCAGCGCATGCGGGTTTTCGACCTTTTCGCCCTGCAGCAGGCATTGCCCGGCGCGGAGTTCGTCGACATCCACGGCGAGATTTCGAGCGTGCGGCTGCACAAGACGCCGGCCGAGATCGAGCTGCAGCGCAAGGCCATTCAGATTTCGGAGGCAGCTCTCGAAGCGACGCTCGTCGAAATCAAGGTCGGCATGACCGAGACGGAGGTCGAGGCCATCCTGCTGCGCAACCTCTTCTCGCATGGCGCCGACGGACTGTCCTTCGCGCCCATCGTGGCGGCGGGCGACAATGCGGCGAAGCCTCATGCCCATGCGCGGCCCGACTACCACCTCAAGCCGGGTGACGCGCTGCTCATCGATTATGGCGGCACTTACCAGGGCTACGCCGCCGACATCACCCGCACCTTCTACGTGAAGGAGGTGTCCGACTATGATCGCGCCTTCTACGAGACGGTGCTGGCCGCCAACACGAAGGGCCGCGAGATCTCGCGCGCCGGGATCACCGCATCCGACGTCGACGACGCGGTACTCACTGTGCTGGAGCAATCGCAATTCGCGCAGTTCTGCCGCCACAAGACGGGCCATGGACTGGGGCTGGACGTGCATGAGGCACCGCAGATCATGCGCGGCAACAAGGAAGTCCTCGAACCCGGCATGGTGTTCACCATCGAGCCCGGCCTCTATCGCGACGGCGAGTCCGGCGTGCGCATCGAGGACGATGTGGTGGTGACTGAGAATGGCATCGAGTGCCTGACGTCCTTCCCGCGCGACTTGCGCATCGTGGGCTGAAGGCTCCGCTCACCTCAAGAGTTCATCATCGCCGGGCTTGTCCCGGCGATCCTTTTTGGTGGCCCGGAAAAGAATG
>NZ_JBAXGR010000091.1:0-11804 GCF_037139295.1 Aestuariivirga sp.
TCCAGATGGCACACCATGGAACCTGGACCTTTTCAATCACTGCGGGCCATTGACCCGAACGGTGTCGGACATTGGCTTAGTGCAGAACGTCATATCGGGACCACATGCTTTGGATCACGACTCACTTCGTCAAATTGTCCACCTGCCGCCGGACCCGGAAGATATCCGCGGGTTTCGCGTCGCATATTCAATGGATCTCGGATATCGGCAGGTCGACCCGGACGTCAAGAGAAGTACACTCAATGCCTTAGACATATTTAGGCAACTAGGTTGTGACGTACACGAGGTAAAACTTGGCTGGACCGACGAAGTCGATAACGCATTCGGGTATTGGTTCAACGCGCTGCATGTAGGTCAAGGTCTGGTATGTCATGCAGCGGACCATCCAGATCTACTATCGAAAGATATGCTGCGGGTTGCTGCTATTATTCGAGAGGGCGCGGATAGCGCTGGAGTGATTTCAATGTTCGACGTGGCAAATCGGATGTACGCGACGTTTGGTCCTATTCTTGAAGAACATGACATTTTTATTTGCCCTACAATGACTGTTCCGGCAGTTGCTGCTGATCATCAGATGTTTTCTGATGACTTCTACATTAATGGCAAGAATGTCGACCCTGAATTTGGGTATTCGATGACACATCAATTCAATATTCTCCGTAACTGTCCGGTGTTGAGCGTTCCATCTGGGTTTTCTAGCAGCGGCATCCCGACCGGAATTCAGATAGTTGGCCGGACTTTTGATGACCTCAGCGTTTACCGCGCAGGTGTCGCCTTTGAGAAGGCACGCGGCTATTGGTACGGATCAGAAGAGTTCAGGCCAAAACTCACCCGTGGGGGCGATCCAGCGTTTTGAAGCTTGTTCAGTAAGTCAAACTGCGTCGTGCCGATCCAACATGTGGCGAAAGCCAGTAAGTAGTGCACTGAGATCGTCAGCGCTCGTCGCGAAGGTTGGACCAAGGGGGAGGACCGCTTTTCGATAGGCAGCATTGCCCGCAGCGACCGCCCAGAGCTTGCCGGCATCTTTGGCGATCTGTGCGATGCGAGTCATATCCGAGATATCGTCCGATCGAGCTGCAAACACACCTCGCCCGCGCGCTAGAGATAGGTCGGCAGGTCCGATGAATAATCCATCGACGCAGTCGAGTCGTGCGATCTCCAGAGCATCTTCGAATGCTTCTGCAGTTTCAATCATCACGTAGCACCGGCGTATCTGGTTCTCCATCGCAATGAATTCATTAGTGGCGGCACCATACAATTGCGTGCGGCTGTAGCCGAGACCACGGGTGCCCCGCAGAGGGTATTTAGAATACGCGGCGGCATTGCGCGCATGGGCAAGATCACGTATCTGCGGAAGAATGACGCCGTTCGCGCCGATATCGAGCGACATCTGGATGCGGGGCTGTGTCGATTCGCTGACCCGCACGTATGTCTCGAGGCCAATTCCATTGCAAAATGGGACTAGCCGATCAAGCGCGTGTTCGTCCAACGTGCCATGTTCCATGTCGAAAACAACAACTAGGTAGCCGACAATTTTGGCAATTTCGCAGGCTTTTTGGTTGTCGCTTTCTAACCAGAATGCGGGTCTAGTTTCCATCTCGTTTGATCTTTTCGCTGTCAGTTAGAATTTAGTTCAGACTTCGTCTTACATGTTTTGACAATGACTGGGCTGCTTCATCCAGATCTTTGCTCCGATAGTAGATCATGATGGCAGCCGGAGGTAGCTGCGGGAGCGACAACTCGCTACCGATGATACGCAATCCTTCGGTTACCTCAGATTGCCCCATTATCGTTATTCCGAGGCCGGCGATGACGGTCGCGCGCACCCCCGCCATGGTGCTGCTGAGGCAAGCTTGAGTCCAGTGCATTCCGATTCCTGCCAGCGCCTCTGCCGCGGCGCGGCGGTAGAAGCAGGGATCGGGCAGGAGTACAAGGGGCAATGGCGGCTTCAGCGGTACCGGCACCGCGCTGGATCCTACCCACACAAGGGGCTCTAACCACAGCGACACCCCCTGCATGAAGTCAGGCTGACCCGCTACCACCGCCATATCGAGGCGCCCCAACATCAAATCATTGACCAGCTGGTTGCTGAGGCTGACTTGGACTTGCGGGCTGGTGCTTGGGAAGACTTTCAAGAACGAACGCAATACGATTGGTAAACGTGAATGGCCAAGCTCTTCCAGAATTCCAATTCGTACACGGCTTCGTATACTGGGTGCGGCAAGCCTGGAAACGGCCTCATCGTGCATTGCAAGGATTTGATGTGCATAGCTTGATAGGGTAATTCCGGTTGCCGTTAGGCTCACGGTCCCGCTGCGCGAACGCTCAAAGACGGGGTTGCCGACCCGGGCTTCCAGCCGCTTGATCTGCAAGCTGATTGCCGGTTGGGTCCTATTCAGGAGTGCCGCAGCCTGGGAGAATCCGCCCGTTTGCTGCACGAACAGGAATGCGCGGAGGAGATCGATGTCGAGATCGCCGTTGAAAGCCCCCATCATCTTATAATCATCTCTTATGAGCAGAGACATCATTATCAATTTGCCATAGGCGCGTCTATCGCTATCTTGATCTAAAAATTGCAGGAAACGCCCAAGAAGAGGGAAGTGACAGGGGAAATTGGTGCTCAGTTCGAGAACCACAGCACGACTGGGTTTGGCGTTATTCTTGCTTCCGCCACTGCTGACACTTGTTTTGCTGTTTGTTCTCCCGATGGCGCTCATGGTCGCCTACAGCTTCTGGTCGGTCGACGACAATTACCAGCTTATCCAGAACGGCAATCTCGATCAGTACGCTAAGGTCTTTGAGAACCCGATTTATCTCATGACGCTGTTGAGCTCAGTGATCATGGCTTTGCTGACCACTATTTTTTGCGTAATCCTCGCGTTGCCGTTGGCGTGGTTCATATCGCGGTCGGTCAGTGCACGCTGGAGGGTGTTGTTCATCGTCGGGCTCATCCTGCCTGGCTGGGTTAGCCTGCTCATTCGGACATATTCGATGAGCCTCGTGCTAGGCGAGGAGGGATTGCTCAATTGGAGCCTAGCTGTGGCCGGGGTGACGGAAAGCCCTATCCAAATTCTGTTTACCAAGCCTGCCGTGGTGATAGGACTGGTCAACATCTACCTGCCATACACTTTTGTGCCGATCTACGCTGCCATAGAGAAGCTCGACGATTCAATCCTCGAGGCGGCAGAGAATTTAGGCGCCGGTGTGTTCCGTCGACTATTCAAGGTCATTCTGCCGCTTATCATGCCTGGCATTGTCGCTGGCTGCATCATTACCTTCATACCAGCCCTTGGCGAGTATCTGGTTCCAAATCTTCTGGGGGGTCTGCAAGGGACGATGTACGGAAACCTTATCGCGACGGCCTTTCAAGGTTATAATTGGCCGCTAGGCTCCGCGTTGTCGGTAGTTCTGCTGCTGGCGATATTCGGATCTTTATTCCTGTTGTCGCGATTTGCCGACGTCAGTCGCAGCTTGCTGGCCGAGCAATGAAGAGGAGCTCTGTCTCAATCAGATGGCTCTTCGCGAGCTTCGTGATTATCGTTTATGCATTGGTTTATCTACCAATTGCGCTGGTTGTCCTGACAAGCTTCAACGAAGCTGCAATCACAGCACTACCAATCGAGCACTATAGTCTTAAATGGTATGGCGCCCTGCTGGAGAATACACGCACCCTGAGCTCGCTCTGGACCAGCATTCGGCTTGGCGCACTATCTGCCTGTATTGCCACTCTGATCGGGCTGATGGCGGCGCTCTCTGTGGTGCGTTACCGATTCCCCGGCCGCCGCCTATTTTTAGCGCTCATGACTTTGCCCATGGTTGCGCCTGGGATCGTGCTAGGAGTCTCGTTGCTGATGTTCGCACGATATGCCGGCTTTAAGACCGGCTTTACGGCTCTGCTACTTGGGCACACCTTGCTTGCCCTGCCATACTGTACGTTCATCATTGTTTCTAACCTTGCGCGATTTGATAGAACGCTAGAAGATGCTGCCCGGGGCCTCGGCGCCAGCGAACCGCGGGTCCTTTGGAGCGTAACCCTTCCCAATATTATGCCGGGCTTGGTTGGCGCGTTGCTGTTCGGATTCACGGTCTCAATCGGCGAATTCGTCGTCAGCTTCTTCTTGACCTCTGCTGGCACTACGACTCTACCGATTAGAATCTATTCCATCGTCAAAGTGGGAATTACACCAGAAATAAATGCCGTTTCGACGCTGATCCTTGCGGCGACTTGCTTGCTGACGGTCGCTACCATTCGTCTAACTTGGTCTCGCAACAAAACTTGAAACAGAAGTACGGAAAACAGGGAGGAAACCATGATTCGACGCTCGTTACTTTTTTGTGCAATCTCGGCGACCATCGGACTTAACGCGGTCGGCGCACTAACTACTGCCCAAGCCGATGATACTATCGGAGGCGAAATCAACGTTCTGAGTTGGGGAAACTACATCGACTTTGCAATTCCAGGCTTCGAAAAGAAGTATGGTGTCAAAGTCAATATCGACTATTACGGAGACGAACAGGAGGCAATGAACAAAATCCGGGCGGCCGGACTCGGAACCCATGACATAGTATTCCTAGGCGCTGGTTTCGAGGATGTCGCTCTTAAACAAAACATGCTGGCCGCACTCGACATTGCCAGAGTTCCATCCTTCGCTGACGTGTTTCCAAAATTGAAGAAGGCTAAAGCGGACGGTAAATACTATTGCGCCACTTACTCGTTCGGGCTCAATGGTCTGATTGCTTACGATCCAGCTAAAACGGGAGGACCAATTACATCTTGGGCGGATGTTTATTCCGCAAAATACAAGGATAGAATTGGTAAGATCGATAAGTCCAATGAACAAATCTGGCGCACGGCTTTGAGCCTCGGCTACACCTACGGCCCGCTGACTGACGATCAATGGAAAGCAGTCGAAACCAAACTGACTGAGAACACCAAGGAAGTCAGGACAATCTATGCTCACAATGATGAGATGGCACAACTTCTTGCAAATGGCGAGATCTGGATTGGTGATTCCGATGACGGAAGCTATCGCCAAGCCATCGCGAAAGGTCTCAAAATTGCGCTCGCTTATCCGACAGAGGGCATGACTGCTTGGTACGACGGACCCTGTATTATCGCCCAAGCGCCCCATGAAGCAGCAGCATATGCTTTTGTGAACTATATGCTGAGCCCGGAAGTGCAAGCGCAACTTCCAAAGCAACTCGGATATGCTCCGGCGAATGCCAAAGCAATCGACATTTTGGACGCCAAGACAAAGGCTGATATGGGGATCGATGAGCTAGTAAAGAACATGGACAAGATCCAGTTTCAATACAACCTCGGTGCGGACTTCGATAAACGAGCGATCGAAGTGTGGGAACGTGCAAAGGCGGCAGCCGCTCACTAACTGACGGTGACTGGGCTGACATTCTTCAAGTCGGCCCAGTCACACTCCAAACTTGGTATGAATACATGGCCCTGGAAGTTCATTCTCTCCGAAAGACCTTCGGTTCATTCGACGCCGTCAAGGGTATTTCCTTTGAATTGAAGACCGGCAATGTCTTGAGTCTACTAGGACCCTCAGGTTGCGGTAAGACGACTACACTCAGAATGATTGCCGGTTTCGAACTGCCAACAGAGGGGCAAATCTTGATAGGCGGACGAGATATCACGAACATAGCGGCGCGGCACCGCAATATCGGCATGGTTTTCCAGTCCTATGCTCTTTTTCCGCATCTTTCAGCGGCGGAGAATGTGGCGTTTGGCCTTGAGACGCGTCACGTAAATCGAGCTGACCGCGAGCGCCGCGTAAAGAGGGTCTTGGATATCGTCCGGATGAGTGGGTTCGAGCCTCGCATGCCGAAACTGCTGTCGGGCGGGCAGCAACAGCGCATTGCACTTGCCCGCGCCCTAGTGATAGAGCCAGATTTGTTGTTGCTGGATGAGCCTTTGTCGGCACTCGATTTGAAGCTTCGTGAAGAGATGCGAGATGAAATTCACCGTATCGTTCGAGAACTTGGGATAACCACCGTTTTTGTAACTCATGATCAAAGTGAAGCGCTGGTCCTTTCCGATGTAGTTGCGGTGATGAACGCGGGTGTGATCGAGCAGATGGGTAGCCCGCAGGAGATCTATCGTGCACCAACGACGCGATTTGTCGCTGATTTCATTGGCGGTGCTAATGTCCTTGTGGGCCAGCGAAGCCCGGATGACCCGGTGCTCTTTGTCGCTGATGCGGGGATAAGTATTCCAATCCAGCGCGGAGGTTCTGCGGTTGCTATTGCGATCCGGCCAGAAGATATTCGGATCTTGCCGCTTGCAAAGAGTCCAGCCTGCGGCCCAAGTGCGCGTGTCAACATCCGGCGCTCTCGATTCCTCGGCAATCTAATCGAGTACACGGTTGTGACCATTAGTGGTCACGATCTTACGGTGCGTTCCGATAGCCGGCATGCCTTCGGAGAGGGTGAATCCGTTGACGTGGTGTTTGACCCGACGCGCCTGGTCGTTCTGTCCCGCTAATATTTGAGAAGACCCTCATGAAGATCACCGGTGTCGAGACTTTCTGCCTACATTACCGAATGCCTTATGCCTTGACCTATGCGCGGGGTGAGTACCAGGACCGGGAGGCACTCTTGGTGAAGGTCCACACCGACGAACCTGGGCTATTTGGCTGGGGCGAGGCCGCAATGTGGGGTGGTCCCTGGGCGACAAGTGTGGCCGTCATCGAAAAGGAGATTGCACCACTGATTGTTGGTCTCGACCCGAGGCAGCCCGAATTCATATGGGAGCGGGTCTATCAGCAGACCTATTATCATGGACGTAAAGGTATTCTTCTTGCCTGCCTGTCAGGCATAGATATTGCGCTGTGGGATATTTTGGGCCGATCTATGCGCCAGCCGGTCTGGCGATTGCTCGGTGGCTACGGCCGCCCACTGCGGGCCTATGCCTCATCTGGATACTATCGCCGCGGTTACTCTAATGCTGATCTGGCCAATGACATCGGCAAAGTGCGTGAAGAAGGGTATCTCGGCTTTAAGATGAAGGTTGGCAACATCGTCAATTCGGTACACGCGCGAACACTCCATGAAACACCGCTGAGGGTGAGCTTCGACGAGGATATTGCTAGAGTGAATACTGCAAGGCAGGCGCTGGGTCCGGATCTAGACCTGATGTGTGATGCGACAACATCGTTAGACCACAAAATGGCAATGCGCTATGCGGACGCTTTCGAAGCGCTCGAAGTGCGCTGGTTCGAGGAGCCGACTCAACCTGAGAATATTGTGGGGTGCGCAGAGTTGGCACGCCACACGCGCATACCAATAGCTGGATTTGAGACGGAGACGAGCAAATTTAATTTTGCTGCTCTTATGGACGCAGGAGCTATTCAAATCGTCCAACCAGATGTTATTCAAGTTGGCGGAATTACTGAGGCACGCAAGATCGCAGCCTATGCCCAGATGAAACATCTTCTATTCAGCTGCAAGAACTATAGCACCGCTGTCAGCTTGGCGGCCTGTCTCAGTCTCCTTTATGCGTTACCAAATACGGACTTTTTCGAATGCGATATAGATCCGTCGCCATGGCGGTCCGATATCCTGAAAAGTCCGCTCTTCGCCTTAGATTCGGGGTTAGTGACGCCATTCGATGGGCCGGGCCTGGGTCTCGATATCGACGAAGAGAAACTTAGAAAGTGGCAAGTGCAACCATGATTCTTGAAACATTCAACGATTGCTTGTTTGAAGGAAAGACGGCGCTTGTTACCGGATCCGCGAGTGGTATCGGTGCCGGTATAGCCCGTTGCTTTGCAAAACTTGGTGCAACTGTTCTGCTTCAGGATATGAACTCTGCCGGGCTGAGAAGCATGGCAAAGGACCTTGGCTCGGCAAAAGGCGGAGTCGCAATACTCGAGGGCGATCTGTCAACACCTGGGGTCGCTGATACAGTATTCGACAATGCACTTCGGATCAGCAACAAGATTGATTTTCTTGTTAACAATGCGGGGCGGTCATCAGCTGCTACAACGCAGGAAATAACCGAAGAAACGACCCAAGCTTTGATTGAGCTGAACCTTAAGAGCGTCATCTTTCTCTCAAAGAGATTCGCCGCTCATGCGCGTGAGCATTCTGGTGGTGGATCGATCATTCAAATTTCATCGACCGCTGGAATCGTTGGCTTCGAACGGAGAGCGGTTTACAGCGCTACTAAATTTGCGGTAATCGGCCTCATGAAGGTGTTGGCTCTGGATCACGCTCGCGATGGCATTCGAGTCAACGCCGTTCTCCCCCACGTGGTTGAAACCGAAATGTTCCAGAAGACCGCAAAGAAAAATGAGATTGATCTTTGGCGCGCCGGAATCCCCATGGGACGGTTTGCCACAACCGAAGATATTGGAGCCCTCGTCATGTTTTTGTGCTCTCCGGCTGCCGCATATCTCACAGGCGGCGTCTATCCGGTCGACGGTGGTGCGATGGCAGGGCCGTTCGGGGGTGATGCGTGACGATGATTCGACTGACCGGTCAACAGCCCGACATGGCATTCTGGCTGATGACCCCGAATGAGGATGCCTGCGAAATCGCATCATTACTCGGTTATGGCACGGCGATCATCGATATGGAGCACGGTACTTTTAATCAGGACAGCGCTGCACGCACAGTTACCATTTGTAGAGCGTTGCGGCTCCGGGCATTTACGCGTGTTGAGAGTGCTGAACGCGTGCCTATCCAGCATGCATTGGACTTCGGCAGCGACGGTGTGATCTTGCCGCAGATCAAGGATCTTGAGCATGCAAAACATACCACGAGTTTTGCTAAGTACCCACCTTTAGGCGGACGGGGATTTGGAGGAGGCAAGACTGTAAGCTATCTGCCGGCACCCCCGCACTTTGTAGAGGCCGAAAATCGGCGGGTTTCCTGTTGGGCCATGATTGAAACCGCCACAGCGCTGGCCCAGGTTGAAAAAATAGCGGCTTTGGAAACGGTGGATGGCCTCTTTATCGGTCCAAACGATCTTTCATTGGCCCGGGGACGAGGCGAATACAAGGCTGACGGCCGGGACCATGACGACATTGCCCGAATTGCCAAGGCTGCGGCCGCGCGTAAGAAGCCTTGGGCGATGCCGATCGCCAGCCGGGACGACCGAGATTTTGCTTGCGGGTTGGATATAGCTTTCATGGCCATCACCGATGATCGAACGTCTCTCCGAGACGGGTTGGAAGCAAATCTGCGCAATCTTGAGGGACGCTGATTCTAATGGAGGTCTTCGACTTCATCGTTGTCGGTGCCGGGTCGGCTGGCTGCGTTCTGGCAAATCGCCTGACCGAGTCATCGAAATTTACCGTCTTACTGTTGGAGGCCGGCGGTAGAGATTGGTCACCAATTCTAAAGATGCCGGCCGCAACCGATTTATATGGCATTGGGAATCCTAAGTACGATTGGCGCTACATGACCGAACCAGATCCTAGCCGCGGGAACAGGCCGGATCTTTGGCCCCGCGGCAAGGTACTGGGCGGGAGCAGTTCGATCAATGCTATGGTCTATATGCGTGGCCAAGCCAGCGACTACGACAGTTGGGTCAAACTCGGGAATTTTGGCTGGTCATATGAAGATGTTTTGCCATATTTTCGTCGCAGTGAGACCAACGAAAACGGCTCCAATCATTATCGCGGTGACGAGGGACCGTTGAGGGTCTCTAATGTGCGAACCATGCATCCGCTGGCTGATCTTTTCATCGCCGCAGGCCAAACGCTGGGAATGCCATACAATCCGGACTTTGCTGGCGCCACACTCGAGGGCATAGGTCCAATTCAGGCGACACAATATCGTGGATGGCGGCACAGCGCCGCAGATGCCTACCTGCGGCCGGCCAAACGTCGACCCAACCTCTCCATCCGAACGCGCGCCACAGTTGCGCGCGTTGGTTTCGAGGACCGCCGAGCTACAACCGTTGAATACGCTATGCCGGATGGGACGCGGCATTCTGCTAGAGCGCGTCAAGAGATCGCGTTATGCGCCGGTGCCATTGCCTCGCCGCAACTACTGCTGCTCTCTGGCATCGGTCCTGGCAATGAGCTGAGACAGCACGGCATCGACATTGTGCACACGCTGCCAGGTGTAGGTCGGAATCTGCAGGATCACGTAGGAGCTTACCTGAACTATTTGGTAGACCAGCCCACTTATAATTCTGAACAAGGGCTAATACGACAAGGACGGCATGGGTTAAACTGGCTCATGTTCGGGCGCGGGCCCGGAACCACGCCGGGTGCACTAGCAATGGCCTTCGTGCGTTCCGCACCGGACAAGGAAGTCCCGGATCTCCAGCTACATTTTACGCCTGTAGGCTACAAACTGACACCGGACGCTTTGATTATTCTAAAGGAACCGGCCGTTACCGGAATACCCAATGTAAACCGGCCATTTAGCCGAGGTTGGCTCGAACTGAGATCCAACGATTTTCGTGCGGCTCCACGAATAGAGCCGCGACTCCTCGACGACGAGCGCGATATAGAGGTGCTCACAAGAGGGTGTGAAATAATTCGGGAGATATTCTCCGCGGCGCCATTGGCTCAACATGTTCGAAGGGAACTCGCCCCAGGCCCATCTACCAAGTCACGCGAGGATTGGGCCCAATATCTTCGGAGAGAGAGCATAACAATTTTCCACCCCTGTGGTACCTGCAAGATGGGGGTGGATCAATCAGCTGTGGTCGACCCTGAGCTGAAAGTCCGAGGCGTAAATGGACTAAGCGTCGTAGATGCCTCGATCATGCCGCATCTTGTGAGCGGTAATATCAATGCACCAACCATTATGATCGGCGAAAAAGGTGCCGATCTTTTATTGAAACGCAGCATGGAAGGAGTATCCAATGGCCGAGCAGTACCCGCGATTTGATCTTACGGATCAAGTCGTGTTGGTGACAGGCGCCGCCCGCGGTATCGGTAGAGCAACCGCCCTAGCCTGCGCTAATGCCGGAGCCGATATCGCACTGGGTCTGCGTGAGAGATCAACCGCAGATTCGCTGGTCGCTGAGATCCAATCAATGGGGCGGCGCGCATTTGCTGTTCAAATGAACCTCCTCGAGTTGACAGAGATATCCGCGGCCGCAGTTGAAGTGAAGCGTCATTTCGGTCGGATAGATGTCCTTGTGAACAATGCTGGCCTCGGCCCAGAGAATCCGGCCGAAGACGTTACAGAGGCGGATTTTGATCTGACCATGGATGTCAATGTCAAGGGTACGTTTTTTGCGAGCCAAGCCATTGGTCGAATCATGATTGGGCAAAAAAAGGGTAGCATCATCAACCTGAGCTCTCAGGCTGGCTCCAACGTTCTTCCCGGCGAGTCGATATATTGCACCAGCAAAGCAGCAATCAATCATCTTACGCGCTGTCTTGCCAACGAATGGGCACGCTTCGGCATTCGAGTGAATGGGATAGCGCCAACTTTCATCTGGACCGATGCGACGCGGACATCACTGGAAACCGCGGAGTTCCACCGTCGAGCCATAGAGCATATCCCTCTTGGTCGTATTGGCGATCCGCATGACGTGACTGGTGCTGTTGTATTTCTGGCCTCGCCGGCCGCATCATTGATTACCGGAACGATAATGCTCGTTGACGGTGGCTGGTCAGTCGCTTGACTATTGTGATTAGTTGGACGCAACGCAGCTGGATTTAGATATCTACGACAAGCACCGCCTTCCAGTGGGCCGGACCGTGGACACTCCTGCTCCCCAGCACGAAGCGGGTTTCCGCTTCCCGGAGAAGACCGGAGGTGTCCCCCGCTGACTGTTCAAACGAACCGAGCCACTTCTGTAAGCTCAGACACCGCAG
>NZ_JBAXGR010000092.1:0-11785 GCF_037139295.1 Aestuariivirga sp.
CTGGGGCTTGCTGCCATTGGCCTGCTTGTGGCCGTTGCCTGCACCGTGGTTGCGGTTGGGGCCCTGGCCGCGGTGATGCGGCTTTGCAGCGGGCTTGTCCTTGCCGGCCGGGTTCCAGCCGAAGGTGGGGGCAAGCTGCTGAACACCCTTGAGGCCGAGCGCATGTTCAACCACCGGCACCTGGGTGCGGATGGTCTTCTCGATGTCGCGCAGCAGGCCACGGTCTTCCGGCGTGCAGAAGGCGATGGCAGAGCCATCGGCTCCGGCGCGCGCGGTGCGGCCGATGCGGTGGACGTAGGACTCCGGCACATGCGGGAGATCGTAGTTCACCACGTGGCTGACGCCGTCGACGTCGATGCCGCGGGCGGCAATGTCGGTCGCCACGAGGACGAGGATCTTGCCGGCCTTGAAGCCTGCAAGGGCGCGTTCGCGGTTGTTCTGGCTCTTGTTGCCGTGGATCGCCGCTGCGGTGTAACCCGCGGCGGAGAGGTTCTTCATCACCTTGTCGGCGCCGTGCTTGGTGCGGGTGAACACCAGGGTGCGCGTCATGTTGTTGTCCTTCAGGAGTTCCACGAGGAGCTTCGCCTTGTTGGCGGGATCGACGTGGACCACGGACTGGTTGACGCGCTCTGCCGTGGTGGCCACGGGGGCCACCTCGACGCGCACCGGGTTGGTGAGCAGGTTGTTGGCAAGGCCTGCGATCTCCTTCGGCATGGTGGCCGAGAAGAACAGGTTCTGGCGCTGGCTGGGCAGCATCGCGGTGATCTTGCGGATCGCGTGGATGAAGCCCAAGTCAAGCATCTGGTCGACTTCGTCGAGGACGAAGATTTCGACCTTTGACAGGGTCAGCGCCTTGCGCTCGATCAGGTCGACGAGACGGCCCGGCGTTGCGACGACGACGTCGACGCCACCGCGCAGGATGTCGATCTGCTTGCCAAGCGACACGCCACCGAACACGACGGCGCGCGAGACCTTGAGGAACTTGCCATAGACGCGGAAACTCTCGCCGATCTGGGCGGCGAGCTCACGCGTGGGAGACAGGATGAGCGCCCGGCAGGTGCCCTTGGCGGCACGTTCCGGGTGGGCGGCCAGCTTCTGCAGGATCGGCAGCGCGAAGGCTGCGGTCTTGCCGGTGCCGGTCTGGGCGATGCCGAGGAGATCCTTGCCTGCGAGCAGGCTGGGGATCGACTGGGCCTGGATGGGGGTTGGCTTCTCGTAGCCCTCGGCCGTCAAGGCGCGGAGCAGGGGTTCGGAAAGCTGGAGGTCGTTAAAAGTCGTCACTTCAGTTCTTCTTTCGGTCTTCGGACCATGAGTGGGCAGCGCATGCCATGTCCGAAGAGCCGAATGCAGATCATCTGCATCAGGCCGGGCGGGCGCTGAAACCTACCCACGTGAAAGGTATGTTCGGGAGTGTCACTTCTGTTCGGGCCGGAACGGCTGCACCTTGCGTGCGCCTCACGTATTGCTGTCGGCCACTTGCGACAGGCCCCATATGGGCGTGCTGCAGTGCAATGTCAAAGAATTCTTTCGGACACCAGCCGTGGCAGCTCGGCCATCTTTGCGAAAGCGGTGCGGGCGCCGGCGGCGAGCAGCTTCGGCGCCTGCTCGTCGGGGTGCGGGTGGGTGCCGGTGAAGCCCAGCACATGGCAGCCCGCACGGTGCGCGGCCGTCACCCCCGTCACCGAATCCTCGACCACGATGCAGTCTTGCGGCGCGAAGCCCGCCCGGCGGGCGGCCTCGACGAACACGTCGGGCTCGGGCTTGCCGCGCGCCACATGTTCGAAGGTGGTGATGCGGTTGCCGAAGAAGCGGGTGAGGGCAGTGATGCGCAGCGCAGTATCGACTCGCTCCAATGGAGAGTTCGAAGCGACACTGAAATGCTGCGGCCCCAGGGCCTCGAGTACCGACTCGACACCATCCACCACGCGCAGGTCCGTCTCGTAGAGTTCGAGCAGGCGCAGGTCCTTCTGGCTCGAGGCATCGGCAGGAAAGCTGACGCCGAACTCGCGGCTGATCTCGTCCAGCATGGCGGAGAAGGTGCGGCCGACGAAGCGCCGGTGCGCCTCCGACTCGCTCATGACAACACCGTTCTCAGCCAGGATCTGCACATCGACGCGCATCGACAGCGGTTCGGAATCAACCAGCACGCCGTCGCAATCGAAGATGAGATGCGGCATGGCTCAGCCCTTCTTCGTGAGCCTGGCATAGGCGATGGCCGCCGCCATGCCCGCCAGCACGAAGATCACGAAAGCGATGATGCCGTTCACCAGCATGTCGTAAGGTCCGAACAGGAAGACGATCACCGCAAGCGCGATGCCGAACAGGGTGATCAGGAGCTGGACGATCTGGGCGGTGGACATGGGCAGCGCTTTAGTGGGCTTTGGCCTAGAGGGCAACCTCAGGTGCCGAGGTGGCGAAACTCGGCCAGCACCTGCTCATAGACCTGGCGCTTGAAGGGCACGATCAGCTCGATCAGCTCATCCATATTGGCCCAGCGCCACTGGTCGAATTCCTGGCTGTGTCCGGGCGGGGCAAGATCGATTTCGCTGTCCTCGCCGGTGAAGCGCAAGGCGAGCCATTTCTGGGTCTGGCCGCGATATTTGCCGTTCCATGACTTGCCGATCAGGTGTTCGGGCAGGTCATAATTGTACCAGTGGCTGGACTCGGCGATGATCTCGGCGGAGGTGACGGCGGTTTCCTCGGCCAGCTCACGCAGCGCTGCGGCGCGCACGTCCTCGCCCTTGTCGATGCCGCCCTGCGGCATCTGCCACCAGTGGCCCTTGCCCTCGTCGTTCTGCTTGTCGAAGCGGCGGCCGACCCACACGAGGCCCGCCTTGTTGATCAGCATCACGCCCACGCAGCGGCGGTATTCGGTGATCTCAGTGTGCTTGGTCATCAGGTGGCTCTTCCCTTGTAGGCGGCGCTCACGGGCACCAGGAGTATGCCCTTTTCCTGAAGGGTTTTTGCCCATTCGGCAACCGTTTCGATGGTGATATCGAGGCCTGATCCGGTGGCGATCACGGAGCCGTTGCGCGCCGCGTCCCGTTCCAGCCTGGCGAGGGCCGCCTGAATTGCCGGGACGGTGGGCTCGGCGTCGATCACCATGCTGGCGCGCTGCACCGGAAGGCGCAGGTCCTTTGTCACCTTGGGTGACAGCGTCATGCTCACGCTCGCATCCTCGAGATAGACGAGGCCGCGCGACTTCACTTCCTTCATCACGTGTCGCAGCGCATCCTCGCTCACCAGCAGCCGCGCGCCCATGTAGTTGGTGATGCCGGAATAGCCGGCAAAGCGGCTCATCAGCCATTGCAGTGCGATGAGGTTCTGCTCGGGCTTCACGTCGCTCAGCAGCGTGCTGGGGCCGGGGTTGGTGCCAGGGTAGCCCACAGGCTCCATCGGCACCTGCAGCAAGATCTCGTGGCCCGCCGCGCGCGCCCTGTTCACCTGGTCCTGCAGGTTGTCGCCATAGGGGGCGAAGCCCAGCGTCACGTCGCCCGGCAGTTCATCGATGGCCTTCCGGGTGAGCCTGGGGTTCAGGCCCATGCCGCCCAGCACCAGCGTGATCTTTGGCAGGTCCGAGTGTGTGACGGACAGCGGGGTCACCTGCGAATAGACGTCGAAGGGCTTCTTGCCGTTGCTGGCCACCCGCGGCAGCGGCCCCTGATCGGTTTTCTCCGTCACCGCCTCGACCGGCGCCCTGGTCAGCGGCCGGTGCGGGGCGACGATGATCATCGCCTCATGCCTCTCCGGCGCTGCGGCATCCTCTGGCGCGATGTCGACGCCCGGCGGCGCCTCATCCATCTGCTCGCCGCCGACGATCTCGGTGGCGTTCTGGTCGAAGACGTCTTCCGGGCTGTCTGCCGCACTGTCCGAGAGTTCGGAGTCCTCAGCAGGGCTGGTCGCGGAGGTGATGAGTTCGGCATTCTCCGGAATGGCAGCCATCACCACCGGTTCGCCCGCCAGCGGCTCCGGAACCCGCGACAGCCAAAGGCCGCCTGCGGCGAAAACGGCCACCAGCGCCACTGCCGCAGCAACCGGGGCTGGCGGACGCCTGCGCCACAGCCGCTCCCGAAGGGTCAGCCGTTTCAATGGTTTGCGAAGTTCATCTCGGGGCATGGGTCAGTGCTAGGGGCATGATTCGCTCACCCCCGACTTTCGTGCCGGCACCGTTAACGACCTGTTAATTCTAACGGATAGATTGCTAAAACATCCGGAAAGTGGCGAAAAAGAAAATGCCCGGCACAAGGCCGGGCATCATTGCGTGTTCTGTCGCGAAAGATCAGTTGGGCGTTGTGGCCGGAGCCGCGCCGTCCTTGGGCTTCTCTTCCTTGGGCTTCACGTTGGAGACAACCTTTACGCCGTTGAGGAAGTCGATCGCCGCCTTGAGCTGCAGGTCCTTGGTCTTGTCCTCGGGCACATAGGCCGAGGAGCCACCGCCCTCGTCGCCGCCACCTTCGTTGGTGAGGTGGCCCTTGAGGCCGGCCTCGCCCTCGGTCGAGACGTTCTTGCCCTTGAGTTCGGGCGGAAGCTCTTCCTCGATCACGATGTCGGCGTCGATGCCCTTGGCCTGGATGGAGCGGCCGGCGGGCGTGTAGTAGCGCGCCGTTGTCAGGCGAAGCGCACCCTCGCCGCCGAGCGGGATGATGGTCTGCACCGAGCCCTTGCCGAAGCTGCGCGTGCCGATCAGCGTGGCGCGCTTCTGGTCCTGCAAGGCACCCGCCACGATTTCGGACGCCGACGCCGAACCGCCGTTGATCAGCACCACGATGGGCTTGCCATTGGCAAGGTCGCCCTTGGTGGCGTTGAAGCGCTGCGTCTCGTCGGCATGGCGGCCACGGGTTGAAACGACTTCGCCCTTGTCGAGGAAGGTGTCAGACACCGAGATCGCCATGTCGAGCAAGCCGCCCGGATCATTGCGCAGGTCGATGATGTAGCCCTTCACCTTGTCGCCCATGGTGGTGCGGAAGTGTTCCATCGCCTTCTCGAGGCCCTCTTGCGTCTGCTCCGTGAAGGAGGAGATGCGGATGTAGCCGATATCGTTGTTCTCGATGGAATACTTCACCGACTCGACGCGGATCTTGTCGCGCGTCAGCTTCTGGTCGAAGGGATCCTTGCCATTGCGCACGATCGACAGGGAGATGTCGGTGCCGATCTTGCCGCGCATCTTGTCGACGGCATCATTGAGCGTCATGCCCTGCACTTCGGTGCCGTCGATCTTGACGATCAGGTCATTGGCCATCAGGCCGGCGCGCGAGGCCGGCGTACCGTCGATGGGGGAGACCACCTTGATGACACCGTTTTCCATGGTGACTTCGATGCCGAGCCCGCCGAACTCGCCGCGGGTCTGGACACTCATGTCCTGGAACTGCTTCTTGTTCATGTAGCTCGAGTGCGGATCGAGCGAGGCGAGCATGCCATTGATGGCGGCCTCGATCATCTGCTGCTCGTCGGGCTCCTCGACATAATCGGAGCGCACCCGGTCGAACACGTCGCCGAACAGGTTCAGTTGCTTGTAGGTATCGGCATTCGATGCCGCCCCGGCCGCGCCAAAGGCGTGCCACAGCAGCGAGGCGGAGACCGCACCCGCCAGCACCAGGCCGAAATTCTGCAACCGCGTATTCTTCTTCATCCACTCGCCTCTTTCAAACCGCCGATCCACCAGGGACCTGAGTCAATGGCCTCTGTGCCATCCCGTAATTCAATATATAGCACCGGCCTTCCGTCTGGCACCACATCACCGAAAAGTGTGACGGAAGCAGGGCCGGATCCCATTTCACCGACGGGTTCCCCCGCACGGAGGAACTCTCCCACGCTTGCCGTGATCTTGTCCATGCCTGCCAGCAGAACGCGGTAGCCGCCGCCGGGGTTCAATATGACGACCTGCCCGTAAGACCTGAACGGACCGGCGAATTCCACCTTGCCGTCGGCCGGGGTGGTCACCTGGGCGCTGGCCATGGTGGCGATCATCACCCCCTGGGTGTCGCGGCCGAGGCCGTCCGGCTCGCCGAAGCGGCGGACGATCTGCCCCTGGGCCGGGAAGGGCAGCTTGCCCTTGGCGTCGGGGAAGGGAACCTTGGGCTGGCGCAGCAGAGCTTCCTGCTGCTCGCGCTGGCGCTGCTCATCGGCCTTGGCGGCATCCTGCTGCTGGCGCTGGGCGTCGAGGTTGGACAGAAGTTGCTTCAAGGACTTGGCTTTCGCAGCCAGTTCGGCGGTGCGCTTGCGTTCCGCCTCGAGGTCAGCCGTGCCCTGGCTCACCAGCGCGCGCTTCTGGGTGACGAGGTCCTTCAGCGCGGCGCGCTCGTCGTTGAGGCGGGCGATCTCGCGGGCCACGTCGTCCTTGCGGGTCGTGATGGTGGCTTCCAGCTGCTTCAGCTGGTCGAGCTTGGCCGTCAGGGCCTTGGCCTCGTCCTGGAGTTCGGGGGCGATGGTGCCGAGCAGCATGGCGCCGCGCAGTGCCGCCAGAATGTCACCCGGCTCCACCACCAGCGCGGGCGGCGGGTTCTGTTCCAGCCGCTGCAACCCGGCGAGGAGCTCTGACAGCACGTCTTCCTTCTCGCCAAGTGCGGTCAGGATTTCGGCCCGGTCCCGGCGCAGCCTGGCCAGCTCCTTCTCGCTCTTGTTGACCACCGATTCCTGCGACTGGATCGACTGGGCAATGCCGGCAAGCTTGGCGGCAATCGCGTCCTGCGCCTGAACGGCGGCGGCAATCTCGCTTGCAAGGCGCGCCTCGTTGGCCTTGCCGCTTTCGATCTGCTGTTTCAGCGTGTCGAGCTGCTGCTGCTCCTGGGCACGTGCGGCTTCGCCCGGCAGCATGAGCGCCAGCGCCAGAAAGGTGGTTGAGACTGCGAGGTGTCGCATGGGTCCGGGGGTGATCAGGAACGTCGAGGCTGCATGCCACAGCTTTGCGCGGAGGTCGATTTACATTCCGTTAATCATGACCCGCCGGGGGCTGCTGGACGTGCTGCTGCAATTTCTGATTTGACTTGATTGCAGGCCACGGGATCAGATGACCCCAAGGTCCGCATCAGCTTCCCGGTCCGTGCAGCGCGTCGGCCCCCTGGCCCCGGTCGGCAAAACGCAAGAAAGTCGAGAAAAGGCAATCCCATAGACGCGCCTTGGTGTAACATCCCCCGAGAGTTGAAGAATGGGAGGACTCCATGAAGCCGCGTTTCCTTACCCTTGCCATCATCGGTCTTGCGGCGGCCTTCTGCACCGGTGCCTCGGCTCAGCAGATCAACGGCACGCCCGGCGCACCGGACGCCACCATGTCGATCAGCGGCCAGCAGCTGCCGGCCCCCGCCCCTGAATTTGGCGGCGTCATCAGGGACAATGCGCTGCAGTCAACGCCATGGTGGTCGCCGCGCATCGTGCCGCCCAGCCAAGCCCCCAACGTGCTGCTCATCATGACGGATGATTCGGGCTATGGCGTGCCATCGACCTTCGGGGGCGTCATCCCCACGCCCGCACTCGACCGGGTGGCGGCCAGCGGCCTGCGCTACACGCAGATGCATTCCACCGCACTCTGCTCGCCCACCCGTGCGGCCCTGATCACCGGCCGCAACCATCACTCCGCGGGCTTCGGCGTGATCTCCGAACAGTCGACGGGCTTCCCCGGCTATAACTCGATCATCGGCAAGAACATGGCCACCATCGGCCGCATCCTGCAGGACAATGGCTACGCCACCTCGTGGTTCGGCAAGGATCACAACGTGCCGGCCTTCCAGGCCAGCCAGGCAGGCCCCTTCGACCTGTGGCCCATCGGCATGGGTTTTGAGTATTTCTATGGCTTCGTCGGCGGCGATGCCAACCAGTGGCAGCCGAACCTGTTCCGCAACACCACGCAAATCTATCCCTTCGAGGGCAAGCCGGGCTGGAACCTGACGACCGTTATGGCGGATGACGCCATCGACTATCTGAACCGCATGAACCAGACGGCGCCGTCGAAGCCTTTCTTCCTCTATTACGTGCCGGGCGGCACCCATGCGCCGCACCACCCGACGCAGGAGTGGGTGGACAAGATCCACGCCATGCATCTGTTCGACGACGGCTATGAAAAGCTCCGTGAACGGATCTTCGCGAACCAGAAGAAGCTCGGCGTCATTCCGCAGGATGCGCTGATGTCGCCCTGGCCGTCGGATATCCTCAAGCCGTGGGACCAGACCACGGATGAGGAGAAAAAGCTGTTCATCCGCCAGGTCGAGGTGTTCGCTGCCTATGCGGCCTACACCGACCATGAAATCGGCCGTGTGATCCAGGCGGTCGAGGATATGGGCAAGCTCGACAACACGCTCATCATCTACATCAACGGCGACAACGGCACGTCTGCCGAGGGCGGCCCGCTCGGCACGCCCAACGAGGTGGCCTTCTTCAACGGCCTCAACATGCTGCCGGTCGACGTGCAGATGAAGTTCTACGATGTGTGGGGCACCGACAAGACCTACAACCACATGTCGGCGGCATGGTCCTGGGCTTTCGACACCCCGTTCAGCTGGTTCAAGCAGATCGCCTCGCACCTGGGCGGCGTGCGCCAGGGCATGGCGGTCTCATGGCCCGGCCACATCACCGACGTGGGTGGCATCCGCAGCCAGTTCTCGCATGTGATCGACGTGGTGCCGACCATTCTCGAAGCTGCCGGCATCCCGGCGCCGGAGGTGGTGGACGGCATCAGCCAAGCACCGATCGAAGGCACCAGCTTCGCCTATACCTTCGACAAGGCGAATGCGGCTGTGCCCTCGCGCCATACCACCCAGTATTTCGAGATGTTCGGCGATCATGCCATCTATCAGGATGGCTGGATCCTCAGCACCAAGGTGAAGCGTGCGCCGTGGGAAGCCTTCGGCCCCGCCAACCCGGACCCGCTCAACAATGTCGAGTGGGAACTCTACAATCTCAACGACGATTACTCGCAGGTGACGGATGTTGCCGCGCAGAACCCTGATAAGGTCGCCGCCCTGAAGCAGGTCTTCTACGAATAGGCCAAGAAGTACAACGTGCTGCCGCTCGACGCCTCGGTCGCCGCGCGCATCGTGGCGCCACGTCCCAACATCACGGCGGGCCGGTCGGAGTTCGTCTACACCACGCCGATGGTCGGCCTGCCGCAGGGCGACTCGCCCTTGTTGCTCAACACCTCCTACACCGTGACGGCGGAGATCGAGGTACCTGAAGGCGGGGCGGAGGGTGTGATCCTCACTTCCGGCGGCCGTTTCGGCGGCTATGGCTTCTACCTGCTTCAGGGCAAGCCCGTGTGGACGTGGAACATGGTGGACCTGAAGCGCATCAAGTGGCAGGGGCCGGATGCGCTCAGCCCCGGCAAGCACACGCTGGTTTTCGACTTCAAGTATGACGGGTTGGGAGCCGGCACGCTGGCCTTCAACGACTTCAGCGGTGTCGGTCGTCCCGGAACCGGCACGCTGTCCGTCGATGGCACAGTCGTCGCCACCCAGACCATGGAGCAGACGCTGCCGATGATCCTGCAGTGGGACGAGAGCTTCGACATCGGCTCGGACACGCTCACCAGCGTTGACGAAACCGACTACCAGACGCCATTCCCGCTCACCGCCAAGCTCGACAGGCTGACAGTCAAGCTCGACCGCCCGGTCCTGAGCGAGGCGGACAAGGCAAGGCTCGAGGCCGCCATGCAGAAGGCCTCGGACTGAATTTGACCACATGCGGGCACTGGCTCTCGACGCCAGCGCCCGGCACAGCTATTGACCATCCTGCAATCGTTGCCGGGGTCCCGCTCCGGCGCCAATGGACGGAGACTATATGATGATCACCCGCAGGAACCTGCTTGCCGCCGTCACGGCCGGCATTGCCGCCATCGCCCTCACCGGCTGCCAGATCGATACCCGCACGCCGATCCGCGTGTCGCAGATCCTCGAGGTCGCCAAGTCCGGCGTGCCCTCGCCGGTCGCCGCCGCCATCACCGGCCAGTTCATCACCGCACCCTGGTGCCAGGATGAGGCCGGCATGGCTGTCGAGACCATCACGACGCCCGCCGTTCCGCTGCAGGTTAAGTCCTGCGCGCCGGGCGGCAGCACGGGTGCCATCGGCACCTTCCAGATGAGCACCAACCTGGTGAAAACCGATGGCGGCCAGACCGACCCGGTGATTCTTGCCAATGTGCTGGGCACCGACAATGCCCGCTTCGCGGTGTTCCCGCATGGCAAGCATGACGGCCTGCTCTCGGTCGGCCTGTTCCTGAACCTGCCGCAGCTGCAGGCGGCCCAGCAGAAGCTGATGGCCATGCCCGTCTACAAGCGCGGCGGCTATGATGGCAACGTGCAGCTCTCCTTCACGGTGGACATCATCAATGACACCGACAAGCCGGCGAAGTTCTACCTGACCGACGTCGATGCCGGCGGTGACCTGCCGGCCGACGAGGCCATCCTGACCATCCCGCCCGCCGGCATGGACACGGTGACGCTTGATGCCCAGACCCAGGCCATCCTCGGCACCCGCGGCTGGGTGAACTTCATGTCGATGATGACGAAGTAACGATCATTACGGCCTCCGGCATTGCGCCGGGGGCCTCTTTCTTACACCCGGTGATAGGGGTGTCCCGCGATGATCGTCACGGCGCGGTAGAGTTGCTCGAACAGCATCACCCGCACCAGCCGGTGCGGCCATGTCATCGGGCCGAAGCTCATCAGCAATCCGGCATTCTCACGCACATCCGGTGAATGCCCGTCCGGCCCGCCGATCAGGAAGGCCATGTCGCTTGTGCCGCCGTCGAGATGACGGCGCAGCAAATCGGCGAAGGCCTCGCTCGCCAGTGCCTTGCCGCGCTCGTCCAGCACGATGGTGAAGCATTTGGGTGGCAGTGCCCCGGCAATGACGCGCCCTTCCTCCGCCATGCGGGCAGCAGCGGAAGAGGCCTGGGATTCATTGAATTCGGTGACGGCCAGTTTGGATATGCCGCATTTGCGACCTAGCCCTTGAGCGCGGGTGAGATAGTCCTCGGCCAGGGATTTTTCGGGGCCGGGCTTCAACCGCCCGGCCGCGATCACCGCTAGCCGCAAAGTGTCAGACCGCCCATTGGTCGTCAGGCGCGTTGGCAGACCACAGCTTCTCGAGATTGTAGAAGCTGCGCACTTCCGGCCGGAAGATATGGACGATCACGTCGCCCGCATCCACCAGCACCCAGTCGCATTGCGGCAGGCCCTGAATGCGAAGGTCACGGTAGCCGCGCTCCTTCAGCTTCTGCATAACCTGGTCGGCGATGGCGCCCACGTGCCGGTTCGACGTGCCGGAGGCAACCACCATCACGTCGGCGACGGCCTTCTTTTCCTCCAGCGTGATGGTCACCACCTGCTGGGCCTTGGAATCATCGAGCTGCTTGAGGATTACGTCCAGCGCACCAACGGGCTTCGGGGCGTCTGCCTTCTTGCCGCGCGGCTTGCGGGGCTTCTTGATTTTCGGCCCATCGACCAGCAACTCCGCCGGGATGACCGGCACGGGCTTTGGCGGTGCTTCGGCCTCGGTTGCGGGGCGCGGCGCTGCGCGGAACTTCGGCTTGCCTTCGGCCCGGCCCCAGCCGCCCGGCTTCTGCCGGGTGGAGGGCTTGGCCTTGCCAGCGACCGTCTTCCGGGCGGCAGGCTTGGCCTTGCCAGCCGATTTTGCCGGTGCTGCAGACTTCGCCTTGGCGACTGGCTTTGCTTTCGCTGTGGGCTTTGCCTTGGCAGTGGGCTTTGCCTTGGCAGTGGGCTTGGCCTTGGCAGTGGGCTTGGCCTTGGCCTTGGCAATTGGCTTGGCCTTGGCAATTGGCTTGGCCTTGGCAGCAGGC
>NZ_JBAXGR010000093.1:0-11505 GCF_037139295.1 Aestuariivirga sp.
CCCACGGCGCCCGCAAGGGCCTCGCCGACACCGCGCTCAAGACCGCGAACTCCGGGTATCTCACCCGCCGTCTCGTGGACGTGGCGCAGGACGCGATCATCTCGGAAGTGGATTGTGGCAGCAAGGCCTACCTCACCACGCGGCCGATTGTTGATGCGGGTGAGATTATCGCCTCGCTCGGCAGCCGTGTGCTGGGCCGCACCGCGGCGCAGGACGTGATCAACCCGGCAACGGGCGAACTCATCGTGGCCGCCGGTAGCGAGATCCTGGAGCCGCATGTCGAGATCATCGAGAAGTCGGGGATCGGAGAGTTGCGTATCCGCTCGGTGCTGACCTGCGAAACCAAGTTCGGTGTTTGCGGGAAGTGCTATGGCCGTGACCTTGCACGCGGCACGCCCGTCAACATGGGCGAAGCCGTGGGTGTCATCGCCGCACAGTCGATTGGCGAGCCGGGCACGCAGCTCACCATGCGTACCTTCCACATCGGCGGCACCGCGCAGGTGCTGAACGATAGCTTCATCGAAGCCAATGCGGACGGCAAGATCGTCATCCGCAACCGCAACTTTGCGAAAGACGGGCAGGGCCGCCTGATGGTCATGGGCCGCAACTCCACGCTCGTCCTCGTTGACGACAACGGCACGGAGCGCGCGGTTCACAAGCTGCTCTACGGCACACGCATGTATGCCGATGAGGGCGACAAGGTGAAGCGCGGCGCGCGCGTTGCCGAGTGGGACCCCTACACCCGCCCGCTGATGACCGAAGTCGACGGCATTGTCGAGTTCGAGGACGTGGTCGAAGGCGTGTCGGTGACCGAGTTGGCAGACGAAGCTACCGGCATTACCAACCGCGTCATCATCGACTGGCGCTCGAACCAGCGCGGTTCAACGCTGAAGCCCGCGATCGTCGTCAAGGGCAAGGACGGCAAGGTGCAGAAGCTCGCCCGTGGCGGCGAAGCCCGCTACCTGCTGTCGGTCGATGCGGTACTCTCGGTTGATCCGGGTGCGAAGGTCACCGCCGGTGACGTGCTCGCCCGTATCCCGCTCGAGAGTGCGAAGACGCGCGACATCACCGGCGGTCTGCCGCGTGTTGCCGAGCTGTTCGAAGCACGTCGCCCCAAGGATCACGCGATCATCGCGGAGATCTCTGGCCGCGTCGAATTCGGCCGCGACTACAAGAACAAGCGCCGCATCCGCATCGTTCCTTCGGAGGAAGGTGTGGAGGCCGTGGAGTATTTGATCCCCAAGGGCAAGCACCTTCCCGTCCAGGAAGGCGACTTCATCGAGAAGGGCGAATACATCATGGACGGCAACCCCGCGCCGCATGACATTCTGGACATCAAGGGCGTGGAGGAGCTCGCCTCCTTCCTCGTCAATGAAATCCAGGAAGTCTATCGTCTGCAGGGCGTGAACATCAACGACAAGCACATCGAGGTGATCGTTCGCCAGATGCTGCAGAAGGTCGAGATCACCGACACCGGCGACTCGACGCTGCTCATGGGCGAACAGGTCGACCGCGAGGAACTGGACCACGAGAACTCCAAGCTGATCGCCGAAGGCATGCGGCCTGCCGCTGGCAAGCCGGTGCTGCTCGGCATCACCAAGGCCTCGCTGCAGACCCGCTCCTTCATCTCGGCGGCTTCGTTCCAGGAAACGACGCGCGTCCTCACCGAAGCCTCGATCATCGGCAAGGTGGATACGCTCGAAGGCCTCAAGGAGAATGTCATCGTGGGCCGCCTCATCCCGGCGGGCACGGGTGGCATGCTCTCGCGCCTGCGCGCTGTTGCTGACAAGCGAGACACGCTCATCCTCGAAGAGCAGGCCAAGGCCTCGGAACTGCCCGCAGCCGAGTAAGGCTGGCGGTAACATCAAAAGCAAAAGGCCCGGTCAATCGACCGGGCCTTTTTCATTCAAGATGCACTCCGTTGAGTTCATCATGCGCGGACTTGATCCGCGCATCCTTTGCAGCGACCACCAAAAAGGATGCCCGGGCCGGGTGTTTGGACCGGGCATGATGTGCAGGGAGAAACCGGAGCCGATACCCTACAGCGGATAGTCCCGTGCGGGCTCGATGCCGCAGGTCTCGATGAACTTTTTCATGTTGTGGACCTCGTCCTTCGACAGCCCGTGGTCCGAGCCGTGGAAGGTTGCGGTATGACCCTTCATTGAGACCATCAGGCGGCCGTGGCCGGAATGGCTGAGCTCCGCGCCCAGTTCCTTGAACACCGGCTCCACCTCATGAAGCTGGATGTTGGACGGCAGCGGATGGCTGAAAAGGCTGTGCAGGACCTTGCGGTGCTTATGATTCATGTCTGTCTCCTCGTTATGGAGCAAGTTTAGCCAGCCGCACCCCGGCGCTGCTTTGATTTCAATCAAGTGCCCAAGGCGGCTCGGAGTTTTGCAGCATGTTGAGCGAGGACAGCATGGTCGGCCATCTTGCCTGTATGGGGCCGGAGCGGCATGCCCTCGTGGCGCGGCAACACGTGGAAGTGGAGGTGGAAAACAGTTTGCCCGGCGGCGGGCTCGTTGAACTGCTGGATCAGCACACCCTCGCTTGCGAAGGCCTGCTTCGCGGCGTTGGCCACTTTCTGGACGGATGCCATGAGCGCTCCCAGCGCCTTCGGATCAGCGTCGAGCAGGTTGCGGGAGGCTGCCTTGGGGATCACCAGCGTGTGTCCATCCGCCTGAGGCATAACATCCATGAAGGCCAACGTATGATCGTCCTCATAGACCTTGTGGCAGGGGATCTCGCCCCTCAGGATCTTGGCGAAGATGTTGTTGGTATCGTAGCTCATCGGTCTCGGCCCTCTAGAAGTCCTGTTCCTGCCGGAACGGCGAATGCGCCGCAAGCGCCTGCTGCTCCCGGTCGACACCGGCACGTTCTGCATCGAGATAGTTGGCAACCGCCCGCTGCAGGCCGGAATGGGCGAGGTAATGCAGGCTGAAAGTCTTTTGCGGCAGGTAGCCCCGCGCCAGTTTGTGGGCCCCTTGCGCACCCGCTTCCACGCGCGCCAGCTTGCGGGAGATGGCGAAGTTGATGGCCTGATAGTAACAGGTCTCGAAATGCAGGTTGTCGTGATACTCCACTGCTCCCCAGTTCCGGCCATAGAGTGCATGCGAGCCAATGAAATTCAGGGCACCCGCAATCAACTTCCCGCCACGCTCCGCTATCACGAGCAGGATGTGCTCACTCATCGCTTCGCCGATCATGCTGAAGAAAGTGCGGTTCAGGTAGGGTGAGCCCCACTTGCGGGCACCTGTGTCCATGTAGAAGTCAAAGAAGGCATCCCAATGCCGCTCCTCGATGTCCTTGCCGGTCAGGGCATGCATGGTGATTCCTGCGTTTGCAACAGAGGCCCGCTCCTTGCGGATGTTCTTGCGCTTCTGCGAGGAGAGCGACGCGAGGAAGCCATCGAAGGTCCCATAGTCACTGTTCATCCAGTGGAACTGGATGTCGGTGCGCTGCAGCCAAAGGGGACCTCCCAATGCCGCCCAGTCCTTTTCCGGCAGGAAGGTGATGTGTACGGAAGAAGCCTCCTCCTGGGTGCACAGCGCAATGAGGCCGGATGCGAGGTCGCGCCGCTGCTCCTCTGTCGCAGCGAAGAGGCGCGGGCCCGTGACGGGCGAGAACGGCACCGACACCTGCATCTTCGGGTAATAACGCCCGCCGGCGCGCTCATAGGCATCAGCCCAGCCGTAGTCGAAAACATACTCGCCCTGTGAGTGGCGCTTGCGGTAGCAGGGCACGATGCCGGTGATCTGGCCGTCCTGCTCCATCACCAGGTGGCGCGGCATCCATCCGGTCTTGGCCACGGCACAGCCTGACTCTTCTACGCAGCGGAAGAAATCATGGCTGACGAGAGGGTTGAACTCGGCACCTTGCGGATTGGCCAGCCGGTCCCAGTCCTCCCGCTTGATCGACTGGGCGCTGGTGACGGCCTTCAGCATGTTACGCGGTAAAGCCTTCGAAGGTGATCTGGTCCGAGCATCGCGTGGCCATTACGGCCTCCTCGGGCGAACGGATCGTCCATGTGATCACCGGCATGCCCGAGGCCCGCAGGGCGGTGATCGGCGCCCATGGCAACTGCCCGTAGTAGAACGACACGAAATCGGGCCTTGTCCGCGCAACATGCGAGAAGGTCCGGAGCTCCATCTGCTTCGCCAGTGGCAGGAACGCGTAATAGGAACCATCAACCCGTTCCGCCACGATGCCACGGATGATCTCCGGCGCAAGACGCCTGACAGCTGCTATGGCATCGGGGTCGAAAGACATGAGGCAGAAGGGGCCGGCATAGCTCGTCAGCAGCGCAACGGCGCGTTCGGCCAGCCGCTCGTCGCCATCCCAGTGCGACTTCAACTCGATCACCAGAGGTACTCGGCCGTCAACCTGTGACAATAGTTCGGCGAGGGTCTGCACCTTGTCCGTCGAGTTGCGAATGACGAGACGCTTCATTTCGGCTGTGGTGAGGTCCTTCACCATGCCGTGGCCCTCGGTAAGGCGCTCGAGGTGCTCGTCGTGGAACACAACAGCCTCGCCATCCTTCGTCAGCTGCAGGTCGCACTCGATGGCATAGTTCCGGGCGATTGCGGCGGCAAAGGCAGAGGCTGTGTTCTCCACCACTCCCTTGCTGAAATCATGCAGACCACGGTGGGCAATAGGCCGCGCAGTGAGGAAGTTCACCGCGGGCTTGTTGGGCGCAGGCATGTTCATTCCACTTCGACGATGGCCTCGACCTCTGTCGAGATGCCAAAGGGAAGCGACGGGGAGGCAACGGCGGAGCGTGCGTGCTTCCCCTTCTCGCCGAACACCTCGACCATCAGGTCGGATGCGCCGTTGATGACCTTCGGGTGGTCCGCGAAGGAGGGCGTTGCATTGACGAAGCCCAGAAGCTTCACGATGCGCTTCACACGGTCAAGGTCGCCACCGCAGGCATCCTTCAGCTGAGCCAGTACGTTAAGAGCGGAAAGCCTGGCCGACTTGATGCCGTCCTCGATCGAGATGGTGTCGCCCAGGGCACCCTGAAGGGTGATCTTTCCGTCGGCAATCGGGCCCTGGCCGGAGATGAAGACGAGGTTGCCCGAACGTACCCAAGGCACGTAGTTGGCAACCGGCTTGGCTGCGACCGGCAGGCTGATGCCCAGTTCCGCCAGGCGCTTGTCGATCTGTCCCATGTTCGTCTCCTGTCAAAAGGGGGGCATGCGCCCCGTGAATGGCCTGAGATTGGCTGTTCAGTGGCCCGGAATCAAGCGCGCCCATGCGGGTGAGGCATGGGCGCGATGTGCATGCCGAACTGCGACGGCGGGATTACTGGTTTTTGCAGTTCAGGCCGAGGTTCGAGACGATGATCTGCCTGTCGGTGTTGTTGGTATAGCCGTCGGTGTTGACGTCGTACCAGCTCGACCCCGAGGTCTTCTTGGCCATCTTCTTGTAGTTGGCCAAGTCGACGAGGTTGACCACACCGTCGTCATTACCGTCTCCCTGGGCAAGGCAATCAGGCTCGGATGCCAACAACGTGTCGAGGTAGTTGGTGAGCTCGTCGTATTTGCTCTGTGCCAGCTGGTTATAGGGCGTGGGAATCATCCGCGCTTCGGTATCGAGAAGTGGTGCATTGGGATTGATCGGGTTTTCCTCACCCACGATGTAGAGCTCGTTTTCCGTGGTCTGCTGGCAACCGGTTGAGCTGCTGGCATCATAATCGTTCCACTGGTTTCGGACAAGCTTGTAGCCGAGCTTGTCGCGCACGGCCATGCTGGTGGTCGGGATAACTGTGCCCGCCACGCCACTATTCTGCACGACGTACTGTTGCACCTGACAGCAGTAGGTGAAGGTCTTGATCGGCATCGACACCGGATTGCCGTCAGCATCTTCCGTTGTGTAGGTGCCTGATCCACCCGGACCAAACCAGGTTCCGCCGTTGTCCTCACAGACACCCTTTGTCACGGGGATCTGCGAGCATGAGGGCGGGCTGGTACCGGCGAACTGGCAGGGGCCGTTTACGCCGCCATTGGCCTGAAGGTTGGGGCCGACGAGATTGAAATCATAGTCTCTCAGGCTGCGTGCTTCGTTATCCGCGAGGTACTGGATCATCGGCACGGAGTCGATGGTGTAGGGATTGTTCTTCCGGACGTCGATACCGGCCACGTTTCCGATCATCTCATAGAGGTCGGCGATGTTGACGAGTCCCTGCACTTCCTTGCCGGTGTTGAGCGGGTTGACGCGGGCGCCGGCGATCACCATCGGTGTCCAGACGCCGGTCTGGTAGGCGGTGCCCTTGGCGCGGGTAGGGTCAAACGGGAGTCGAACCTGTGATCCCAGCGAGCCGTTGTCGTTCACATAGATCACGATGGTGTTTGCCGAAGCCGCCGTGAGCACCAGCCGGTTGCCGACCTGGGTGGCGAGCCCCGTGGCAAGAAGCAGGCGGCCAAACTCATAGTCCATGGTCTGGATCATCTGGTTGGCGACCAGTTCCGCGCCAAGGGTGGTTGTGAGGTCAGCGCCATTGGCGTCCAAGGCATCAGGTGGCAACGTATGGACCGGGGGCACCTGCATCGGGGTGTGAACCGTTGCGGTGGAGATGGTGGCGAACCACGGTTTGCCGCGCTTCTGCTGCTTCTTGATCCAGTCGATCGCAGCATCCGTCTGTTCGATGTTGCGGAAGGTGCGGGCCCGCTTGTCGGTGGGAGGAATGGAAGTGGCCTTGCCGCCGTCACTGATGACGAGCGGCGACACGTAATGCGCCGACAGTGTTTGGAAATTCAAGTAAGACGGCATGCTGGATGAACATGCTGCTTCCGGCACGAAGATGCCACCATCGTCACGACACATGCGGCCTGCCGGGTTCTTGGCACCGGCGAGCGTTGAAAGCGGCTTGCACTTTCCCGCCGGGTCGTAGCAAGAGCCGCTGTCATATCCGCCATTGGCGGAGCCGGGCACATAGCCGTTGGGGTAGAGCCCGTCGCCATTCGCGTCCTTGCCTTCGTCGCCAAGGCCGGCCGTCGTGTCGATTGAAGACGGATCACCCGTCTCGTCGAGCCAGCCGTTGAAATACTGCCAGCCGAGTGCGTTGACCATCTTGAGCCCATAGGGGTTGTTGCCCTGCAGACCGACGTGGAACTTGCCGAACAGCGCCGTGGCATAGCCAGCCTGGGTCATCAGCTTGGGGATCGTCTTCAAATAGGGCGAGGTCATCGAATTCGCGAGATCCGACGGGCCGAGCGCGGCCTGGAGTTCGGTACGGAAGGGATATCGACCCGTGTAAAGCACGCCGCGAGCCGTTGAACAGGCGGGCATGGTCCAGGAATTGCGGAAGGTCAGGCCGGCGGTCTGCAGCGCCTCAAGGTTCGGGGTGGGTGGTGCCGGCAGCGTACTGTTGTAGCCATAGATCTGCAGCTGATCCATGCCGATGTCGTCGGTCAGCAGCATCAGCACGTTGGGCTTCTTGAAGGCCGCCATTGCGGGGGCGGGAAGGGCAGCGATCGCCATGCCTGCCATGAGCAGTGCCGAGGTAAGGATTGTCTTCAAGTGGTTCACGTTCATACTCGCCCTTTCCTGCAATCAATTGCGTAACCCGCAATGAGGCTCAAAGTGTATGATGCGAGTGTGTTTATTTAAAGTGCCTTACTATTTCTCACGGGGGCACTTTCCGCGCCGGCGGTGAAAGGGTGCGTATCAGCCCTTTGTCAGAAGGTCCGTCGGCCGCTCTCCTGCGAAAAATCGGGCAAGATTATCGATGCATTTGTGGCCCATGGCGCTACGGGTGCCGGGTGTGGCGCTGCCGATGTGCGGCAGCAGGAACACGTTTTCGAGGCTCCTGTAGCGTGGGTCGATGTTGGGCTCGCCCTTGAAGACGTCGAGGCCGGCCGCCGCGAGGTGGCCGGAGGACAGCGCGGCGATCAATGCTTCGTCGTCCAAGATGTCACCTCGGGCCGTGTTGATCACGATCGCGCCCTTTGGCAGCAACGCCAGGGCTGGGGCATTGACCATGCCGCGCGTGTCCGGCGTCGAGGCACAGTTGATCGACAGAAAATCACAGTGGGGCAGCATGTCGGCAAAACTGGCATGAAAGGTGGCGCCAAGCCCATCCTCTGCCGCGACCGCGCTTCTGGAATGATAGTGGATACCCATGCCGAAGGCCCGGGCACGCTTGGCCACGGCCTGGCCGATCCGGCCCATGCCGAGGATGCCGAGGCGCTGGCCGCTCATGTCATGCCCTAGGGGGGTGAGCAGCGTGGTTTCGCCCCAGCGGTTCTCCCGCACCATGCGGTCGCCCCAGGAGGCGCCACGGGCGGCGCCGAGCATCAGCAGCAGCGCGATGTCAGCCGTCGCGTCGGTCAGGACGCCGGGGGTATTGGTCACGGCGATGCCCTTCGCCTCGGCCTGCGGGATCGACAGATGGTCATAGCCCACCGAATGCGTGGCGATCATCCGGATCGAAGGCGGCAGGGAGGGGATGAACTCTCGCCCCAGCTTGTCGAAGGAGGTGAGCAGCAAACCGTCGTGGTGGGCCGCCTTGTAGAGGATTTCGTCTTTCGGCATGGGCCGGTCATCGGGGTTCAGGGTTGCCTGGAAGAGCGTGGCAATCCGCCGCTCCACATCCGGCATCATCTTGCGGGTCACCAGAATGCGTGGTTTTTCTGGCCCTGCTTGCGCCATCTTTGCCTCTTGTTGTCCGATGATTATGTTGGTCTGATGCGGCATAGCACCACCCCGCCGGAGGAGAAGCAATTGAAAACCGTCCTGCCCGTCTTGTCCCTTCTGCTTCTGGTCAGCGGCGCTGAGGCCGCATCCGTGGCGCCCCACCGGGCGATCTACGACCTGACGCTGCTTCGGGCCAACGAGGGCGCTTCCTTGCAGTCGGCCTCCGGCAAGCTGGCCTTCGAGATCGACGGCTCGAGCTGCGACGGCTACACGGTCAATTTTCGCATGGCCACCAAGTACCACCAGCCGGACGGCGGCGTCAGTGTGATCGACACCCTTTCGACAACCTATGAGAATGGCGCCGCAACGGCGCTACGCCATCAGTTCAAGGAAAGCGTGAACGGCAAGGTGCGCGACAGTGACAGCATCAAGGTGTCTCGCGAGACGGCTGAAGCTGAAGGCAAGGGCGAAATGAAGAGCAAGCCTTCCGAGCCCTTCACCGTTCCCTCCGGGGCCGCCCTGCCGATGCAGCACCAGCTGAAACTCATGGCGCTCAGTGAAGCCGGAGGCGGTCGCGATTCCAGCATCGTCTTCGACGGCTCAGACGGCGCCAAGTCATTCCGCGCGATTTCCTTCGTGGGCAAGCAGAGGCCGCCGGGCAGCGTTGCACGCGATTCCGGGAATGCTGCCGCTGCAGCCCTGAAGGGCGTGAGTTCCTTCCCGCTGACGGTCAGCTATTACAATCTCGATGGCAACGCCGAGATGCCGGAATACCAGGTGAGCTTCGACATGTATGACAATGGTGTCGCAACCGGTCTGGTGCTCGACTATGGCGACTTCGCCCTGTCCGGGACGCTCACCGACCTCACGTTCCTCGACAAACCCAGCTGCCCCTGACGCCGCATGTCGAATATCAAGCGTCATGATGGCGCGGACGACGTCGAAGCCTTCCTGGCCCGCGTCCGCGACATGCCCGTTCCAGCTCCCTCCGGTGCACGCGGGCGCCTGGTGCTTGCCATGGATGCCACCATGAGTCGCCAGCGAAGCTGGGACATGGCCTTGAACATCCAGGGAGACATGTTCGCGGAGGCCGGCCGTGTCGGCGGGCTTGACGTGCAACTCGTCTATTTCCGCGGTCACGGGGAATGCCGCGCCTCGAAGTGGACGCCCGATACGGCGGTTCTCGCCCGCCTCATGGCGGGCATCCGCTGCATGGGCGGGCGCACCCAGATCGGCCGCGTGCTGAAGCACATCAGGGGCGAGGCCGCACAGGGCAAGGTCAATGCCTGCATCTACATCGGTGATGCGCTCGAGGAGCCGATCGACGAGCTGGCTCAGCTGGCAGGTGAGATCGGGCTGCTCGGCATCCCTTTGTTCATGTTCCAGGAAGGTCGCGATGCGTCAGCAGAGGCCGGCTTCCGGGAGATTGCGCGGCTGACGCGCGGCGCCTATTTCCGCTTCGGCAGCGACGCTGCAAAAATCCTTCGTGAGCTGCTGGCCGCGGTTGCCGTATATGCCGCAGGAGGCTATTCCGCACTCGAAAATCACTCGGCTCAGCGCGGTGGTGCGGCTGCGTTGCTGCTGAGCCAGATGAAGTGACGGACCGCAAGCCATGAATTTCATCCTCGGCCTCGTCATCGTGGTGGGTGGCTGGTACCTCATCAAGTCCTTCGCCAATGCCCAGCCCGCGCAGGTGCGTGGTTTGATCCGCAAGCTCGGCGGCGTCGCCGTCATGGCATTCGGCGTCTTCATGATGTTGAAAGGCGAGATCAACGTCGCGATCCCACTCTTCATGTTGGGGCTCGGGTTGATGGGCCAGCAGGCGATGTTCCCCAATGGCATGCCGTGGCAGCGCAAGACGCCGGGGCAGGCCTCCAGGGTGTCGACAAGTCTGATCGCGATGCAGCTCGACCATGATACCGGCCGCATGGATGGCAACATCCTTGCCGGGTCACTGAAGGGTCGGAAGCTGTCGAGTCTCACGCTCGTCGAGGCGCAAGCGCTGCACGCTCAGTGCGCCGCTGCAACAGATCAAAGCCGGGCGCTGTTCGAAGCCTGGATCGAGCGCACGCATCCGGAATGGCGCGCCCAGTGGAACAGCGGAGCAGGGCGCGCGGCGGCGACAACGTCTCAGAAGATGACGCGGGCTGAAGCCCTCGCCATTCTCGGGCTCAAGGAAGGCGCCACGCCTGATGATATTCGTGCAGCGCACCGCCGCCTGATGAAGACGGCGCATCCCGATCTCGGCGGTTCGGACTACCTTGCGGCCAAGATCAATGAGGCCAAGGAATTCCTGTTGTCCTGAGCGTTACGATGGGCCCTGTGGCCTGCACGGCGCCTTCTGCTTCTTGATCGCCTTGCAGGCGACTGCAGCTGAGGACTCGTCAAATCCGGTAAAGCGGGCGCGGTAGGTGACCTTACCGTTCTTTTCCACCATCACCGTCTGGGCGGTGCGACCACTGAGCAGGTCGGGTGAGCGCTTGCGGGTCATCTGGAGCACCGCGGCAGCATCGGACTTGGTGGCGTATTCTCCGAGCGAGATGGTCCAGCCCGCATCACTGCCGGCGGCGATCGATGCCATCTGCGCCTGGTCGGCGAGTTGCTGTGCCTGAGTCTTCTCCTGGAAGGGCACGGCAGCCGGCGCCTCGGCAACCGTCTGATCAGGCATCGGCTGCGGAACGGTTTCAACCTGGGGGCTGGGCTCTTCCGCCTTGGTCGTGGTTCCGGTTGTTGCGGGCACTTCGGTGGCCGGGGCGGCTGCCTGCGCGGCGAGGTTCGCCATGCTATCCGCGCTGTCTTCCGTATCGCCCTGTTCGGTTGGCTGCTGTTCGTCGCTGGCCGTCACCTGGTCTTCCTGGGCCTTGCTCTTGC
>NZ_JBAXGR010000094.1:0-11467 GCF_037139295.1 Aestuariivirga sp.
TGTCCTCCAGCATGGCCTTGCGGCGGTCACCGAAGCCCGGAGCCTTGACGGCCGCGACCTTGAGGCCGCCACGCAGCTTGTTGACGACGAGGGTGGCAAGGGCTTCGCCCTCGATGTCCTCGGCGATGATCAGCAGCGGCTTCGAGGTCTGGACGACCGACTCGAGCACGGGGAGCAGCGCCTGCAGCGACGAGAGCTTCTTCTCGTGCAGCAGGATGTAGACGTCGTCGAGCTCGGCGATCATCTTGTCGGCGTTGGTGATGAAATAGGGCGACAGGTAACCGCGGTCGAACTGCATGCCTTCGACGACATCGAGTTCGGTCTCGGCGGTCTTGGCTTCCTCGACGGTGATCACACCCTCGTTGCCGACCTTCTGCATGGCTTCGGCGATCATGTCGCCGATGGCCTTTTCGCCGTTGGCGGAGATCGTGCCGACCTGGGCCACTTCAGCGGAGCCCTTGATCTTCTTGGCGCGCTTCTTGATGTCCTCGATGGCGACGGCGACGGCCATGTCGATGCCGCGCTTCAGGTCCATCGGGTTCATGCCGGCGGCCACGTTCTTGGCGCCTTCACGGACGATGGCCTGGGTCAGAACGGTGGCGGTGGTGGTGCCGTCGCCGGCGAGGTCGTTGGTCTTGGAAGCGACCTCACGGACCATCTGGGCGCCCATGTTCTCGAACTTGTCTTCGAGTTCGATCTCCTTGGCGACGGTCACGCCGTCCTTGGTGCTGCGCGGAGCGCCGTAGCTCTTGTCGATGACGACGTTGCGGCCCTTGGGACCCAGCGTCACCTTCACTGCGTTGGCGAGAATGTCGACGCCGCGAAGCATCCGTTCGCGAGCTTCACCGCCGAAGCGGACTTCTTTAGCAGCCATGAGTGTCGTCCTTGTGATAACTGAATTGAAACATCAAACGGTGCGGGCTTACTTGTTCAGCACGCCCATAATGTCGGATTCCTTCATGATCAGGTACTCAGTGCCATCGATCTTGACTTCCGTACCCGACCATTTGCCAAACAGAACGCGGTCACCCTTCTTGACGTCGAGAGCAACGACCTTGCCGGACTCGTCACGAGCGCCCGGACCCACGGCGATGATCTCGCCCTGCATCGGCTTCTCCTGGGCGGTCTCCGGAATGATGATGCCGCCCTTGGTCTTCGTGTCTTCCTCGACGCGCTTGACAACAACGCGGTCGTGCAGAGGACGGAATTTCATGTGGTAACTCCTCGTCATATTTACATTATTTGAGGTTTTTAAACTGACCGTCTCCCTCGGGAGGCCAGCCCTGTTAGCACTCTGATAGGCTGAGTGCTAGCAGCTAGGGGAAGAGATAGGTCCGAGCGCGCGCTCCGTCAAGGGGCAGGCAGCAGGCAGGGTTAAATTTAGGCCGGTCCCCGCCCGACCCTAGAAAAGCGATGCGACAGCCTTGTAAAGACTGCGGAATTTGATCAGCTTTTCGGCATAAGCGGCAGCCAGGGCCGGATCGGGTGCCACCTCGGCCGCAATTCCCGGCTTTCTGCAAACCACTTCAGGGTCTTCCCCGGTCGCCGCCAGCCGGGCGAGGCGTGCCGCACCAAAGGCGGGGCCGGTTTCGGAGCCATCCTGCAGCAGCACGGTCTTGTTGAGGGCGCTGGCCAGGATCTTCATCCAGAAGCGGCTTTTCGATCCGCCGCCGTTCACCGCAATGCGGTCCGGCAACTTGCCGGTTGCCTCTAGGTAATCCTGTGCATCTGCGAGCGACAGGGCGACCCCCTCCAGCACGGCCTGAGTCACCTGTTCCGGCGTGGTGGCAGGAGTGAGCCCGAACAGGACGCCCTTGGCATGGGGGTTGTTGTGCGGCGTCCTTTCACCCGAAAGATAGGGCAGGAACAGCACAGGCGAGGGCCCGGTAAAGGCGCGCTCTGTGTCCTCCAGCAGCTTGCCGATGTCCGCTCGGCCCAGCAGGCCCGCCGCCCAGGCGAGTGCGCCGGCACCATTGAGCAGGGCCGCCATCTGGAACCAGCGGCCGGGCAGGGCATGGCAGAGGGTGTGAATCAGGTGTTCGGGCGCCGGGTGGTAGCTCTCACGCGCCACGAAATACTGAGTCGCGGTGCCCAGCGAGATGAAGGCGTCGCCCTCGTTCACGGCTCCGCTCGCGACAGCCCCCGCCGCCGCATCGCCCGCACCTGTGGCCACGATGGTGCCGGGTGCCAGGCCCCACGCCTTCGCCACCGCGCCCTGCAGCAGCCCTGAAACGGTGGAGCCCTCGAGCGGCGTTGGCAGCATCGCCAGCGGAATGCCCACTGCCGCCGCAATTGCGGGCGACCAGTCACGCTTCGCCCCATCCAGCAGCAGAGCGCCTGAGGCATCGCACATGTCGGTGGCGAAGCCGCCGGTCATCCGGAAGCGCACATAGTCCTTGGGCAGCAGCAGATGCCGGGTGCGCCCGACTGCGTCCGGCTCGTTGCGCGCAATCCACAGAAACTTCGGGGCGGCGAAGCCCGGCATGGCGGGCACGCCGGCGATGGTGCCGATCTCCGGAAGCCTACGGTTCAACTCTTCGGCTTCCGCATGCGAGCGCCCGTCATTGTGCAGGATGGCGGGGCGAATGGGCACGCCCGCCTCATCCAGCAGCACCGCGCCATGCATCTGGCCGGCAAGCCCGATGGCCTTGATGTCAGCCCAGGCCGTGCCTGCCTTGTGGCGCAACTCGGAGACGGCCTGTTCAACCGCCGCCCACCAGTCCTCCGGGTTCTGCTCCGACCACAGTTCCTGCGGACGCGACACGGCGAGCGGTGCCGTCGCGGTGGCGAGGATGTGCTGCTCCCCGTCCACCACCACCGCCTTGACGGAGGAGGTGCCGATGTCGATGCCGAGGTACATCAGCCCTTCTGGGCCACGAGCATGTAGTTCACGTCCATGTCGCGGCTCACCTTCCAGGCGCGCGTGAAGGGGCTGTAGGTGACGCCCAGCTCTTCCTTCACCGTCAAGCCGTTGTCGCCGAGCCAACCCTTGAGTTCGGCAGGCGTGATGAACTTCTCCCACTGGTGGGTGCCCTTGGGCAGCCAGCCCAGCACATACTCGGCACCCACGATTGCAAGGCCGAAGGATTTCAGCGTGCGGTTGAGGGTGGCGACGAACATCAGCCCGCCCGGCTTCAGCATGGCGGAACAGGTGCGGGTGAAGGCTTGCGGGTCCGCCACGTGCTCGATCACCTCCATGTTGAGGATCACGTCAAACTGTTCGCCTGCCGCGGCCAGGTCCTCGGCGGTGCCCACCCGGTAGTCGATGTCGAGGCCCATCTCGTCCCGGTGAACGGTCGCCGTCTTGATGTTCCTTTCCGAGGGATCCACCCCGGTGATCGAGGCGCCAAGCCGCGACATGGGCTCTGTCAGCAGTCCGCCGCCGCAGCCGATGTCAAGGAAGCGCAGGCCCTTGAAGGGCTCCCGCTCGAGGGGGTCGCGGGCCAGCCTCGCCGTCACCTGCTCCTTGATGAACTGCAGCCGGACCGGGTTGAAGACGTGCAGCACGCCGAATTTGCCCTTGGGGTTCCACCATTCGGCGGCCATGGCCGAGAACTTGGCGACTTCGGACGGGTCGAGGGAGGGGGCAGCGGCGGTCATTCTGAAATCCAATTTTATGCTTTGGGCATTATTGCATAAGCGAAGCCTGTCATCTATGAGTACGCCGCGCCGCACCCGGGGGTTCAAATTCCTTCAGAGTTGACCATCAGCCGGACCTCCCGAGGAGGGGTTTCCGGGCGGCAGGGGACATGAAAGGTTTAGGGCCGATGGGCCGTCTGGTTATGAAGTTCGGGGGGACTTCGGTTGCGGATATCGCCCGCATCCGCAACGTCGCCCGTCACGTTGAACGCGAGGTCAAGGCTGGCCATCACGTGGCCGTGGTCGTCTCCGCCATGTCGGGAACGACCGACCGGCTCGTCGGCTGGTGCCGTGAGGCCGCCGCCGTCCATGACGCCCGTGAATATGACGCTGTGGTCGCCTCGGGCGAACAGGTCACTGCCGGCCTCCTCGCCATCGTGCTGCAGGACCTTGGCATTCCGGCCCGTTCCTGGCAGGGCTGGCAGATCCCCCTGAAAACTGACGGTGTCCATGGCGCCGCCCGCATCGCCGGCATCGACGGCGACGAGATCCGCAAGCGCATGGACCAGGGCCAGGTGGCCGTGATCGCCGGTTTCCAGGGCATTGGCCCGGACCGCCGCATCACCACGCTGGGCCGTGGCGGGTCTGACACGTCTGCCGTGGCTATTGCCGCAGCACTTGATGCCTCCTGTGATATCTATACCGACGTCGACGGCGTCTACACCGCTGACCCCCGCATCGTGACCGGCGCCCAGAAGCTCGACCGCATTTCCTATGAGGAGATGCTGGAGCAGGCCTCCCTTGGCGCCAAGGTGCTGCAGACCCGTTCGGTCGAGCTCGCGATGGTGTATAAGGTGCCCCTGCAGGTGCGCTCCAGCTTCGAGGCGCCTGATGCGCCGAACCAGAACAAGCCCGACGGGACCGGTCCCGGAACACTCGTTTGCGATGAGGAACGTATCGTGGAACAGCATGTCGTCAGTGGTGTCGCCTATTCCCGTGACGAGGCGAAAGTCTCCGTCCGCCGTGTGAAAGACCAGCCCGGCGTTTCCGCCGCCATCTTCGGCCCGCTCGCCGAGGCCGATATCTCGGTCGACATGATCGTCCAGAACATCTCGGCTGACGGCTCCTTCACCGACATCACCTTCACGGTGGCCAGGAAGGACCTGCGCAAGGCGCTCGAAGTGCTCAATGCTGTCCGCTCCAAGGTCGGCTTCGACGAGCTTAGCCATTCGGCCGATGTCGCCAAGGTGTCGATCGTCGGCATCGGCATGCGCAGCCACGCCGGTGTCGCCGCCAAGATGTTCCGCGCACTCGCCGACAAGGGCATCAATATCCAGGCCATCACCACCTCCGAGATCAAGACCTCGGTGCTGATCGACGAGGCCTATACCGAGCTCGCGGTGCGGGCGCTGCACACGGCCTATGGCCTCGACGCGAAGGTTGCCTGATAGACACATGCGCCTCATCATCAGCCATACCATGACGAAGGCCGGCCGCTCGAAAGCGGTCCGCGTCTCCGTACGCGGGGACGGCGGCTGATGGGAACCTCCGCCCTCGGCCCGCGCGTCCTGCTTAAGCGGCTCCGCGAGGTCATGGCGGAGCCGGTCACAGCACAGAAGCGCCTGGACAAGATCGTCCAGATCATCGCCGCCAACATGGTGGCCGAGGTCTGCTCGATCTATGTCATGCGGCCGGGCGATATCGTCGAGCTCTATGCCACCGAGGGCCTCAAGCGCGAGGCTGTGCACCAGTCCAAGCTGAAGTCAGGCGAGGGCCTCGTCGGCACCATCGCCGAGCAGGCGATCGGCCTCAATCTCTCTGACGCGCAGCAGCATCCCTCGTTCAAATACCTCCCCGAAACGGGCGAAGAAATCTACCACTCCTTCCTCGGCGTGCCGATCATGCGCGGTGGTGCGGTCATCGGCGTGCTCGTCGTGCAGAACCGTACGCGCCGGCATTACACCGAAGAGGAAGAGGAAGCCCTCCAGACCACGGCCATGGTGCTGGCCGAGGTCATCGCCGCGGGCGAGTTGCGCGAGGTGGCGAGCGAAGTCGCTGCCGACGTCGCGCATGTCAGAAGCCACCACCTGCGCGGCGACTCTCTCGCTGAAGGCGTGGCGCTCGGCCATGCCGTGCTGCACGAACCGCGCGTCGTCATCGAGAATTTGATCGCCGAAAACGTGCCGGCCGAAAGGCGCCGCCTCGAAGATGCGGTGGCGCAGCTTCGTGCCCACGTCGACGAGCTGCTCGACGGCTCGGATGCGCAGCGCGGCGCCACCGAATATTCAGACTTGCTCGAAACCATTCGCATGTTCGCCCATGACAAGGGCTGGATGAATCGTCTGCGCGAGGCGATCGACACCGGCCTCACGGCGGAAGCCGCGGTGGAGCGCGTGCAGAACGATAACCGTGCCCGCATGATGCGCACGCCGGACCCTTACCTGCGCGAGCGCATGCATGATCTCGACGATCTGTCGAACCGCCTGCTGCGCATCCTCACGGGCGCCATCGCCACCGCCTCGCGCACCGATCTGCCGCAGAACGCCATCGTGGTGGCCCGCAACATGGGCCCCGCCGAACTCCTCGACTATGACCGCACGAAGCTGCGCGGCGTGGTGCTGGAGGAGGGCGGGCGCACCAGCCACGTCGCCATCGTCGCCCGCGCACTGGGCATTCCCGCCATCGGCCAGGCAGAAGGGCTGATCGACCTCGTCGATACCGGAAGCCCCGTCATCGTCGACGGCGGAACGGGCGAGATCTTCGTTCGTCCGTCCACGGACCTTCAGCGCGCCTATGCCGAGAAGGTGCGATTCTATGCCCGCAAGCAGGCGCAGTATGCGGCGCTCCGTGACGAGCCCGCCATCTGCCGCTCGGGCGAGCGGATCGAGCTCAACATCAACGCAGGGCTGATCGTTGACCTGCCGCACCTCCATGATTCAGGTGCCGATGGTGTCGGCCTCTACCGCACCGAGCTGCAGTTCATGCTGGCAAGCCGCTTTCCCAGGCTCTCGCAGCAGATGCGCCACTACGGTGCCATCATCGAACAGGCGCAAGGCAAGCCCGTCACCTTCCGCACGCTTGATATCGGGGCTGACAAGGTCCTGCCCTATCTCCGCCAACCGAAGGAGGAGAACCCGGCATTGGGCTGGCGTTCGATCCGCATGGCGCTGGACCGGCCGGCCCTTCTCCGCCTGCAGCTTCGCGCCCTGATGATGGCGTCGGAAGGCCAGCCGATGAAGATCATGTTCCCGATGATCGCCGACGTCGAGGAATACAAGCGTGCCGTGGAGGTGGTGGAGCTCGAGAAGCAGTACCTCCTCAAGCGCGGACACGTGCTGCCGACGCCTTTGAAGCTCGGCGCCATGATCGAGATCCCGTCGCTGCTCTGGCAGCTCGACCATCTGCTACCACTGGTCGACTTCGCCTCGATCGGCTCGAATGATCTGGTGCAGTTCCTCTTCGCCTCTGACCGCGGCAACCCGAAGCTTGCCGGGCGTTATGATCCGCTGAGCCCTGCTGCATTGGGCGCCATGCGCCTCATCGTCGAGAAGGCGGCAGAACACAAGAAGCCCGTCACGCTGTGCGGCGAGTTGGGCGGCCGCCCGCTGGAGGCCATGGGCCTCATCGGCGTCGGACTCACCTCCGTTTCGATGGTGCCCTCGGCCATCGGCCCGGTGAAGGCCATGCTGCGCTCGCTTGACCGCGAGAAGCTGTGGAAGTTCATGGAGCCGCTGTTGAAGAGCCCGCTCCACACGCTGCGGCCGGAGCTCCTCGAGTTCGCCCAGCGCAACGGCGTTTTGCTTTAGCCCGCCCTGCCGCTGCTTCGACTGGTTAACGAATTGCTAGCAATGTAAGTTAGTATCGCAGGCTTCGCGTTAGCTTCCCATTCACCATTCTCGGTCATTCTTGGGCAAAAGGTAAACAGTGCCCGAGAGTGGTATCATGCGTGATGACAGCGTCGAGATGACCGGTGAGGCCCAGGCCTCGGTGGAAATGCACCAGGAGGCCGCCCACCACGAGGAGGCCGTCCACCACCTCGAAATCCGCGACAAGCCTGACGGCGAGACCGACCCGCTCGGCGAGGCCGGCTGGTATCTCGAGCATGAGCGCCTGATGCGCGGCCTCTCGCTCGAAGATGCGGCAGAAGGCTGCGGCATCCATCCCTATCACCTCGAAGCCATCGAATACGGCGACATGACCTGCCTGCCGCAGCGCGCCGAAGCGCTGGGCATGATCGGCGCCTACACGGCCTATCTGGGCTTCGACCCCGAGCCGCTGGTGCAGCATTTCGCGCAATTCATGCCGGTTCCGGAACTCGCCGCCGAGGTGCGCCACCCGGCCAACCCGGGTCCGCTCTCGAGCGCCAAGATCCTGGCCTTCGCGCGTGCCGCGAAGCTGCCGAAGATGAAGATGGGCCGCATTCCCGGCGGTGCCGGTGGCCTCGTTGCCGGCCTCGCCGGTGCCGTGCTGCTGTTCGGTGCGGCGAGCTACCTGCTGATGCCGGGCGCCGACACGGCGCCGGACAAGACGATCGACATGAGCAGTGCGGACTATCCGGCAGCACCGCCGCCTCCGGGCGCCGACCCGATGCCGACGGCCTCCACCGGTTCCGACACCGCCGATGTGACGGTGGGCAGCGAGCCGATGCCGGCGCAGGAAACCCAGACGGCGGCCGTCCAGCCCGAAGGCGAGAACGATCTTGATGGCACGGGCCTCGATGGCATCTCGGCGCTGATCGAGAAGAACGTGCCGCAGGCCACCGCCTCCACCTCGCCCGCCCCGGCTGCTGCCACGGCCACGCCGAACAAGAGCGGCGGCCAGCAATATGGCGACGCCGCAGGCGACAGCCGCCTGACGCTCAAGGCCAAGGCCCCGGTTTGGGTCAGGATCGAAGACTCCAACGGCAACGTGGTGATGACCCAGATGCTGATGAAGGGCGACACCTACCGCGTGCCCAACCGTGATGGCCTCGTGGTCATCGCGCGCGACGGCGGTCTGCTCGTCTATGTCATCGACGGCAAGGAAAAGGGCATCCTCGGCACGCCGGGTGAAATCCTGGTCGGCCGCTCGCTCGACATCAAGTCCTTCGAGACCTGACGCGGGGCCTTGCGCGCCGTCGTCCAGCGGGTTTCGGAAGCTTCCGTCACGGTCGATGGCCGGGTTACCGGCGCCATCGGCCGTGGCTTTCTCGTTCTCGTCTGCGCCATGGGTGGCGACAGCGAGAAGGAAGCCGAGAAACTCGCCCGCAAGATCTCCGCATTGCGCATTTTCAAGGATGAGGTGGGCAAGATGAACCTGCCCCTCTCCGCCGTTCAGGGCTCCGTTCTGGCTGTCAGCCAGTTCACGCTGGCCGCACAAGGCATGGAAAGCGGCAATCGGCCCGGCTTCTCCCACGCTGCCCCGCCGGATGTTGGCCAGAGGCTCTATGAGCATTTCTGCGCCATTTTCCGCGCCGAGGGCCTGGCGGTCGAAACCGGCATCTTCGCCGCCGACATGCAGGTCGACCTCGTCAACGACGGCCCGGTGACCATCCTGTTCGACACTGCGGCCAAGGACTGAGCTTCCAACCGGCGGGCGGTTCCGCTAGAAGCCCGCTCCATGTCCACCATTTCCCAAGAAAAGCTCGACCGCCTCATCCAGCGCTTCGCCACCGTCGAACACGACATGTCGTCGGGTGCGGTATCGGGCGATGGCTTCGTCAAGCTTTCCAAGGAATATGCCGACCTCGAGCCCACCGCGAAGAAGGCCCGCGAGCTACGCAAGGCCTATGACGAGCGCCGCGATCTCGACGAGATGATGAAGGCCGGCGGCGAACTGGCGGAGATGGCTCAGGCCGAACGCCCGCTGCTGGAGGGGAAGATCGAGAAGATGGAGCAGGAGGTTCGCATCCTGCTTCTCCCGAAGGATGCCGCCGACGACAAGAACGTCATCCTCGAGCTGCGCGCCGGAACCGGCGGCGACGAGGCGGCGATCTTCGCGGGCGACCTGTTCCGCATGTACCAGCGCTACGCAGCCTCCAAGGGCTGGCGCGTCGAGGTGATCTCGACCAGCGAGGGCGAGCACGGCGGCTACAAGGAAGTGATCGCCAACATCTATGGCGCCGGCGCCTTTGCGCACATGAAGTTCGAGTCCGGCGTTCACCGCGTGCAGCGCGTGCCTGCCACCGAGACTCAAGGGCGCATCCACACCTCGGCGGCCACCGTCGCGGTGCTGCCCGAGGCCGAGGACGTGGACATCAAGATCGAGGACAAGGACCTGCGGATCGACGTCTATCGCTCGTCCGGCCCTGGCGGACAGTCGGTTAACACGACTGACTCGGCGGTGCGCATCACCCACATCCCGACCGGCCTCGCGGTTGCCCAGCAGACCGAGAAGTCGCAGCTTAAGAACAAGAACGCCGCCATGAAGCTGCTGCGAGCACGCCTCTATGAGATCGAGCGCAACCGCATCGATTCCGAGCGTTCCGCGGCCCGCAAGGACCAGGTGGGCTCGGGCGACCGGTCCGAGCGCATCCGCACCTATAATTTCCCGCAGGGGCGCTGCACCGACCACCGCATCAACCTCACCCTCTACAAGCTCGACCAGATCATCGAGGGCCCGGCGCTGGAGGAAATGGTGCAGGCACTGATGACCAATCACCAGGCCGAGCTTCTGGCTGAAGCGGACAATGCCGGCTGACAATCTCGCCAGCCTTCTCGCCGCCGCCACCGCGCGGCTGAAGGCGGCGGGCTCCGACACCCCGACGCTCGACGCGCGATTGCTGCTGCAGGCTGTGGCGGGGCTCACCCGGGAAGACCTCATCCTCGGCCCGGACTGGCCCCTCATGCGGGAGCAGCTCGCGGCCTTTGAAGGCTTCGTGGCCCGCCGTGAGCGGCATGAGCCCGTGTCCCGCATCCTTGGCGAACGCGAATTCTATGGCCGCGTCTTCATGGTGACGCCTGCCACGCTCGACCCGCGGCCTGACACCGAAACGATCATCGAGGCGGCGCTGGCGGTGATGCCGAAGGGCGCCAGCCTCCTCGACCTCGGCACCGGAACCGGCGCCATCGCCATCACGCTGCTGGCCGAGCGGCCCGATGCCACCGGCATGGCCACCGACCTGTCACCCGAGGCCCTCGCCGTCGCGGCTTCGAATGCCGCCCGCCTCGGCGTCGGTGATCGCCTCACGCTGCTGGAGGGCAGCTGGTTCGCGCCGGTCTCCGGCACCTTCGACATCATCCTGTCGAACCCGCCCTATATCCCGGCTGGCGAAATCGCAGGGCTCGCTCCCGATGTACGGAATTTCGACCCGACACTGGCGCTTTCCGGAGGCGCCGACGGCCTCGGCCCCTATCGCGTCATCGCATCCGGCGCCGCCTCCCATCTGGGCGAGGGGGGCCACGTGCTGGTCGAGATCGGGGCAGGCCAGGCCGATGATGTCGAGGCCATTTTCGCCGCCCAGGGGTTTCAGACGGCCGGGCGACACCACGACCTGGGCGGGCATACCCGCTGCCTCGGCTTTAACCGCACTTAAAAATAGCGTTTGGAAATGAGGGGCCTGTGGGCTAAGTAGGAGTCAGAAACGCTTTCTGCCCTTTGTATTGGTGCCGGGAACGACGTGGGGGCAGCGCCGGGATGGCGCAAGAGCCCACTTGAAATCAGCACAGGCGGGGATATGGCAAGAGCCCTCCGGGACTCGCGCCGCTGGCAAAAGCCTTCTCAAACCAACGGGTTAAACTTGAATACGCTCATTTTCTGAGCAGATGTGAAACCGAATTGCCGCGGAACCACAGGTTCCCGTGAGGCAAATGCGTGCAACCTAAAGTCAGACCAAGTCTGAAGATGGAATATCGATGAGACCGACTCACAAGAACCGTAACCGCAACCGCCACCTCCGCTGCGGTGGCGG
>NZ_JBAXGR010000095.1:0-11281 GCF_037139295.1 Aestuariivirga sp.
GCAAAATGTTGAGGGTCATTCTTGTGTATGTTCATCCGGTCCTCCTCGATGAAACCGCAGTGTCACAACCAAAGCTTCCTCGATCCGGACCGGATGGACAACCTATTGAGAGATCACATCTAGCCCTGCGGTGGGACGCGACAAGAGAACCGCTAGGTCGGCAGTTCCTTGTGCACTTGCGCCACCAGCCAGGTGATAGATCCTTCGAGCAGGGCTGCGGCATCTCCTTGCCTGAAATGCCGTGGATCGGGACCGAAAACACCATAGAGCGGATGATCGGGACTGTGGCGGACTTCGCCGAACGGATTCTCATCCGGCTCCAGGGGCCGGGCTTGCAAGGATGGCAGCTTGTCCAATTGCACGAGGTCGCGATGTAGCGCCGCGAGAAGCGTGGTCTCAAACAGTGCTGCATGATCAGGCACGATCTTCAACCCCTCCATGCGGTTGACGGCAAGTGCGATGACCTTCATGCCGCTGTTGTGTCTGGCCTTCGCCAGTCGATCGATCATATCCAGTTGTTCGGGTGGGAAGTGGCCTGAAAACAGCACTACGAGCTTGAAACCGAATGACGCGAGCTTGCCCAGTGTGAAATCGACTTGTGTTTCGATTTCTTCCGGCCGCGGCATCATCATCGACCATGGATAGCCGCCATGGCCGCCGCCGATACCATAATAAAGTGGCGGCAGAACGACGCCGCCGTCCCGCCTGGCGGCCCGCAGACACAAGCCATGCGACGTTAGGGAATCGAGGCCCACCGGCAAATGCTCGCCATGCCATTCGTAAGTTCCAAGAGGAATGTAGGCGACGGGGCGATTCGCCAATTCGGCCCGCAATTGAAAGGGCAGCATGAGCTCGAACTGATGCTCGGTCATTTGTAATAGTTCCGCACCCAGATATGATCTTGCAGCTTGTCCTTGAGGTCCGGTGGAAAGGGCTGGCCATCGCAATAGGCAATGTTGAGATCCACTTCGGTCCGGTTTCTCATGCCGGGAATGAGGGTCGACAGCTCGGGCTCGCTCAGCACAAAACGCATGGCCGCCTCCGCCAGAGTGCTGAAATAGGGCCGACAGAGCACCTTCAGGGCCTCGACGCGTTCGAGTGTTTGCGAAAAGCGCTCGCCACGAAACATGCTGTGAGGCTGGGAACCTGCTTCCCACGATGCATATGTGTCTTTGCTCCAGCTGCCGGTAAGTGAGCCGGAATCGAGTGGAACGCGCGCGATGAATGCCGTCCGCGTGTTCTTTCCCACGGGAAAGAGGCGCTGGCGCGGCCGCTGCTCGAACAGATTGAATATGACCTGAATGCTGTCGACGAGGCCCGCCTCCGAGAGGTCCACGCCTTCGTCTGGCCGGTTGTCGCGCAGCGATACGCCGATCCGGTCAATCTTCCCTTCGCGCCGGAGTTTCATCAGCGTTTCCAGCCAGTCGAGCTCGACCAGGGCCGAGGGCATGAAACTGTGCAGCTGGAACATGTCGATGCGTTCGACGCCCAGCCGCCTCAGGGACTTCTCGATATTGTCGCGCAAGTACCACTCGGGAAACCGGCCGCGCATCTGTGGCGCATCATCAGCGGGCGACGGCCAGACGACGGGGCGCGCCTTGGTGGCGACATAGATCTTGCCGACCTTCCACTGCTTCAAGGCCTGCCCGATGACAGTCTCGCTATGGCCGTTGCCATAGAGCTCAGCCGTGTCGACGAAGTTGATACCCTGGTCGAAGGCATAGTGAAGCGTGTCGATCGAGGTGCGGTCATCTGCCTTGCCCCAGTCGCCGCCGAGCTGCCAAGCACCAAAGCCGATTTCGCTGACCTGCCAGCCGGTGCGTCCGAAACTTCGATACCTCACGAGCCGCCTTCCGCGGCGGCCTTCTGCGCGGCGCGTGTCATGAATCGTTCGTTCATGCGCTCCGTCGCAGCGTCCGAGCCATCATGGAAGGTGCCGAAAGCGCGGTCGAGGTTGACGGGCCCATCGCCGCCGAAGTTGCATTCGAAATACTTGTGATGGAGATAATGGAAATAATCCCCCGTTTTGATGTGCACGCCGTCGCTGAGAACCACGCGCTCAAAGCCCGCATGGCCCTGCGCCGGCGTAATCGCTGCATGTTGGATATGAAAGAGCGCATGGATCGGATGCGAGGGAACGATCCAGTGGATCATCACGCCGGTCCAATAGAAGAGATGTTCGACAGGGTGCATGGCAAGGCCTGACGCAGGACCAGGATCGACATTGTTGTGATGGAGATAGTGCACCCATTTATAGAGCGGCCCCCAGTGGATCAGCCGATGAATAAGGTAGAAGTGGGTTTCGCGCATCAACGGCACGAGCACCATCATGAAAACGAAATAGAACGGGTGTTCGGCGGGCGAGACATAGGGAATATAAGCATTGGCATAGAGCCACATGGTGAGAACTTCGAAGGCCGTCCAGATTGGCGCGGCGCTTGCATAGGTCCAGAACAGATTGTCCAGCGTCTGGTTTCTGAAAAGGAAAATCGGATTGCCGCGCGCGAACCATTTGTTCGTGTATTTCCAGTCGGTGCCCTGGGCTTTCTTCCAGTGCAGCCAACCCTGCCACAACACGATGACGGCAGTGATCAGCACCATGTTGCGGACAAAGATATAGGCGATCCAGCCCGGAGCGAATGTTTGCATGTCGGCCATGGCCGGGGTGAAGTACAGCCAGGTAATGATCGGGACGGCCATGTAGATGACGCCCCAGGGCAGAAAATAGCCGGGGTAGCCGAATACATATTTCAGGAACGCCAGCGGCTGCGCCGGCCAGACAAAGACCGGGGCGATACTGAGAGGCTTGTCTGGCTTCCAGTCTCCCCGCTTGTTGCGCTTTCCTGTGAATTTCTCACCCATACGCCCGAGTCCCTTCAACTTCCTGTATTGCGGTAGTACCCGGCCAATCGCCGAGCTTACGTCTATCGTAGCCCTCCGCCAGAGGCAATCAACGCTGGGGAAACGCGCATGATCGCTTGAATTCCACCACTATCGCGACGCAGAATAACTTCGCATTGCAGCATAATGAATGCAAGTTGACGATAATGATCGATCATGCAAAAAACTCTGTCATGCATCAGCGGGAGCGCTGGAAAGTCATTCTGACCGAGGTGAGGGCCCGCGGAGTGGTCTGCGTTAAGGAACTGGTTGATCTCACTTCGACATCGTCTGCAACTTTGCGACGTGACCTCGACAAACTGGAAGCGATGGGCCAGGTGCGACGCGTTCATGGGAGAATTGAGGCCGTCGAGGCGTCGCAACAGACCAATCTTTCAGCCCGTTCATTCGGCGTCAACCAGACGCTCAATGCCGAACGCAAGAGCTCGATTGCCGAAGCTGCTGCAGCCCTCTGCCAGAACGGCGACTCGATCATCATCAATGCCGGCTCCACCACCTGGTTCATGGCTACCTATCTGCGCCAGCACCGCATGCAGATTCTCTCCAACTCTTTCCCCATAGCCGACGAACTTATCCGCAATAGCAACAACCGCATCGTGCTGCCGGGCGGCGAGCTCTATCGCGAACGGGGAACATCCTCTCACTCTTTGATGAAGACGCCGTACAGCATTTCACTGCCTCCCGGATGTTCATGAGCTGCTACTCGATTGGCCCTCTTGGCGTCATTGAAGGCGATCCGCTGATCGCACGCGCAGATGCCAAGCTGCTGTGCCGCGCCGAGAAGCTGGTCGGTCTGGTCGATTCATCAAAGTTCGAAGCCCGGGGCAGCATTGCCGTTTGCAAGCTGTCGCGAGTCCACACGCACATAACTGAAGTTGCAGCCCCGCCGCAGTTTCTGGCTCAAGCGAGGTCGGAGGGGGTCGAGTTGATTATCGTAGGCCATGAGAAATACAACAAGCTCTCCGCCGCTTGAGGCGGAAACAACATACACATCAGCTAGGGAGGAAAATATGCTGACGACGACAAGACTGCCCAAGAGCCTGCTGCGGCTCGGATGCCTGACGGCGCTCACAACCATCCTGATGGCCGGCGCAGCGAGCGCCGAGGCTGTCAGCGCGAAGAAAGGCGAGACGGCAAATCTCGTCCTGTTGCCGAAATTCCTCGGCATACTGCCTTTCGATCAGGCAAGGCGCGGCGCCGAAGAGGCGCATAAGGAACTCGAGAACAAGGGCGCGCTGCAATATATCGGCCCGACCCCAGAGAACAGCGTTGCTGGCCAGATCGAAATGCTAACGACTGCGACGACGCAGAAGCAGCATGTCGTCATGCTGTCGAACAACGCCGGCGACCAGATCTCGGCGGCAGCCGAAGCAGCTCAGGCCGCCGGAACCAAAGTCGTGACATGGGATTCTCCCATTCCGTCGGCCAAGGGTGAGACAGTGTTTGTGGCCCAGGTCGACTTTACCCAGATCGGCGTCGTGATGGCCGACATGGCACATTCGATGATGGGTGGATCGGGCGAGTTCGTCGTGCTGTCGGCAACGCCAGACGCCGCCAACCAGAACGCCTGGATCGCCGCCATGAACGAGGCGCTCAAGGGCGACAAGTACAAAGACATGAAGCTGGTCGACACCGTCTACGGCGATGACCAGTCCGAGAAGTCCTACAACGCAGCCCTGGCGCTGGTCGACAAGCATCCGAACATCAAGGTCATTATGGCGCCCACCTCGGTCGGCATCGTGGCGGCGGCCAAGGCCTTGCAGGATGAAAAGCTGTGCGACAAGATCAAGGTCTCGGGCCTTGGCGTGCCGGCCGAAATGGTGAGCTACACCATGAACGGCTGCGCGCCGGAGTTTGCCCTGTGGAGCTTCGTCGATCTCGGATATCTCACCTATTACACGAGCTATCTGCTGGCCGCCGGCGCCATCAAGGGTGAAGTCGGCGAAGAAATCGCCGCCGGACGGATGGGCAACTTCAAGATCGAGAAGGATCCGACCCGGGCTGCCGGCAACCGCATCCTGATGGGTCCGTTCACCGTCTACAACAAGGACAACGTTGAAGCCGCTGCGAATTAGCCGCGCCTGAGACTTAAGTCGCGAGGCCGCACGCGCTGCGGCCTCGTCCTCTCTTTCACCAGAATGCAAAATGGGCAGCCCTTTGGTCGCGCCAGTCCTAGAGCTTCGCAACGTCTCCAAGAGCTTTGCCATGACGGCGGCCTTGTCGGACATGTCGCTTGCCGTCGTGCCGGGCGAGATTCATGCCGTGGTCGGCGAAAACGGCGCAGGAAAGTCGACGCTGATCAAGATCATGACCGGCGTCTATCAACCCGACTCCGGCGAAATCCTGAATGAAGGCAAGGCAGTTACGATCCGCAACACTCACGGCGCGCAAGCGCTGGGAATTGCGGCGATGTACCAGGAACCCATGGTGTTCCCCGACCTCGACGTGGCGGAAAACATCTTCATCAGCCATCGCAATCTCGGAACGTTTATGAACTGGGGCAAGCTCTACCAGAGTTCGGATGAGCTGATTTCGCGATTGGGCGTGAGCCTCGACGTGCGCCGTGCAGCTAGCGGCCTGACCCTGGCCGAGCAGCAGACGGTGGAGATCGCCCGCGCCCTTTCCCTCAATGTCAAGGTCCTGATCATGGACGAGCCGACAGCATCGCTGTCGGCGCATGAAGTTGAGCGGCTTCTGAACATTGGCAAGGCCTTGAAGGCACGTGGCGTGGCGGTTCTTTATATCAGCCATCGGCTGGACGAGATCTTCAGGATTGCCGACCGGGTCACGGTTTTGCGCGATGGCAAGCACATTTCCACCAAGCCCATTGCCGAGGTCAATCATGACGGCTTGGTGAAGGACATGGTGGGCCGGGCACTGGACAAGTTCGCCACCAAGACCAAGGCGAATGAGCACGGTCCCTTGCTGCTCTCGGTCAAGAACCTGTCACTTGACGGCGTGTTCCGCAATGTCACATTCGAACTTCACAAGGGTGAAGTCCTGTGTTTTGGGGGGCTCGTCGGCTCGCGGCGGACGGATGTCGGCCTGGCACTGTTTGGCATATCGCCGTCGACCGGAGGCTCGATCGAACTTGACGGTCGCCAGGTCGTAATCAGCACGCCGCAGCAGGCGATGGACTACGGCATTGCCTATGTTTCGGAAGATCGGCGCAAGCTGGGTCTCGCTATGACCATGCCGATCTACGCAAATGCCTCGCTGGCCAGCCTGAAGAAATTCCTGCGCCGCTTTGGCTTCATCGACCGGGCGGCGGAAAACGCCATGGCGGAGCAATATCGCGAGCGGCTGTCGATCCGCTCACCGGATGTGAAGATCGAGGTGGGAAAGCTGTCCGGAGGCAACCAGCAGAAAGTGATGCTGGCAAAATGGCTGGAAACCAAACCGCGGCTTCTGATCTTCGATGAGCCGACTCGCGGCGTCGACGTCGGCGCCAAAGCGGAGGTGCATAATATCATCCGCGAACTGGCGAAGCAGGGCGTTGCCATTCTTGTCATCTCCTCCGATCTTCCGGAAGTCATGGCCCTGGCCGACCGCGTGCTGGTGATGCGCGAGGGCCAGCAGATGGGAATATTCGATATCTCTGACTGCAGCCAGGAACGCGTCATCGCGCTGGCCACGGGACAGGATCAGGTGGCGTCGGCGGCATGATCCAGTTTTTTCGTAGGCTGCATCCGCAGTCCCTTCGCATCCTGGCGCTGGCCATCGTCTTGCTGCTGACGGTCCTTTTCTTTGCCTCGCAAATCGACGGTTACTTCTCGCCGCGCATGTTGAACCGCATCGCCACCAGCGTCGCCGTGATCCTGCCGATCGCCATCGGTCAAGCGATGGTGGTGATGACGCGGAACATCGACCTCTCGGTCGGCTCGGTGGTGGGGATCGCCGCCTATCTGATCGGCGACTATCTCGGCACGCATCCCGATGTTCATCCCGTCATGGTGGTTGTTATCGCGCTGGCGCTTGGCGCCTTCTGCGGCGCCATCAACGGCGCGCTGGTGGCCTATGGCCGGGTTCCTTCGATCATCGTCACGCTGGGAACCCTGGCATTGTTCCGCACTTATCTTGTGGAATATTCGGGCGCCCGCTCGATTACCACGGCCGGTCTGCCGCAATGGCTCGTCGATCTGCCGCAGGCAACGGTCTTCTCGATTGGCAACTTCGACATGCGATTGACGGTGGCGATGTCGCTCGTCGCGGCAATCATCTTCTGGGTGGCCCTGTCGCGCCTGCGTGTCGCCCGCAAGCTCTATGCCGTGGGTTCCAACCCCGACGCGGCAGTGGTCGCCGGGATCAATTCATCGCTCGTGGTCTTCATGAGCTTCGTGCTCAGCGGCATGCTGGCAGGCCTCGCCGGTTTCATGTTCCTAGCCAAGTTCGGCAACATCACCGTCGTCGCTGGCCTTGGCTTCGAGCTCAAGTCGGTAGCGGCCGTTGTTGTAGGCGGTGTCAATATCTTCGGCGGATCGGGCTCAATCCTCGGCGTTGTCCTCGGCACTGTGCTGGTGGACACTATAGACAACAGCCTGACGCGCTGGGCCATCGTCAGCGAATTCTGGCGCGAGGCCCTGCTGGGCATGTTGATCATGATTGCGGTGGCAACCGACACGTTCATGACGCGGTCATTTGGCAGGATGAAAGGAAAGTCCGAATGATGCTGGCAAGGCTCAAGAGCTGGGAAGGCCTGTTGCTCATTATCCTGATCATTACCGTGCTGGCGAACGCCGCGCTCGCGCCGCAATTTCTTACCTTGCAGAACCAGATCAATCTCTTTCAGCTGTCGATCGAGAAGATCATCGTGGCGCTGGCCATGACGCTGATCATCATCAATGCCGAAATCGATCTGTCGGTAGCCTCCATCATGGGTCTTGCGGCCTGCACCTTTGGCATTTTGGTGGAGAGCGGAACGCCTGCCGGCCTGGCCATCATCCTCTGCCTCATGCTGGGCATTGTTGCCGGCGCCTTCAACGCCTTTTGGATCGCTTATGTCCAGATTCCGTCGCTGGTGGTCACGTTGGCCATGCTCATCATGTACCGCGGCATTGCCAGGGTTCTGCTGGAAGACCGCGGCATCACCGGTTTTCCGCAATGGTTCGGCGATCTCGGGCAGAAGGCGTTTCTTGGCCCGTTTCCGCTGGGGATGATCATATTCGTCGTGTTGCTGGTCGTCTTGGGTCTGGTCCTGCATCGCACTGGATTTGGCCGGGAGGTGTTTGTCATAGGCACCAATGCCGAAGTCGCCCGCTTCTCGGGCGTCCGCGTGGCGCGCGTCAAGACGATCCTGTTCATTATTTCGGGAGTAATTTCGGCGCTGGCGGGGCTGCTCTATGCAGGTCGGCTCGCATCGGTGCGCGGCGATGCGGCGACAGGTTTCGAACTCGACATCATCACCATGGTGCTGTTGGGAGGCGTGAGTATTTTCGGCGGACGAGGCACGATAATCGGCGTGTTGTTCTCGATCCTGATCGTCCTCAACCTGCGCAATGGCATGGCTTTGGTGAATGTCACCGGCCATATCCAGACAGCCGTCATCGGCATCCTGCTCATCATGTCGGTCCTCGGGCCCAATCTGGCCGAGCGCATGAGATCGACAGGCCTTGCCAAGGCCAGCGCTTGAGCTTTGTTGTGGAGACGGTCTGATGGAACGTTACGCGTTCAAGATGTTCCTCAAACCCGGCATGGAAGCCGAATACAAGCGCCGCCATGACGAAATCTGGCCGAAACTGGTCGACCTGCTGCATGACGCCGGCATTTCCGAGTATTCGATCTATCTCGATCTCGAGACGAACACCCTGTTCGGCGTCCTGCTGCGCCCTAAGGATCATGGCATGAACAAGCTGCCAGACCACCCGGTGATGCAGCGCTGGTGGGTCTACATGGCCGACCTGATGCAGACCAACGAGAAGAACCAGCCAATCGCCATTCCGCTGGACCCGATGTTCTACATGAAATAATTCTGCCCAGCGTTGCAAGACCAGGAGATTCGCAGTGGCAAACATGATCCGTAAGGCTTTCGCTCTCAGGCTCAAGCCCGAGGCGCTGGATGAGTATATCTACTGGCACAACAACATGTGGCCGGAGCTCAAGGCCGAGATTGCCAAACAGGGTATTGCGGAAATCACGCTTTACCAGATCGACGGCCAGATCATCCTGTTTTCAAGCGTCCGGGATGCGGCGGCTTGGGATCGTCTATGGGACACGGATATTCATCGTCTGTGGGCAAAGGAGCGCATGGAGCCCTTGATGCATTACCGCGATGATGGCGTCGTCGATGCGCGCGAAATGCGGGAGATCTGGCATGTTGAGCCCGGCGCCTGGAGTTGATCGATGAATAGACCGGATGTAATCATTGTCGGCGCCGGCTCCGCCGGCTGTGCGCTGGCCAATCGCCTGTCGAGCGACCCTCGATGCAACGTATTGCTGCTTGAAGCGGGAGGACCAGACGGCCGTGACGACATCCGCGTTCCGCGCGCCTATTTCTCTTTGTGGGATACCGATGTCGACTGGCAATATGTCTCGACGCCACAGCGCGGTACCTCAAACCGCATCCACAAGATGCCGCGCGGAAAAGTGCTGGGCGGCACCAGCAGCCTCAACGGCATGGTCTATTTGCGGGGTGCAGCCTCCGATTACGACGGCTGGGCGAAGCAAGGCTGTGATGGCTGGGACTGGAAGAGCCTAGTTCCTGAATTCGAAGCTCTCGAAGCATGGCTCAAGCCTGCGGTCCTCGATCCACTCAACGAGCTTTCACAGGCGATGGTCGATGCCGCCGTGCAGGCCGGATTTCCCCGCAGTTCGACGTTTGACGCCGGCAGGCTCGATGGCGCCGGCTGGAACAAGTCATGCATCGTCAATGGCGAAAGGCAAAATACCAACCGTGCCTTCATTCAGCCGATCAAGGACCGCAAGAACCTGACCGTCCACCCCAATGTCATCGTGGCAAAACTGGACTTGGATGGAACGCGCGTTCTGGGCGTAGTGCTTGATGATGGCAGCCGGATTGAGGGTGGCGAAGTGGTGCTCTGTGCAGGGGCCTTCGATTCGCCCCGCATACTCATGACCTCCGGCATCGGCCCTTCGGCGCATTTGAAAGCCCATGGCATAAGTCCGCGCGCCGATCTCCCGGTCGGCGATAACCTCGTCGATCACCTGCTGATCGGCATTGTCTACAGCTCCAGGCGAGAGATTTCTGAACTCAATGCTCTGTGTACTGAGGGCTGCGCCTTTGCACGGTCATCGCCCGCCCGTGACGACTGCGATATCGAAATCTCCTTCACCACCAAGCCGCACTTCGCCCCCGAGGCCCATGATGACGTGCCGCGCTTCACCATCATCCCGGGAATCACCAAGCCGAAAAGCCGCGGCACCGTTCGTCTCACTTCCGCCAATCCCGGAGCGCCCTTGGCGATCGATCCCAATTATTTCAGCCATCCTGATGATATGAAGACGATGATCCACGCGGTACGGCTGAGCCGCGAGATCGGACGTCAGCCCGCGCTGACCGAGTGGACCACGGGCGAATGGTGGCCTGGAACCTATGCCGAAACCGACGGCGCCATTGCGAGATATGTGGAGGATGGTGTCAGCACCTGGTTCCATCCGGTCGGAACCTGCCGCATGGGGGTTGGTTCCGGCAGCGTCGTGGACCCCCGTTTGCGCGTGCATGGGATCGATAACCTGCGCGTTGCCGATGCCTCGATCATGCCCGAGATAGTCGGCGTCAACACGCATGGTGGCAGCGTCATGATCGGCTGGAAGGCCGGCAGCCTCATGCTCGCCGGATAGAACCTAAGCCCTCGGCAATCGCCTCCTGAAGCCGAGAGCCTAGCACCTCGTGAGATATATCCGGCAGGAAGCTGGCGACGCCTATGCCTACCGCAGATCGAATCCGACTCGCCAATGGGCCGATATAGGACGACGCTTTCTGGCGATGGCAGACATTCTCAGACTGATCTGGGGCACGATTGCAGATTTCCTCCGATCACGGGCTGATCTGCAGACCGAAATCATCGCCTTGCGCCACCAACTCAACGTGTTGCGTCGGAAAAGACCTGAACGGCCCCAGCAATACGCAGCGCGGGCTGGCTGAGGTGATATTTCTCGGGGCTGTAAACCGTGCAACAGAAGAGTTGAACAGCCGCTTCCGTCGATGCTCAGTTAACTCACGTGATTTCCTGGTGTTTCCATTCCAATGGAAACGGCTGCATCGCCCTCGCCATCGTCAGTCCCTCCGGGTGCTTGCCCGCCAATATCGCTTCCACGATCTGTGGTGCCAGCAATGTCATGCGCAGAACCCGGCTGATATAGGACGAGTTGATGTTCTCGGCATCGGCGAAGGATCAGGCAGCCGTCCTCGTATGCATTTTCC
>NZ_JBAXGR010000096.1:0-11263 GCF_037139295.1 Aestuariivirga sp.
CAGGCGGCTTCCGCTCGGATCAGGGGGCTGAGAACTTCGCGACCATCCGCTCGTTCATCTCGACCGCCAAGAAGCAGGGCTGGAAGATCATCGAAGCCCTGACCGCCAATCCCCAGGAACTTATCGGCGGGCTTCGCCTCGCGTAGGCCCCAGACCACCTGGGCGTTACATTTTTATATTATTGACATTGTTGGCTTGCATTGTCTACTCAGCCACTAGGCGCGGCACGCCAGCGGCCCTCATCATCGCTAACGTCTTGGCACGATAGTTCTGGCGAACGTCGCGCGTTGGGGGGCGGCAGCGACTCGACGGCAGTCCGATCAGTTCCATGCACAACTTGTCGAGATAGCCATCCCCGCTGGTGTAGCCCTTCTCGATCTCGACCCACAGCTTGTAGAAGGGCATCGCCTCTTCTACCATCATCCGTGCGATCTCAGCGAAATTCTGGGCCTTGACCTCGTCGATTAGCTTGATCCCCCATTCTGGCCAGTAGTTGCACAAATGGACCTCGAAGGAACGCGCACCGAGCGCGGGCATGGCCGAGTAGGGAAAGAACAGATTGTTGTCGATGATCGTAAAACGCTGGGAAAAATTGGACGTAACGTCCTCGAACTCCATTGCGTCGGTGCGCGGTGTCGCCCATTTCAGGCCGACTACATTGTCTATCTTGGCTAGCCTATCGATCATGCCGAACGACAGGCTCGTCGAGGTCCAGAAAGTATTGTAGACGATGATGCCGATTTTCGGAGCGGCTTCCGCCGCTGCCAAGACGAACTCCTCGAAATCGGCTTCCGTGTGCGTGAAGTAGAACGGGCACGAGACCTGCAGAAAGTCGAAACCCATGGACTGCGCCGCCTGCGCCAGCCGCACCAGTTCCAGCGTGCTGGTCGATTGACCGCCAAAAGCCAGAGGAACGCGTCCCTGTGCTTCGTCTATAACAGCTTCGCCTACACCAATCCGCTCCTCGAACGACATCGTCGAAAAGTCGCCCGCCGCCCCGCCAGCCAGGAGCGTGGCATATTCAGTGTTCAGGCCGTTGTCGATGAGGAAGCGGACATAAGTCCTGATCGCCTGGTGATTGACCGGAAAGCCGGCACTGTCCTCGAAGGCCGTAGGTATCGTGACGTAGCATCCTGCCAGCCGCGATTTCAATCGTTCAAAGTCCAAGATCACCTCCTTCATGCTAGCTTCGCGCAGTCATCACCGCCCGCCGCTCAATTCGTTTCTCTTTGACCGTCAGTCACACCCATCCGAACCGACAAGGCTGAACGAGGGCTAGGAACAGTCCCGCGCCGCTAAAGTTCCCGCTTGAGCGGTATCGTTGTGCCGTCCGGGGCGAAAAGATGCGCCTTGCGCCAATCCACACCGATCTCACTTTTACCCAGCCCGACACTCCTTGCTTCCTCGCCGCTTTGACGCATGACCAGCACACCTGCTGGATGCGCAGGTGCATGCAGGAAGCTCTCGCCGCCAAGCCGTTCCACAAACTCGACATCCGCCTGCAGACGCGGGCCAGCAGTTCGGTGCGTGCTGAAATGCTCCGGCCTGATGCCGACGGTCAGGCTGCCGGAGAGCGTCATCGACCGCACCAGATTCAGTTCCACGCTGCCATCGGTCGTTCCTGCGATCTGTAACGTCAGGCGCGTACCTTCCTGCTTCTCGACCGACGCCTCGAGGAAACTCATCTTGGGCGAACCCATGAATCCGGCAACGAACCGGTTGGAGGGCGCGTCGTAGATTTGCGCCGGCGTGCCGAACTGCTCGATCACACCATCGCGCAACACTACAATTCGGTCGGCAAGCGTCATTGCCTCGGTCTGATCGTGCGTCACATAGATCATCGTGGCGCCTAGGCTTCTGTGCAGCTTGGCCAGTTCAAGACGCATCTGGACACGCAGTTCAGCATCCAGGTTCGACAGCGGTTCGTCGAACAAAAACACCTCAGGTTTGCGCACGATCGCCCGGCCGATCGCCACGCGCTGCCGCTGTCCACCGGAAAGCTCCTTGGGAAGTCTGCCCAAAAATGGACTAAGCTGAAGCGTGTCGGCGACGGCGGCGACCCGTCTGTCACGTTCGGCTTTTGGCATACCCTGCATCAGCAAAGAGAAGGCCATGTTCTCGGCGACCGTCTTGTGCGGATAGAGTGCATAACTCTGGAACACCATGGCCACACCACGATTTGCTGGCGGTATGCCGCGCATCGGCTTACCGCCGATCGCCACCCTTCCGCCGCTGATCGGCTCTAGGCCGCAGATCATTCGCAGCAATGTCGATTTTCCGCAGCCCGATGGCCCGATAAAGACTAGGAACTCACCGTGCTCAATCGTCAGATCGATGCCGGGGATAATGATCTTCTCGCCATATTTCTTGGAGACGCCCGAAAGCTCAACCTTGGCCATAGTCAAGTCCTTCCTGACGCCAGCCGTTAGCCTCGGGCATGAGAACGCTGGCTTGGATGCCTGTGATGCCTTGGGAATCTTGCGCGTAGTAGGCGACGTAGAGGCTGCCATTGGCACGCAGCGCCAGCGATGGATAGCCAAGATCCCGATTGGGAAGGTCCGAGCGGACCATGTAGGGAGTGGCTGAATTCCAACTGTCTCCCTTGTCATGGGAGGTATATAGCGCAATGCCGAAAGGCGTGCGCCGTCTTCCGGCGACACAGGCGATACGGCCGTCATCGAGTTCAATCAGATCGGCCGGATAGTCTTCGATCCCGGTCGGCAACGCGGCACTCCACGAGAGGCCACCATCAGCTGATCTGACGACATGCAGGATGCGCGAGATATTGTCGCGCAGGAGCATGACGATGCGGCCGTCGCGCAGCAGGATGGGCGCCGGTTCCTCGAAGGCATGCCCCTCGCCGGCCGCGACAAGACGCGGCTCAGACCAGCTTTGACCGCCATCGCCCGATCGGACGGTGAAGACGGCGGCATAGTTCGGCACATCGCACAGCGGCAGCACGATTTCACCTCCAACCTCGACGCCACCGCGCATGCCGTAGCCGCCGGTGAAAGGAGCGGTGTCGATGCGGGCCGACCCGGAAAACGTTCTGCCGCCGTCGAGCGAACGATGAACCCACGTCTGCCCACCGCCACGGGCCCAGGGATAGCGTTCGGCAAGCGTTGCTTTCTCAGGCGTCCAATCCTGAAGTTCGGTAGCCATGGCGTCGGCGCCCAGCAGTTGCTCTGGCCGCGTATAGGTGCCAGGCGCAAGATTGGCCTGCGCCTGGGCGAGAGTGTGCCATCTGAACCGCCACTGGTTTAGTAGCACAGCGCCCGAACGCAGCGGAGTAAGGCCGGCGCATTCCACGCCTTGCCATCCAAAGTCGGGAACGATGGAAGGAGCCGACCAGCTTCTCCCCTCATCCGCCGATAGCATAAGCATGTTGCAGTACAGCGGGTCCTGCGGTGGATGCAGAACCCCGGCACGTCGGCGCGACTGTGTGAATACCAGCAGCCAATTGTCGTTGGCCGCAACCGCGAGATGCGGATGCGCGCTGTATGCATGCGGATCGCAGTGGATCGTCTGGTGATCCATTCGCGGTGTCAAGGCTGCCGTGCCGGATGTCATCTTGGAGGCTCAGATCCGGAAGCGCGTGCAGCGGACATATTGCAGCGGCTTCGGGTCATCGCTCCATTCGTGGTACGAGCAGACAATGGCTCCGTCCTGCGTCTGGATGACACTGGGGTAGCCTATGTGCTGGTAAATGCCGGGGTGGTTCCAGTCGATACCACCGCCCTCCATCTTACCAGAAACCGGCGACATGCGGCTCGAGCCGGGTGTCTCGGTCACCGTCTGGCCAGGCACACCGCCTTCGCGAATGACAAACTCGTTCTTCACATCCCAGGTCACGCCGTCGTCGGAAATGATTGCACGCACGCCATAGGGTGGCCGGCGATAGCCGTAGACCATTAGATAACGGCCATCCTGAAGGGAGATCAGCTCCGGCGGATAGCCCCAGATATTAGTCCACTTCGGCGGGGTCCAGCTGAAGCCGTCATCCTCAGAGATGATCATGACCATGTTCTTGGCGTCACTTGTCGGGTTGACATGCGTGCGCATGAAGCAGACCAGTCTGCCGTCTGCGAGCCGGACCAGACCAGGCTCCTCATAGTCGATGATGCTGGCCGGGTCGTAGCCTAGCGTCGAGAAGTACTCCCAATTGTCACCGCCGTCGTCCGAGCGCATCAGCGCGGAGCGAGTGCTTTCGCCCTCGCCTTCTTCCTCATAGCCGTGGATGCGACCGTAGAGGCCCATGAGCAGCGAGCCGTTCGGCAACTCCCAGCAACCGAGACGGCAGCCGCCATGTTTGAGCGGACGCACATTGACGGGGATAGGCTGAGTCCAAGTTTCACCGCCGTCCTTCGATTTGACGATGTAGGTGCCGAGCCAGCCCTGCGTCTTAAAGGCCCAGGTCCAGTCACCCCATTCCTTGGTGTTGGGATGGGAACTCCACGACGGCTGTTCGGGATTGATGCCCCGCTTGAAGAAGCCGGTGATGGTCAGATTGACAATGAGCGTGCCATCGCGCGTTTCGCAGATGCCGCAATCCCAGTTTCCCTGCGTTTCAGACCAGGGAAGCACGACCTTAGGCGAGCTCCAGGTCTTGCCTCCATCCTTCGAGCGGGTCATCAGCGTCTGACCGCTGTCATGGTGGAAAGGGAAACGCTCTTCATTAAAAACAGCCAATATATCGCCGTTCTTCAGAAGTCGCGTCGCGATCTGGTTTACGCAATGCGCTGGATCCTTGAAGATCGTGAAGTGTTCGACGTCTTTCATAGTAGTCATTCCCTCGCTCAATCTATTTGATATTCTTGGTTTTTCGGCCTACAGCCGTATTCCGATATTCTTGACGCTGAGATAATTGCGGATGCCGGGCAATCCACGCTCCCGGCCGACCCCGCTGTCCTTGATGCCGCCGGTCGGCGCCTGGACACCACCAATGAACCAGCCATTGATCCAGACCGAGCCGGCCTCAACGTCGCGAGCGAATGCCAGGGCACGCGAGATATCGCGGCTGTAAACACCGGCGACGAGCCCGAAGCCGAGACCATTGGTCATGGCAAGCGCCTCGTCGGCGGTATCGAAGGACAGCGCAACGGCGACTGGACCGAAAATCTCTTCGCGCGCCAGAACGCTTGCCGGATCGACATCATCGAAAATCGTCGGCTCGACGAAATAACCGGTCTTAAGTCCTTTGGGACGGCCGCCGCCAAGCCGCAATGTCGCTCCTGATGCACGTCCACCGTCGATGTAGGATAGAACCTTTGCATGCTGCTCCTTCGAAACCAGCGGCCCGAGATCGCAATTGTCGAGGCCCCTGCCGACGGTCAGCCGGCCCGCGCCTTCCGCCAGTCGGTCGAGAAATTTCTCGCGGATCGATCGATGCAGCAGAAACCGCGACGAGGAAGAGCAAACCTGACCACTGTTGCCGAAGGCGCCGTCAAGCGCATCGAAGGCCGCCTTTTCTAGATCGGCGTCCTCGAAAACTACCATCGGGTTCTTGCCGCCGAGTTCCAGAACCACGGGTTTCAGCCCCTGTGCCGCGCCAGCGTAGATCTTGCGCCCGGTTTCGACCGAGCCGGTGAAGGTGATGCCGCGGACGAGGGGATGTGAGACGAGCGCTGCCCCAGCGTCTTCGCCAAAGCCTGCCACGACATTCACCACGCCATCTGGCAATCCCGCCCTCTGACACAGTTCGGCGAAGGCCAGCGCCGTGAGCGGCGATTGCTCAGCGGGTTTGATGACGACCGTGCAGCCCGCGGCAAGTGCCGGCGCCACCGAGCGCGCAACCATGCCCAGGGGATAGTTCCAGGGAACGATATGGCCGGTCACGCCGACCGGTTCCAGCATGGTGAAATCCACGAAATCACGACCGAGCGGGATCGTCGACCCCTCCATCTTGTCGGCGGCGCCGGCATTATAACGCAACGTCGCGCACACGCCCCTGATGTCGCCGAGGGCCTCCTTGACCGGCTTGCCGACATCGAGCGTTTCCAGGAATGCAAATCGTTCGGCGTCCGATTCCAGCAAATCCGCAAGCTTGAAGAGAAGTTGTCCGCGTTGGGCGGGGTTCAAGTCGCGCCAGTCGCCATGTAGCGCCCGGTGCGCGGCCCTGACCGCGGCGTCGATTTCGCCGGCGCCGCCGCGCGCCACGATCGTCAGCACCGCCTCCGTGCTGGGATCGATCGTTTCAAATGTTCGACCGTCGGTGGAGTTTCGCCACTTGCCATCGATGAAATGTTGGCATGGCAAAGGATCGACAAGATCGGCGCGGGAATAGGTTCGTAACGTCATTGTTTCAAACTGCCCTGGGAAAGACCTTGGATGAAGTAGCGCTGCAGAAAACAGAACAGCAGCAAGCTGGGGATGCTCAGGATGGTCACCGCCGCCATGGCTACACTATAGCCCTCAATTTGGGTCTGCGTTCCAACCACTGGCGTGAAGGCCGCTATTCCGACGGGAAGCGTCTTCATCGACTCGTCAAAGGTGACGAGCAGCGGCCACAGGAAGTTGTTCCAGTTCAGGGTGAAGATGATGACGGACGCCGCGATTGCCGGCGCCCGGGCAAGCGGCAGCGCAATGCGGAAGAACAGGTTGAATGGTCCCGCGCCGTCCATTTTTGCTGCCTCCTCCAGTTCCTTGGGGAAGGACATGAAAAACTGGCGGAAAATGTAGACGCTAAACACATTGCCGATCGATGGCAGGATGAGGGCCTGGTAGCTGCTTGCCCAGCCGACTTCGACGAAGCCCAGCAGCAGCGGGATCACCGAGACCTCGGTGGGGATCATCAGCGACGCGAGGAAGATGTAGAATAGCGTATCGCGTCCGGGAAACCGCATGCGCGCCAACGCGTAGCCGGCCATCGCACCGAACAGGACACACAGGAAGGTCGATACCGTCGCCTGCACCACGCTGTTGAAGCCCCAGCGTATGACGGGGTAGTTGAAGACCTTGATATAGTTGTCCAAGGTGATGCGGTGAGGAAGCCATTCGATGTCCTTGGTCATTACATCGCCCGGAAACTTGAAGGACGTCGACACCATCCAGACAAAGGGCAGCGCCCAGAGAACTGCAACCGCCATGCCGAACGGCCATATGAAGAGATCCGCCCTTTCGAGGCCGCGCGCCTCGAGTTTTTGGTCCAGCCAGTCAGTCATCACACACGCTCCCTAAGAAGAAAGCGCTGGACCACGGTGATCGCCAGGATCAACACGAACAGCAAGAGGGACACGGCGGCGGCGTAGCCGAACAGGTTTCTGACGATGGCGAGATTGTAGATGTAGTGGATCGGCGAAGACGAAGAGCTAGCCGGGCCGCCATTGGTCATGACGTAGACTTGACTGAATATACGCAGCGTGGAGATCAACTGCAGCGTCACAACCATGCTGATGACGGGTCGCAGATGCGGCAGGATCACATGCTTGAAGCGCTGCCAGCGGTTGGCACCATCCACTCGCGCTGCGTCGATGATCTCGCCTGGAATATCCTGCAAGGCAGCGAGGAACAGCACGAATGCAAGCCCGAGATCCCACCATACCGAGGCAATGCTGACGCCAATCAGCGACCAGCGCGTCGAAGTGAGCCAGGGGATGTCATCAAAACCGACAAAGGACAGATAGTAGTTGACGAGCCCATACTGGGTGTCAAGCATCCAGACCCATACAAGTCCAATCACCGTCGCGGACACGACCGTGGGGGCAAAAAAGAGCGTTCGCGCCAGACCCGACAGTGGATAGCGCTTGTTTACGAAAAGCGCAAAGAGAAGGCCGAGCCCGGTGACGCAGGGGACGATGACGAGGCCGTAAAGGAAGACATTCTTGAAGGCGACCGCAACCCATTGGTCGGCGAACGCCTTGTGGAAATTGTCGAGCCCCACCCATTTTGGGGTGCCAACGATGCTCCAACGCGTGAACGAGACATAGACGCCGACAAGCACGGGAAGGATGTTGAATAGGAAGAATGGTAGCGCGAAGAAAGCGACGAGCAGATAGCCCGCGCGGTCGGTCGGATGCCGCTCGGCTTCCACGTCGGCATGGCCTTGCAAGATTGCCGTTGTCATGTCGATCTGTTTGCTTTGCGGCAATATTCAGGGGGTGGTGGCCCGTCGCGATGCTGAGCGCGACGGGCCAAGGATCAGTTAGATTCCCGGCAAGCTAGTCCGGGGTCAGCCTTCGTCCAGGTCGGACTGCCACTGCGTCTGGATCTGCTGCATCGCCGCATCGATTGTCGTCTGTCCCGACCATACGCCCTCGAGCGTTTTAGCGAGGAAATTTCCTCCCGAATAGATCGTGAAGTTGGGGCCATTCACCACGGGGATCTCGCCGACCGTGGCAAAACTCATTCCGTCGACGAAGGCGCCGCGGATATCCCACGGGTTACCTGCGGTCTTGTAGTCCGGACGATCCAGAATCGATTTGCGCGGAGAGGCGCCGCGCCCAACCGTAGTCCACAGGAAGCTGTTGTCCGACAGCCATTTAACAGCCGCCATCGTTGCCTCGTGGCGACCCGGGTCAGCCTGTCTGTAGAACTCCAGGCCACCTATTTCGAGATAGGTGACTTGCTTGGCGCCAATCTTAGGAAATAGCACCGTATTGAACGGCAGTTTTTGCGTTACATAACCGTTGAGCGTCCACGGACCGGTCCAGAAGATTGAGCCCTGCCCCGTGCCGAACGCCTTGTAGCGGTCAGTGACATCGCGAGTCGAAACCTTGTGCTTGTCGAAAAGGTCGAGCACCCATTGCATCGCCGCCTTGCCGGCTTCGGGGTTCACGCAAGCCGTCTTCAGATCGTCACTGGCGCGCTGGAACCCCATCTGTTCCGCAACGATACCCCAGGTGACGGTCGGCTGAACGCCGGAACCAGTCATCATGATCCCCGAGCGGGTGACCTTGTCGCCTTCGCGCTTGGTCATGGCCTTCGCCCATTCCATCAGCGTATCACCGTCGAGCGGCGGCTTGCCGATGTCGAGGCCTGCTTCCTTCGCATGATCGAGGTTGATCTCTGGTTGCAGACTCATCAGGTCCATAGGTATCATGAAGACCTTGTTGTCATATTTCGGATAGCGCGAGGCCGAGACCGATGTAGCGCTGAAGTCGGCGAGGTCGAGACCGGAACTTGCGATGAGATCATCAAGCGGTATGATCACCTCGTCGCGCGCCAGCTGGGCCGACTTACCCGCCGTGCCCCAGCCAAAGTCTGGTGCCTTGCCGGTGGCCGCGGCCGCCAGCACCTTAGTCACATATTGCTCCTCAGGAACCACCTCCATGCGGATCTGGACGCCCTTGTCCTTGTGCGCATCGTTGAAGGCGGCGATCATCTTGGCCCACACCTCGCCGTCCGAAGCCGCTAGCCAGCTCCAATGCACGATCTCGATCGGGTTGGCAGCCGAGGCACGGCCAGTCCAGATGTGCGGAACAGAAAGACCCACGCCAGCGGCCGCAGCGGACTTTAGAAGTGTTCTTCGGTTGAGAGCAAAATTCGATTTGCTCAATGAAGTCACGTCCATGACAATCTCCCTCCAACGCGGCATGCGCTGGGCGCAGACCACGCTCTGTTAAGGTTTATTTTTCTATGTTCCCTCGCCGAGGCCGTCTCAGAACGTGCTCTCGGCGTAAAGCAGTGTTGGCCAATCAACCGCCCAAGAGTTGACCTGTAGCGTCAGATAATATATCTCTAGCGTCGCTGGTAGTTTTTCTCGGGCACTTGTCGTGGTCACAGAAACAAATCCCGTCATCGCAGCCGCCTCCAACCACCGTCCGCGGTTCGCCTTTCTGCTGCAACCAGAATTTCCCATGAATGCCCTCATCATGGCGACCGAGGCGCTGCGGATAGCCAACCAGAACAGCGGTCAGCATCTTTTTGAATGGATCATGATTTCGGATTCGGGCGGCTCGGTACGCGCTAGCAACGGCATGTGGATTACAGCCAACTACGACCTGGCCACCTTTCCGCGCTGTGACTTTGTGGTCGTCCTAGAAGGCAACCTGCCAATGCAGAATGTATCTGCAAATGTGCTTGGAGCTTTGCGCAATGCGCATCGGCATGGATCGATGATCATAGGCGTCGACACGGGCGCCTTCGCTATCGCGGCAGCTGGCCTCACTGGGGATCGCGAGGCCGTGGTGCACTGGGAGGCTGTGTCATCTTACCTTGAGCATTTTCCCGCGGGAGAGACAAAGAACCATATCTACCTCATCGATCGTCAACTTGCCTTCTGTGCAGGCGGCGTTGCGACACTCGACTTGATGCTCAATTTGATCGGAAGGCTGCGCGGGGCGAGCCTTACCAAGGAAGTCGCCAATGCGCTTATCCATGCGCCACGCGAAGGCATTCATCCGCAGAGAACCGACGACGATGCGATTGGCGAAACTCATTCTTCCCTATCACAAAGAATCGTGGCGTTGATGAAAGGCAATCTTGATTTCCCGCTGTCGCCAAAGAGCCTCGCGCGCCACCTCGGTATCTCCGTGCGGACACTGGAGCGCCATTGCCTTCGCCAATTCAACCAGACCCCCAACCAGCTCTATCTTCGTTCTCGGCTTCAGGCGGCGCGCAACCTACTATTTTACGAAGAACGCGGCATCAAGCATATCGCCTACGCTTGCGGATTTTCCTACCCGTCGGTTTTCACACGGGCGTTCACCGCCCAGTTTGGTCAGTCACCACGCGTATTTCGCCAGGAATTTCGCAAAACACAGATCACAGTCCGCCCGGAGACCGTCAATATCGTCTAGGTGTGCCGTCATTTGAGCCAAGCAAGAGCGCAGGCGAGATGTAGTCCGGCCAGAAAGTTCCGGGCGGTTTTCTCGTAACGTGTCGCTATACCTCTGAACTGCTTGATGTAATTGAAGAAGCGTTCGACCAGATTGCGTTCGGCGTAGAGCGCGAAGTCGCAGGCGCGCTGGACCTTGCGGTTCGCCTTCGGCGGGATCACCACTTTGATTAAGCGCGCTTCGAGGCTGGCAATGAGGCCGTCGGAGTCATAGCCCTTGTCGCCGAGAAGGGCTCCGGGCTTGACTTGGGCGGCCAGCGTTTCGGCCTGGGTAATATCGTGGGTCTGCCCGCCCGTGAGGCTCGCTGCGGACGCTTGAGAACGGTTTGACTACCACAATGTCGACAAAGGATCTGACAAGCGCCACAAGTTGTATCTGAGCAAACCAGATGGGGCGGGCGTTGTAGGATTGAACGATGGGCTCCGTTTAGAACCGCCAATTCAACATTGAAAAGCCCCAGGGGGCGGGGTGGAGAAGACTTCTTGCGG
>NZ_JBAXGR010000097.1:0-11004 GCF_037139295.1 Aestuariivirga sp.
GCCCCCAGCGAGAACCGCCACGAAAAGCAGCTTGGTCCACAGCTTCGGAGGGCTGGTATCGAGCATTGATTGCGCGGCGACGGGGCTGTTGGACATCAGATTACCATCTCGCTGAAGATACGAAGATTTATTTATATAATTTACGATTTAGCAGCCCTGTATGACAAGTTTTTGCCGGGGGGCAAGGAGAAGCTCCCGCAGTTCAGTCACTGGGGTACCGGGACCATCCCAGGCTCCGAACGGGACGACCCTCTCCAGACGCTTGCTCTGATCGCGGTCCATGCGGCCGAGAATGGCACCAAGACAAGCGACGATGTGCGGCCCCATATTCAGCATCACGCATTCGGCCCGCTGGCCCATGACGGCATCCGCCGCTTCCGCGAGGCGGGTTTGAAACTCCGTCCTGTCCGAAGGACGCCGCGGCCCCCTCGAGAGCACTCATTGACCTCAGTCAAATCGCGCAATCGCAACCCAACCGTCACAATAACGTAACGCGAGCATTCTTGTGTTGCGATGCAACAACGGGATGTTAACAGGATGTTTTCGCTCGCAGGTCGCAAAATTCTGGTGGTCGGCATTGCAAATGAACACTCGATCGCATGGGGATGCGCCAAAGCGTTCAAGGCCCAAGGGGCAGACTTGGCCGTCACCTATCTCAATGACAAGGCGGCGCCCTTCGTGCGCCCCCTTGCCGAGGACGTGGGCGCGGAGATCATCATGCCGCTCGACGTCAGCAAGCCTGGCGAGCTCGAGGCGGTGTTCGACGAGATCGCCGCGCGCTGGGGCAGGCTCGATGTGCTGCTGCACTCCATCGCTTTCGCCCCGAAGCTCGACCTGCATGGCCGGGTGATCGACTCGAGCCCTGCGGGCTTCGGGCTTGCCATGGACGTGTCCGTCCACTCCTTCCTGCGCATGATCAAGCTGGCGGAGCCGCTGATGGCCGACGGCGGAACCTGCCTATCGGTGTCGTTCTTCGGTTCGACGCGCGTGGTGCGCAACTACAACATCATGGGCCCCGTGAAGGCCGCACTTGAGAGCGCCGTGCGTTATGCGGCGGCCGAACTCGGCGAAAAATCCATCACCGTCCATGCGATCTCGCCCGGCCCGCTGAAGACGCGTGCCGCCTCCGGCATCGCTGACTTCGACGAATTGCTCAACGAGGCCGCCGAACGTGCGCCCACCCACCAGCTGGCGACCATTGAGGACGTTGGGGCGGTGGCGGCCTTCCTGGCCTCACCTGCGGCCCGCAACCTGACCGGCGGCGTCCACGACGTCGACGGCGGCTTCTCCATCACGGCATGAGGATCACCATGACCAGCATCTTCGATCTCTTCACCATCGCCAATCAACCCGACGTGCCGCGGCCCGAGGCCGATGCGCTGGCCAAGCTTCATGGCGCGATGGAGGAAGCGCGCGGCGAATTGCAACAGGTGACCGAAACCGGTGACATGGTGGGCAAGGCGCTGACCCGCCACAGCAGCCGCATCCTGCATGACCACAGCGACCGCAGCCGCAAGACCCTCGACGCCGCCCATGCGGTGATGGACAGCTTCCGCAAGGCACAGGGCGGCAACCGGCTGCTGGAGGATTTCCAGAGCTACCTGCGCGATTCCGCCGAGCGCGCCATTCTGACCGCCGATACGCTGCGCAAGCGCGGCGACATCTTCCTCAGCCATGAGGCCGAGGGCTGCCCGCCGGTGCTCATGTATGACTATGAGATCGTGATGGACGGCGCCGACCTGCCGCTGCCCTGCAACTACATGCTCCTCAAGATCGTCCCGCCAAAGGGCGTGGAGATCGAAGACTCGAAGCGGCCCTTCATCATCATTGATCCGCGTGCCGGGCACGGCCCGGGCATCGGCGGCTTCAAGGCCGACAGCCAGGTTGGCGTGGCGCTGCGCGATGGCCATCCGGTCTATTTCGTCGCCTTCCGCCGCTTGCCGGAGAAGGGGCAGTTCCTGTCCTATGTGACGCGCGCCGAAGCCGCCTTCGTGCGTGAGGTGATGCGCCGCCATCCCGAGGCGCCAAAGCCGGTGATCGTCGGCAATTGCCAGGGCGGCTGGGCAACCCTGCTGCTTGCCGCCACCAACCCAGACCTCACCGGCCCGATCGTCATCAACGGCGCGCCGGTCGCCACCTGGGGCGGCGAAGTCGGCGAAAACCCGATGCGCTATACTGCCGGCGTCAATGGCGGAACATGGATCCCCATGATGCTCTCGGACCTGGGCGGCGGCCTGTTCGACGGTGCGCACCTGGTGCAGAATTTCGAGATGCTCAATCCGGCGCGCACCCTGTTCCGCAAATACACCGATCTCTACCGCGACATCGATAAGGGTGACGAACGCTTCCTCGAATTCGAGAAGTGGTGGGGTGGCCTGTTCCTGATGACGGAAGCGGAAATCCGCTGGATCGTCGAGCAGCTGTTCGTCGGCAACCGCCTCGTCAAGAACGAGGCGCGCATCGAGCCAGGCCGCCATGTCGACCTCAAGGCTATCCGCGCGCCGATCATCGTCTTCGCCAGCCATGGCGACAACATCACGCCGCCACAGCAGGCGCTGAACTGGATCGCCGAGACCTATGCCGACGTCTCCGAGATCCGCCTGCGCGGCCAGCGCATCATCTACATGGTGCATGACCAGGTAGGGCACCTCGGCATCTTCGTCTCCTCGCAGATCGCCAACAAGGAACACACCGAAGTCACCTCAACCCTCAATACCATCGAGGCGTTGGCACCCAACCTCTATGAAATGCGCATCGAGAACATCGAGGACAAGGACGGCGACAAGCACTTCACGGTGAGTTTCACCGAGCGTACGCTCGACGACATCCGCGGCCTCGATGACGGGGTGAGCGACGAGCGCCCCTTCGCCGCGGTGGCCCGGGCCTCGGAAATCCAGGCCCAGGCCTATGAGATGTGGATGAGGCCGATGCTGCGCGCCATGACCACCGACACCACCGCCGAGATGGGCCGCGCCCTCCACCCGCAGCGCCTGCAGCGGGCCATGATGTCGTCCAAGAACCCGGCCATGACGCCGGTGGAGCGGATTGCCGCCGACGTTCGCGAAAAGCGCCAAAAGGCGGGCCCCGGCAACCCCTTCATTGCGGCCGAGGAACTGGTCTTCGACATGATGGAGCAGGCGATCGATCTGTGGCGCGACCAGCGCGACATGATGACCGAGTTGATGTTCCAGAGCATCTGGAGCACGCCCTGGATGCGCGTATTCGGCCGCTCGCACGAAGCGCGCCGCACCCTGAAGAACACCTCCGAGCTGCAGGGTCTGCCGGAGGTCCAGGCGGCGCTGTTCAACATCGACCGGGGCGGCTTCGTCGAAGCGGTCATCCGCATGCTCGTCCTGCTGGCCGAAAATCGCGGCGGGGTGCGCCGCGACCGGCTCGAACGCTCGAGCCAGGTGCTGACCCGCGACGAGCCTTTCAAGTCGCTGGCGGCTGACCGCCGCGCCATGATCATCCATGAGCAGACCATCATCGCCAGCTTCGCCCTCGACAAGGCGGTGGAAACCTTGCCGCTGCTGCTCAGGACGGAAGATGAGCGTCAGCGCGCCGCGTCCGCCGTCCAGTTCATTGCAGGCCCCATCGCCGAGATGGCGCCCCGTACCCTCGAGATGCTGCAGAAGTTCCGTGTCGTGCTGGAGCTTCCGGCGATCACCGAGGACGTCTCCACGGACCCGCTGGACGAAGAAGACGTCTCCACGGACCCGCTGGACGATGAAGAAGAGGTGGCAGCACCGCGTCGCAAGGCCGCCGTATCCCGTGTCAAGGCCGCAGCCGTGAAGAAGCGCGTGCCGGTCCGCAAGGGAGGCGAGCGTTGAAACTCACCAACCGGACCTTCGCGGAACTCAATGTCGGCGACACTGCCGAACTGAAACGGCTGATCACCGCGGATGATCTCTATGTCTTCGCCACGGCCTCGGGCAACTTCAACCCCATGCACCTGCCGAAGATCGATGGCGATGGCGACGGCAAGGTCGATGCCGTGGCGCCCGGCATGCTCGTCGCTTCGCTGATCTCCGCCGTGCTCGGCACCATGCTGCCAGGTCCAGGCACGCTCTATCTTTCGCAGACTCTGAGTTTCCGCGGCCGCGCCCATGCGGGCGATGAGCTCATCTGCCGCGTCCGCGTGGAGGCGAAGGCCGACAATGGCGAAGTACGCCTCCTCACCGAGGTCTGCCGCAGCGATGACGGCAGTACCCTGCTCGAGGGCGAGGCCGTCGTCGAAGCGCCCCGCAGCAAATTCCAGGTCGACGACCTTGAGGTGCCGGGCCTCATCGTCCAGCGCCACCGTCATTTCGAGGCCCTGCTCGAACGGGCAAAGCCGCTGCCGCCGCTGGTAACCGCCGTGGTCTGCCCGGAGGATGAGAATTCCCTGAGCGGCGCCATTCTCGCCGCGCAGGAAGGCATCATCACGCCCATCCTCATCGGCAATGCTCAGCGCATCGCGGAGACCGCCCATGCCCTTGGCGCGGATATCGCAGGCTTCGAGGTGATGGACACGGGCAGCCACAAGGCTTCGGAAGCTGCCTGCCGGCTGGTGAATGACGGCAAGGCCGGCGCGGTGATGAAGGGGCACCTCCACACCGACGAGCTGCTGCGCCCGATGCTGGACAAGGTGAATGGCTTGCGGGTGGGCCGCCGCTTCACCCATGTATTCGTGATGGACGTGCCCGGCATGCCTTATCCGCTGCTGGTCACCGACGCGGCGATCAACATCGCGCCTGACCTCACCACAAAGATAGACATCGTGCAAAACGCCATTGACCTCGCCCGTTCCCTTGGCATCGATCCACCGCGCGTCGGAGTGCTTTCCGCCGTTGAAACCGTGAACCCCGACATCCAGTCATCGATCGACGCGGCGCTGCTATCAAAGATGGCCGACCGCGGCCAGATCACCGGCGGCATGGTCGACGGGCCGCTCGCCATGGACAATGCGGTGAGTCTCGCGGCCGCCCGCACCAAAGGCATCCGCGGTGACGTTGCGGGACAGGCCAACATCTTGGTCGTGCCGGGCATTGACGCGGGCAACATGCTGGCCAAGCAACTGGCCTTCGTCTCACACGCCGAAGGTGCCGGTCTGGTGCTCGGTGCCAGGGTGCCGGTCATCCTCAATTCACGCTCCGACGGGCGCATGTCGCGGCTTGCCTCATGCGCCGTCGCAGCCCTTCACCAGGCCCGCATGACGGCAGAGGTACAGACATGAGCAGGCCCGCCCTCCTTACCCTCAATGCCGGCTCGTCCTCGTTGAAATTCGCGCTGTTCCCTGCCGAGGGTGACCAGCCGCTGGCCTCGGGTCTTGCCGACCGCATCGGCCCCGAGGGTACGCTCAGCATCAAAGCGGCTGACGGGACCGCCCTGATCGGTGCCGAACATCCGAACGTGTCCTCCCATGCGGCGGCGCTCAGGAGCGCGCTCGCCATCCTGCTCGCGGCCTTTCCGGACCTCGAGATCACCGCGGTCGGCCATCGTGTCGTGCATGGTGGACCGGACCATGCCGCGCCGCTGCTGCTCGACGAGGCACGCATCGCCGAACTGGCGCGGCTCGAGCCCTTCGCGCCGCTGCACCAGCCGCACAATCTGGCCGGTGTGCGCGCCGCCATGGAGGCCTTTCCGAGGGCCGCGCAGGTGGCGTGCTTCGACACTGCATTCCACCGCTCGCATCCCTTCGTCAATGACACCTTCGCGCTGCCCCGCAGCTATTACGAGAAGGGCATCAGGCGCTACGGCTTCCACGGCCTGAGCTATGAATACATCGCGGGCGAGATCGCCCGCATCGCACCGCGGCTGGCCGAGGGCAAGCTGGTGGTGGCCCATCTCGGCAACGGGGCCTCGGTCTGCGCCATCCAGAACGGCAAGTCGGTTGCCTCGACCATGGGTTTCTCGGCGCTCGACGGCCTGCCCATGGGCACGCGCTCCGGGCAGATCGACCCCGGCGTCATCCTCTATCTGATGGACCAGGAGGGCCTGTCCGCGGCCGCCATCAGCGACCTTCTGTACAAGAAGTCGGGCCTGCTCGGCATGTCGGGCCTGTCCAACGACATGCGCGTGCTCGAGGCCGCCACCGACCCCCATGCCGCCGAGGCGATCGATTATTTCGTGTTCCGCGTCCAGCGTGAGATCGGCGCCATGGCGGCAGCCCTGGGCGGCATTGACGCCCTGGTATTCTGCGGCGGCATTGGTGAGAACGCACGCGGCATCCGCGCACGGATCTGCAGCCGCATGGCATGGATGGGAATCGAGCTCGACCATGCGCGCAATGAGGCAAATTCGCAGGTCATCAGCAGCGAGCTGGCGCGCGCCCAGGTGATGGTGATCCGCACCAACGAGGAACTCGTCATCGCCCGCGCCGTGCGGACGATGGTCAACCACAGCGAACGGAGCGCCGCATGATGAAACATTCCCTCAAGCCCGAAGCTGCGGCCGCCATGATACCCGATGGCGCCACGCTGCTGATCGGCGGATTCATGGGCGTGGGCACGCCCGAGCGGCTGATCGACGCACTGGTCGCGAGGGGTGCAAAGGGCCTCACCGTGGTCGCCAATGACTCGGCAACGCCGGGTCGCGGTATTGGCAAGCTGATCACGGCGGGCGCGGTCGCTCACATCATCACCTCCCACATCGGCCTCAACCCCGAGACCCAGCAGAAGCTCATTTCCGGCGAGATCACGGCGGAGCTCGTGCCGCAGGGCACCCTCGTCGAGCGCATCCGCGCTGCGGGCGTTGGGCTTGGCGGCATTCTCACCCCCACCGGGCTCGGCACCGAAGTGGAAGACGGCAAGCAGGTGGTCACCGTCGACGGCAAGCGCTACCTGCTGGAAACGCCGATCCACGGCGACTTCGCGCTGATCGCAGCGCAGCAGGCCGATTACGTGGGCAATCTCTGCTACACGCTCACCGCCCATAACTTCAACCCGATCATGGCCATGGCGGCGCGCACGGTAATCGCCGAGCCCGACACCATCGTGCCCGTCGGTGTCATCCCGCCCGACGCCGTGAAGACGCCCGGCGCTCTCATCGACCACATTCTCGAACGCGCAGCCTGAGGACGAACATGAACAAGATGGATTCCAAGGAATTGATCGCCCGTCGGGTGGCGCGCGAGATCGAGCCGGGCATGCTGGTCAATTTGGGTATCGGGCTGCCAAGCCTGGTGGCGGGTTATGTAGATGCGCGCCTCGGCGTATTTTTCCAAGCCGAAAACGGCGTCATCGGGCTGGGCGCCCGGCCGCCCGAAGGCATGCACGACAAGTACCTGACCGACGCAGGCGGCGGCTTCGTCACCGCCGTGCCTGGCGCGGCCTCGATCGACAGCGCCATGAGCTTCGGCCTGATCCGCGGCGGCCATCTCGACATGACAGTGCTCGGTGGTCTCGAGGTTGACGAGGCCGGGCGGTTGGCCAACTGGAAGGTGCCGGGCAAAATGGTACCCGGCATGGGCGGTGCGATGGATCTCGTCACCGGCGCCAAGCGCGTCGTCGTTGCCATGCAGCACACCGCAAAGGGCGAGCCTAAGATCGTCAAGCATTGCAGCTTGCCGCTCACCTCGCTGCGCTCTGTCGACATGGTCGTCACCGACCTCGCCGTCATCCGCTGCAGCGACGGACGCCTCCACCTGCTGGAGCGTGCGCCCGGCATCTCAGTTGAGGACATCGTGGCAGCCACGGCGGCTCCCCTCGTTATAGAGGGCGATGTTCCCGTGATGACCCTCAACTGACCCCACCTCGATAAGGTACAGAACATGAGCGAACGCAAATCCGCCATCGTGACGGGATCGACCAGTGGCATTGGCCTCGCCATTGCCTGGGAACTGGCGCGAGCCGGCTACAACATTGCGCTCAATGGCTTCGGCGAAGACGCCGAGATCGCCGCACTGCAGGATGATATGGAGTCGGAGACCGGCGTCAGTGTGGTTTACAGCCCTGCCGACATGTCGAGTCCGCACCAGATTGCCATCCTTGTCGAGGTCGCCCGCCGGGCCTTCGGTCGCATTGACATCGTGGTGAACAATGCTGGCATCCAGACAGTGGCCCCCATCGAGGAATTTCCGGTCGAGCGCTACGAGGCGATCATCGCGATCAACCTCTCGGCCGCATGGCACCTCACGCATCTGACGATGGCCGAAATGAAGGCGCGCAAGTGGGGCCGCTACATCAACATCGCCTCGGCGCATGGGCTCGTCGCATCGCCATTCAAATCGGCCTATGTGATAGCCAAGCACGGCTTGGTCGGCCTCACCAAAACAGTTGCTCTGGAGGGCGCCGAATTCGGCGTCACCGCCAACGCCATCTGCCCCGGCTATGTGCTGACACCGCTCGTTGAGAAGCAGATTCCTGAAACAGCCCTTGCCCGCCACATGACGCAGGAACAGGTGGTGCGCGACGTGCTGCTTGCTGCGCAGCCGACGAAACAGTTCGTGGAAGCGCGTCACATCGGCGAGCTCGCTGCCTTCCTGTGTACGGATGCAGGGTCACAGATCACCGGAACTGCTTTACCGATCGATGGAGGCTGGACGGCGCATTGATTGCTGCGGGTGCTCATCGCGGTCACTTGAAACTGTCGCAGGGCCGGATCATGAGCAGACAGGCATCCGCCGGAGTTTTCAATGATCTACGAATATTTCATGACCGCCGACAATGTGCGCCTCGCATACAAGGATGAGGGGTCGGGTCTGCCGCTGCTGGCCCTCGCCGGCCTCACCCGCGATGGCCGCGATTTCGACTATCTCTCCCACCACCTGCCGCGCTGTCGCTTGATCCGGCTCGACAGCCGCGGCCGCGGCGGCTCACAATGGGCAAATGTCGTTACCTATACGGTCGCCCACGAGGCGGCTGATGCCATTGCTTTGCTCGATCATCTGGATATCCCGCAGGCTGCCGTCATCGGTACCTCGCGCGGCGGCCTGCTCGGCCTGTTGATGGCTGCAACCGCCCGACAGCGGTTACTAGGCCTGTGCCTCAACGACGTCGGACCCGTGGTGGAGTTCCACGGCCTTGAGCGCATCGCTGAATATGTCGGCATCCATCCCGCCGTCGCAACCATCGAGGAGGTGATGGACCGCCTTCCCGCCCGCTCGCCGGGCTTCGTTGACGTGCCAGACTTCCGCTGGGCTGAAGAGGCTGTCCGCCACTTCGTCGAAACCCCGGACGGTCTCAACAATCCCTATGATCCTGCCATCGGCGAAGCGCTGCGCGCCGCACTGACAAAGCCGCTCGCCGATGCGTGGCCCCTCTTCGACGCCTGCGCCGGCCTCCCCCTGGCCCTGATCCGCGCCGAAAACTCTGACATCCTGTCTCAAGCGACGGCAACTGAAATGCGCAGACGCCGGCCTGACATGCTTTTTGCCGAGGTGGCGAAGCGCGGTCACGCGCCCTTCCTTGACGAGCCCGCAGCGATTTCTCTAATCCATGAGTGGCTGACGGAGTTAGAGGACTACCGGCCCCCGGCCGAGTAAACCTCAATCCCAGAAGATGTCCTGCCGCTTGAAGTCCTTTCACTTTTTCGCAAGTTGCGAACCCGGCCACGAGGGTCGCGTGGCGGTACCAACCCAGGAGATAGCCTGACGCAAAATGAACGTCCGCATCCAATGAGAGGACAAGCGACTCGACAAGGGCCGCTGCGGTTGCCGCGTCATTGTGGGCCCCGAGGTCTCTGAGCATACCTCAAGCTACGACACGACGTACAAAGAGTCGTTCGCAATATTGCAATATGACGGGTACATGACGAAACTCCTGTGCATATTTGATGTCGAATCACGAAGAGTGCCTGAGTTCCCATGTTTCGCCAGATCGCTGCCCTCCCCGTACAGTTTGCCGTCGACGGAAGCCTTTATTTGTATCTGGTGACCAGCCGGGGCGGCGGCCGATGGATCATCCCGAAGGGCAATCCCATCCCGGGTCTCGACGCGCATGAAGTGGCGGCGCAAGAGGCTTTCGAGGAAGCGGGATTGGTGGGACGCGTCATGCCGCTGTGCGTTGGTACATTTGAGTTCGACCGCGCTCGCCGCATTGCGGAAGGCAAGTGCATCGTCGATGTCTACCCCATGATTGTCGAGAGACAGGTTAGAAAGTTCGACGAAAAACGGCAGCGACGAGTGCTGCGCTGCGATCTCGAGACCGCGCTGTCCCTAGTGACCTTGCAGACGCTGGCTGCACTTATTGACCGTTACGGCAGGCACAGCGGCTCGGTGCGGCGCGCAGGAAAAAAATAGACCCGAGGAGGGGCAAATCAGGTCAACTTTCACCCGAGGATGATATATCCACGCTATCTTCCAAGGGCAGCCCCTGCCTGGCGCGCAGAAGATTGATCTTTCTGTAGGGTGGCTCCGCTGTCACCTCATGCCCAATCCAGTCTGGCATGGTCACGGGCTGGTCGAGCGACTCGAGTTCCACCTCCGCAAGAATGATACCCTTGAGAAGGCCTTCATATTCGTCCACCTCCCAAGTCAACCCGGCCTGAACGATGTAATGCCTGACCTTCTGGACGACTGTGTTGCCGCAAGCGATGAGAAGCCGCTCAGCATCCTTGCGCGGAATGTCATACTCGAATTCTTCACGCTGCCCGCGAACACGCCGCGTCTTCACGGCGAGGGTTGAGCGGTCCCCAATGATCCGAACCCTGACTTTGCGCTCATCATTTGCGGCCAGAAGGCCGTCCTGAATCGTTTCGCTACGCTTCACCAGAGACCGCCAACGCTCCGACGCAAGCGGAAACTTGCGCTCGATTTCAATCTTCATAAAACCCCTATCGCAATACCTCTGTCTCGAATACTTAGCCGGATTATCAAAATCAATTAGACTGCGCGCCCATATACAGCCTTTGGGTGCAACGCTGTCACAGATTCGTTGCAAAGACACTGCATTTTTAGACCATATAATCAGATGGGAGACGGCAGATGAGCGCAACTCCGACGCTTGAGGAAGAATATGTCCGCCAGGACTGGCTCGACACTCTAGACGAGGAACTCGAGCAGGAACTGGACGACGGCCGCCTCGA
>NZ_JBAXGR010000098.1:0-10910 GCF_037139295.1 Aestuariivirga sp.
TGGTGATGCAGAGTACGCGTTACTGGGGTTTGTTCTGGATTGCAGTGAGCCTGTCCGTCCACGCCCTGCTCGTGGGGCGCCAGCTGGAAAGCAGCTTCTTCGTCATGTTCTTCTTCTGGGGCTTCGTCGCCTTCTCGGCGGCCAGGGGCACGCTGGAAGATGCGCAAACCATGGCAGTGGTCATGGTCATACTGCTCGGTGCGGTCATTGCGGCGACGCTGCTCGGCAAGACGGAAACTCCGAGTCTCGCCTACAATAGCTTTGCGCTCTATCCGGCCGCGGTCAGCTGGATCAGCGTGTTCTTTTACATCCGCTATCTCCGCCAGCGTGACGGCGGCGAGCTTCACGGGCCCGCCCCCCTGTGGTGGTGGCAGCGCCACTCGGGCTGATCGTCCGCTTACTGCTTCTTGATGACATCCTTGGCGCCATCCGCACCCATGTAGACCGCGAGGATCTTCACCGGAACCGTGCCGCTGTTCAGGCCCGCATGCTCCACATCCATGGCCTCGAGGAAAGATTCGCCCTGCTTGTAGGTGCGCTTGCCGTGACCTTCGTAGTCGACCGTAACCTCGCCTTCGAGGATGTGAATGAAGGTGGGCACGCCATGCTTGTGCACCACCGTCTTTTCCCCCGGCGCAAGCACGACGATCAGTGCGTTGACATGCGCCTTGCCGCTTGCCGGCCAGACGATCTGCTCGTCCATCACCGTCTTGTCGCCCGAGAAGAGCGGAATGGCGGGATAACCATCCGCCAGCACCGGGCCGGACAGCAGCGCCACAACAAGCCCGGCAAAGGCCAACGATCCGAGTCTCATGTGCAACGTCCTGTTTGAACAAGCTGACGGCAACTCAGCACGCATGCACCAGTCCGCGCAAGCATCCACCATCCGTCACTGAAGGTCTCACGCAGGCGTGGCAGTCCGCTTGCGCCCGCGCCAAGCTGCCAGAAGTTCGAAGGCCACTGCCAGGAGCGTGGGGCCAATAAACAAGCCCAGGAAGCCGAAGGAGATAAAGCCCCGAACACGCCAAGGATGATCAGCATCAGCGGCAACTTGATGCTGGAACCGATCAGCAGCGGCTTCAGAAGATTGTCGCTGAAGGTCACCAACAGGCCCCAGGCCACGATGAACCAGAAGGCCGGCCCCATGCCGGAGGTTGAATAGAGCCACCATGCGGCCCCGCCCCACACGAGGTTGATGAGCACGCCACCAAACTGGCTTATGGCGAAGATCAGCGTCACGAAGCCCAGTGGTGCAGCCCCCGGAACCCCCGCGAGAAACACGCCGATGGCCATGAGAAGACCCTGGATCACTGCCGTGCCGACAATGCCGTAGAACACCCCGCGCGTGGCGCTGGCCGCAACGTTCGTCAGATCCGCAAGCTGCTGCCCGCCGAGCCGGGAGAGGCTGTCGCGCAGCACCACGGCAACCTTGTCGCCGCGCGACCAGAAGCTGGTTGCCACGATCAGCGCCACCGCGAAGTCCATGACGCTGGAGGCCAGGCCAAAGGCCGCATCCGTCAGGAACTGCCTCACCGGTTGCGAGAAGGACATCAGCATGGCCTTGGCTTCCGGTGTCTGCGCCAGGAGCCCATCCCATGTCGAGGCGATCGAGCTGCCGACCAGCGGCAGGTCCGTGATCCAGGCAGGAAGCTGCGGGGCTGACTCAACCCACGCCATGCCTTGCGTCATCAGATCCTTCACCTCCCCGGCGAGGCCCGGCGCCGCGACCGCCATGGGTGCCAGCACGAAAATCAGCAGCAGCGACAGCAAGAGACTTGCAGCAGCCGGGCCCGACAGCCCCTTGCGCACAAGCCATGAGCGCAACGGCCAGACCACCACCGCCAGGATGGCGCCGAACACGAGCCCGAGCATGAAGGGCCTGAGAACCAGATAGACGCCCGCCAGCAGCAAGCCGAACAACAGCAGCAGCGCAAATCTCTCCAACAGCGATGCAGCACCACCAATGGAAGGTTGCGGGTCGTCTGGCCGTTGCATTCTCGGATGCTCCCCTCTTGACTCACGATATAGCACGCGAAGGTGGAGAGCGGTACCGCGGGTCGGAGGATCAGCCCTGCACGATGCGCCCCGAGAGCGCACCTTCGACAGCCTTGAGGCGCTCGCTCACATCGTCCCAGCCGCGCACCTGTGCCTCACTGGCGAGGAAGCCAACAAGCGCCTTGTAGAGCGAGAGCATTGAGGCATCGGGCACGGCGACCAGCCTGTTTTTCTTTGTCATCTTCTTGTGTCCTGCTGCCTGCAAAAAAGTAGTATCTGGGAGCATCGCCCTACAGGCAGCGACGCTGTTTCGGCAAGAGAAGAACTACCTAATCACATTCACAAAGTACAATGTTCTCCTGCGGCGTGCAACATCATGTGCACACACGAATTACTTGTGTTGCCCGCTCAAATGACAACGGCCCCACGCAGGGGCCGCAGAAGATTTGATGTCTCCCGTTCAGCGATCAGTGCGCTGCAACTCGACGCGACGGTTGAGGGCGCGTCCCTGCAGGGTCTTGTTGGAGCCCACGGGATTTGAAGCGCCGGCACCGGCAGTATCAAGCCGGGCTGCGGAGATGCCGAGCTTCACCAGCGCGGCCTTCAACGAAGTGGCGCGGGCCAGCGAGAGCTTCTGGTTATAGGCCGGCTTTCCGATCGAGTCGGTGTAGCCGGTGATGCGCAACGTCCACAGTGGGTTGTTCCTCAGTGTCGTCGCCATGTCGTTGATGAGCGGCTGAGATTCGGAGCGGATCGAGGCCTTGTCGAAGTCGAAATGGATGCCATAGGTGCGGTACATGCCGACCGTGGCCAGCGCCTGTTGCATCTCGCCCTGCAGTGCCTTGCCGGGAACGGCACGCACGACGCGCTCTGTACGCGGGGTGGCCTCGCCGGTGAACTGGACCGAGTATTCGAGCAGGATCGGGTTGTTCTTGTTGTTGAGGAAGGTGAAGGTGCCGGTCGCCGACTTGGACCTGCCCTTGAAGCTGCCCGTGGCGGTAATGGCCGGTACATCCACCACCTGGTCACCTAGTTGGACGGAGAACTTGGCCTTGGGATCAAGCAGCATGAACTGCCCATCCACCCTGTTCAACGCCGCATCATAGATAATGGAGGACGGGGCGGAGCCAGTGGTGCGCAGCTGCTCCAGCACTGCGGTCGAGGTGCCCAGCGTCGTGGTGTCAGGCATCACGAGCGGCATGGCCGAATTGTAGCCAAGCACGAGCGTGCGGGCGGTGGCACGATCCGCCACCTGGATGCGGCGCACGGCACGCATGCCGCGCGAGCTGGAATAGTTGATGTCAAAAGTGGTGGTGCCGACCTTCGCGAAGGTCATCCACGACTCGGCGTCCGGGCCAAAGGCATTGGTCCAGGCGGTTGTGATGGTGCCGCCATTGTTGGGCATGAAGGGTCCGAGGCCCTGCTGGGCACTCGCACTGCCGATGCCGAGAGCGATGATCCCGGCTGCAAGAGCCGCCGTCAGTAACTTGCGCATGCTTGGATGTCCTTTAACCGCTAAAAATGTAGAGATGGACTGGGCGGCAACACTCCACCTTACGGGGGTTGAGTGGCCCAGGGAATATTGCTGCGGCCGATGTCGAAGCCGACCTTGTAGAGGGCCTTCATGAAGGGCGGGTCGAAGGGCTCCGGCTCCTCCATATTGAAGCTGTCAGGCACCCAGATCGCCCGGAATGCAATGCCGTCGCGGAGCGCGTTGGAATACATGCGGTAAAGGTCGCCCACTCCCTGCGTGGTGATGAGCGTGCTGATCGAACGTCCGACGATCGAGGCAAGCCGCGGCTTCACCATCTTGTACTCCGGTGTCACCCGTCCGTTGCGGATCACATACAACGTGCGCTTGATGCCGCTGCGCTTCAGCTTGATGTCCTGCGCCTTCACCGAGAAGTTCGAGGGGAACATGAAGGCCTGGTTCGTCGTACCGCCATCGACATGCATCTCGTCGAAAGTCTTGCCGTCGGCCACCACCTTGATCTTCACCGGCGGGAAAACGCCAGGGATCGAGGATGATGCCACGAGAATATCCTGGATCAGCTGTTTGCGGCCAGGCTCGCGGCTCGACGCAATGGCACCGATGTCCCACACCACCGGTCGTCCGGCATCGAGATTGGTGGTGCCGACGAGCAGCTTGCGGCCGCGGGCGTTCTGGACGGCGATGTCGGCCACCATCTGGTCCGTCACATAGCGGGCCACGAGCTGGCGAAGCGGCGTGCTGTCTGCCGCGGCTGATGAGCGGAGAAGGCTGAGGACGGGCTTGCGCCGGAACACGTCCTCCCCCGAGATGCCGGTATAGGCTGCGGTCAGCAGCCTGTCATAGGGCGGCCCGAGATAGGCGAAGGGCGCGATGAGCGAGCCCGTGGATATGCCGGTGACGACAGTGAATTCCGGCCGTGTTCCGGATTGGGTCCAGCCGGTCAGAAGCCCCGCACCGAAGGCGCCGTTGCTGCCGCCGCCGGAAATGGCCAGGAAATTCCGGACCGTGGTCGAAAGTCCGGCGGCCTTCTGCTGCGCGGCGATCTCCTCAAGCACGGCGGGGGACAGACCGTCGCCGTCATCACCCCAGTAGCGGATATGACTGTAGCCAGGCACAGCGGTGCGGCTGACGAGCGGCTCCGGCACCGGATCGCGCAGCGACTCGACCGTCGGACCCGCACAGGCTGCGAGCACAAGCCCCACAAGAGCCAGAAGAAGACGCCTCGACCTATTCACAATGCGCGACGTCTCCGGAAGCGCGAGCGCGCTATACCTCAGAACTTGACGACGGCAGCGACCACAGGCCCCTGCTCGACAACATCATAGACGAAGCCGTCGTTGCTGTAGTCCACGCTCATCGCGCGGTAGCCACCGAACAGCGAGAAATGATCGGTGAAGTCATAACCCGCGCCGGCCATCAGGTCCCACATCAGGTCGGACCCGACGCCAAAGCCGCCGATCATCGCCCAGCTGGCGACATAGACGTTGGGCAGCACGTCGACACGCAGCTTGGCGCCAACCAGCGGGTCAGCCCAGGTGGCGCCGTCGCTCCACGACCGGCCACCGACCAGTCCACCCTTTGCGTCGAAGTCATTGTTCACCGACCACAGACGCACACCGGCGATCAGGTCGAGCCGTGCCATGTCGGTGTCGATGATGCCGTATCCCGCAACACCCGTGAGCATGAGGCTGGTATTGGTGACGTCGATCCGGTTGGCGACAACGCCAAACGGTGTGTAAACCGACTTCCCGACATTGGTGTAAGTGGCGTCGACGCCCATCATGAAGCGGCCCTTGCGCGCCTCGGCGAGGCCCATGACAGCGAAATCGAGGTTCTGCACGATGTCGCTGAAGGGCAGGTCGACATTCTGTGGGGGCAATCCGAATACGCCCACGTCGCCGTTCAAACCCGCCGCCCAGCCATAGAGCGCGACGGTGAATTTCCAGTCGCTGGTGTCCGGCACCGGCGGAATATCGGCGGCGCGGGCCGCTACCGGCACGGCAAGGCAAAGCAGAGCCGAGGCGGCGATGACTTTGAGCGACTTCATGAACATGTAGGCTTCCCCCCGAATTTCGAAGATTTATACACAACCAGACCCATTGGAAAAGTGCATCTGGCGACAATTGCCAGCCCCGGTTCACCTTTGCGACGGGGTGACGCATCCCTGCAACACCTTGGAATTGCAGCATTGCGACCCCAAGTCATCCTGTACGGATCCCGAACGTGCTATTCTAGCCTCAGGGATCGTCAGACAGGAGCCAAATCCATGATCAAGCGTTATGTTCCGGCGGTACTCGCCATTGCCCTCATCGCGACCCTTCCGATGGATGCCTTTGCACGTGGTGGGGGTGGCGGCTTCGGCGGCGGCGGCGGTGGCCATGGAGCCGGCGGTGGCGCATATGGCGGGGCACGCGGGCCTAGCGACCGCGGCTCCCTGAGCTATGGACGTCCGCAAAACCCGGCCGACGCGCGGCTGTTCGACCAGGCCCGCAAGTCGTGCAACGGGGCGCAGTACCCCTCCGGCGCCACACCGCGCATCAACTACGATGCCAACTCCTTCAGTTGCTTTGAGCCGGGCGGTTCTCGGCACTAAGTCAGCAAAGGGCGGGTCAATCGTCACGCTTGCCAGCCCGGAACCTCCCTCCTAACAACATGTCTCACATGTCGAAGGGAGAGTTCCGTGGCGAAGCGCATCGTTTTCACCGGTGGGTCCGGCAAGGCTGGCAAGCACGTGGTGCCGTGGCTCAAGGCCAAGGGCTATGACATCCTCAACCTCGACCTGAAGCCGCTTGACTGTCCGGGCGTGAACACGCTCATCACCGACGTCACGGATTCCGGGCAGGTGTTCAATGCCCTGACCATGCATCATGGCTTCGAGGGCTACGACAAGGGCCGCGTGCCATCGGCGCCGGATGCGGTCGTCCACTTCGCCGCCGTGCCGCGCGTGTTGATCCAGCCGGACAACGCCACCTTCACCGTCAACACCATCTCCACTTACAACGTCATCGAAGCGGCGATGAAGCTGGGCGTGCGCAAGGTCATCATTGCGTCAAGCGAAACGACCTATGGAGTCTGCTTCGCTGAGGGCGACAAGGACTATCACCATTTCCCGCTGGATGAGGACTACGACAGTGACCCGATGGATTCCTATGGACTGTCCAAGGTGCTGAACGAGAAGACGGCAAGGGCCTTCGCCATGCGCTACGGCGCCGACATCTATGCGCTGCGCATCGGCAACGTCATCGAGCCGCATGAATACCCGATGTTCAAGGGCTTCCTCGACAACCCGATGAACCGCAAGCGCAACGCATGGAGCTACATCGATGCGCGTGATCTCGGTCAGATCGTGCATCTCTGCATCGAGAAGGATGGCCTCGGCTTCCAGGTGTTCAACGCGGTGAACGACACGATCACCACACGGGAATCGACCGCCGATTTCCTAAAACAATATGTACCGCAGATTCCGCTCAAGCGCCCCATGGTGGGCAACGAGGCACCGCTCTCCAACGCCAAGATCCGCGAGGTTCTCGGCTTCAAGGAAGAGCACGACTGGCGGAAATACGTCTGATGCAATTCCCCTTCACGCCACTCTGCGAAGTGCTGCCCTCCTCCGTGCCCTTCGTGGGGCCGGAGGCTCTCGAGCGCCGCACGGGCACGATGTTCCGTGCCCGCATCGGGGCGAATGAGAGCGTGTTTGGCCCGTCTCCGAAAGTTGTCGCCGCCATGCAGGCCGCAGCCGGGGAGAGCTGGCAGTATTGCGACCCGGAGAACCATGACATCAAGGCAGCGCTGGCAAAGCACCTCGGCGTGGCGCCGGAGAACGTGATGGTCGGCGAAGGCATCGACGGCCTCTTCGGCTATGCCGTGCGGCTCTTCGTCGAGCCGGGCATCACGGTTGCCACGTCGCTGGGTGCCTATCCGACCTTCAACTTCCATGTCCATGGTTTCGGCGGCAAGCTTGTCACCACGCCCTACGTGAACGACCGCGAGGACCCTGCCTCGCTGCTCGACCTCGCGACCCGCGAGAAAGCGCGCCTGATCTATTTCGCCAACCCGGACAATCCGATGGGCAGCTGGTGGGATTCCGCGTCCGTGCAACGCATGATCGACGCCATTCCCGATGGCGCACTGCTGATGCTGGACGAGGCTTACGGCGAGTTTGCGCCGGAAGGAACCCTGCCGCCACTCGATGTTTCGAACCCGAAGCTGCTGCGCTTCCGCACCTTCTCGAAGGCCTATGGCCTTGCCGGCATGCGGCTTGGCTACTGCATCGGGCATGCCGACCTCATCCGCGCCTTCGACAAGATCCGCAACCACTTCGGCGTCACCAGGCTGGGCCAGGTGGCGGGCATAGCGGCGCTCACCGATCAGGATCACCTGCGCCGCGTCGTCACCTCCGTTGTGGCCGTGCGCGACGAGATCGCCACCATCGCGCGGAAGAACGGCCTCACACCGCTTGCCTCCGCCACCAATTTCGTCGCCATCGACTGCGGCCACGACGGCGCCTTCGCCAAGCGCGTGCTCGATGGTCTGGTGGCAGCCGGCGTCTTCGTGCGCATGCCCGGCGTGGCGCCCCTCAACCGCTGCATCCGCGTGACCGCAGGCACGGCGGAGGACCTGGGCATCTTCGCGGAAGAGCTGCCGAAGGCGCTGAAGGCGGCTTTGGCCTGATCAACTCCTCACGTCCGCTTCCTTTTCGTCGCCCCCAATGAAAATGCCCGGGACAAGCCCGGGCATGATGCGTGCGTGAAGGTCTGAAGCGGCATACCTGCCGATCAGACGCTCGGATAGTCCGTGAAGCCCTTCTGGCCCGGCGTGTAGAAGGTGCCGAAGTCGATCTCATTGAGCGCGGCCCCTGACTTCCAGCGCGACACGAGATCCGGGTTCGAGAGGAAGGGACGGCCAACGGCGACGAGGTCGCAGGCCTTGTCTTCCAGCTCCTTCTCGGCACGCTGGGCGTCATAGCCGCCCGACAGGATCAGGCTGCGCTTGAACTCCTTGCGGATGGTCTGCTTGATCGCCGCAGGAACTTCCGGAGCGCCCATCGGGGAGTGATCGACCAGATGCACATAGACGAGACCCAGCTCATTGAGCTTGGCTGCGAGGTAAGCATAGTCGGATGCCATCTCGGGATAGTCGGGCATGTCGTTGAAGACGCCATAGGGCGACAGGCGGATGCCAACCTTGTCAGCGCCGATGGCGGCAATCGCGGCCTTGGCAGCCTCGAGCACGAAGCGCGCCCGGTTCTCGATCGAGCCACCGTAGCTGTCGGTCCTCTGGTTGGACGACGGACGGATGAACTGCTCGAGGAGATAGCCGTTGGCAGCGTGAAGCTCGACGCCGTCAGCACCCGCTGCCACGGCATTGCGGGCCGCGGTGCCGAATTCGGCGATGGCGGTCTTGATGTCAGCGTCCGTCATGGGTTCCGGCGTGGGGTGGGGCTTCATGCCTTCGGCATCGGTGTAGATCTCGCCGGCAGCTGCAATGGCAGACGGACCCAGGACGCGGCCACCCGTGGGAAGGTTGAGCGGATGGCCGATGCGGCCGGTGTGCATCAGCTGAATGAAGAACTTGGCACCACCTGCATGCGCAGCCGCGACAACCTTGCGCCAGCCTTCCACCTGCTCGGCGCTGAAGATGCCCGGGATGCGGGGATAGCCGAGGCCGTTCGGCGAGGGCGACGTACCTTCGGTCACGATCAGGCCTGCCGAGGAACGCTGGCCGTAGTATTCGGCGATCAGCTCATTGGGCACATTGCCGGTCGCGCGGTTGCGCGTCATCGGGGCCATGACCAGGTGGTTCTGCAGCTTGAGCGGGCCAAGGGTGGCGGGCGAGTAGAGGATGGACATTGATTGCCTTTCTGTAGCGCGTGTTGATTTCGTCGTTGGGATGGCGTGGAAAGCCGCTTGTCAGGCAGCTCGTGGCGTGAAGCGTGCACGTGGCCGCTGGGCGCGGGCGGTCATGCATTTTCCATTTCGTGCTTGGTGTTGATGAGGTCGTTGATGTCGAGGCGCTGGGTGGTCATTGCGATGCTGCCATCGGCATTGCGCGGCCACGCTGCTTCCGGCTTGTCCCAGTAGAGTTCGATACCGTTCATGTCAGGGTCATGAAGGTAGAGCGCTTCGGAAACGCCATGGTCGGCGGCACCATCGAGCTGCAGCTTGTTGGCGACAAGGCGCTTCAGGGCGTCAGCCAGGTCGGCGCGGGTGGGATAGAGGATGGCCACGTGATAGAGGCCCGTCGTTCCGGGCGGCGGCGGCGAACCGCCGGCACTCTCCCAGGTGTTGAGGCCGATGTGGTGGTGATAGCCGCCCGCCGAGATGAAGGCCGCCTGCTTGCCATACATCTGCTGCAGCTCGAAGCCGAGCAAGCCGCAATAGAAATCGAGCGCCCGCTGGATGTCGGACACCTTCAGGTGAACATGGCCGATGCGTGTGCCGGCCGGGATCGGAGCAGAGGCGGGCATGAGCGTCCCTTTCTGTAACGTTAGTCGTTACCGATATAGGCAACCCCCGGTTCCTGTGCAAGCCCCTTGAGCGGACCAAAAGGTGCAAAACCGTGGATGAGTTCCGGCTTCCCTTGAAAACGGGGGGCGCATTCCGCAAAACGAAGGCGAAATCCACAGGAGATCACGCCATGGCCGACGCCACACTTCCCAAGACGCTCGTCGTGGTTGATCACCCGCTCGTTCTCCACAAGCTGTCGCTGATGCGCGACAAGACAACGCCGTCGGCGGTATTCCGCCAGCTGCTGCGCGAGATCAGCCTGCTGCTCGCCTATGAGGTCACGCGCGACCTGCCGATGACCACCCAGAAGATCGAGACCCCCCTCACCGAAATGGACGCCCCGATCCTCAAGGGCAAGAAACTGGTGATCGTGTCGATCCTGCGCGCCGGCAACGGGCTGCTCGAAGGCATGCTGGACCTGCTCCCCTCCGCCCGCATCGGCCACATCGGCCTCTACCGTGACCCGGTCACGCTGAAGCCCGTCGAATATTACTTCAAGGTTCCATCGGATATCGGCGAGCGCCCGGTCATCGTGGTGGACCCGATGCTGGCCACCGGCAATTCCACCGCCTATGCCATCCAGAAGCTGAAGGACGCGGGCGCCAAGGACGTGCGCCTCGTCTGCCTGCTCGCCGCCCCCGAGGGCATCCGCCGCGTCGCCAAGGACCATCCGGACGTTGCGATCTACACGGCGGCGGTCGACAGCCACCTCAACGACCACGGCTACATCGTGCCGGGCCTGGGCGATGCGGGCGACCGCATGTTTGGCACCAAGTAATTCATTTACCATAGGGGCGGACAGTGCCCCCGCCATACCAATTGAAAACCATTGGCCGGGTAGCGTCCTCGTGAGTGGGAACAGGTCAGTGGGAATGATGGCAGAGCCGGCAGTTATTGGCGCGAGCCCCGAAAGAAAA
>NZ_JBAXGR010000099.1:0-10561 GCF_037139295.1 Aestuariivirga sp.
CCGCAAGAAGTCTTCTCCACCCCGCCCCCTGGGGCTTTTCACTGTTGAATTGGCGCACAGTTTACCCATACCCTCTGCGAGTTGACCATCTCTATTGTGAAGTGAGACTACTACGCGCGTGAACGAAGAGAGGTTTTGGGGAGTTGGTTCCCTTGTTATGCGGCTTTGCGATACTCTACTCACCGCACATTCAGTAATGCCTTTTGCCCCTACCTAAGTCATCGCTCCTTTAACCACTCATCCCCCTGCCCCCGCCTCTCAGCCTCCCGCCACGCAGCCTCCTCCTCCGCCGTCATCCTCTTCGAGACATAGCGCCACGCCAGCGGCAGCAGCGCCTGGCCCAGCCGTGACCCGAACTCGATCCAGAAGGAGGGCCTCCGCGCCACGAGAAACGCCCCGGCCCCAAGAGCGAGGGATACTAGCCGCCAACTCTGTCAGAGAGCTGGAACTTGCTGGGTCATGCAATGGATGGCGCCACCCTGGCGCGGAGCAGCACGCATGGTGACGGGCACAATCTGCCGGTCAGGAAAGAGTTTCATGAGATAGGCGAGTGCTTCCTTGTCCTTGTCCGGCTCGGCACCTGCAACCGGCACGATGGCCGCACCATTGCAGAAGTAGAAATTCATGTAGGGCGCGATGATCCAACGGCCTTCGTCATGAAACCCCGACATGTAGGGGAAATCCACGACCTCAACACCTTCACGCTGCAACAAGGCTTTGGAGGCTTCAAGATGCGGTGCGTTGGGATCACCTTCGCCCGCCTTCAGCATCAAGGCGCGCCTGGGGCCGATGAAACAGAAGAACAGGTCAGCGTGGCCATCGGTGCCATAATACATGCGGTCAGGGTCGCGGACGGTATCCTCCGCGAGGCCCTGCCCCAGCCAGATGATCTTGCTGAGGCCGAGGGCTTCCTTGATACGCTCCTCTGCAACAGCCTTGGTGAGGTACCAGTTGCGCGAGGGATGCATGACGCAACCTTCCGGCGCCACCATGAGGCCTGATCCATCAATGGCGACTGCGCCACCTTCAAGTACTACATCAACATCATCGACGGAAATGCCCAAATCCTCTGCCAGCGTCCGGCCAAGCCGTGCGTCACGGTCTCGGTTGGCGTGCCGCTCGCCCCAGGCATTGAACCGGAAATGACGGGCACGTCGCGACTGTCCATCCGTCACGAACAGGGGGCCATTGTCACGTAGCCAAGAGCCATCCATGGGTCGGACCACCACGCTGACATCCGATGAAAGAACCTTGCGCGCCGCCACGGCATGGATTTCCTCAGCGCAAACCATGGTGACGGGCTCAAACTGCGCGATGGCATTAGCAACGGCAGCGAACTCGCTACGGCCCTGTTCCAGCGTGTGTTCCCATGAAGAGACACGGCACGGCCAGCCCATCAGTGTGCGCTCGTGCCTTTCCCATTCGGCGGGCATATGGAGTTTGTGCGACATTCTAGCTTTCCTCTATTGCCGTCCGGCTTTGACTCCATTGATCACAAGGTTCTTGGTCTGTAGCAGATGCCGTCTAAGTGACGCTGCGGCCCCTTCGGCATCGCGCTTCAGTGCAAGGTCAAGCAGTTCCTGATGTTCTGCGGAAACGTCACGCTTCACCACTTCGAACGGCATGGACCAGCGGCGATAAACTTCCGCCGCAGCGCGCAGCGATTCTGCCATGCCCATGAGCCGCTTGCTCTTGGCCGCACTGAGCAGCGCCATGTGAAACTCATGGTGTGCCTTAGCCCAGGCGGCGGTAACGGGAGCGATCTCCTTGGGATCATGTTTCGGAGTCCGCTCCATGCGATGATGGGTCGAGACCACGCGCGCTTCCCAATCAATGTCGCCATTATGGATCGAGTCCATGAAGGCAAGGCCTTCGATCGTGCAACGCGTTTCTGTGAGATCGATCAGGTCATCCAGCGACAACGACATGACCTTGAAACCAAGCTGCGACTGATTGACGGTGAGGCCCTCCGCTGTGAGACGCATCAGTGCTTCTCGCAACACGCCCATACTGGCGCCATAGTCCGATTTCAGTTTGGCAAAAGGCAATTGACTGCCAGGCTCGATCAGGCCACCCACGATGTCGGCCTTGATGCGATGATAGACCTCCTCCGTCCTCGTCTGACTTGACGTCATGTTTTGTCTCTTCTCCTAATGTGCCGTATTCGCCAGAAACTGATCGAAGCGCTCTGATTGCCCACGCCTGAAAACCTCTGCAGGTTTGCCCTGCATTTCAATTTGTCCCTTGTGGAGGAAAACCACGCGTGAGGATACGTCGCGCGCGAAACTGATCTCATGGGTCACGACGAGCATGGTTCGGCCTTCCTCAGCAAGACCTCGCATCACGCGAAGGACTTCGCCGACGAGTTCAGGGTCAAGCGCCGATGTCGGTTCGTCAAAAAGCAGGGCCGCGGGCTCCATGGCCAAGGCCCGTGCGATTGCCACGCGCTGTTGTTGGCCGCCAGAGAGAAAAGCGGGATAGGCGTCTTCCTTTTCTGCCAACCCCACGCGCTGCAACAGTTTGCGAGCGCGGTCTCTGGCTTCCGATGAAGAAAGGCCCAAGACATGCAGAGGACCCTCCATGAGGTTCTGAAGGACTGTCATGTGGGACCAGAGATTAAAACTCTGGAACACAAAACCGGTGTTGCGTCGGAGCGCTAGGATCTTCTGTGTGCTGGCTTTTCCACTGTCCCTGACCGGAACTTCGACACCCGTGCCATTGACTTCGATGTAGCCGGAGTCTGCTGTTTCGAGGAAATTGATGCAACGGAGAAAAGTGCTCTTGCCAGAACCGGAGGAACCGAGAATTGAAATCACTTCACCCTTCTGGGCCTCAACGGTGATGCCTTTCAGCACTTCCAGGGACCCGAAACTCTTATGGATGTCTCTGGCGATCAATGTTGCGCCGGAGAGTTGGGGAGAATTGGCCTTGTTTTGCATCATTCTTCCCCTTCAGATCATCTGCGTCTGTTCACGGGTGGTCATGCTTTGCAGGGCAAGGTGTTTCAAGGTCCGGCGCTCCACCCACCCCAGGATTCGGGTGATGATGAAGACCAGCGCCATATAGATCACTGTCGCCGCCAGAAATCCCTCATAGGCCAGATAATACTGCGCATTGAGTTTCCGGCCAGCGCCGAGAACATCAGTGATCGTCAACATGGAAGCGATCGCAGAGCCATGCAGAAGAAAGATCGACTCATTGGCGATCATCGGCAAACAACGGCGGAGCGCTGATGGCAGGATGACATGGCGCAACGCGCTTCCCTGTGACATTCCGATCGCCGCGGTTGCTTCAATCTCACCCCTGGGCACAGAATCCAAACCGCCTCGAAAGATCTCAACCTGATAAGCGGCGGAATTGATGGCAAAGGCTATGGCCGCACACCACCAGGGTTCACGCAGCACGGGCCAGAGAAAGCTGTTCCGCACGGCTTCGAATTGCGCCAACCCGTAGTAAAACACATAGGCCTGCACCAGCATGGGCGAGCCGCGGAACACGTAAACAAATACACCGATGGCCTTGGCAAGAAATGGCACACGTTTCCACCGCGCAATAGCCATCGGCAGTGCAATGACAGCACCGAAGCTTAGGCCCACCAATACCAGCAAGACCGTGTTCTTGATTCCAATGAGGAAAATGTCCCAGTGTGAGAGAATTAGAACAAAATCAACCGGCGATGACTTGGACGAAAATTCCGTGATCCAGGCCATGAAGCCTGAGAAGAAGGCTGCGAGCGTCATGCGCCTATCCTCCTGCCCCGGGTGTAGCGGGCTTCAATCGCGCGCAGTGCAACGTCAGACAGCGCCGTCAGGATGAGATAGATGACGAGGATGGCGATCAGAAAGGTGAAGGGATCGCGGGTCGAGCGACCGGCGGACACGCCGAAGAAAACGAGATCCTTGAGGCCTACGACTGACACAAGAGCAGTGGTTTTCAGAAGCACCATCCAGTTCACACCGATAGATGGCAGTGCATAGCCCATGAGCTGTGGGAAGGTGATACGGCGAAACAACTGTCGCGATGTCATGCCGATGGCCATGGCCGCTTCGAGCTGGCCCTTTGGAATGGACCCATAGGCGCCTCGGAATGACTCGGTCATATAAGCGCCAAAGATGAATCCGATGGTGATGACCCCGGCGGCAAGCGAGTTGATTTCAATATAGTCCCACCAGCCTGTTGCCGCGCCGAGCTTGTTCAATAGTGTCTGCCCGCCAAAGTAGAGGAGCAGCATCATGCACAGGTCTGGCACGGAGCGCACGAAGGTGGTGTAGTAGCCCGCAAGCCTCTTCACAACCGGCGTGCCACCGATCTTGGCGGCTGCGCAGACAAGACCAATAGCCAAGGCAAGTGCAAGGCCGCACAGGCCGAGCAGAAGTGTCACACCTGTTCCTTGCAGCAGAAGCCAGCGATATTCCCAGAGGCCTTCCATTGCGCTACCTTGCTTTCGGGCCCGAAGACCTGCCTTGCTTCAGGACTCGCGCCGTCTGAAGGGGGTGCCAAGGTCATAGGTTGGCACCCCATTGCACTCAGTTGAAAATATCGCGGCCGAAATACTTGTTCGAGAGCGCTACATAACTGCCGTCGTCGCGGGTCTTCTTGATGGCGGCATTGAGTTCTGCCTTCAACGCATCCTCACCCTTGCGCAGCGCAATACCCTGGCCAACGCCGAAGCACTCCCGATCATAAAGGTCAGCGCTCACGGGGGCGAACTCCTCCGTGATCTTGGCGTCAGACTTCAACCAGGTTTCGCCGGGGATGGTGTCCACCAGGACTGCATCAATGCGGCCGGCCTGCAAGTCGAGATAGGCCTCTTCTGAGGTTGCATATTGGCGCATGTCAGCCTTTGCCATGTGCTTTTTCATGTAGCACTCATGAGCCGTGGCACGCTGCACACCAACGGCCTTGCCGGTTGTGCCGGCTTCGTCAGCCTTGAAGTCCACACCCTTCTTGGCGATCAAGGCGGATGGTCCCTTGTAATAGGTATCGCTGAAGTCCACTTGCTTCATGCGCTCTTCGTTGATGCCCATCGACGAAATGATGACATCGAATTTCTTGGCGAGAAGGCCGGGGATGATGCCATCCCATTCGATGTCGACGAATTCACACTTTCTGTTCATGCGCTCGCAGACAAGATTGGCAAAATCGACGTCAAAGCCACCGACCGAACCATCGGGATTCAGCACGTCGAAGGGCGGATAGCCGGTGGAAATGCCGACCTTCAAAACCTCCTGCGCCGAAGCGGCCGGGGCTATCAGTGCCGCTGCCGCTGTTGCCAGAAAGGCGAACAATGTGTTGCGTCTATTCATGGTCTTCCTCCTTTTTTGGCCATTCTGGCCCTAGCTTTTCATTCTGCTCGCGGTTGGATCAAAGGCTGCGGCGGGGAGCAGTTTCACGCTGCGGCGTTTTCCGAGAATATCGATCGTGAGTGGCACCGTCGTTCCGGCGTGGACACCGTGCATATAACCAAGGGCAAGGCTTTTCGAGACGCGAAAGCCGTAAGCCGCCGATGATAGGAAGCCCACGACCTCTTCACCTGCGAGAACGGGTTCGTCACCCCATGGGTCAACGTCATCTGCGTCAATCTCAAATAGCGAATAGACATAGCGCTTGGGTTGATCCTTGACTTTCAACGCCGCCTCGCGGCCCACGAAGTCCGGCTTGTCGAATTTGACGAGAACACCCATGCCTACCTCGAAGGGCGTATAATCAAGGGCGTACTCAACACCCCATGCGCCATATCCCTTCTCTACGCGCAGGCTGTTGAGCGCGCGGATGCCGGCGAGCGTGACGCCCAAGTCTTTTCCTGCCTCAAGCAAGGCTTCCACAAGCGGAACATGGAACTCGGGCGTTACATAGATTTCGTAGCCAAGCTCGCCCGTGTAGGCAACACGCAACAGGATCGCTTCGACGGCGGGTCCCATCTGTACGTACGCCGACTTGCGGTAGGGCCATGCTTCACCTGAAAGATCCTGGTCACAGAGCCGCGCCAGTAGAGTACGTGCATTTGGGCCGGAGATGGAAAGGCCACAGAGGCCGATTGTCATGCTTTCAACAGAGACACCTTGCGCCGGCAGGAACTGCTCCCACCAGCGATGGTGGTAGCGGTCAACGACGCCAGAGCCGATAAGCAGGAATTCCTCGTTGCTCAGTTGGGCAACCGAGAACTCACCCATGAGGTGGCCGCTGTGGCTGAGCATGGGCGTGAGCACCAGCTGGCCGTCACGGCTCGGCATCCTGTTGGCCATCACATGCTCAAGCCAAGCTCTAGCACCGGAACCCTTGACCAAGTGCTTGCCATAGGTCGAGATGTCGATAATGCCGACGCCCTTATGTAAGGCGCGGCACTCTTCGCCCACATGCTGGAACCAGTTGGGGCGGTGGAAAGTGAGGCTCTCCTCAGGGACTACACCTTGTGGCGCGAACCACAGGGGAAACTCCACACCATCGCTGGAGCCGAATGCCGCCCCCTTCTCGCGGTAGAGCGGGTAGGCTGGCGTTGTGCGCGCCGGGCGGCCTGCGCTGCGGTGTTCATAAGGATAGAGCGTCTTGAAGCGCGTGGCATACATGTCGCCGGTGCGGGCCTTCACATAGGCCTTTCCAGCCCAGCGGCCATAGCGCGCGACGTCCCACATGAACACATCCAATAGCGGCTCGCGCTCCTTCATCCAGCCCGCCAGCACCATGCCGATGGCGGCCGACTGGCTGAAGCCTGTCATCACGCCGCAGGCGCACCAATAGTTGGGCACGCCGGGATAGGGGCCGATCAACGGATTGAGGTCAGGTGAGAAAATCATCGGGCCGTTGATGATGCGCTTCACACCGGCAGCGCCCAGCACCGGCACGGCTTCGACTGCCTGGAGGAAATTCTTGTCGATGCGCTCCAGCTGGTTTGGCAGCAATTCATGCCCGAAATTGAGCGGTGTGCCCTTTTCGGCCCAATGTGTGCAGGGATCCTCATAGACACCAAGGAGAAGCCCTTTGCCCTCCTGGCGCATGTAATACTCCGAGTCCGCGTCGCCGATGAGAGGAAGCTCGAAATCAAGGTTCTCAATTTCCAGAATGCTCTCCGTCACGAAGTAGTGGTGCTCGACTGGCATGAGCGGGAGCTGGATGCCCGCCATGGCCGCAACTTCGCGGGCCCACAGGCCAGCTGCATTCACGACCCGGTCTGCTCGGATAGTTCCATTCTTGGTGACGACATCCCAGGTGCCGTCGGGCCTCAGCCTTGTGTCGAGTACAGGATTGTGACGCACGATCTCGGCTCCCATGTCCCGAGCACCCTTGGCAAAGGCCTGCGTCACGCCGCTTGGGTCGACATGCCCGAAATGCGGCTCATCAAGTACGCCCTTGATGGTCGAAGGATCGAGAATCGGGCAGCGCTTCAACGTTTCCTCTATCGAGAGCCAACCGGTCTCAAGACCCGCACGGCGCGCTGCCATGTGATGCCGCTGCAATTCATCCATGCGCTCGTCGGTGCGCGCCAGAGCGAGCGCTCCAACATGATGGAATCCGCAGGATTGGCCAGTTTCTTGTTCTAAGATGGGATAAATGCTGAAACTGTAGTTGTGGAGGTAGGTGGCGTTGGCACCGCCGCCGAAGGCCCCTGTTCCACCGGCCGCATGCCAGGTCGAACCTGCCGTGAGTTCGGTGCGCTCGATCAGGATCACATCCTTGAAGCCAGCCTTCATCAGGTGGTAGGCGATGGAACATCCGGTGACGCCACCACCAATGATTGCCACTTCTACATTTTGCTTCATCAGAAGGCCTCCACGATTCTGTTGCGAAGCGTGCCGACGCCCTCGATTTCGACCTCGACGATATTACCGGCTTTGAGGAATCGTGCAGGCTTGTGGGCCGAAGCAACACCGGCAGGCGTGCCCGTTGCGATGATGTCGCCCGGTTCAAGCGTCATGATGCGCGACAGGAAGGCAATGATCTGCCGGACCGAGAAGATCATCGATGAGGTATTCCCGTCCTGCAGTACATCTCCGTCGACACGCGTCCTGACAGTAAGGTTTTGGATGTCGGAGATCTCGTCGATGGTGACGAGTGCAGGACCACAGGGGCCGAAGGTGTCGATGGCCTTTCCACCCGTCCACAGTTGATTGGCCAATTGCAAATCACGAGCGCTCACGTCGTTGAAAACCATGACGCCTGCCACGTGATCGAGCGCTGATGACTCTTCGATGTAACGGCCGCGTGTTCCGATAACCACGGCGAGCTCTGCTTCATAATCGACCTTGCTGGTATCGCGCGGCGGGACGACGTCGTCTTTCGCTCCCACCAGCGAGTTGGGATATTTGGCGAAAAAGATCGGCGCAGCGGGAGGGGTTGCTCCCACTTCCTCGGCGTGGTCATGGTAGTTGAGGCCGATACAGACGATCTTCTGCGGATCGGGAATTGGTGGTCCAAGTCTCAGACTGGCGCGCGGCATCAGCTTGAGATGGACAGTTCTGTCACGCACGACCCGTTCGAGTTGGCGCAGCGCATCGGGCCCAAGCTCCAGGAGTGTCCGGTTGGAACCCGCCGCGGCGACGTTTTCCTCGCTCCAGCCAGCGAGCGTCGCCACTTCGGTCGTTTCGACAACCGACTCGCCGAGCTCGATGCCGCTCGTCCAGGCCCTTGGCTTTCCGTAACTGACAAGACGCATCCAGCAACTCTCAGATAAAGGTAAGATCGATGGTGCCAAGCGAGCCGAAGTCTGCATGCAACCGCGAGCCAGACTTCACTTCGACCGAGCGGACCGGTGCCCCCGTGATGACAATGTCACCCGCCTTTAGATGCCCACCCAGGCCACGAAGTTCTGCAAGTTTTCCTGCGAGAAAGGCCAGCGGGGCGGCGGGATGACCCATGACATCGGTCGCGAGCGCGGCCTGGTGGTGGCCGTCCACATCCATGGTGAGCGTAAGGCCCGCGAAGTTAACCTGATCTGGCCTGAGTGCTGTCTTCCCGAGGATGATCCAGCCAGCCCCAGCGTTGTCGGCGAGGGAGTCATTGGCCCTCGCCTTCATCGCGCCGACACGGCTGTCGATGACCTCCACAGCCGCCCTCAGGCACGCTGTCGCGGCAAGTACATCAGGCACAGTAAGACCTGCCCCTTCGAGAGGCCTCGCAAGCTCAAATGCGATTTCAGGTTCCGCACGTGTGTTTGAGAGGTGCGTCACACGGACAGGCTGATTCTCCGGCGTGAACATGTTGTCGAGAAGAATGCCGAAATCGGGACCAGTCATGCCGTACATCTTCTGCATCGCTTCGGATGTGAAGCCGATCTTGTGGCCCTTTGGCCTGCCTCCGGTGGCAATCAGGTGGTCGACGAGCCTCCGCCTCACCTGGTAGGCATCCTCGAAGTCGTAGTCGATCGTGTTGGATGGCGGATCGATACCTTGTCCTGCCTTCACGGCCTCGAACAGCCGGTCAGCAAGGGCCTGTTGCTGCTGCGCGGTAAGTTTCATCAGGCGACCTCCACCCAGCTCGCATAGCGTGGATCCTCACCACGCACCGCGTTACTGAACGCTTGTCGCACCGCGGTTCCCATCGGTCCCGGATATCCGACGCTACGGTCATCGACCGATTCGACCAGGTTGACTTCCGAAGCTGTTCCACAGACGAAGATTTCATCTGCGATGTAGAGGTCCGAGCGGGACAGTTCGGTGGCACGCACCTCGTAGCCCAGATCACGGGCGATGGTGCGGACGGAATCATGCGTGATGCCCTCGAGACCACCTGCCGAAAGCGGTGGGGTGTGGATGACGCCGTTGCGGACCACGAAGATATTCTCTGCCGTACATTCCGCTACAAAACCCTGGGGGTTGAGCATGACGCAGTCGTCATACCCGGCCTTTCGCGCCTCGGCCTTGGCGAGCGACGAGTTGACATAGTTTCCGACCGTCTTTGCCTCCGGAGGCATGATATTGTGGTCATGCCGCCGCCAGCTCGACACTTTGAGCCTTAGGCCGCGCGCGTCCGTCGCCGCGCCGCGAACCGAGGCCCAGCCCCAGGCCATGATGGCGATGTCGACTTTGCAGGGTCCCGTGTCGAGGCCCATCTCGCCATAGCCGTAGTAGGCGAGCGGCCGGACGTAACAGCTGTCGAGGCCTGTCGTGCGCACGACCTGTTTGGTGGCTTCAACGATCTCCGAGACCGAGAAAGTCATCGGCATTCCGAGAATGTGTCCGGAGCGGTAAAGCCGTTCGATGTGGGGCGTAAGACGAAAGAGGCCGGGCCCGTTGGCAGTCTCGTAGGCTCGCACGCCCTCGAAGATGCCGGTTCCATAGTGCAGGGTATGGGTACCCACGTGCACCATTGCCTTGTCCCAGCCCACGAGCCTGCCATTCATCCAGATGCTGGGCGTGGGCGTGATCGGCATGTGAGGGCTCCATTTGTCAGAAGCGTTGAGTATGTCGAATTATGTATCACTAGTTCGACATGTCAATTCATTTTCGACATTTTGTAAGCGATTGATTTTCCACACTTCTTATCGCTGCCCACCGTCCACATCTACGATCGCGCCCGACGTAACCGTTTCAACCAATCTGGGGCCCTGGGTAAACCGACGCGGGCT
>NZ_JBAXGR010000100.1:0-10456 GCF_037139295.1 Aestuariivirga sp.
CGCCAGGACGTGGCGTCCGTGTTCAACCACCGCGGCGTGGCGCTGCGCAGGCTGGGGCAGGCGGAGCAGGCGCTTGCCGATTTCAGCCGCGTGATCGTCCTCGACCCGCGCTCCGGCGATGCGCACTACAACCGGGCCAACACGTTGCGCGAACTGGGCCGCTTGCAAGACGCGCTGTCGGACTATCGCCGCGCCGTGCAGCTGGCGCCGGCCCGCCCCGACATGCTGAACAATCTGGGCGGCTGCCTGAAGGAGATGAGCCTTCATGAGGAAGCCCTCGGCTGCTACGACCGGCTGCTGGCGCTGAACCCGAACCTTGCCGAGGCACACTCCAATCGCGGCCTGGTGCTGCAGAACCTCGGACGCTTCGAGGAGGCGCTCGCCAGCGCGGATCGGGCCATCGCCATCAACCCCGGCTTCACCGATTCCTGGCGCGAGCGCGCCGCGGCGCTGATTGCTCTTGAGCGGCTCGATGAGGCTCTGGTGGCCGCAGACAGGGCGCTGGTACTCGACCCTGGCCACGCCGAGGCCCATGCCACGCGTGGCATGGCATTGATGGATCTGGGACGCGCGGAGGATGCGGCCGCGAGCTTCGATGCCTCGCTGGCGCTGAAGCCCGGATACATCGATGCCCGACTGGGCCTTGCCAAGCTTGCCGCCGAGGAGGGCCGCTTCAGCGACGCTGAAGTGCTGTTTACTGCGGTCGTTCAGGACGATCCCGGAAATGTGGGTGGCCTGCATGGGCTTTCCGGCGTCAGAAAATTCAAGGCGGGTGATCCGCTGTTCACGATCATTGCCGAGCGGCTGCGCGATGCCACGCTGACCCCGCAGCAGCGCGAACAGCTGCATCATGGCTATGCCAAGATCAGCAATGACGCGGGGCAGTTTGATGATGCCATGGCGCATTTCGCGCGGAGCAAGGCGTGTCGCCCATCACGCTTCGATCTGGCGCGGCACCGCGCCAGCCTTGACGCCATGAAGGCGCAGTTCACGCCTGCGTTCTTCAGTGCAAGGCAGGGCTATGGCCTTTCGGACGAGCGCCCGGTTTTCGTGGTTGGCATGCCGCGCTCCGGCACCACGCTGACGGAGCAGATCATCTCGGCGCATCCGGCGGTGCGGGGGTTTGGCGAATTGCAGACCCTGCCGCAGCTTTCAAAGTCGCTGGGTGGCGGCCCGAAGAGCCCGGAGCACTTCAGCGCCGCCGTCGCGGCGCTGGATGCAGATGCTGCAGCCCAGCTGGCGGAGCGCTATCGCGCGGCGTGGCGTGGCGTCGACCCTGCGCTGCTACGCCTCGCCGACAAGCGGCCACACAATTACGAACTCCTCGGGCTCATCGCGCTGATGTTCCCCCGGGCGCACATCATCCACTGCCGGCGCGATGCGATGGACAACTGCCTGTCCATGTACATGCAGGATTTCAACGTCACCCACGGCTATAACCGCGACCTCGAGACGCTCGGCCACTATTACCGCGCCTATGAGGACCTGATGGCGCATTGGCGCGCGGTGCTGCCGCTGCCCATCCACGACTGCGTCTATGAGGATACCGTCGATGACCTCGAGGCCTCGGCCCGCGGGCTCATCGCCTTCCTTGGGTTGCCGTGGGATCCGGCCTGCCTCGCGTATCATGCCCAGGAGCGGCAGGTGCGCACACCCTCGCAGTGGCAGGTGCGCCAGCCCGTCTATCGCAGCTCGGTTGCGGCGTGGCGGCGCTATGAAGGCCACCTGGGGCCGCTGAGGCGTACGCTGGACGCTGGCTGATGTCAGGTTTTCCGTGGCGGCGCGTCTGGACTGGTTTCCACTCCGGGTGATAGAGGACGGTTCCGTCGCCCCGCTAAAGGACAGGCCTGCTCCGTGGCACCACTGAAGGATATGTTCCAGAGAGCGCTGGCTCTGCACCAGGCTGGTCGCGTGGCCGAGGCGCAGCTGCTCTACCGGCAGATACTGGCGATCGACGGGCGGCATTTCGACAGCCTGCACCTGCTGGGCCTGGCGATGGTCCAGACCGGTGACGCAGAAGGCGGCGTGCGCCTGATCCGCCAGGCGCTGGCGGTGCGCCCCGGCGTGGCGGAGGCGCACTACAATCTTGGTCATGCATTGCTGACGCTCCGCCGTCCGGCCGAGGCGCTGGAGAGTTTCGGCGTCGCACTGCAGATCAAGCCGGGTGACGCCCAGTGCCAGTTCGAGGCCGGCAATGCGCTGAAGGAGCTTGGCCGCAACGAGGAGGCGATTGCCCGCTACGACGAGGCGCTAGGGCTCGATCCGCGCGACGCGGAGGCGCACAACAATCGCGGCATCGCGCTCAAGGATGCCGACCGCCTCGCGGAGGCGGTGGCGAGCTATGACACGGCGATCAGCCTCAGGCCGCGCTACGCTGAGGCACACAGCAACCGTGGCAACGCGCTGAAGGAGATGGCGCGCTTCGATGAGGCGCTGGCCGGCCATGACCAGGCGATCGCGCTCAAGCCCGACTATGCCGAGGCGCACTACAATCGCGGCAATGTGCTGGGCGACCTGAAGCGCTACGATGAGGCGCTGGCGAGCTACGACACGGCGCTGCAGCTTCGCCCGGACTGTGCCGAGGCCACACACAACAAGGCGCTGCTGCTGCTGGGCCGCGGCAGATATGGCGAGGGCTTCACGCTCTACCGCTCGCGCTGGCAGTCACCATCCTTCGGTGGCGAGCACCTGCAAAGCGATGTGCCGGCGTGGACTGGCACGGCCGGCGATGCCGTGCTGCTGTGGCCGGAGCAGGGCATCGGCGATGAAATCTTCTATGCCTCGCTCATGCCGCTTCTCGCTGACGGCGGAGCGCGCATCACGCTCGCCGCCGACGGGAGGCTTCATGCCATCTATCGCCGGTCCTTCCCGTGGCTGAGCATCACCGACAAGGATGCGCTGAAGGCGCCCCTTGCCGGGCGCTTCACGGCACAGGCGCCGATCGGAGACCTTGGCGCCATCCTCGGGCTCGATGCGGAGAAGCTGGCGGCGCGCCCGCCGGCCTTCCTGCGGGCAGACCCGGACCGTCGCGAAGCGCTGCGGCGCGCGACTTCCTTTCCGAAGTCCCGTCTGGTTGTCGGGCTCTCGTGGAAGAGTGCGAACCACAAGTTCGGCGCGGAGAAGAGCCTGCGCCTCGTCGATCTGGCACCGGTGCTGGCCATTCCCGGCCTCTCCTTCGTCAACCTGCAGTATGGCGACGTCGCGGCCGACATTGCAGAAGCGAAGGCGGTGCTTGGCGTGGCGGTCCACCAGGTCGAGGGGCTCGACATCTACAACGACATCGACGGGCTGATGGCGCTGGTCGATGCCTGCGACGTGGTGGTGACCACCTCCAACATCACCGCACATCTGGCGGGCGCCATCGGCAAGAGGGCCGTGGTGCTGGTGCCTTCAGGCAAGGGATGCCTGTGGTATTGGCAGGGTGGAAGCAACAACTTATGGTATCCGAGCTTGACGCGGGCCGCGCAGCCGCGCATCGGAGACTGGCAGCCGGCCATCACCGCGGCTGCGGCATGGGTAAGGGACAACACATGATGGAACGCGTCAATCTCATCGTCGGCTTCGACCAGCGCGAGGCCATTGCCTATCACGTGTTCTGCCAGAGTGTGATCGAGCGGGCGAGCCTGCCGGTGCAGTTCCTGCCGCTCAATCCGAAGTCCATTGCCGGCTACACCGAGCGCCACAGCGACGGCAGCAACGTCTTCATCTATACGCGGTTCCTCACGCCCTACCTGATGGACTACAAGGGCTGGGCGATCTTTGCCGACGGCGACATGGTCTGCAACGCCGACATCGCCGAGCTGTGGCGGCTGCGCGATCCGTCAAAGGCGGTGATGGTTGCCAAGCACGACTACAAGACCAAGGCGGAAACAAAATATCTCGGCAACAAGAACGAAAACTACCCGCGCAAGAACTGGTCGAGCCTCATCCTGTGGAACTGCGAGCATCCGGACAATCGCCAGCTTGACCCGTCCTTCGTCGAATCAAAGAATGGCGCCTTCCTGCATCGCTTCACGTGGCTCCGCGACGACCAGATCGGCGAGATCCCGAAGGAGTGGAACTGGCTGGCGATCGAGTATGAGCCGAAGCCCGAGGTCAAGCTCGTGCACTACACACTAGGTACGCCGTGCTTTGCCGACTACCGGCAGACCGAGATGGCGGAGCTGTGGCATGACGGGCTGAAGCGGACGCAAGAGGGTTTGGGCAAGTAGCCAGCCGTGTCCAACGCGCTCAACCAGTTGAGGCAGGCCGTCGCCCTTCTTCAGGCGGGCAAGCTGGCGGAGGCGATCCGCCTGTCGCAGACCATATTGTGGGCGGAGCCCAAGAACTTCGATGCGCTCCACATCATGGCGCTTGCGAGTTACCACGCGAAGGACTTGCCGGCCGCACTCCGCGCCATCGAGAAGGCCCTCGCGGTGCGCGGCGACATGGCCGATGCCTATAACACGCATGGCCTGATCCTGCGGGCGATGGGCAAGGTGCCGGAAGCCGCAGGCCAATTCTCCCGCGCCGTCACGCTGAACCCGAAGTCGCGCGAGGCCCACTACAATCTCGCAAATTGTTGCCAGGATCTCGGACGGCTGCCGGCGGCGCTCGAGCACTATGATGCCGCGCTGCGCATCGAGCCGGGCATGGTGATGGCCTGGAACAACCGCGGCCTGGCGCTGCGTCGGCTCGGGCGGCTGCCCGAAGCCGTGGCGAGCTTCGATGAGGCGATCGCCCGGAGCAGGGACTTTGCACCCGCCCACTACAACAAGGGCGATGGCCTTGCCGCCCTGCACAGGTTCGCGGACGCCATTGCCAGCTATGACCGGGCGATTGCCCTGCAGCCCGGCTTCGCCGAGGCCCACTGCAACCGCGCCAATGCGCTGATGGAGCTGGGGCGCACCGCAGAAGCGCTCGCTGGGTATGATCGCGCAACGAACCTGCAGCCGCGCTTCCACCAGGCGCATCTGAGCCGGGGAATTGCGCTTGTTGCGGCTGCCCGCACGGCGGAGGCCGAGGCGAGCTTCAGGACCGCGATTGCCCTCCGGCCAGACTATGCCGACGCCCACTATAATCTGGGCAAGCTGCTGAAGTCTCTCGACCGGCTGGACGAGGCGCTGGCCTCCTCCGACGAGGCCATCCGGCTGCGGCCGGACCACGCCGAGTCATACAGCAACCGCGGCACCGTGCTGAAGGAGTTGAAGCTGCCGGAGAAGGCACTCGAAAGCTTCGACAGGGCGATCAGCCTCAAGCCCGACCTCGCCGAGGCTCACACCAACCGTGGCACCGTGCTCTCCGGGATGGACCGCTTCGAAGATGCGCTGGCCTGCCATGATGCCGCGATCCGCCTGCGGCCTGATTTTCCGGAGGCCCACAACAACCGGGGCAACGTGCTGCGCGAGCTCGACCGCGCCACGGAGGCCGTCGCAAGCTACGACACGTCGCTGAGCCTCAAGCCTGACTATGCCGAAGCGCTCAGCAATCGTGGCAACGCGCTCCGCGATCTCGATCGTCTGGCGGATGCCATCGCAAGCTTCGATGCCGCACTCGCCCTCAGCCCGGATGAGCCGGGCTTCCATTACAACAAGTCGGTCGTCCTGCTGCAGCGGCATGCCTTTCCGGAGGGCTTCCGGCTCTACCAGTGGCGCTGGGACTCGGAGGAGTTCGGCACCAGGAAGCCAGAGACGCAGATCCCGCATTGGGATGGCGCGCCACCTCACGGCAGGCTCCTGCTGTGGGCTGAGCAAGGTCTTGGCGATGAGGTGTTCTACGCCTCGATGCTGTCGCTGCTCGATGAAGGCCTTGACGTGACCGTCTCTGCCGACAGGCGGATTCACCCGGTCTACAGTCGGTCCTTTCCCGGCATCAGCCTGATGGACCGCCAGGATACGCAGACATCAATCAAGGCCGACTTTGCCGCGCAGGCGGCGATCGGTGACCTTGGCCACCTGCTGCGCTTCGATTCCACGAAATTCACCAGGCGGCGCCATCCCTACCTTCTGCCCAATGCCGCGAGGCGGCGGGCAATCGTTGAAGCCAATCCGCAGCTTGGAAGGCCCCTCGTATGCGGGCTCTCGTGGCGCAGCGGCAACAAGAAGACGGGCGCCAGCCGCAGCATCAGCCTCACCGACCTTGCACCGGTGCTCAGGCTTCCGGGCTTCACCTTCGTGAACCTGCAATATGGCGACGTCACGAGCGACATCAGCGAAGCCCGCGCGCAACTTGGCGTGGAGGTGCAGCAGGCCCGGGATGTCGATGTGTTCAAGGATGTCGAAGGCCTGCTGTCGCTCATCGACCTGTGCGACGTGGTGCTGACGATCGACAATGTCACGGCGCATCTGGCGGGGGCGATCGGCAAGAAAGGCGTGGTTCTCATACCGGCAGGCAAGGGCCGCTACTGGTATTGGGGTGGCGAGGACCAAAGCCTCTGGTATCCGAGCCTGAGGCTTGTCTATCAGGAGAACGTCGGGGACTGGACCCCCGCAATCGCAGCGGCTGCAGGCTTCGTGCAGCAGGTCTCTTAGACAGCAGGAAGGTCACGGATGCCACTCTATCAATACCGCACGAAAGACAGGGAGACGACACTCCTGTTCATTCACGTGCCGAAGACTGGCGGTACCGCGATCGAGACCTATCTTCGCGGCATAGGGCTCACCGGCTTTTTCGATCCACCCACCTACATGCCCGTGCGGCCCTATCTCAAGGTCCCGCCCGCGCATTATGACTATGGCTATCTGAGCCGTCTGTTTGATCTGACAAAGCTCTACAGCTTCGCCGTGGTGCGCCACCCGGTGCGGCGCATGGTGTCGGAATACAAGTGGGCACTCGAGAAGTCGACACTCCCCGGGCAGCTGGCCCAGATGGCATTTTCCGACTACATCCGGCACATGTTCGACGCGTATCGCCGCGACGAGAACGTCGTCGCCGGACATTTCAAGCCGCAGATCCGCTTCGTGGGTGAAAAGGTCACCAAGATCTTCAAATATGAATCAGGCCTCGATAATGTATTGCGGCACGTGCTTCAGGACGTGGGGTTGAAGATAAGTTCGGAGATGAAACTCCCCGTCGTCAACAGCACGTCGTCCCGCGAGGTGGTGCCGAGCGACAGTGATGTAGATCTCATACGGGAGGTCTATGCGGAGGATTTCAAGGCCTTCGGATATGAGCCGAGGCCCACGGAAATGGTCAGTCAGTCATGAAATTCGATGACGTTCTCAGATCTCCCGGCAGCGACGCGGGACGACCCCGCGAGATTGCCTTTCTGCACCTCGGCAAGAATGCCGGCACACAGATCATGCATCTCGCGTTGCAGCTCAAGGCGTATGGCGTCATCGTTCACCAGCTTCCGCATTCGAAGAAGCTCTATGACATTCCCCCGGCGCTGAATTACTTCTTCTCTATCCGCAACCCGATCACCCGCTTCAAGTCAGGCTTCTACTCGCGCAAGCGCAAGGGGCAGCCACGCATCTATGCTGAATGGACAAAGCCCGAGGCGATGGCCTTCGAACGGTTCGCCCATGCCAACGAACTTGCGGAGGCACTGTTCCGAAAGGACGATATCGGGTACGATGCCGCGCAGGCCATACAATCGATCCGCCACACGGCAATGCAGCAGATCGACTGGTTCGAGAGGCTCGCATTCCTGGACCTGCGGCCGCCGGTGTGGATCATCCGACAGGAGACGTTCGCCGAAGACTTCGGAACCCTTCTCGCGAGGATGGGACTGCCGCTCCGCTACAGCGACCTCAAGCCCGCGCAGGATGCGGCATCGGCACACAGCAATGACTATTCACAGGCACCTGAACTCAGCGATCTCGCGAAGGAGAACCTGAAGCGCTGGTATGCCCGGGATTTCGTCTTCTATGATTTCTGCGAACAGTGGATGATGAAGCACCACTCGCGCCCCTGAGCGGCGCAGCGTCGTTCTGCGCGACTATGTGATTTTCCACGACGACAGATAGGTCGCCACGAGAGACCCCAGTTGCCTGTTCAGGAAATCCTGAAGGAAGCTGCGTTCCTGGGCATTGAGAGCGGACTGGTGTGCCTTGAGCAGCGCGGGATCGCCCCGCGTCTGCGATCCCGAGGGCTGGTTCCTGTCATACCATGTGACGGCGTCCTGCCTGATGGCCGCAAGCTTAGAGGCATCGAAAGAACCGGCAACCCCGAGGAAGGCGAAGATCTTCCGCAACGAATCGTCTCCCGAAATCAGACTGTCATAGGTGACCATCATCTTCTCACCCTTGAAGGCGTCGAAGAGCCGGATGTTCGTGCAGTAGAACGCCATGTGGTTCGGGTTTTTGGCATAGGCGCGGACAAAGGTTTCAGCCGGATCGCGCAGCAGCAGCAGCGCCTTGGTGTAGGGTGTGCTGCCGTCAGGCATGAACAGCGGAGCAAAGGGTCCGACGGGAGGGCCGATGTGGCCGGCATAGTGGGTCCGGTGGAACAGCAACGTCCCATCCTTGATGAGGTGCACCTTGCCTGGCGTTCTCCTGCCGCTCATCCCCTCGCAGGCGTGGCGGACGAGGTTGAGGCCGGAGCGTTCCGCCGAAATCACCAGCGTCTCGGGAAAGGGCGCGTGGCCATTCCGGAAATCTGTCACCTGCATCTTCTTCCCCGCTTCATCCCCGAGCCCGCCGGCAGGAGCCAGTCCTGAGCCCGTGCTGGAGTCGCCCCCTTTTCCCTCGACGCCGAGGGTCAGCGTTTGATAGAGCAACACTCGTGAGGCTGGCAACTTGCCATCAGATACCCGGTGTGAATTCCTCAGAGCATGATCCTTTCCCACAGCCACAAGTTCATTGTCTTCAAGACCAGGAAGACCGGGGGGACGAGTTTCGAGATTGCCCTGTCCAAGTACATGGCGTCGGAAGATGTGGTTACACCGGTGGCTCCGGACGATGAGAAGATACGCTCAGCGCTTGGCTACACCGGCCCGCGGAACTATGTGCCTGATGTGGCCGGAAAGGCCGGCGAAGGGGTGCAGGCCGTGAAGTTCTACAATCACATTGGTGCCGCGGAGGTCCGGTCCATGATCCCCGCCGACCGCTTTGGCGCCTATCTGAAGGTTGCCATTGTCCGGAACCCGTTCGACTATGCTGTCAGCTGGTATTTCTGGGAGCGCTCCCGCGTCGCCGAGACCTCGCGCGATGACTTCCAGAAGTGGCTGAGGTTCCAGTATGTGAAGCGCCCGGAGATCGAGGCGGAGTACCGGCTCAATCAGCGCCCCAATCCCGGCATGTTTTCGTCTAACCGCTTCATTACCCATGTTGACGGGCGATGCGCGGTCGACCGCATGCTGCGGTATGAGCATATGCAGGAAGATGTGGCGGAATTTGCCCACCAAGTCGGACTGCCCGTTTCACTTGGATCAGAGTTCCGCGCGATCCGTGCGAAGGGCAATTATCGCCCAGCCGCTGCCACGGCACGAGTGATGTTCGAGAATTTCAGTGATGGCCAAGAGATGATCAAGACGGCTTTTTCCGATGAGATCGCCACTCACAATTATCAACTGACCTGACAGTGAATTGGCATGCAGCCTCGTGGCTGCGAATGCCGGCAGGATGATCGACAGTGGCTTCGTGCTGAATGAGATGGAAGGCTGACGGAACCCGATAGCTGGCATGTGGGTCAGTCCGCCCGGGATGCTGGCACCAGCACCCTCCATCAGGTGACGCACGGCGACAGGCCGCCAAACTGCGGCTCTCTGCTCGGCAGCCGGCAGGGCTGCCAGAAGGCGTCCCGCTAAGTTGTGTCATTTGGGAAAAATTGGAGCGGGCGAGGCGAATCGAACGCCCGACCCTAACCTTGGCAACTTAATTGCCCAGGCTTAAGATATTCTATTCATTCGGTTAAAAGACCCTCTCAAAAATCCGTTTACGATCCGGCTACGGCAAAAGCGGCTACGGAAGGAGCCTCTCGTCGTCCTTCAAGCTATTGGAACTGTTGACAGATTTCAAGCATTTTGTAACTCAACACTACGCCGTTTCGCTTACAAAAATCACTTCTATACTGTCAATAAACTCCTTTCTTTTAATTCTGCTAAGAGTTATCAATAATCCATAGATAACAGCAGGATAGCTCCAATGAATACGCTCAAATCGCTCACTTTCGTAGCGGCTCCACCAAAGAATCCCAACAATCCCACGTTCCACCGCCGTGAACGGCTTGTACAGCGACTTCAAGAACAGCTTCAGCTCGCCAAAGACCCGTCCTTCGCTCCCGTTATTACACGGTGGAAGAAGAGCGAAGACGGCGTGAAGCGCCCTGTAGATTATCACCGCCGTATCAAGCCGTGGTGGAAGGTCGACGAGCAGGGCTTCGTGATCCTTACCGTCCGCCAAGGGTTCAAGACCTTGGAGTTTGAAAAGGGTAAGGGCGCTATCGCGGTGGGGACCGTAGAGAAGCTTGAGGGCGTCCTGGCGACTTTGATAGCCGCTACCCGTGCCGGCGAGCTGGACGGGCTCCTGGAGCTTTC
>NZ_JBAXGR010000101.1:0-10364 GCF_037139295.1 Aestuariivirga sp.
GCCACCGGGTCCGCTCATCCCCGGAAAGCCGCCAGCCCCCGTCATCCCGGGATATCCCGATGCGCCACCAGAGATGCCTTCTTCTCCGTTGCCCATCGCACCTGGAAAGCCGCCTATTCTGCCCGGTGCTGCGGCAGAAGCAGCGTGAAGCGGTGGGCGAGGCGGCAACGTGGCATGACCGTCTGGAGAACGTGCCCGAGGGCCCGATGATCCTCATCGCCAATGAATTCTTCGATGCCATCCCCATCCGCCAGTTCGAGCGGCGCGCGGGCGTTTGGCGTGAGCGGGTGGTGGGGCTTGCCGATGGCAGGCTGTCGCTCGGGGTGGGCGGCATCGTGCCGGGCACCATGGGCAAGGACGGCGACGTCCTCGAATTCGCGCCGGCGCGCGACGAGATTGCGCGCGAGATCGGCTCGCGGCTCGCCGCGCATGCGGGCGCTGCCCTCATCATCGACTATGGCCACCTCCACACTGCGGCGGGTGATACGCTGCAGGCGATGCGCGAACACCGCTTCGTGCCCGTCACCGAAACCCCGGGCGAGGCCGACCTCACCTCGCATGCCGATTTCGAGAAGCTCGCCCACGCCCTCACCGAAGCGGGTGCCGTCGTGCAGCCCGGCATGACGCAGCGCGACTTCCTGCTGGCCATGGGCCTTGAGCAGCGCTTTGCGCAGCTTCAGGGCAAGGCTGACGCTGCAACCCGGGCAACGCTCTCCCGCCAGATGGCGCGGCTTGCGGATGAGGCGCAAATGGGTAACCTGTTCAAGCTGCTCTGCGCCACCGCGCCGGGCATGAGCACGCCTTACCCTTTCGGATGACCATGATCGCATCGGACGCACTGGCCCTCGGCGGCATTTCCCACGGTTTCTTCACCCGTGAAGGCGGCCATTCGACGGGCCTGTTCGACTCGCTCAACTGCGGCATGGGCTCCGGTGATGACAAGGAAACGGTGCTGAAGAACCGCGCAACCGTCGCAGCGAAGCTCGGCGTCGCATCCGATCGGCTCCTCTCTGCATGGCAAATCCACAGCCCCGATGCCGTGGCGGTCTCCGGCCCGTGGGACGGCGAGGAGCGCCCGCGCGTCGACGCGCTGGTCACGACGACGCCGGGCATCGGCCTTGGCGTTCTCACCGCCGACTGCGGCCCGGTGCTCTTCGCCGATCCGAAGGCCAAGGTGATCGGTGCGGCCCATGCCGGTTGGAAGGGAGCGCTCACCGGCGTTACCGCGCGCACGCTCGCCGTGATGGAAGAGCAGGGGGCGGATCGCGCCAATGTCACGGCTGTCATCGGCCCGATGATCTCCAGGGCCGCCTATGAGGTGGGCCCAGAGTTTCCCGGCCGCTTCATCGAGGCCGATCCCCGGAACGCGCAGTTCTTCATCGCCTCGCCGCGTGCGGGTCATTACATGTTCGACCTGCCGGGTTATCTCGCCGAGCGCCTGCGCGGCGAGGGCGTCGGCACTGTCGTCAACCTGTCGCTCTGCACCTTCAGTGACGAGCGGCGCTTTTTCAGCTATCGCCGTGCCACGCATCGCAACGAGAAGGATTATGGCCGCCTCATCTCGGCCATTGCGCTCACATAGGGACTGACCATGGCATTGCATTTCGACCGCGCCGAATACGCCCGCCGCATCAAGGCCACCATCGCGGCGATGGAAAAGCAGAAACTCGATGGCCTGCTGATGTTCCAGCAGGAGTCTATGTACTACCTCACGGGTTATGACACCTTCGGCTTCTGCTTCTTCCAGTGCCTCTACCTCGGCACGGACGGAAAGCTCGCACTGCTCACCCGCTCGGCTGATCTCCGCCAGGCGCAGCACACCTCGATCATCGAGGACATCCGCATCTGGACCGATGCCGCGGGTGCCAAGCCCGCCACACAGCTGCGCGACATGCTGCAGAGCCTCGGTGCCAAGGGCAAGCGGCTGGGCGTCGAGAACCAGTCCTATGGACTCACCCACGCCAACGGCAAGGAGCTGGATGCAGCGCTCGAAGGCTTCGCGAAGCTTTCCGATGCGAGCGACCTCGTGAACATGATCCGCGTGGTGAAGTCGCCCGCTGAACTCCGCTACGTGCGCAAGGCGGGCGAGCTGGGCGATGCGGCACTGAAAGCCGCGGTGCGCAAGACCAAGCCAGGTGCCGACGAGGGCGAGATCCTTGCGGCCCAGCAGGGGGCGATCTTCGCAGGCGGCGGCGACTATCCGGCCAATGAATTCATCATCGGCTCGGGGCGTGACGCGCTGCTCTGCCGTTCCAAGTCCGGCCGCCGCAAGCTCTCCAAGAAGGACCAGCTGACGCTCGAGTGGGCCGGTGTCTATCGCCACTACCACGCGGCCTTCATGCGCACCCTCATCATCGGCAAGCCGTCGAAGCAGCACCTCGCGATGGACGAAGCCTGCCAGGAAGCGCTTTCTGCCGTCGAGGAGCAGCTGGTGCCCGGTCGCACCGCGGGCGATGTGTTCGCCGCCCATGCCTGCGTCATGGATGCGCATGGCATGAAGGACCACCGGCTCAATGCCTGCGGCTATTCGCTGGGCGCCAAGTTCACGCCGTCGTGGATGGACAGCCCGATGTTCTACAAGGACAATCCGGTGGTGATTGGGCCCGGAATGGTGTTCTTCGCGCACATGATCCTGATGAATTCGCAGGCCGGTGCCGCTTTCTGTCTTGGCCGCACCTACATCATTGGGGAAAAGAAGCCCGAGCCGGTTTCAAAGGCGTCGCTGGGGATGATAATCCGTTAGGCCATGGGTGAGGTGGGTGCGATCTGCGGGGCGGAAAGGGTCCGGGGCTGGTTGGCCTCGGCGCTCGTCGTCGTGTTCGCGCTCCTGCTCACCGCCTGCTCGGCGGGCTCCATCCTGACCGATTCCGGTCCCTCGCCCTCCGGCAACCCCAAGGGCAAGACGGTTCCGCCCATTGCCTATGAGCAGATTTCCGGAATCCCGCCGGACAAGCTCTCGGCCTTCAAGCAGTCGCTGGCTGGCGCTGGTGGCCAGCACGACATCGGCTTCGTCGAAGGCAATCTCAAGTCGGGCGGGTTCAGCCTCGGCGGCTCGATCCGCGCCATACCGGGCAATGCGGGCGTGCGCGTCGTCTATGAATGGCAGTTCCGCGATGCCGACGGCGTGCTGATCGACACCTTCTCGGGCGAGGACAATGCCGGCGTCTATTCCGGTCCTGATCCATGGGGGGCGGTGACTCCCGATGTGCTCGACCGCGTGGCGCGCCGCACGGTGGACATGATGGCCCAGAAGCTTGCCGGCATGGGCTATGCCGCGCGGCTGTCGGGCCTCACCTCGCCGCCCGCCGAACTCTTCGCCAAGGCCGGCCCCTCGGCGGGCCGCCAGATCGACTTTGAAACCGTGCATGGCCCCGGCCTTGCCGAGATCGGCACCACGCAACTCGCCAATGCCGGCGAGGTGGTCGAGCATGAGGAGATCAAGCCCTGGGTCGCTGCCGTGTCGCCCATCCCGGGCGAGGAGCTGATGCCGAAGGTCAATATCTCGGACGATGGCCTCGCGGCGGCACCACCTGCCTCCGACGACACGGGCGAGACAGCCGTCGCGGCGGCGGTGCCCGCGCAAGCGCCAGCCGCCAAACCCGCGAAGCAGGCCACCGCCGTGCCGGCCACCGCCAAGCCCGGCCAGCAGCCTATCCGCGCCGTCGCCGTGGTGCCGGTCAAGGGCTCGCCGGGTGGCGGGAACGATGAACTGACCTCCGCCATGCGCAAGATACTCTCCGAGTCAGGCTGGCCGGTGGTCAGCAAGCCGCAGGCCGATGCGCTGACCATCGAGGGCCATGTGAAACTCGCGGCCAAGAACGACGAGACACAGTCTGTATCACTGCGCTGGGTGGTGAAATCACCCACCGGCAAGGTGCTGGGCGACGTGAAGCAGGCCAATGACGTTCCGACAGGTTCGCTGGACGGGGGCTGGGGCGGGGCGGCGACGGCCGTTGCCGAAGCCGCAGCGACGGGCATCTTCGACGTGGTCAAGCGCTACCGCTGAGGCATGGGTTATCCCCATAAGCGTGCGCTATGCATGCATGAGCGAAATGCCTCTTTGCATCGCGTCATACGGTTGTTATAGAGCCTCGCAACCGGGGCGGATCAGAGGATTTCGGGCATGATGAAGATCGTGGCAGGCAACAGCAACCGGCCACTCGCCGAGGCCATCTGCTCCTACCTGAACACGCCGATGACCAAGGCGGTCGTCAAGCGCTTCAACGACATGGAAGTTTTCGTCGAGATCCAGGAGAATGTTCGCGGCCAGGACATGTTCGTGGTGCAATCGACCTCGTTCCCCGCCAACGACCACCTGATGGAACTGCTGATCATCATCGACGCGCTGAAGCGGGCCTCCGCCAAGCGCGTCACCGCGGTGATCCCGTATTTCGGCTATGCCCGCCAGGACCGCAAGCCCGGCCCCCGCACGCCGATCTCGGCCAAGCTGGTGGCCAACATGATCACCCGCGCCGGCGCTGACCGCGTTCTGACCATGGATCTCCACGCCGGCCAGATCCAGGGCTTCTTCGACATTCCGACCGACAACCTCTTCGCCGGCCCCGTCATGGTGCGCGACATCAAGAACCACCTCGACGTTGCCAACACCGTCGTCGTCTCGCCGGACGTGGGCGGCGTGGTGCGCGCCCGGGCACTCGCCAAGCGCCTCGACACGCCGCTCGCCATCGTCGACAAGCGACGCGAGCGTGCGGGTGAATCGGAAGTCATGAACATCATTGGCGACGTGAAGGGCAAGTCCTGCATCCTGATCGATGACATCGTCGACTCGGGCGGCACGCTGGTGAATGCGGCGGAAGCGCTGCTGGCGAAGGGTGCCAAGGACGTGACCGCCTATATCACCCATGGCGTGCTTTCGGGCGGTGCGGTTTCGCGCATCACCAATTCGAAGCTGAAGGAGCTGGTGATCACCGACTCGATCCAGCCCACCGAGGCCGTGAAGGTTTCCCGCAACATCCGCTGCCTCCCCATCGCCTCGCTGATCGGCGAAGCCATCGGCCGGACGAACAGGGAAGAGAGCGTTTCGAGCCTGTTCGAATAGGGTCTGGCACCATCTCAACCTCATCAGGGCCGTGCCTGTCCCGGCCATCCTTTGTTGGAGGCAGCGGCAAAGGCATGCCCGGGACACGCCCGGGCATGATGAATTAGTGAGAAATTCCAGTGGTTTGTGGCCTTCGCCATGACCATCTTGCCCCCGCCGCCCCCTTCCGCTATAGGCCCGCCCATCCGTTCGGCTCGTTCACCCCTGGAGGAAGTCCGGGCGGATCATTCATACTCAGGAGTCTAACATGTCCAAGATCGTGCAGCTCAAGGCCGCGTCGCGCGCCCGGGCAGGCAAGGGGGCCTCTCGCGCAGTCCGTCGTACGGGCCTCATCCCCGGTGTCGTCTATGGCGACAAGGCGGAACCCCAGCTTATCTCGCTCACCTACGGCGACGTTCTCCCCCACATCGAGACCGGCCGTTTCCTCTCGACGCTGATCGACCTCGAGGTTGACGGCAAGACCGTTCGCGCCATTCCGCGCGACGTGCAGTTCGAGCCGGTGCGCGACTTCATCGTCCACGTCGACTTCCTGCGTCTCGGCAAGGATGCCCGCGTGCGCGTGAACGTTCCCGTTCACTTCAAGGGCCAGGACGTGTCCCCCGGCATCAAGCAGGGCGGCGCTCTCAACATCGTCTCGCACACGGTGGCGCTGTCGTGCTCCGCGAACCTCATCCCGGACGAGATCAACGTTGACGTCTCGGCCATGCAGGTCGGCCAGTCGATCCATCTGTCCGACATCAAGCTGCCCGACGGCGTGTCCTCGGCTGTGAAGGATGACGTGACGCTGTGCGCCATCTCGGCCCAGGCCAAGGAAGAGGAAGCGCCGGCTGACGCCGCTGCGGCAGAAGTTCCGGCAACCAACCAGAAGGCTCCGGCCACTGGCGCTGCAGCACCTGCCAAGGGCGCTGCTCCGGCCAAGGGTGCCGCTCCCGCCAAGGGCGCAGCTCCCGCCAAGGGCGCAGCGCCTGCCGCTGCTGCTCCGGCCAAGAAGAAGTAATCCCAAGAGGGCCAGATGCACCTCATCGTGGGGCTCGGCAACCCGGGCTCCAAATATCAGGGCAACCGGCACAATATCGGCTTCATGGCGGTGGACGAGATCGTCCGCCGCCATGGCTTTTCGCCGTGGCGCAAGCGCTTTCAGGGGGAAACCTCGGAAGGCCTGCTGGGCGGCGAGAAGGTGCTTCTGCTGAAGCCCCAGACCTACATGAACGAAAGTGGCCGTGCGGTTGGCGAGGCCATGCGCTTCTTCGACATCGATCCGTCGCAGGTCGTCGTGCTTTATGACGAGCTCGACCTCGAGCCCGGCAAGGTGCGCGTCAAGCTCGGCGGCGGTGCGGCAGGCCACAACGGCATCCGCTCGATGATCGCCCATTGCGGGCCGCATTTCGTCCGTGTGCGGATGGGTATCGGGCATCCCGGCCACAAGGAACTCGTGCACGGCTATGTGCTGAGCGACTTCGCCAAGGCCGACCGCGACTGGCTGGAGCCGCTGCTCACGGCTGTCGCCGACAATTCGGCCCTCCTCGTCAAGGGTGAGGAGGGGTCATTCCAGAACAAGGTGCATCTGGCGCTCAATCCCGCGCCGGAGAAGCCGCCAAAGAAGGCAGAGAACTGATGGGTTTCAAGTGCGGCATCGTTGGCCTTCCCAACGTCGGCAAGTCCACCCTCTTCAACGCGCTGACGCAGACCGCGGCAGCCCAGGCGGCGAACTATCCCTTCTGCACCATCGAGCCCAACGTGGGCGACGTGGCAGTGCCGGACCAGCGCCTCGACGTGCTGGCGAAGATCGCCGGCTCCCAGCAGATCATCCCGACGAGGCTCACCTTCGTCGACATCGCCGGCCTCGTGCGCGGCGCGTCGAAGGGTGAGGGCCTGGGCAACCAGTTCCTCGCCAACATCCGCGAGACCGATGCGATTGCCCATGTGGTGCGCTGCTTCGAGGATGGCGACATCACCCACGTCGAAGGCAAGATCGACCCCATCGCCGACATCGAGACGATCGAGACCGAGCTGATGCTGGCCGACATGGACTCTCTCGAAAAGCGCGTCGTCGCCACCGAGAAGAAGGCCAAGCAGGGCGACAAGGAAGCCAAGGAAGTTGCCGACCTGATGAACCGTGCTCTGGTGCTGCTGCGCGACGGCAAGCCCGCCCGCCTCGTCGAGCGCACCCCGGAAGAGGAGAAGACCTTCCGCGGCCTTGGCCTGCTCTCGTCCAAGCCCGTGCTCTATGTCTGCAACGTCGAGGAAGCCTGGGCCGACAAGGGCAATGATTTCTCGGCCCGCGTATTCAAGCGCGCCGCGGAAGAAAATGCGGTGGCCGTCGTCGTGTCCGCCCAGATCGAATCCGAGATCGCCGTCATGGCGCCGCAGGACCAGAAGGACTTCCTCCATGCCGCCGGCCTTGAGGAGCCGGGCCTCAACCGCGTGATCCGCGCGGGCTATGACCTGCTGCATCTCGTCACCTATTTTACCGTAGGCCCCAAGGAGGCCCGCGCCTGGACCATCACCAAGGGCACGAAGGGCCCGGGTGCAGCCGGCGTGATCCACACGGACTTCGAAAAGGGCTACATCCGCGCCGAGACCATCGCCTTCGAGGACTATGTGTCGGGCAACGGTGAAGCGGGTGCCCGCGAGGCAGGCAAGTTCCGGCTGGAAGGCAAGGACTACGTCGTCAGGGATGGCGACGTCATGCATTTCCGGTTCAACACGTAAGACTGAACATCATCATCGCCGGGCTTGACCCGGCGATCTTTTTTGGCGACCACTGCAGAGGATGCGCGGGTCAAGCCCGCGCATGATGAGCGTGAGATGAGGGCTGCCGCTTGACGTCCGACCTGCTGCACTACGAAGACTTTCCCGAGGGGCTCGTGATCCCGCTCGGCTCCCATCACCTGTCGAAGGACGAGGTGATCGCCTTCGCCAAGGAATGGGACCCGCAGCCCTTCCACCTCGACGAGGCGGAGGCTGAACGCTCCGTGCTCGGAGGATTGGCCGCGTCGGGCTGGCAGACCAGCGCCATTCTCATCAAGCTGTCCGTCGAGGGCTATGCCAACCGCTCTGCCGCCATGGCATCGAACTCCATGGAGGAGGGCCGCTGGCTGAAGCCCGTCTATGCCGGCGAGACGCTTACTGGCCGTGCCACCGTGCTGTCGCGCCGCGTGTCGTCCAAGCGCCCCGAGATGGGCATCCTCAAGATGAAGTTCGAGCTTTTCAACGCCGAAGGTGAGCTCAAGGCGGAACTCACCGGTGTGCAATTCATGAAGGTCAGGCATCCATGATCGGGCTGTGGCTGGACGAGATCCAGGTGGGGCAGGTGGTGGAACTGGGCACGCACCACTTCACCAGGGAGGCGATCATCGCCTTCGCGAAACAGTATGATCCGCAACCTTTCCACCTGAGCGATGAAGGCGGCCGCGAGGGCCCCTTCGGCGTGCTCTCGGCCTCGGGCTGGCACACCGGTGCGGCGTGGATGAAGTGCTATGTCGCCACCAACCAGGCGGCGGAGGCGAAGTTCCGCGCCGGAGGCCGCGAGCCCGCGATGATCGGCCCGTCACCCGGCTTCACCAACCTGCGCTGGCTGAAGCCCGTGACGCCGGGTGACACGATTTCCTACCGCAGCACGGTGACGGGCACGCGCGAACTCAACTCACGGCCCGGCTGGGGCCTGGTGTTCTCGATGAACGAGGGTTTCAACCAGAAGGGCGAACTGGTGTTCTCGTTCGAAGGCAAGGTGCTGACGCCGAAGCGGCCCTGATTTTTTCCCCCGCCTCGCGGGAGAGGACAACAATCAATGCCCCTCGAAGCTCACCAGCGTGTGCACCTTCACGCCCTTGGCCTTGAGCTTGTCGGCACCGCCCAGTTCCGGCAGGTCGATGACGAAGGCCGCCGAGACCACCTCGCCGCCCGACTTGCGGATCAGGTCGATGGCGGCACCCGCCGTGCCACCGGTGGCGATCAGGTCGTCGATCAGCAGCACGCGATCGCCCTTGTTGATGGCATCGGCATGCATCTCGATGGTGTCGACGCCGTATTCCAGCGCATAGTCCTGGCCGATCACGCGTGACGGCAGCTTGCCCTTCTTGCGGATGGGAATGAAGCCGCGGCCGAGGTTGTGCGCCACCGCACCGCCGAGGATGAAGCCGCGTGCCTCGATACCTGCCACATAGTCGATCTCGCCCTTCAGGAAGGGCCAGACGAGTTCATCCACCGCAGCGCGGAAGCCATGCAGGTCAGAGAGCAGCGTGGTGATGTCGCGGAACATCACGCCGGGCTTGGGGTAATCCGGAATGGTGCGGATATAGCGCTTGATGTCGAAGCCGTTGCGCAGGTCCATGGGTTTTCTCCTCGCTCAGGGCCACTTCACGATGGGCGGCATGGATGAGAGGATCGACTCGACGTTGCCACCCGTCTTCAGCCCGAAGATGGTGCCACGGTCATAGAGCAGATTGTACTCCACATAGCGGCCGCGGCGGATGAGCTGTTCCTCGCGGTCATCATCCGTGTACGGCATATTCATGTTGCGGCGCACGAGCTTCGGATAGATGTCGAGGAAGGCGAGGCCAACATCCTTGGTGAAGGCGAAGTCCTTCGCCCAGTCGCCCGAATTGAAATGGTCATAGAAGATGCCGCCGATGCCGCGCGGCTCGTTCCGGTGCGGCAGGAAGAAGTATTCGTCGCACCATTTGCGGAACTTCGCATAGTCCGCCACCGCATGGGCGTCGCAGGCGCCCTTCATGGCGGCGTGGAAGTCCACCGTGTCCGGGTCGTCCTGCACCCGGCGGCGGTCGAGCACGGGGGTGAGGTCGGCGCCGCCGCCGAACCAGGTCTTGGTGGTCATGATGAAGCGGGTGTTCATGTGCACCGCCGGAACGAAGGGGTTCCACGGGTGGATGATCAGCGAGATGCCGGAAGCCCAGAATCGCGGGTCTTCCTCGGCGCCGGGGATCTGCTTGCGGAACTCCGGCGAGAACGCGCCGTGGACGGTCGAGGTGTGGACGCCAGCCTTCTCGAAGACCTTGCCGTGCAGCATGCTCATGACGCCGCCGCCGCCGTCGGGGCGTTCCCAGGCCTTGCGCTGGAAGCCGCCGTCGCCGTCGATCTCCTCCAGTGCCCCGCAAATGCGGTCGCGAAGGGTCTCGAACCAGCTGCGGGCGGCGGCCTGGCGGGCGGTAAGGCTGTCGGTCATCGGCGATTCCTGTCGGTTTTCCCTCAGCCTAGCACCCTCCAGAGGATGGGTGAACACGCCCCTCGGGCATTTGCCGAATTGAGAAAATGGATTTCTGATAAACCATTGCGGGAAAAACGA
>NZ_JBAXGR010000102.1:0-10305 GCF_037139295.1 Aestuariivirga sp.
CGTGTCTTAAGCCATCAGGCAATGTTCAGGCAGGCGGTACCAATCGAGCGGTTACCCCCCATCGCTGTTGGATCCGAGAAAACAGGGCTTTGACGGATGCAAAGTCAGATATGTCGACCGATACGGGCATGCAGTCTGACCCGATCAGCTTCGCAGCCTCTTCCAACTTTTCCAGCCTACGGCCCGCAAGGGCCAGACTAAATCCATCTGCTCCAAGCCCACGCGCGACAGCCAAACCAATCCCAGAACCCGCACCGGTCACCAGTGCGACCTTCATGTCTGTCGTCTCTGACGCGCAGTGCTCGCATAGTTGTCCAGTTTTGCCATGAACCCTGGCTGGCTAACCACGGATGTGTTTAGCAGACCTGCAGGTCGCCGACCTTCATAGACCGAGATAACGGCGGCCAGATCTGCGGCGCCAATTCCGGCAAAGCATTGGTCAGTCCAGCACAATGCGTGCGGGGTCACGATAACATTGTCAAGTTGCAGCAAGGGGTCGTCAGCGGCCGGGGGTTCTCTCTCGAACACATCAAGGCCGGCGCCGGCTATACGGCAATCCTTAAGGGCTGCGGTCAAGGCAGCCTGATCCACGATCGAGCCTCTGGCGGTATTGATTAGATATGAGGTTGGCTTCATGAGTGCCAGTCGGTCGGCATTCACCAGGCGATGCGTGTCCGGGGTCAATGGGCAATTGACAGTCAGTACATCAGATTGACGGAACAGGGTTTCTAGATCGACCAGATCGATCCCCAACTCTGCTGCAATCGTCGGATCGGCAAAGGGATCATGCGCGATGAATTTCATCTCGAGAGGTCGCACTAATCGAAACATCTCGGCGCCAATATTGCCGATGCCGATGGAGCCAAGAGTGCGCCCCACCACGCCCATACCCATGTAGTCGGTGCGTGCCCGGGCAAATCCGGCAGGTCCTTGTCGGGTCAAGCGATCCTTGATGATCAATCGGCCCGTCAGCGCTAGGATGAGCGTCAGAATTGAGGCTGCAACCGGGCGCCGCACGCCGTCTGGCGTGATGCAGACAGCAATATCATTGGCGGTGCAGGCCGCAACATCTACAGAATCGTAGCCAACCCCAAAACGGGCAATCACGCTGAGGCGACCTGAGGCAGGGATGCTGTCGGCGCTGAACTGTGCCCCCAGAAGTATCAATGCGTCCAAATCTTCAACCAATTCCGAGCGGATCGGATCACTGTTCGGAAGGAACTTGCTTGTGATTCCAGGTGTTGTGCGCAGCACCTCGAGGTCAAATGATGGATATTTCATCGATCCATCAACGTTGATGAAATCGCCGGACAGGCCGACTCGAAAATCTTCAATTTGCACTCGACGCACTCCGCAACTGAGAAATCCCAGTGATCAGGGCACGCTGGTAGAGTCCGGTATCAGTCGCCAGACAGCAAAAATCGAAACCCTTTCGTAGATCAGCAAGACCTTCGTCCGGCGAACTAACGAGCCGACCGAGCGATAAACCGTGGACCTTCGCCGCCTCAATAATTTTCGCAAGAGCAGCAAGATAATCCGGATGCTCGAATTGCCCAGCGATCCCGAGAGAGGCGCTCAGATCAAAATGACCAACCCAAAGGCAGTCCACACCTGGAGTCGCAGCAATTGCATCAACGTTCTCGGCTCCTTCGCGGGTCTCGATCAAGGCAAAAAACGTAGTTCTGGCATTGCCTTGCGCCAATCTATCTTGCACCGCTATGCCCCCGGGCAGATAGTTGTCATGAGCAGCGCCCAAGGCTATGCCGCGCTTACCGACGGGCGGGTATTTCATATAGCTGACCACCGTGGCCGCTTCGGCAGCATCTTTAATCATGGGCGCCATAAGGCCTTGGGCCCCGGCGTCGCAGATGCGCGCAACCATGTCGTAGTCTTTGGACGGCGTGCGGACGATCATCGCCACATCCGCGGCTTCGAAATATCTGACCACTTGTTTTAAGGATTCGATACTGAACCCTGAATGTTCCATATCGAAAAAGACAAAATCACATTGTGCCGAGGCCAGAATATGTCCGATGCCCGGGGTCGCAAATTCGCCAACATAATGGCCGAATTTCGGGCCGCGGTGCCGGGTCATTTCCTTCAAAGCAAGTCTGTTCATCATTCTATCCTTTTGATGGAGCCGTCTGGTTCGAACCTTCGCAAACCAAAGTGCAGGGGCGAACGTTTCTGCTCTCAACGAACGCCGCAGAGGCGGTGTTGAACTCCAAGAAATGGGGAGTCTTCAGATGGGCTGTGAACGCAGCTTCATCATCGTAGATTTCATAAAGAATGATTTGGTCCTTCCGGTCATTCGGCACCATTACATCGAACCGCCGGCACCCGGGCTCCCGTTTGACCGAAGCAATGGCGTTTTGGTCCATCAGCTTGCGAAAATCGTTCATCTGGTCGATGGACCGCAGATTAAACTCGACAATAACAACGAAGGGATTTGTCATTTTTCGTTGCCCCGCCCTTGCTCGTATTGCTCAATGACTTGCCGCAGATGGCGGTCCATTGCCTGCCAAGCCTGTTCCGGTTGATGGTCAGCCACTGCCTGGAATATTTCTTCATGGCTACGATAGGCACTGTTTTCCACACCTGACACACGCAGGGCGATGTGGCGCTGAAGGGCGAGCCATTCAGCGATCGCCTTATGAAGCGCTGAAAATACAGGATTGTCGCCGATTTGGGCCAGAGTCAGGTGAAAGGCGACATCGGTCCGTTCAAAGGAGTCCAGATTACCGATCGATTGACGATTAGCCATAAGCGCGACCTCAAGCCGCTGGATATCATCCTTCGTTGCAATCTCTGCGGCATTGCGAGCAATCGCTGCCTCGAACAAGCGGCGGGCCTCCTGAAAGGACCGCTCGCCTTCTTGTGATGACAACAGATGGCGCGCCGAACTTGACAACTGATCAAGGAAATTGGCGGTCGTCGGGCGCGTCACAAGTGTGCGACCGCCACTAGCAACCTTGATAAAGCCACTTCGCTGCAAGAGCAGAAGCGCTTCACGCACGGCGGGGCGACCAACGTGGAACACCTCCATGAGTTTTCGTTCGGACGGCAGACTGGAACCCTCCGGCAGGCCGCCGGACAGTATCTGGTTCTCAATCTGTTCGGCCACGTCTTCGTGTATCTTACGGCGCTTGATGCTAGTGAAATTCATCTTAGCGGCTCCAATTTGATCGGAGTTAGCGTCCAACGACACTGTCCTTGCTCTCCCGTACGGTTGTCGTCTGCGCGAGTGTGCGAATACGGACCCGCTGTGCGTCGATGAACATCGCAAGCAAAATGATCAAGCCCTGGATCACCCTTACCCAGAACACCGACACATGCATAAGGTTCAGGCCGCGATCGATCACCGACAGCAAGAGCACTCCTCCGAGCGCACCCAGCATGGTACCGCGACCACCCTGAAGACTAATACCGCCAATGACGGCAGCAGCCATCACGGTGAATATATATCCTTCTCCCAGGCTCACCTGAATAGACACCACGCGTCCAGCCAGCATCCATCCGGCTATCGCCGCCAGAATGCCGCTTATGGCATAAACTTGGCGTACGCGACGATCGGCATTGATCCCTGAAGCAACAGCAGCATCACGGTTGCCACCGATCGCATAGAGTTCTCGCCCGAATCGGTGGTGTTTGAGGATTATGTGGCCAACGAGAAAGGTGGCCCCAGCCGCAAGAACAGAATAGGAAACCTTCATAAAGCCTGGAATGATGAATGCTGTGTCATGACCTAACCAATAAAAGGTATCGGCCTGTGGATTATTCAGTCCGTTTACAGCGTTGCCTTCGGTAAAAGCCAGCATGAGACCCCGGATTACCAATAGCATAGCCAGGGTCACGATGAAGTTGTTCATCTGCCCATAGGTGATCAGGCAACCTATCACATAGCCAATCACAGCACCCATCAGCAGAATGCAGAAAATGGCCAGGTAGGGATTGACTAATAGTCCACCGCCAAAATGCGGAGCGGCTGCCGGGACGATTAGCCATATTCCCAGCAGCGCCGCCATCCCAAGTGTTGACTCCGAGGAAAGGTCAAAGTTTCCGGTGATCAGAACATATGTTTGACCCACAACAAGAACACCCATCACTGCAGCCGCAGAGAAAATGTTCGAAATGTTGTTTTCTGACAGGAAGTGCTCGCTCTGAAAGATGAAGAAGATGAATACTACCGCAAGGATAGCCCAGATCAGATGATCTATGAGTGCGGCTAGGCGATTATACATGTTCATGCTCTTCCTCCATGCTTACTCCCTCAATCGCGGCGATAAGCCTTTTTGGAGTAATATCTTCCTGTCCCTTCATGAATTCCTGCGAGATCCTGCCGCGCTTAAAAACGACGATGCGATCGCAGATATCAATGAGTTCGTTCAGTTCGTCAGATACAACGCAAATGGCCACGCCGCGCTTGCTGAGGTCGTCGACTATGCGCAAGATTTCGATCTTTGCCTCGACATCGACGCCCTGTGTTGGCTCGTCGAGAATCAGCACCCTGGGCTCGGTTGCTGCGAACTTCGCAACGACACATTTTTGCTGATTTCCGCCGCTTAGGCTGCTGATCGGGGTGTCCATTGTGGGGGTCTTGATACTCAGAGCGGAAATATACTCATTAACCAGCGCCCGCTCTTTTTTGCGATCCACAAGACCAAGCACACTTTTCAGTCGCTCCAGAACTGAAAGAGAGACATTGTCTCTCACCGATAAAATCCCAATAATTCCTAGACCATGACGGTCACGTGGCAAATAGGCCAAACCCTGATGCAATGCTTTAGATGGATTGCCGCCTTCGAAAGGTTTTCCATCGATGGTGACATGCCCAGTACCCATTTCCTCAAGTCCAAACAGTCCACGCGCCAGTGCTCCGGGACCACTTCCCTCGAGTCCAGTCAAGCCCACAACCTCGCCAGCGCGAACTGACAGGTTGATATCATAATAGGCTCTATCACGTGTCAGGTTCCGAGTTCCCAACACTTCGTCCCCGACATTTACACGCTCGCGGGTAAATCGCTTAACGCTAGTACCGCTGATCATATGCACCAGATCTCGCTGCGTCAGATCGGCAACGGCAGCGGCGCCAGCGACCTTACCATTACGCAGGACTGTAGCGCGGTCTGCAATCTCAAATATCTCATCAAGATAGTGCGAGATATAAATGAAAGACGCTCCTCGTTGCTTCTGGTTCCTCACGAACCCGAACAAGCGTTCAACTTCGCGCTTCGGCAGCGGAGCTGTAGGTTCGTCGAGGATGATGACCGAAGCATCTGCAAAAAGGGCGCGCGCAATCTCGATCATCTGGCGTTCGGCTACAGAAGTCATTTCCATTCGTTGGCGGACGTCAATCTCCAGTCCGAACCGTGACAGTTTTTCCTCCGCGCTCGCATAGATACCGTGCCAGTCGATGAAACCACGTTTACTCGGAACTGCCCCTAGACAGAGGTTTTCCGCAATCGACAGGCCGGGCACGAATTTGGCATGTTGCGCCACCAGGGCAATTCCCTCTTGCTTAGCGAGGCTGGCGGTCAACCCGGAGAACTCGGTTCCTCGAATTCGAATTACGCCAGAGTCGGGTAGGCACAATCCGTTCAAGACCTGCATCAACGTCGACTTGCCGGCACCGTTCTTTCCAGCCAGTGCGTGCACTTCGCCAGCTTTGACGTCAAAGGACACCCGATCCAATGCCAGAACGCCCGGATACGTCTTTACGATGTCCTGCATTTCGACCACAGTCTGGGCAGGTTTTGTCGTCATCTGGGTTAACTCCAAAATTTAGTTACTTGATCGGAAAGGCGACGCAGTGCGCGCCGCCTTTCGAGATCAAAGTCACAATCTGACGTCAAACCTGATTACTTGGTATTGCCCCAGAGGCCCGGCTCATCGACATTCGCCTTTGTGACTGAAGTGGTGCTGAGCAGCAGCTGCAGCCCGGTATCAGTCTTCTTCAGCTGAGCGGGTGACCACAGTGCGCCTTCTTTGACGACTTCACCCGGCGCAATCTCTTCGCCTTTTAACTTCTTGTCGATGTAATCGGCAACAAGAGTACCAAAGTCCGGGATGGGCTGTCCCGAAGTCTGGTCAGTCGCGCCTTCACGGATCAAAGCAAGATTCTCGGTGCAACCGTCTATTGCTCCGATAAAGATATGGGCTTTATCTCCTGCCGGAGCAAACTTGCCGATCTCTTTTAGGGTCTGAACGGTACCGGTGCTGTAGACGCAGTCTGAATGCATGTAGATGCCGTCAACCGCTTCGGTCGAGGCAACGTCACGAACAATTTCCACGCCTTTAGCGGCGTCCCAGTCACCAGGCTTCACGATGAGCTTGATTTCAGGGTGTTGCTTGATCACATCATCGAAACCACCGCCGCGTAGTTGTGCAACGTTCTGGGCCAGGTTGCCGGTTATTTCCAGAACGGTGCCCTTCGGCGAGCCGTTCTTTGCGGTCAAATGGGCCACCATCGCCTCGCCAGCCTGTTTGCCGCCAAGGTAGTTGTCCGACAGAACCGTCAGATCGATCTCGCAACCGGTCGGCGCGCGGTCGATGGTGTAAAACGGTATCCCTGCCTCTTTTGCGGCAGCGACCGCCACGCAAATGCCGGCGCTGTCATCTGGAACCGCAACAATGGCCTTGACGCCTTGCGCGATGAAGTCATTGATATCATTCAATTGTTTTTGTGCGTCGCCGCCAGACGTCACGGAGACTACCTCCCAGCCACGCGCTTTGGCACCGACCAGAAAACCGGCCTGGATCTGCGCCTGCGCACCATCGAGTGAGGGGGCGGCGTAGCCGATCACAACCTTGTCTCCAGCAAAAGCGACCGTTCCCATGGCAGTACCAAACAGAACAGTGAGCAGACCTAGTTTCATCCACATCGTTCATTCCTCCCATTTTTGAGCAGGCTGGAGATATGTTTCAAGCTTCTCCATCCCTGGAACAGGCCTAGCAACCTTGCCAAGATCTGTCAATCTGATAGCCTTACAGCATAACCTGTCATACCAGTTGGGAGCCGCAGATGGACCTTAAGAAGAGAGCAAAAGTCGGCATGGTCGGCTGCGGCTTCTACGCGCAAAATCACCTGCACGCCTGGGTCGACCTGCGCGCCGCTGGGTCGGATCTTGTGGCGGTTTGCGACATCGACAGCGGCCGCGCCGAAGCGGCTGCTCAGCAATTCGGGGTAAAGGCCTATGTGTCTGTGGACGCTATGCTTGACGCCGAGCCGCTTGACTTTGTTGACATCGCAACCCGCGTGGCCAGCCACCAGGATATCGCTGCAAAAGCAGCTGAGCGCGGGATCGGCGCAATCGTACAAAAGCCGTTAGCACCGACGCTGGCCGATTGCGTCGCTATCGTCGAGACGGCCCGCCGCCACGGAAGTTGACTTGCAGTTCACGAAAACTTCCGCTTCGGCACAGCCATGCAGCGCATAAAGGCCGTGCTCGATAGGGGCGACATCGGTGCGATTAACTGGGCGCGGCTTAGCTTCCGTACGGCATTCAATGTTTACGAGAGCCAACCCTATCTCGCAAAGGAGCCGCGACTTTGCATCCTCGATTCGGCGATCCACGTCCTAGATCTCGCCCGCTTCTTCATGGGCGAGGTTGAACGCATTTCGTGCGAGACCCAAAAGCGCAATCCGGCGATCGCTGGCGAAGACACATCTACGATGATGCTACGGCACAAGTCTGGAGCAGTGTCACTAGTTGAAGCTACATATGAGGCCAAACGGCTCCCGGACGTCTTCCCCGAAACGCTTCTTGAGATCGAGGGGTCGGCCGGATCGGTAATCCTACTACCTGGCCAGCGCGCCATCATCACCTCCCGAGACAAGAGCTATGAGGAAGACCTCCGCTCGCCTATCCTGCCTTGGACCGACGTGCGTTGGCATGTATCGCAAGAAGCCGTGCTACACGCCAATGCACACTTCCTAGACCGATTTCTTGAGGGGCGCGCAGCGGATACGTCGGGTGAAGACAACTTGCGGACCTTTGCATTGGTCGAAGCGGCTTACCAGGCCGCTGAAACGCATTGCAGCGTACGTCCCGAATTTTCCTGAAATCCCGACTGGTCGACAGAGAGCAGCTCCACCAAGAGGATTTTGGAAAATCAGAGAAGCCAAACGCAATCAAAAGTCTTGTGCGCATGCGATATAATCTCGATCGATGAAGATCGCGACGTAGGTAAATCAAATATTACAGCGTCGAAGTCTTGTCTGGCATAGCATTTCTGTCAGGCGCTGCCACATAAATGCCGATAAACCACGAGCCACCGCACTCGCCATGAAGAGATCGGCCCGGAATTCTATGTGAAGTTCAGGGACTGCTTCATCTATGAGGTCAGCCGTTCGCGTGACGTTTCTTAAATAGGAACTGAACCTGTGTCTTTCACCACGTCTAATATGACGGAACTCTGCATCTCCCTGACGCCAGGGAGGGAAACCAATTTTCTTTGCAAAAGCTGCTGATAATGCTCAATGTCCCTAACCATAATGCGGAGATAGTAATCGAAGTCTCCCAAGACGAGCAGCGCAATCTGGATTTCAGGAATACCACGAACTGCCTTCTTGAAGGCCTCAAGCATCTTGGTATCGTGAGTCTGAAGCTTGATCCTGACAATGATCAGCGTACCGTAGCCCAACTTCTTCGCATCTAGCAGCGTCTGCCGCCCGCGGATAATACCATCAGACTCAAGCTTGGCGATCCGCCGGGAACAAGGCGACTGCGATAGTCCCACGCGCTCGGCAATTTCGGCAATGGTAAGCTTACCGTCGCCCTGCATCGCCCTGAGAATACGAAGATCAATTTCATCGAGTTTATGCATGTTTCATCCATATTTTTGGGAGATCTTAGCATATTTTTGCGTAATCACATCTCTTAGCCATCGAGATTGGCAGGACATTGCCCTCAAATAGATCCACCATTCCTGTGAAAGCAACAAGCTTGGGGACGGTGACGTGGCTGGCATCAATCATCTTGAGGAACTTCACCGGAGAGTACTCTGGCTATCCTGCTGGATGATTCATAACGCCAACCATCTGAGACCCAAAGGCGAAGGTGACGTGAAGGTGGGCGGTCATCAGGCTTCATCAGCATCCATGGCTGCAATGCTGACGGCACTATATTTCCACGTGCTGAAGCCCGACGACCGTGTGGCAGTCAAGCCGCATGCCGGGCCTGTCTTCCATGCGATCCAGTACCTGATGGGCAACATGCCCCTCGAGAAAATCAAGAACTTTCGCGGATACGGCGGTGTCCAAAGCTACCCGTCTCGGACCAAGGACGTGGACGATGTAGACTTCTCGACGGGCTCGGTGGGCTTGGGGGCCGCCCTGCCGATCTTTGCTTCCATCATGCAAGACTATCTGCATGGACACGGCTGGGCAAAGTCAATCAATGGCCGCATGATCGCCCTCATCGGCGATGCGGAACTCGATGAGGGTAATATCTACGAAGCGCTGTTGGAAGGGTGGAAGCACGAACTGCGGAATGTCTGGTGGTTGATCGACTACAATCGCCAGAGCCTCGATGGCGTGGTTCGGGAAGGCCTCTGGGAACGCATCGAGGCTATCTTCTCCAGCTTCGGTTGGCGCGTCGTCCGCCTGAAATATGGGCGTTTGCAGCGCGAAGCATTCGAGGAGGCGGGCGGCTCAGCACTGAAGGAGTGGATCGACGCTTGCCCCAACGCGCTCTATTCGGCCCTGACTTTCCAAGGTGGTAACGCATGGCGCAAACGGTTGCTCGACGACCTCGGCGACCAGGGACCTGTAACATCCCTGATAGAGCGACGCAGCGATCCAGAGCTCGCGGCGTTGATGGAGAACCTTGGAGGCCACTGTCTGTCCTCACTTTGTGGAGCCTTCGACGCGGTCAAGGATGACCGGCCGACGGTTTTTCTTTTCTACACTATTAAGGGCTGGGGAACGCCGCTTGCAGGACACAAGGATAACCACGCGGGCCTGATGACCCAGCCACAAATGGAGATATTCCAGTCTACCATGGGCGTTCCAAGAGGCGATGAGTGGAAGCCCTTCGCTGGGCTAAGCGATGCAACCGACCTAAAGGAGTTCCTAAACACCGTGCCATTCTTCTCCAAGGGTAGGAGGCGGTACACCGCACCGATACTGGAGGTACCAAAGAGGGTCACTATCGATGATCGCATCCAGTCGACACAAACAGGATTCGGAAAGATCCTCGATGAGATCGCCCGTTCCGGTGGACCACTCGCAGACCGCATAATTACGTTCTCGCCCGACGTAACCGTTTCAACCAATCTGGGGCCCTGGGTAAACCGACGCGGGCT
>NZ_JBAXGR010000103.1:0-10217 GCF_037139295.1 Aestuariivirga sp.
GCCGACGGCGCGATGCCGCAGGCTTCGATATAGGCCGAGTAGCCGAGGCCGCGGAAGTTGCCCTTGGCGGCCGAGGCCGCCTTGCGGGCCGGGAAGCCCTTCACGTCGGCTATCTCGATGGCCTTGTCCAGCGCCGCGGCATAGTCGCCCGCGTCGTAGCACATGATCACCGGCGTCTGGTGCGGGAACTGGGTGATGAAGTTCTTCCGGCGGAATTCTGCCGGGTCCATCTTCAGTTCACGTGCCGCCGTTTCGACGATGCGCTCAACCACGTAGGTGGCTTCCGGACGGCCAGCGCCGCGATAGGCGTCAACCGGTGCGGTGTTGGTGTAGATCGCATCCACCTCGGCGTAGATCGCCGGGATGTTGTATTGGCCCGACAGCAGCGTGGCGTAGAGATAGGTCGGCACGCAGGACGAGAAGGTCGAGAGATAGGCACCCATCGCCGCCTTGGTGTGGACCTTGAAGCCGATGATCTTGCCGGAAGCATCGGTGGCCATTTCGGCATGGGTGACGTGGTCACGGCCATGCGCGTCGGCCAGGAAGCTTTCCGAGCGCTCGGCCGTCCACTTCACCGGGCGACCGCCCACGAACTTGGAAGCCCAGACGCAGACCACTTCTTCGGCATAGATGAAGATCTTGGAGCCGAAGCCACCGCCCACGTCAGGCGCAATCACGCGCAGCTTGTGCTCGGGCGCCAGGCCGTGGAAGGCCGAGATGACCAGACGTGCCACATGCGGGTTCTGGCTGGTGGTGTAGAGCGTGTAGTGCTCGGCACCCGTGTCGTAATAGCCAATGGCCGCGCGCGGCTCCATGGCGTTGGGGATCAGGCGGTTGTTGACCAGGTCGATCTTGGTGACGTGGGCAGCCTTCTTGAAGGCAGCGTCCGTCGCGGCTTCATCGCCGATCGACCAGTTGTAGACGCGGTTGTCGGGCGCCACGTCATGGATCTGCGCCTTGTGGCCCATGGCTTCGGCCACGTCCACCACGTGCGGCAGCACGTCGTAGTCGACTTCCACCGCTGCGGCCGCAGCCTTGGCGAGGTCGCGCGTCTCGGCGATCACGACGGCCACGTGGTCACCCACATAGCGCACCTTGCCGAGAGCCAGGATCGGGTGCGGGCCGGCCTTCATCGGCGAGCCATCCTTGGAGTGGATCATCCAGCCGCAGATCAGGCCGCCGAGCTTGGTGGCCGCCACGTCATCGCCGGTGAAGATGCCGACGACGCCCGGCATCTTCTTGGCCTTGGCGGTGTCGATCTTCTTGATGGTGGCATGCGCGTAGGGGCTGCGCACGAAGTAAGCGTAGGTCTGCTTGGGCAGGTTGATGTCGTCGGTGTAATTGCCCTTGCCGGTGAGGAAGCGATGGTCTTCCTTGCGCTTTACGCGGGCGCCGATGCCGGTTCCGTTGTCCATGTCTTCGGTCCTCCCCAAATCACATATTGGCCGCGCCGGCCTTAACGGCGGCGACGATGTTATGGTAGCCAGTGCAACGGCAGATGTTGCCCTCGAGCTCGTGGCGGATCGTCTCTTCCGAGATGTTCTTGCCGAGCCGGTTCACCATGTCGATCGAGGCGATCACCATGCCGGGCGTGCAGAAGCCGCACTGCAGGCCGTGGTTGTCGCGGAAAGCTTCCTGCATCGGGTGCATCTTGCCGTCCGTGGCAAGGCCTTCGACCGTGGTCACTTCTGCGCCATCATGGGCGACGGCGAGTGCGGTGCAGGATTTCACGGCCTTGCCGTTCACCAGCACGACGCAGGCGCCGCACTGGCTGGTGTCGCAACCGACGTGGGTGCCGGTCAGTCCGAGCTTCTCGCGGATGAATTCGACGAGCAGCGTCCGGCCTTCAACGTCGCCGCACACGGCTTCGCCGTTCACCTTCATGGAAATAGCAGGCATATGGGTCCTCCCGATTTGGACTTCCCGCGGGCCGGATTTTCCTCAGCCACGCCATGATGCGCGGCTGTCTGGACCCGAGGAATTCTCTGATTGCCGGGTGGCATACTCAACCGCCAATTTTGACACGTCAAGGGCGGCGGAGACGGCCTGACCGAGAAAAAAGTCAAATGACTCAAGGTTGCTGCAACGCACACGCCAATCCGCCGCAGCAGCTGTGGCGTAGTTCCAAGAGAACCAGCCAGCCCACGGAGACTGCCATGCGCCTGATCATGTGCCTGATCGCCGTTTTCCTGACCTTCGCGCTACCCGCCCGCGCAGATTCGCTCTCGCCCCAGGACGAGGCCGACTTCCGCGCCATCATCTCGGACCAGATCGCCGCCTTCCAGGCGGACGACGGGCCCCGTGCTTACAGCCATGCCGCCCCGACGATCCGCCAGCTCTTCCCCGACCCCGACCGCTTCATGGGCATGGTCAGGCAGGGCTACCCGCCGGTCTATCGCCCCAAGTCCTACAATTTCGGCAAGGCCGGCTTCTCCGCCTCCGGCCGCCCGATCCAGCGCGTCACCATCGTCGGGCCGGACGGCATGACCTATGAGGCAATCTACACCATGGAACGCCAGCCGGATGGCACCTGGCAGATCAACGGCTGTGCGCTGGTGAGATCACCGGACACCAGCGCCTGAGGCCACCCTGAGGTTCATCATGCCCGGGCTTGACCCGGGCAACCTTTTCCGCCTCCCCCAGAATGGATTGCCGGGACAAGCCCGGCGATGATGAACTATGCTAGGACATGCCCACCCGCTTTACCCGTAACAGCCTACTCGCCGTCGCCGCCATCATATCCGCCACGGCCCTTACCCTCTGGTTGATGGGCCGGGTCCCCATCTGCAAGTGCGGCTACGTCAAGCTGTGGGAGGGCGAAGTCAACAGTTCAGGCAATTCCCAGCACCTCACCGACTGGTACTCGGCCTCCCACATTATCCACGGCTTCATCTTCTACGGCCTGCTATGGCTTCTCGCGCGCCGGCTGCCCATCGGCACGCGCCTTGCCATCGCCACCCTCATCGAGGCCGCCTGGGAGATTTTCGAGAACACGCCCGTCATCATCAATCGTTACCGCGAGGCAACGATCTCGCTCGACTATTTCGGAGACAGCGTCCTGAACTCCGTGTCGGACATCCTGATGATGGTATTCGGCTTCTGGCTCGCCAGCCGCCTCCCCGTCTGGCTCACCGTGCTGATCGCCATCGCACTTGAGCTCTTCGTGGGATATGTGATCCGGGACAATCTCACCCTCAACATCATCATGCTGATCTGGCCCCTCGACGCGATCCGCCAGTGGCAGAAGGGGGCAGCCCCGCAGTAAGCCTGCGGGCGGGGAATGAACAGATTCACGATGTCAATCAGCAGAAGGCACTTAGGGTATTTGTTCCTAGCATATCTTGGAACCTAAGTCAAGGCCTCTTTTCCTATTGTGGCTATCCATCATGCCCAGGCTTGTCTCAGGCATTTTTTTCAGCGGCTCCAAAGAAGATGGCCGGGACAAGCCCGACCATGATGGACGCTGAGACCGGCCCTAAGCCCTCAAGGCCGAGGGCGGCCGCCCATACCTCGCCCGGAAACTTCGCGAGAACAGGGGCAGTGACGAGAACCCGCAGGCCACCGCAATCTCGCGCATGCTCATCGTCGAATAGGTGATCAGCCGTTCCGCCTTCTCCAGCCTCAGCTTCAGGTAAAAGCCCATCGGTCGCTCGCCCAGCTTCTCTGCAAAGAGCCGTTCCATCTGCCGGACCGATATTCCCGCAATTTCGGCCAGCGCCCGCGCCGCAAGCGGGTCCTCGCCCTGCTCTTCCATGGCGGTGATGATCCGCAGGAGACGCGCATCAGTCGTGCCGTAGCGCGCCGCCGCCGGAAGCCTTGCCTGGGCGGGCTGCTCCACCGAGCGGAAATGAACGAGCTGATCCGCCACCAGCACGGCGAGAGGCCGGCCCAGCTGCCGTCCGATCCAATCCAGCATCATGTCGATGGCGGCGGCCCCGCCGGCACAGGTCATGCGGTCACGATCGGTCACATAGAGGGCCTGCTCGGACAATACTCTCGGAAAGCTCTCGCGGAAGCCCGGCAGGCTCTCCCAGTGGCAGGTCGCGCGATAGTCATCGAGCAGCCCCGCCTGCGCCAGGATGAAGGGCGCGGTGTCGATCGCCGCCAGCAGCACGCGCTTGCGGGCCAGCGCCTTCACGGCTGACAGCATCGGGCGGGTGATCCCCTTCTCCGGCTCATAGCTGGCCGAGATCACCGCCATGTCGGGCTTGCCAATGTCGGCGAGGCCGCCCGAGACGGAAACGGGAATGTCGTTGGACGCCGCCACCGGCTGCCCGTCCACCGAGACGAAGCGCCAGGCGAAGGTGTTCGCACCTGCAAAACGGTTCGCCACGCGCAAGGGCTCCAGCGCGCCATAGAGTGCGATCATCGAAAACTTGGGAACGAGCAGGAAAGCGACGTCATATTTGGCCATGGCGGGAATAGGAAAGCCTGTGGCGGAAAAAGTCAAACGTCGATTTCCGGCCAGCCCTAGCCTCCACCGCCATAGTCAGGAGGATCTCATGCAGCCCAAAGTCATCATCACCTGCGCAGTCACCGGAGCCGGTGACACCGTCGGCAAGCACCCGGCCATTCCGGTGACGCCGGAGCAGATCGCCAACTCGGCCCTCGAGGCCGCCAGCGCCGGCGCCACCGTGGTCCACTGCCACGTGCGTGAGCCGTCGACCGGCAAGGGCTCGCGCAAGGTCGAGTACTACGCCGAGGTGATGGAGCGGATCCGCGCGAAGAACAGGCAAGTCATCATCAACCTCACCGCCGGCATGGGCGGCGACGTTGAAGTGGGCTCGGGTGCCAAGCCCCTCGACTTCGGCCCCGGCACGGATTGCGTCGGCTCCGACGAGCGCCTCATCCACGTGAAGGAACTCCGCCCCGAGATCTGCACGCTCGACTGCGGCACGCTGAACTTCGGCGACGGCAACACCATCGTCATCCAGACCCCGGCCCAGCTGCGCGAGCAGGCGAAGCTCATCCGCTCCTATGGCGTGAAGCCCGAGATGGAAATCTTCGACAGCGGAAACCTGTGGTTCGGCAAGCAGCTCGTCGCCGAAGGCCTGATCGACGGCCCGCCGATGTTCCAGCTCTGCCTCGGAATCCCGTGGGGTGCGCCCTATGACACCGAGACCATGGCCTACCAGAAGAACCAGCTGCCCGAAGGCGCTGTCTGGGCCGCCTTCGGCATCGGCCGCAACGAGTTCCCCGCCGTGGCGCAGGCCGTGCTGCTGGGCGGCCACGTGCGCGTCGGCCTCGAGGACAATCTCTGGCTCGAGCGCGGTGTGCACGCCTCCAACGGCACGCTGGTCGAGAAGGCAGTGAAGATCATCCAGCTGCTCGGCACCAATGTGGCCTCGCCGGACGAAGGCCGCGAAATCCTCAAGCTGAAGCCGCGGAGCAAGTAACATGGCAAAGGAAGCGAAGACGAAGGCAACGAAATCCAAATCCCACAAGATCAAGACCGTCGGCATTGCCGGAACCGGACTCATCGGTGCTGGCTGGGCGGCGCGGCTGCTGTTCCGCGGATACGACGTCATTGCCTATGACGTCTCGCCCGCTTCCGAAGAGCGCCTCAAGGTCCAGATCAAGACGGCCTGGCCCTCGCTCGAAGCGCTCCTCGGCAAGCCGAAGAAGAAGGGCAAGCTGTCCTTCACCACCGACCTCAAGGTGATGGCAGCCAAGGCCGACTTCATCCATGAGGCAGCGCCTGAGCGCGAGGAACTGAAGATCAAGCTGTTCCGCGACATCGACGCGGTGGCGGCCCCTCATGTCATCATCTCGTCCTCGTCCTCGGGCTTCCTCCCCACCAACCTGCAGAGCAAGTGCCAGCACCCGGGGCGCGTTGTGATCGGCCACCCGTTCAACCCGGTCTATCTCCTCCCGCTGGTCGAGCTCGTTCCCGGCGAGAAGACCTCGGCGGAAGCGATGGACCGTGCGGCGGAGTACTTCGAGGCCATCGGCATGCATGTGCTGCGCCTCAAGAAGGAGATCATGGGTTACATCTGTGATCGCCTGCAGGAAGCGCTGTGGCGCGAGGCGCTTCACATCCTCAACAAGGATATCGGCACGACGGCCGACATCGACGACTCGATCGTCTATTCCGCCGGCATGCGCTGGGCCTTCATGGGCTCCTTCATGACCTACCACGTGGCCGGCGGCCCCGGCGGCATGCGCGACTTCATCAAGCAGTTCGACCCGACGCTGGAACTGGACTGGACCGACCTCAAGTTCCCGAAGTGGAACGAGGCGCTGGAGACGCGCCTCGTCGAGGGTTGCGAGGACCAGGCTGCCGGGCGCAAGGTCTCCGAGATCGAGGCCAAGCGCAACGCCGTGCTGGTGGACATGATGAAGCTGTTCAAGAAGCACAAGATCGGCTCCGGCCTTGTGCTCGACCGCGAAGTGAAGGCGCGCAAGGCAAAGAAGAAGAAGGCCTGAAAACCGCCACAGGGAGGAACAACATGGCACAACAACGCGTGATGATCACCGCCGCGGCGGACGGAATCGGCAAGTCGATTGCCCGCGCCTTCGCGGCGGAAGGAGCAAGGGTCCACATTTGCGACGTGAATGAAGCGGCACTCGAACAATTCCGCCGCGAGTTCCCGGACATTGCTGCCAGCAAGGTGAATGTGAGGAGCGAGGGCGAGATCGACGCGTGGTTCGATGATGCCCTCGAAGACCTGGGTGGACTCGACGTGCTGGTGAACAACGCCGGCATCAAGGGCCCGACCGCCCCCATCGAGGATATCGAGCTCGACGGTTGGCGCGAATGCCTCGAAATCTGCCTCGACAGCTACTTCCTCTGTGCGAGGCGTGCAGCACCTGTGATGAAGGCCCAGAAGTCGGGCCTCATCCTCAACATGTCGTCGAATGCCGGTCAGCACGGCTTCGGCAACCGCACGCCCTATGCGGCGGCGAAATGGGGCGTCATCGGTCTCACCAAGTCACTGGCCATCGAGCTCGGCCCCTACAGCTGCCGTTCCAACGCCATCTGCCCCGGCTCTGTGAAGGGCGACCGCATCAACCGCGTCATCCAGGGCGAGGCCGACGTGCGCGGCGTGCCCTTCGACGTGGTGGCGAAGGAGATCGTCAACAACCAGTCGCTCGAACGCCTCACCGAGGCGCATGAGGTGGCAGCACTTGCCGTCTACCTCGCCTCGCCCGCCGCCTTCATGATCAACGGCCAGGACATCGCCATCGACGGCCATGTCGAAACCTTCCACATCAAGTGAGCTGAGTTATGGATTTCAATCTCACCGAAGAACAGCAGATGATCGTCAAGACGACGCGTGACTTCGTCGAGAACGAGCTTTACCCCCACGAGGCCGAGATCGAGGAAATGGGCGTCCTGCGCCCCGACCTCCGCGACAAGATCAAGGCCAAGGCCATCGAGGCGGGCCTCTATGCCGCCAACATGCCCGCCGAAGTGGGTGGTGCTGGTCTCGATACGCTCACCTGGGTTCTCTACGAAAAGGAACTGGGCCGCGCCAATTATGCGCTGCACTGGACCTGCGTGGCGCGCCCTTCCAACATCCTGATGGCCTGCGAGGGAGAGCAGCGCGAGAAGTACCTCTTCCCCGCCGTGCGCGGCGAGAAGTCCGACTGCCTCGCCATGACCGAGCCCGGTGTGGGCTCCGACCTGCGTGGCATGAAGACCTTCGCCAAGCAGGATGGCGATGACTTCGTCATCAACGGCACGAAGCACTTCATCAGCCATGCTGACGAAGCGAGTTTCGTCATCCTCTTCGCTGCAACCGGCGAGGAAGACACCCCGCGCGGCAAGAAGAAGCTGATCACCGCCTTCCTGATCGACATGGGAACGCCGGGCTTCACGGTGCGCCCCGGCTACAAGAATGTCTCGCATCGCGGCTACAACAACTGCATCCTCGAGTTCACCGACTGCCGGGTGCACCAGAGCCAGATCCTCGGCGAAATCCACAAGGGCTTCGAGGTGGCGAACGACTGGCTGGGCGCCACGCGCCTGCAGGTCGCCGCCACCTGCATCGGGAGGGCCGAGCGCGCGCTCGACCATGCCAAGCAATATGCGGTGGATCGCCAGCAGTTCGGCCAGCAGATCGGCAAGTTCCAGGGCGTGTCCTTCAAGCTCGCCGACATGGCGCTGGAGCTGAAGGCCGCGGAACTCCTCACGCTCGAGGCCGCCTGGAAGTTCGACCAGAAGACCGTGACCGACATGGACATGGCCATGGCCAAGCTCAAGGCCACCGAGATGCTGGCCTTCGTCGCCGACGAGGCGATCCAGATCCACGGCGGCATGGGCCTCATGTCCGACCTGCCGCTCGAGCGCATCTGGCGCGACGCGCGCGTCGAGCGCATCTGGGAGGGGACGAGCGAAATCCAGCGGCATATCATCAGCCGCGCCCTGCTGCGGCCGCTGGGTGGTTGATACGACCACAACGATCATCATGGCCGGGCTCGACCCGGCCATCGCCACAACCACCGGCTCCCGAAGAGGATGCCCGGGTCAAGCCCGGGCATGATGAAGTAACGAGAATGAAGAACCTCACCCGCCTCCTCAACCCCAAGTCCATCGCCTTCATCGGCGGCAATGAATGCGCTATCGCCATCAAGAGAACGCGCGAGCTGGGCTTCACCGGCTCGATCTATGCCGTGCACCCCAAGCGCGAGGAACTCTCCGGCGTGCCCACGCTGAAGTCGCCTGACGACATTCCGGAAGCCGTCGATGCTGCCTTCATCGCGGTGAAGAACGAACCCACCATCGAGGTCGTCCGTGCACTCGCCGCCAAGGGATGCGGTGGTGCAGTGATCTATGCCGCGGGCTTTGCCGAGACCGGCAACACGGAACTCCAGCGCAAGCTGTTGGCCGCCGCCAACGGCATGCCGCTGATGGGCCCCAACTGCTATGGCTTCGTCAACACCCTGTCGCGCGCCGCTCTCTGGCCGGACGAGACGGGGCTGGAACCAGTGGACCGCGGTGTCGCGCTCATCACCCAGTCCGGCAACATCGCCTGCAACTTCACCATGATGATGCGGGGCTTGCCCGTCGCCGCCGTGTTCTCCATCGGCAACCAGGTGGACGTCGGCATGCATGACATGGTGGAGACGCTCTCCGCCGACCCACGCATCTCGGCCATCGGCCTTCATGTTGAGGGGCTGCCCGATGTTGCAGCCTTCGCCAAGGCTGCGTCACTCGCGCGCCAGCGGAAGGTGCCCATCGTGGTGCTGAAGACTGGCCGCTCCGAACAGGGTGCGAAGGTGGCGATGAGCCACACATCTTCTCTCGCCGGGGCCGACACGCTCTATGATGCGCTGTTCGAGCGCTATGGCATCGCTCGCATGAAGTCCGTCTCCGCCTTCGCCGAGACGCTGAAGTTCCTGCACAACGGCGGGCCCATCGCGGACTCGCGCCTCGTGTCGCTGTCATGTTCCGGCGGCGAGGCGGCTCTGGTGGCCGACATGGCGCTGGAAAAGAAGGTGAGCTTCCCGCCCTTTAACGCGGCGACGAAGCCGCGCGTGGCGGCCACGCTCAACGAATACGTGGCCATCGATAACCCGCTCGACTACCACACCTTCATCTGGGGCCAGCCGGAGAAGCTGACAGCCACCTTCACGCAAGTGCTGAAGGGCGGCTTCGACGTGGGCATGGTGATCCTCGACACGCCGACCCACCCCAAGATGAAGCCGGAAGCCTGGGCCACCACCGCGCGCGCCATGGCCGCTGCCGCGCAGGCAACGGGCGCGCGCGCGGCTGTCGTTGCCTCGCTGTCGGAAGGCATGCCGCTGTCACTCGCAGATGAACTCTCACAGTCCGGTGTCGCGCCCATGATGGGTCTCGACGATGCCCTGACGGCCTTCGAAGCCGCCGCCTTCATCGGCCGCAACTGGGCGCGCACCGAAACCCTGCCCGACATGCTGCCGCCGCTCACCAAGGGCAGCGATGAGCGCATCTTCAGCGAGTCCGCGGCAAAGGCATTGCTGAAGAAACACGGCCTCTCCGTGCCCGAGGGCATCGTCTGCCCGGCGGAGGATGCTGTCGCCGCTGCGGAGAGGCTCGGCTACCCGGTAACCCTCAAGGTGTCATCCGCCGCCATTGCCCACAAGACCGAAGCCGGAGGCGTGGCGCTGAACCTGCGCACGGCTGACGAGGTCCGCGAAGCTGCCGAGCGCATGGCGAAACTCGCGCCCGATGTGCTGGTCGAGCGCATGGTGACGGGGGCCGTCGCCGAGCTCATCATCGGGCTCACCTCGGA
>NZ_JBAXGR010000104.1:0-10198 GCF_037139295.1 Aestuariivirga sp.
GCACGCCGGAGACCGCGATCAGTGCCCCATCGAGGGCGAGTTCGCCCATGGCAACATAACGGGTCAGGAAATCCTGCGGGATGATGCCGAGCGCGGCCAGAACAGCTAGGGTAATGGGCAGGTCAAAGTGGCTGCCCTCCTTGGGCAGGTCGGCCGGCGAAAGGTTGACGACCAGTCGCTTGCCAGGCAGGGCGAGGCCAATGGCGTACAGAGCTGCGCGGATGCGCTCACGGCTTTCGGCCACCGCCTTGTCGCCCAGTCCCACCACGCTGAAGGCCACCATGCCGGACAGAAACTGCGCCTGGACATCAACAGGCACCGCCTCGATGCCCTGGAACGCCACCGTTGCCGCTCGAGACGTCATCCGCTCTCCTCCTGAACCTGACGTTACAGGAGGTTGTAAAATCCGTCAAATTCGCGTGTCAGCCCGATGAGCTGTCCGCCAGTGGATCCGAACCGGAGGTGTTGGCGTTCCTGGCACTAATCCGCACCCGCTTTACACGCCGCGGGTCAGAATCGAGAATCTCGAATTCCAAGCCGCTTTCGTGGCGGATGATTTCGCCACGGGCCGGAACACGGCCCGCAATCTTGAAGATGAGGCCGGCGAGCGTATCGGCCTCCTCCTCCTCGTCCTCTGGCAGCAGGTCGATGGCCAGCAGAGCCTCGAGTTGCGAAAGGTCCACGCGCCCGTCGGCCAGATACACACCGTCCTCCACAGGCTTGATGTCGAGACCCTCTTCGGTGTCGTGCTCGTCGGCAATGTCGCCCACGATCACCTCGACCAGATCCTCGATTGAGACGAGGCCTTCGGTGCCTCCGTACTCATCAATGACAATGGCGAGATGGGTGCGGCTCGCCTGCATACGGACCAGCAAATCGGTTGCGGGCATCGACGGAGGAACGAACAGGACCTCGCGATTGAGGCCCGCCTGCTTCACAGACGTAGCCAATGCCGTGGCTGCAATGCTCAAGCCAGGTGGCTGCGATTTGTCGATCTTTTCTGGCCTTTCCGATTTCGTTGTCCGGCGCTTTCGCGTCCCGCGCGCGGCCATCCAACGCAGGAAATCTTTCACGTGGATCATGCCGGTAATGCCGTCCAGCGTCTCGCGGTAGACCGGCATGCGCGAATGATTGGCATCGATGAACGTCGCCAGCAGGTCCTGCATGCTGTCCGTTTCGTCCACGGCCACGATGTCAACACGCGGCACCATCACGTCATCGACACGCAAGCCGGAGAACTCGATGATGTTGAGCATCATCGATTTGGCTTCCTCGCCAACCGTCGCGCCCGGGTTCTGTGCCTCGTGGCTCTCTATGGCGCCTTCGAGGCTCTCGCGAAGGCCAACATCTCTGTTGCGGCCAAAGCGGCTTCTCAGGCGTTGCCAGAGGCTTTCCCGTGTTGCTTCGGACGGCGTCGCTCCGCCCGTATTGTCAGTCTCACTCATAGGGGTTGGAAATACCCAGACCTTTCAGAATATGCACTTCGAGTGCCTCCATCTCCTCAGCCTCGCCATCGTCTTCATGGTCGTAGCCCAGAAGATGCAATGTACCATGGACAATAAGGTGGGTGGTGTGGTCAGGCAATGTCTTGCCCTGTTCCACCGCCTCGCCCGCGATCACGCCATGCGCCAGCACGATGTCGCCAAGCGACCGCGGTTCGCCGGCAGGCACAGGCATGTCCTCCGGCGTCGGGAAGGACAGGACATTGGTCGGCTTGTCCTTGCCTCGCCACTCTGCATTGATGGCGGCAATCCCATCGTCACCGGTGAACAGGACCGCAATATCGCAATCAAGGTCCGCATGGCCGGCGCCAGCCAGAGCGGCAGTAACGGCGCACCGCGCAAGATCGTCAACGCCAGGCAGAACCTGCCAGGCCTGATCCTCAACCTCCACGGAAACAGTCATTTCCTGGGTTTCGGCGCCTTCTTGTCGTAGGCCGCTACGATGCGGCCGACCAGTGCGTGGCGCACGATGTCTGCATTGTTGAATCCGACGGATGCAACACCTGACACGCCCTTCAGCACCTCAACTGCATCCGCAAGACCGGACGAGACGCCTGAAGGGAGGTCAACCTGTGTCGGGTCACCGGTCACCACCATGCGGCTGCCTTCACCGAGGCGGGTGAGAAACATCTTCATCTGCTGCGGTGTGGTGTTCTGAGCTTCGTCAAGAATGATGAAGGCGGACGACAAGGTGCGCCCGCGCATGAAGGCCAGAGGTGCGATCTCTATCTGGTTCTCGGCAATGCCCTTGGCGACGAGGCTCGCCGGCATCATGTCGTAAAGCGCGTCGTAGAGTGGGCGAAGATAAGGATCGACCTTCTCTTTCATGTCGCCCGGCAGGAAGCCAAGGCGCTCACCTGCCTCAACGGCGGGTCGCGAGAGAACGATACGGTCGATCTCACCATTCATCAGTGCCTCTGCGGCGCAAGCCACGGCAAGATAGGTCTTGCCTGTGCCTGCAGGGCCGATGCCGAAGACCAATTCATGTTTGCGGATCGCTTCGATGTAGGTGCCTTGCGTCAGCGTTCGCGGCATCACCAGTTTGCGGCGGGTGCGAATGGCACCGCCCGGCACATTGGTTTCCTGGGCCTCGCGCATGCGGATTGCTCCTTCGACCTCGCCCTTGGTGATGTCGAGTCCCCGTCTGGCGCGATTGTAGAGCGCCATCAGAACATCGCGGGCGGCATTCCGCCCCGAATCACTGCCGCGCACGGCAAGCCGATTTCCGCGGGGTGTGATGTCGACGCTGAGCCGGTGCTCGAGCACGGCGAGATTCTCGTCATGCTCGCCACACAGCAATGATAACGATCGGTTATCGTCGAAAGACAGGGTGAGGATGTCTGAATTTTCTTGCCGGGAGCCAGGGGTGTGGCTGCCGATCTGGGCCGCAGTGACGGGCGGATTCAAGGAATCGATTCTCCGTGTTTAGACTGCCTGAGTATAATGACCCGAAAGGCTGTTGGTTCCAACACCTGATATGTGGGTATCCACGATCGTTCCGATAAGGCCCTCGTCTGCCTGAAGGTGAACGGATTGCAGATAGGGAGAGCGTCCCACCAGCTGCCCCGGGTCGCGCCCCCGCTTTTCGAGGAGAACGGGCACCGTGCGGCCGACCATGGCCGCATTGAAGGCCGTCTGCTGGGCATGGAGGAGCGCCTGCAGCTCCTGCAACCGCGCAGACTTCTCGGACTCGGAAACCTGCCGGCTGCTCTCGGCAGCAGGCGTTCCCGGCCGGGGTGAGTACTTGAAAGAATACGCGCTGGCATAGCCAACATCGCGTATCAATTTAAGTGTCGAGTCGAAATCATCATCAGTCTCTCCCGGAAAACCCACGATGAAGTCGCCTGAGATCGCTATATCCGGTGTCGACTGCCGAATCTTCTCGATCACTCGCAAGTAGTTCTCGGCAGTATGCCCGCGATTCATTGCTTTTAGTATCGAATCGCTACCAGATTGAACTGGCAGATGAAGGTAAGGCATCAGCTTCGGGTATTCGGCATGGGCAGAGATGAGGTCGTCCGTCATGTCGCGCGGATGGCTCGTGGTATATCGCAATCTCTCGATACCCTCGATGCGTGACAGTTCGTCGACGAGGCCTGCGAGGCGGATGCTGCGGCCCCTGCCATCCAGTCCGTGATAGGCGTTCACGTTCTGGCCGAGCAACGTGAGTTCCCTAACGCCCTGCCCCGTCAGTCGGCGGGCTTCCGCCATCACCTGTTCCACGGGCCGTGAAAACTCCGATCCACGCGTATAGGGCACCACGCAGAAACTGCAGAACTTGTCGCAGCCCTCCTGCACGGTCAGGAAGGCCGCAACCCCTTTGCGCGGCAATGCCTTGGCCTCCAGCCCCTCGAACTTGTCTTCCGCCGGAAACTCGGTCTCCACGACCGCCTTCCCCAAGGCGCGCCGCTGGGCAAGAAGCTGAGGCAGCCTGTGATATGTCTGCGGGCCGAAGACCAGATCGACGGCAGGTGCCCGCCTGATGATTTCCTCGCCCTCTGCCTGGGCCACGCAGCCCGCTACAGCGATCAGCATTTCCGCGCCCTGCTCAGCCCGCTCCCGCTTCATCCTGCGGATCTTGCCCAGCTCGGAATAGACCTTCTCAGCCGCCTTCTCGCGAATGTGGCAGGTGTTGAGGATGACCAGGTCTGCCTGTTCCGGCACAGCCGTCTCGGCATAGCCCAGCGGACCGAGCACGTCCCGCATGCGCTCGCTGTCATAAACGTTCATCTGGCAGCCATAGGTCTTGACGAAGACCTTCTTCGGAGCGTCATCCATGGCTCTGGCCTCTAGCGGATTTTGCCCGGGTCGTGAAGTGCAAGCACCAGACCTTGGCGGACCTGCTCCTGTGCATGTCGGGCAAGCGCCTTGCGGTTCAACTCCCCGCTCAGCGAAAGCGGCGGATGGCAGACGACCGCCACTTCGATGGGACCGGCACGGAGCGCGCCCAGCAAATGGGGAGCAAGGTCCATGTCGCCATACCAAGCATAGAGCGGCAAGATCCGGCGGTTCATGGGAAGGTTTTGGTGACCACGATAAGCCAGAGACACCGGCTGCACGAGGACCCCCGGCATCTCAGCTGCACCAAAAAAGGAGCTCTTGAAGGGCAGCACACTCCGTCCGTCACCCGATGTTCCCTCAGCGAACAGAACGATGATGTCCCCGGCCGTCAGCCGCTCCCGCATTTCATCGCGCGAACCCCCTGTTGCGTGTCGGCGCTCGCGGTCCACGAAAATCGTGCGCTGCAACCGCGCGAGCGTGCCAAAGAAGGGCCAACGGCTCACCTCCTTCTTGGCCACGAAGGAGACGGGGCCAACCGCGCTCAGCACCACGATGTCCAGCCAGCTCACATGGTTGCAGGCAATGAGCAGTGGCCCCTGCTCGGGCGCCTTTCCGATCACCTCGACCCTTATGCCAAGAATGCGGCAAACGAGGCGATGGTAGTGCATCGGAAACACACGCGCCATGCGCGGCCAGAACCACACGAAGAGCTGCTGCAGAGGCATCAGGGGCAGGGTGAGCGCAGTGAACAGAACCAGCGCCCACCAAGGCCGGAGGCTGCTCACAACCCGAGCTCGCGACGCATGACGATGGCGTCCTCCATCCCGCTGACGCGCTTGTAATAGCCCTTCCGGCGTCCCACCTCGGAGAAGCCGAGCGCAGCATAGAGGCCCTGTGCCGCGATATTCGACGCTGCAACCTCAAGAAACAGATACCGCACGCCCTTGGCGGCAAGTGAGACGACATTGCGTTCCAGCAACTGTCGGGCAACACCTCTTCGCTGCACCGAAGGCCTCGTCCCGATCGAAACGATCTCAGCCTCGTCGACGGCACTGCGGGTGAGCATGAAGCCGAGAGGTTCGCCTCGCTCGAGTGCAACAGACGCTTCCGTTCCGGGCGTCTTCAGCAATTCTGCAAACGCAAGGGGACTCCAGCCTTCATCGAATGCCTCGATATGAAGCTCGGACAGGATGTGAGACGCGGAGACATCAACATATTCGATGCTCAGCGCAGTGAGTTTTCGAAGTGTTGTTTGCTGCGGCTTGGCATCGGGTGCTCGAAGGTAGAGTGGTGAGGGCATCGCACCAGGAACCATGTCTGCCACCAAGGCCGCAAACTGCGCGGCCACCGGCAGATGGCATACGGAAGACAATGTCAGGTCATCGCGTCCGCTCGCAGCCACGACCGCTGCTGCGGCCGAGCCAAGAACCACTGTGCCGGCCACAAGCTCCACCGCGGCAGCGATTGTCGTTGTGACATGGGGTGCAACGATCAGCTTGTGATCTGCATCAAAGCGAGCAGCATAGATTTCGTCGTTGCGGGCATCGGCGACCACCAACAGCGGAGACCGCGCAGGTTCATTCGCAGCAATCGCTGAAAGGCTGTTGATGCCGATGACCGGAATGCCGCGCGCCAGTCCAATCCCGCGCGCGAATGCGAGGCCGATGCGCACGCCGGTGAAGGTGCCGGGGCCGGTGGTCACGGCAATCCGGTCAATCTGCGAGAAATCGAGGCCTGCAGTCTTCATGACCTCTGCCACCATGGGTGGCAGCACTTCGGCGTGGCCTCGCTCCATCGCCAGGAAAGCCGCGGCGAATGGCTGCGCGACGTCGGTGTCAATGACTGCTGCAGAGCAGGCTGCCATTGCGGTGTCGAGGCCAAGGATCTTCATGAGGCGGCGTGATAGGCTTAGGCGGGGCTACCCGTCAAACGGCGCGGACTTCGCTCACTTCCGGCACGAAATGGCGGAGCAGGTTCTCGATACCGTGCTTGAGCGTCGCGGTGGACGAGGGGCACCCAGCGCAGGAGCCCTTCATGTTGAGAAACACCACGCCTTCGCGGAAACCCTGGAAGGTGATGTCGCCACCATCCTGCGCTACGGCGGGCCGCACGCGGGTGTCGAGCAGCTGCTTGATGGTGTTGACGATCTCGACATCGCCCTCCTCGAAAAACTCTTCGCCAGGGGCTTCCGATGCCGGCTTCTCGCCCAGCAACACCGGCGCGCCAGACAGATAATGGTCCATGATCAGGCCGAGGATGGCGGGTTTCATGTGTTGCCATTCGGCGCCCGAGCGGGTGACGGTGATGAAATCCTGGCCGAGGAACACGCCCGAGACGCCGCTTACCGAGAAGAGCTTCTCGGCAAGCGGTGATTCCGTTGCGGCTTCGGCATCTCGGTAATCGCGCGTACCACCGGGCAGCACCGGCTTGCCGGGCAGAAACTTCAGCGTGGCGGGATTGGGAGTGGCTTCCGTCTGGATGAACATGTCCGATTCCTCTACTCGGGATTTATATAGCCCGAGTTTAGAATCATTTCAAACTGTTCCAGCAGGTCTCGTCACCCTAAGAAACGATAAAGCCGACAATCTCACGAGCCTTGCGCATGATCGGCGCGGCAATTGCCCGCGCCCGGTCAGATCCGTCCCTCAGCACGCCCTCGACATAGGCGCGGTCGCCCTGCAGTCGCTTTGTCTCCTCGCCCACCGGGCCGAGCTTTGCCACAGCGAGGTCGGCGAGCGCGTTCTTGAACCCCGAGAACTGCCCCCCGCCATATTGCCCCAGAACCTTCTCCACGCTCTCGCCCGACAGCGCGGCATAGATGCCCGTCAGATTGTCGGCTTCGGGGCGCCCCTTCAGGCCCTCCCTTTCGGAGGGTAGCGGCTCGGTGTCGGTCTTGGCCTTGCGGATCTTCTTGGCGATGGTGTCGGCGTCATCCGTCAGGTTGAGGCGGGAGAGGTCGGAAGGGTCCGACTTTGACATCTTCTTGGTGCCATCGCGCAGGCTCATCACGCGCGTTGCCGGGCCGGTGATATAGGGCTCTGGCGGCACGAAGAACACGCCGTCCTCAAAGCCTGCTGCCACAATGGCGTCCTGGTAATCGAGGTTGAACTTGTTGGCGATGTCGCGCGCCAGTTCGAGGTGCTGCTTCTGGTCCTCGCCCACTGGCACGTGGGTGGCATGATAGCCGAGGATGTCCGCCGCCATCAGCACTGGATAGGTGTAGAGGCCGACGGATGCCGCTTCCTTGTCCTTGCCCGCCTTTTCCTTGAACTGGGTCATGCGGTTCAACCAGCCGATGCGGCCGGTGCAGCCCAGGATCCAGGCGAGTTCCGCGTGCTCGGCAACTTGGCTTTGGTTGAAGATGATGCTCTTCCTGGGGTAGAGGCCGCAGGCGAGATAGGCCGCCGTCACGTCGACGATGGCGCGCCGCAGCTCCTTGGGGTCCTGCCACACCGTGATGGCATGCATGTCGACCACGCAATAGATGCACTCATGCGTGTCCTGCATGTGGATCCAGTTCAACATGGCGCCTAGGTAGTTGCCGAGATGCAGGTTGCCAGTGGGCTGCATGCCGGAAAAGACGCGCGGGACGAACTTGGACATCAGGAACCCTCTTGAACGGAAGCGGGCCGCTTATGCCCGCAATCGAGGGCCCTGAAAAGAGCCTCGCGCATGGCTTGCCTTCACCGCCGTGACACGGTCTAAACAAGCCCATGCCAGAGCTTCCTGAAGTTGAAACCGTCATGCAGGGGTTGAAGCCCGTCCTCGAGGGCCAGCGCATTGCGGAGGTAACCCTGAGGCGTGCCGGTCTTCGCTTTCCCTTTCCGGAGCGGTTTTCCGAAAGGCTGTCTGGCCATCGCATCACCGGGCTGTGGCGGCGGGCGAAATACATTCTGGCGAGGCTCGACTCCGGTGAGGTACTGCTCGTCCACCTTGGCATGACTGGTCGTTTCACAGTGTTTTCGAGCCAGGGCGCGCGCAACCTCGGCGAATTCTATTTCGAAGCGGCAGCCGGAGAGTCAGGGCAGGGGCCGCATGACCACGTGGTCCTGTCGCTCGGGAATGGCACGCGCGTGGTCTACACCGACCCCCGCCGCTTTGGCATCATGGACCTGTTTCCTGAGGCCGAGACCGGCTCTCACAAGCTTTTGCGCGAAATCGGGGTGGAACCGCTCGGCAATGCCTTCAGCGCCGACTATCTGGCCGAGCACTTTCGCGACAAGGCGGCACCGCTCAAGGCGGCACTGCTCGACCAGCACATCATCGCTGGCCTCGGCAACATCTATGTCTGCGAGGCGCTGTTCCGTGCCGGACTGTCGCCGCGCCGCAAGGCGCGGACGCTGGTGCGCAAAAGGGGCTTCGATCCGCGCCTTGGCGAACTGGTGCGCCACATCCGCGAGGTGCTGGGCGAGGCCATCGGGGCAGGGGGCTCCACCCTGCAGGATTTTGCCCATACCGATGGGGCATCCGGGGCCTTCCAGCAGCGCTTTCTCGTCTATGATCGCGAGGGTGAGCCCTGCATAAGTTGTGGAGCATCCATTGAAAGGCTTGTGCAATCGGGCCGATCGACATTCTACTGTCGGCACTGCCAGAAATAGGACTGAACCCATGGCCTACCAGAACATCATCGTCGAAACCCATGGCAAGGTGGGCCTCGTCACGCTCAACCGCCCGCAGGCGCTCAACGCGCTGAATGAGGCTCTGATCACGGAGATGAATGATGCGCTGGCCGGTTTCGAGTCGAATCCGGATGTTGGCTGCACCATCATCACCGGCAGCGAAAAGGCCTTCGCGGCAGGAGCCGATGTGAAGGAGATGGCGGAGAAAACCTACGTCGCGTCCTATCTCGGCAAGTTTCTGGACGGCTGGACGCGCATTTCGGAAACCCGCAAGCCGGTGATTGCGGCGGTCTCGGGCTTCTGCCTCGGTGGCGGCCTCGAACTCGCGATGATGTGCGACATCATCATCGCTTCCGAAACGGCGCGCTTCGCCTTGCCTGAAATCACGCTGGGCATCATGCCGGGCGCAGGCGGCACGCAGCGCCTGCCGCGCTTCATCGGCAAGGCCAAGGCGATGGACCTGATCCTCACTGGCCGCATGATGGACGCCGCCGAGGCGGAACGCAGCGGCCTTGTCGCCCGCGTCGTGGCGCCGGAGAAACTGCTGGACGAGGCGCTGGCGGCCGCGGCCAAGATCGCCAGCTATTCGCAGCCAATCGTCATGATGGCCAAGGAAACCGTGAACCGGGCCCAGGAAACATCCCTGGCAGAGGGTGCCCGCTTCGAGCGGCGCCTCTTCCTCTCGATGTTCGCCACCGAGGACCAGAAGGAAGGCATGAAGGCCTTCATCGCGAAGCGGAAGCCCGACTTTCGGAACCGCTGACGCTATTTACGTGAGGTAATTTAATCGGTTTCTCTCCGAAACTCGTGAAATTGCGAGGTTCGGAGAGAAACATCTTATTGGCGAAATAAATACCTTTAAATTGTGTATTGAGTCATAATCTGCTACCCGGAAAAATCAGAAGTTGTATAATCCGGGGGGTCTTTATACCGCGCAAGAGTTTCAAGCCGATTGTCAATCTTTCACCGGGCGGCCAGGCCCGCGTGGCGCTCATGCGCTTTGGCCTTGGTCTCAAGCCTGGTGTGGCGCAGCGCCTCGCCACCGATGGTGCGGCCTTCCAGGCCTGCCTGAACGAAATCTCCAACCCTGCGGCCCTTCTCATCCCCGATGCATAGGTCAAGACCTACAGCACCGACAAGAAGGCCGACGTCACCCTGGATTATGCCATCTGCTGCCGCTTCGGCGCGGTCATCATGAGCTTTGGAACAACAGGCTTCCTTCCTCAGCCTTCTAACATAATCGTAAGCGCCGTCTACGCCCCATTGGATATCCCTCTTCCGCCGCTACTGCCGAGG
>NZ_JBAXGR010000105.1:0-10182 GCF_037139295.1 Aestuariivirga sp.
CCGGAGTTCGCGGTCTTGAGCGCGGTGTCGGCGAGGCCCTTGCGGGCGCCGTGGGTTGAGTTGAAGTACTCGAGAACCGACAGGCCTTCCTTGAAGTTCGAGATGATCGGCGTCTCGATGATCTCGCCCGACGGCTTGGCCATGAGGCCGCGCATTCCGCCCAGCTGCTTCATCTGCGCGGGCGAACCACGCGCACCCGAGTGGCTCATCATGTAGATCGAGTTGATCTGCTTCTCGCGGCCGGTCTTCTCGTCGATCTGCACCGCCGAGATGCGCGCCATCATTTCCTCGGCTACCTTGTCGGTGGTCTTGGCCCAGGCGTCGACGACCTTGTTGTACTTCTCGCCCTGGGTGATCAGGCCGTCGATGTACTGCTGCTCGAACTCCTTCACGAGTTCGCGCGTGGCGCCGACGATCTTCTCCTTGGTCTCGGGGATGACCATGTCATCCTTGCCGAAGGAGATACCCGCCTTGTAGGCGTTGTAGAAGCCGAGGCCCATGATGCGATCACAGAAGATGACCGACTCTTTCTGGCCGCAGTGGCGGTAGACCGCGTCGATCATCTTGGAGATGTCGCGCTTGGTCATCAGCTTGTTGCAGAGGTCGTAGCTGATGTTGATCGCCTTGGGCAGAAGCTCGCCGATCTTCATGCGGCCCGGCGTCGTTTCCACGATGCGGGTATAGAGCTTGCCTTCCGCGTTCATGTCGGTGACGCGGCCCTTGATCTTGGTCGCGAGCGTGATCACGCCGGCCGCCAGCGCATGGTCGATCTCGGCCATGTTGCCGAAGGCCTTGCCCTCACCGGGCTCACCCTTGCGCATGATCGAGAGATAGTAGAGGCCGAGCACGATGTCCTGCGACGGCACGATGATCGGCTGACCGTTCGCCGGGTGCAGCACGTTGTTCGTGGACATCATGAGGACGCGCGCTTCGAGCTGGGCTTCGAGCGACAGCGGCACGTGAACGGCCATCTGGTCGCCGTCGAAGTCGGCGTTGAAGGCGGTGCAGACGAGCGGATGGAGCTGGATGGCCTTGCCCTCGATCAGCACCGGCTCGAAGGCCTGGATGCCGAGACGATGGAGAGTGGGAGCGCGGTTAAGCAGGACGGGGTGTTCGCGGATGACCTCATCGAGGATATCCCAGACCTCCGGCTTTTCCTTTTCGACCAGCTTCTTGGCCTGCTTCACCGTGGCCGACAGGCCCTTCGCGTCGAGACGCGAATAGATGAAGGGCTTGAACAGTTCGAGCGCCATCTTCTTCGGCAGGCCGCACTGATGCAGCTTCATTTCGGGACCGACGACGATGACCGAGCGGCCGGAATAGTCGACGCGCTTGCCAAGCAGGTTCTGGCGGAAGCGGCCCTGCTTGCCCTTCAGCATGTCGGCCAGAGACTTCAGCGGGCGCTTGTTGGCGCCGGTGATGACGCGGCCACGGCGGCCGTTGTCGAACAGTGCGTCAACGGCTTCCTGCAGCATGCGCTTCTCGTTGCGCACGATGATGTCCGGCGCGCGGAGTTCGATCAGGCGCTTGAGGCGGTTGTTGCGGTTGATCACGCGGCGGTAGAGATCGTTCAGATCGGAGGTCGCGAAGCGGCCACCGTCGAGCGGCACCAGCGGGCGCAGCTCGGGCGGGATCACCGGAACCTGGGTGAGGATCATCCACTCCGGACGGTTGCCGGACTCGAGGAAGCTCTCGACCAGCTTCAGGCGCTTTGCGAGCTTCTTGGGCTTCAGGTCGCCGGTCGCGTTCTTGAGCTCCTCACGGAGCTGGTCACGCAGTTGCTCGAGATTGATCGACATCAGCATGTCGCGCACGGCCTCGGCGCCGATGCCGGCCGTGAAAGCGTCCTCGCCGTAGTCTTCCTGCGCCTTGATGTACTCACTCTCCGACAGCAGCTGGTGCAGCTTCATCGGGGTGAGGCCGGGCTCGAGGACGATGTAATTCTCGAAGTAAAGAATGCGCTCAACGTCCTTCAGCGTCATGTCGAGCAGCATGGAAATGCGGCTCGGCAGCGACTTCAGGAACCAGATGTGGGCAACGGGTGCTGCGAGCTCGATGTGGCCCATGCGCTCGCGCCGGACCTTCGAGAGCGTGACTTCCACGCCGCACTTTTCGCAGATGATGCCCTTGTACTTCATCCGCTTGTACTTGCCGCAGAGGCACTCGTAGTCCTTCACGGGTCCGAAGATGCGGGCGCAGAACAGCCCGTCCCGCTCCGGCTTGAAGGTGCGGTAGTTGATGGTCTCGGGCTTCTTGATCTCGCCGAACGACCAGGACAGGATCTTCTCCGGGCTGGCGATCGAGATGCGGATCTGGTCGAAGGTCGGAACCGGCGTTGCCGGGTTGAAGACGTTCATGACCTCTTGGTTCATCGGCCACTTCTCCATTTTGTGCGGGGTGCGCGAACCCGCGGGGATGTTCGAATTCTTTTGGGTGGTCGGCGGAAGGCTTCCCTTCCGCCGCCGGAATTTAGCTCGAGACGTTCTGTTGCGAGTTCTGGAGCTCGACGTTGAGGCTCAGCGACCGCATTTCCTTGACGAGAACGTTGAAGCTTTCGGGGATGCCCGCTTCGAAGGTGTCGTCACCGCGGACGATCGCCTCGTAGACCTTGGTACGGCCTGCGACGTCGTCCGACTTGATGGTGAGCATCTCCTGCAGCGTATAGGCCGCTCCGTAGGCTTCCAGAGCCCAGACTTCCATTTCGCCGAAGCGCTGGCCACCGAACTGCGCCTTGCCGCCCAGCGGCTGCTGGGTAACGAGCGAGTACGGGCCGATGGAACGGGCATGGATCTTGTCGTCCACGAGGTGGTGCAGCTTGAGCATGTAGATGTAGCCCACGGTGACCTGACGGTCGAAGGGCTCGCCCGAACGGCCGTCGAACAGCGTCACCTGACCAGAGGTCGAGAGGCCTGCATCCTTGAGCATGGCCGCGATGTCCTCTTCGCGCGCACCGTCGAAGACGGGGGTTGCGATGGGAACGCCACGGCGAAGGTTCTCGGCGGCTTCCACAAGCGACTTGTCGTCGAGGCTTTCGAGTTCCTCATGCTTGCCATAGATGCGGCTGAGCTCGGTGCGCAGCGGCTTCACGTCCTTGTTGTCACGCAATGCGTCGAGCATGGCGCCGATCTTGCGGCCCATGCCGGCACAGGCCCAGCCCAGATGCGTCTCGAGGATCTGGCCGACGTTCATGCGCGAAGGCACGCCCAGCGGGTTCAGCACCACGTCCACATGCGTGCCGTCCTCGAGGAACGGCATGTCCTCGATCGGAACGATGCGGGAGACCACACCCTTGTTGCCGTGACGGCCGGCCATCTTGTCGCCCGGCTGGATCTTGCGCTTCACGGCGACGAAGACCTTGACCATCTTCATGACGCCCGGCGGCAGCTCGTCACCGCGCTGCAGCTTGTCGACCTTGTCGTGGAAGCGCGTGTCGAGACGCTTCTTGGACTCGTCATACTGCTGCTTCATGGCTTCGAGTTCGCCAATCGCCTTCTCGTCGCCGAGCGCGATGCTCCACCACTGCGATTGCGGCACGTCTTCGAGGATCTTCTCGGTGATCTTGCCTTCAATCTTGTGCCCCTTCGGACCGCTGGTGGCGGACTTGCCGGCAAGGAACAGCTTGAGACGGCCGTAGGAGTTACGGTCGAGGATGGCGAGTTCGTCGTCGCGGTCCTTCGCGAGACGCTCGATCTCTTCCTTCTCGATGGCCTGCGCACGCTCGTCCTTGTCCACACCGTGGCGGTTAAACACGCGCACTTCGACAACCGTGCCCGAGACGCCCGGCGGCAGGCGCAGCGACGTGTCACGCACGTCGGAAGCCTTTTCGCCGAAGATGGCGCGGAGCAGTTTCTCTTCCGGCGTCATCGGGCTTTCGCCCTTCGGCGTGATCTTGCCGCACAGGATGTCGCCCGGCTTCACTTCGGCACCGATGTAGACGATGCCGGCTTCATCGAGGTTCTTGAGGGCTTCTTCGCCGACGTTCGGGATATCGCGGGTGATTTCCTCGGGGCCAAGCTTCGTGTCGCGCGCCATCACGTCGAATTCCTCGATGTGAATGGAGGTGAACACGTCATCCTTCACGATCCGCTCGGAGAGCAGGATCGAGTCCTCGAAGTTGTAGCCATTCCACGGCATGAACGCGACGAGCACGTTCTGGCCGAGCGCGAGATCGCCCAGATCCGTCGACGGGCCGTCGGCGATGATGTCGCCGGCCTTAACACGGTCACCCACGCGCACCAGCGGACGCTGGTTGATGCAGGTGTTCTGGTTCGAGCGCTGGAACTTTGCGAGCGTGTAGATGTCGACGCCCGACTTCGACGGATCGGTCTCCTCCGTCGCGCGGATGACGATGCGCTTGGCATCCACCTGGTCGACCACGCCGGAACGGCGGGCGGCCACGGCGGCGCCTGAGTCACGCGCAACCACGGCTTCCATACCGGTGCCGACGAGCGGCGCGTTGGTACGCACCAGCGGAACCGCCTGACGCTGCATGTTGGAGCCCATCAGAGCACGGTTGGCGTCGTCGTTCTCGAGGAACGGGATCAGCGCCGCTGCAACCGACACGAGCTGCTTCGGCGACACGTCGACATAGTCGATGCGATCAGCCGGAACGATCAGCACGTCGCCGGCGTGGCGGGCAATGACGAGGTCCTCGGCGAAGCCGCCCTTCGCCGTCAGCGCGACGTTGGCCTGGGCGATGTGGTGCTTCTGCTCCTCGATGGCGGAGAGATACACGACGTCGTCCGTCACCTTGCCGTCAACAACCTTGCGGTAAGGCGTTTCGATGAAGCCGTACTTGTTCACGCGGGCATAGGTGGCCAGCGAGTTGATGAGGCCGATGTTCGGGCCTTCCGGCGTTTCAATCGGGCAGATGCGGCCGTAGTGCGTGGGATGCACGTCGCGCACTTCGAAGCCGGCGCGCTCACGCGTCAGACCACCCGGTCCAAGGGCCGACAGGCGGCGCTTGTGGGTGATCTCGGAGAGCGGGTTGGTCTGGTCCATGAACTGCGAGAGCTGGGACGAGCCGAAGAACTCACGCACCGCGGCAGCCGCGGGCTTGGCGTTTATCAGGTCATGCGGCATCACCGTGTCGATATCGACCGAGGACATGCGCTCCTTGATGGCGCGCTCCATACGGACGAGGCCGAGACGGTACTGGTTCTCCATGAGCTCGCCGACCGAGCGCACACGGCGGTTGCCGAGGTGATCGATGTCGTCGACTTCGCCCTTGCCATCGCGGAGTTCATGCAGCGTCTTGATGACGGAGATGATGTCTTCCTTGCGGAGAACGCGCATCGTGTCTGGCACGTCGAGTTCGAGGCGCATGTTCATTTTGACGCGGCCCACGGCCGAGAGGTCGTAGCGCTCCTGGTCGAAGAACAGGCCGTTGAAAAGCGCTTCCGCGGTCTCGCGCGTCGGCGGCTCGCCCGGGCGCATGACGCGGTAGATTTCGACGAGCGCCTGCTCGTAGCTTTCAACCTTGTCGGCCTTCAGCGTGTTGCGGATGTAGGGGCCGTTGTTGATGTGGTCGATGTCGAGGAAACGCAGCTCGCCATGGCCCGATTCCTTGAGCTGGTTGAGCAGCTTCTCGCTGATCTCGTCGCCGGCCTCGGCAAAGATTTCGCCTGTCTTCTCGTTGACGAGTTCGTCAGCGAGGTACATGCCGTGGAGCTCCGCGTCCTGAACCAGAAGGTCCTTGACGCCGTCCTCGGCAATCTTGCGGGCGAGGCGCGGCGTGATCTTCTTGCCGGCTTCGACAACGACCTGGCCGGTCTTGGCGTCGATCAGGTCGACGGCGGGCTTGATGCCCTTGAAGCGCTGCGCGTCGAACGGCGTCTTCCAGCCATTCTTCGTCAGCTTGTAGGTGACGGTCTTGTAGAATGTGTGGAGTATCTCCTCGGCGTCGAGGCCCAGCGCATAGAGCAGCGTGGTGATCGGCAGCTTGCGGCGACGGTCGATGCGCGCATAGATGATGTCCTTGGCGTCGAACTCGAAGTCGAGCCAGGAACCGCGATACGGAATGATGCGTGCAGCAAACAGCAGCTTGCCGGAAGAGTGCGTCTTGCCCTTGTCGTGGTCGAAGAACACGCCCGGCGAACGGTGCATCTGGGAAACGATGACGCGCTCGGTGCCGTTGACGACGAAGGTGCCGTTGGCGGTCATGAGCGGCATGTCGCCCATGTAGACGTCCTGCTCCTTGATGTCCTTGACCGACTTTGACTGCGTGTCCGGATCAATTTCGAACACGATCAGGCGCAGCGTCACCTTGAGCGGTGCCGCAAACGTCATGCCGCGCTGCTGGCACTCGTCGACGTCGAACTTCGGCTGTTCGAATTCGTAGCGGACGAATTCGAGCATGGCCTGGCCCGAGAAGTCGGTGATCGGAAACACCGACTTGAAGACGGCCTGGAGGCCCTCATTCGCACGCCCGCCCTTGGGCTCCACCATCTGCAGGAACTGGTCGTAGCTTTCGCGCTGAACCTCGATGAGGTTCGGCATCTCAGCCACTTCGATTTTCCTGCCAAAGAACTTGCGGAGGCGTTTGCGGCTAGCGGCGGACTGAGTTTCGGCCATGGGATCCCCTTGACAGTTCAAAAACATGCATATTCGACAGCTTGCCGAACCCCCCGTTCGGGGAGGTTCGGCAAGCCGTCGCGGACGGCTCGGTAATGGTCCGGAGGCGCCCTGCCCTTATCAAGCAAGGCGCCACCGGAAGTTCGTTACTTCAGCTCGACCTTGGCACCAACGGCCTCGAGCTTCTTCTTCATTGCTTCGGAGTCAGCCTTGTTGACACCTTCCTTGACGGTCTTCGGGGCGCCTTCGACGAGGTCCTTGGCTTCCTTCAGGCCCAGGCCGGTGATGGCGCGGACTTCCTTGATGACTTCGATCTTCTTGTCGCCGGCCGCGGCGAGAACGACCGTGAACTCGGTCTTCTCTTCGGCCGGAGCAGCAGCGGCAGCGCCCGGAGCAGCGGCCATAGCGACCGGAGCGGCAGCGGAAACGCCCCACTTCTCTTCGAGCATCTTGGACAGTTCAGCGGCTTCCAGAACGGACAGAGCCGAGAGGTCTTCAACAATCTTGGCGAGATCAGCCATTTGAGTATCTTTCTATAGTCGGTTGGTTTGACAGTGGTTAAGGCGTGGCGTCTTAGCCAGCGGCCTGATCCTTGGTGGCATAGGCGTTGAAGACACGCGCCAGCTGGCCAGCAGGAGCCTGAAGCACACCAGCAATCTTGGTGGCGGGCGCCTGAATGAGACCAATGAGCCTGCCCCGGAGCTCGTCGAGCGAGGGCAGTTCAGCGAGTGCCTTGACCGCATTGGCATCCATGACGGTCTTGCCCAGCGCACCGCCGAGGACGACGAACTTGTCGTTCCCCTTGGCGAAGGCCGAGGCGACCTTGGGTGCCGAGACGGGATCAGCGGCGTAAGCCACCATGGTCGGACCCACGAAGAGGTCCTTGATCCCGGCTGCGTCAGTGCCATCAAGAGCAAGCTTAGCGAGACGGTTCTTGGCGACCTTCACGGTCGCCCCCGCCTGGGACATCTTGTTACGCAGGTCATTGACCTGGTTCACAGTGAGTCCCTTGTTGTGGGCCACAACGATCACACCGGTGGTCTTGAACACCTGGTTGAGCGTTGCGACGAGCTCTTTCTTTTCAGCTCTTTCCACTTGCTCTCTCCTTTATGGCGAAAGGGCTATGAACCCGTCCGCCGTTGGACCAACCGCTCAAGACGTCCACCACACGAAGGCAGCGGGCGCCAGAGCGGCGCTTACGTGCCTGTCCCCCTGCCCGGGTATTCCCGGGACTGGGTCCATGAGGTCCAAACCGACTTTGCACCCCCATATGGGGATCCGAATTCCGTTTTGACACCCATCTCATGCAGGCTGGGCTTTTAAGCAGGGACCAGAGCCCCTGCGCCTGCAATCTCGGACAGGTAAACCGAAGTTCAAAAAACTTCGGGCACCTTACTGAAATCATTGACTGATTTCAGTAAGGAAACTCGTTTAAAAGCTTATGCGCCGCCGGTTACGGAGGCAAGATCAAGCTTGAGGCCGGGACCCATGGACGAAGAAATGGACAATTTCTTGACGTAGGTGCCCTTGGCTGCCGGGGGCTTCGCCTTGATGACGGCGTCCACGAAGGCCTTGATGTTCTGGCTCAGCTGCTCGTCCGAGAAGGACGCCTTGCCGACGCCGCCCTGCACGATGCCGGCCTTTTCGACGCGGAACTCAACAGCGCCGCCCTTGGCGGCCTTGACCGCACCGGCGACGTCCATGGTCACCGTGCCGACCTTCGGGTTCGGCATCATGCCGCGCGGGCCCAGCACCTTACCAAGACGGCCGACGAGGCCCATCATGTCCGGCGTGGCAATGCAACGGTCGAAGTCGATCGTGCCCTTGCTGACGATCTCGAAGAGATCCTCTGCACCCACGACTTCTGCACCGGCCTTCTTGGCCTCTTCTGCCTTCGCACCCTTGGCGAAGACGCCGACGCGCAGGTTGCGGCCGGTGCCGTTCGGCAGGTTGACGACGCCGCGGACCATCTGGTCCGAGTGGCGCGGGTCGACGCCGAGGTTCATGGCGATCTCGACGGTTTCGTTGAACTTGGCGTTGGCCCGTTCCTTGATCAGCTTCACGGCCTCATCGAGGCCATAGAACTTCACACGGTCGATGCCTTCGGCGTTCTTGGCAATACGCTTAGCGAGCTTTGTCATCGTTCTTATTCCGTCACCTGGAGGCCCATGGACCGGGCGGAGCCGGCAATTTCACGCGCAGCGGCATCGAGGTCGCGCGCGTTCATGCCCTTGAGCTTCTGTTCGGCGATCTCACGGCACTGGGCCATCGTGACCTTGCCGACGAAAGCAGCCTTGCCGGGCTCCTTCGAGCCGGACTTGAGGCCGGCGATCTTCTTCAGGAAGTAGGTCGCGGGCGGCGACTTCATCTCGAAGGTGAACGACTTGTCCTGGAAGGCGGTGATGACCACCGGAACCGGCATGCCGGGTTCCATCTTCTGCGTGGCGGCGTTGAAGGCCTTGCAGAATTCCATGATGTTGAGACCCCGCTGACCGAGAGCGGGGCCGATCGGCGGAGACGGGTTTGCCTGACCAGCCGGCACTTGCAGCTTGATGTAGCCGACGACTTTCTTAGCCATTTTCTTTCCCTCGCCGGTTCATCCGGCTGATTGAGGTTAGTGGTCCGGCTTGTTGAAGGCCTCCCACCGGGTTGAGCGGGTTGATCAGCGGAGCTTCTCGACCTGCCCGTACTCGAGTTCGACAGGCGTGGGCCTGCCGAAGATGGACACGGCGACCTTGAGCCGTGACCGCTCTTCATCCACTTCCTCCACCTGACCGGAGAAGGACGCGAAAGGTCCATCGGCGACGCGAACCTGCTCGCCGACTTCGAAGGTAAGCGTGGACTTCGGACGCTCGACGCCCTCCGCCACCTGGTTCAGGATGCGCGAGGCCTCGGCGTCCGAGATCGGGATCGGCTTCGAGTCAGAGCCCAGGAAGCCCGTGACCTTCGGTGTGTTCTTGATCAGGTGGAAGGCCTGATCGGTCAGCTCCATCTTCACCAGCACGTAGCCGGGGAAGAAGCGGCGCTCGGACTTGATCTTGCGGCCGCGACGGACCTCGATGACCTCTTCGGTCGGCACGAGAACCTGCTCGAACAGATCGCCCAGACCCTTCTGGACCGACTGTTCCTTGATCGAGTCCGCAACCTTCTTCTCGAAATTCGAGTAGGCGTGAACGATGTACCAGCGCTTAGCCATGTTCGCCCTTTAACCCGCGAGACCGAGGATCCACTGCACGCCGCGGTGCAGGACGGAATCGACGATGAGGAAGAAGATGGAAGCAACCGCAACCATGATGAACACCATCACGGTCGAGATCATGATCTCGCGGCGGGACGGCCAGGTGACCTTGTTGGCCTCCTCGCGGACCTCCTGGAGAAACTCGAACGGATTGGTCTTTGCCACGTTTACTTCCTTAAAAATTGGCAGGGGCAGAAGGGCTCGAACCCTCGACCTGCGGTTTTGGAGACCGCCGCTCTACCAACTGAGCTATACCCCTAGAGCGCGGCGGACCCCTCAGTTAAGGAGCCCGCCACACCATTTAAAGTCTCAATCCGTGATCTTGGCGACGACGCCGGCGCCGACGGTACGACCGCCTTCACGGATGGCGA
>NZ_JBAXGR010000106.1:0-10122 GCF_037139295.1 Aestuariivirga sp.
CGCCGACAGCCCCGATTCAAGCTGCCATCATCGCCCCATGCTTCGGACATGAAGCCAAGGAGAAAGCGATGACGACGACCCACCTCTCCCAGACCGACCTCGCCAACCGCTGGCGTATGTCGCCGAGAACGCTGGAACGCTGGCGCTTCACCGGCGAGGGGCCGCAGTTCATCAAGCTCGGCGGACGCGTGGTGTATCGCCTCGAAGACGTAGAAGCCTTCGAACACCGCCAGATCCGGCAGGTGACGCCAGGAATTAGCCGCGGTCCGCACGCGCAGGCCCGGGTGTGAACATCTCCACCGAAATCCATCGCCCCCTAACCCCAGCGAGACCTCCCATGTTCGACCCCTTCGCAAACTCCTGCACTTCGTCGGCAGCCTCGGTTCATGCGCCAAAGTGCATCATGAATGATGTCGACCTTTGCGTCTGGGTTGCTGACGCGCAGCCGGGCGACAAAATCGTCTATTACACGGGCCACCTGAGCCGCGACCGTCTCCCCCACAGCGAGGGCTATTCCGAGCCCGTGCGCCGCAAGATCGGCGAACTCGGCAATGCTGCCTGGATGCTTGGCGAGGAGAACTGGGTGCATCTGGTGCAGCGCCGCGTCTCCACCGGCTGCTGGGACTACATCGCCGTCCGCAAGGCGGAAATGCCGAAGCTGAAACCTGTCTACCGCATCATCCAGTCGCTTGCCGCCAAGGGTGCGAAGGAAAAGCGTAGCTCGTCCGCAGAGCCGACCGCGACGGTCAACGCGACTGGCCCGCCCGCATGACACGTCCCTCGTAGCTTCCAACGAACTTCCATCCATCGATCCAACTCACCGGCCGGACAAGCCTCCGCGCCGCACAGGAAAGAATTGCCTGATGATCCCCTCTGTTCTCTTGACCAAACCTGCCGACGTGGCGCCGCCCGTTCGGCACGACGCTAACGTCTGCGCAGCCGATCTCCCAAGGCTCACTGTGCAGCAGATCGCAAACCTGCCTGCATTTGAACTGCTCCGCCTTCAGCACGAAGCAGAGGCCGGCCTGCGCAAGGCGAAGGCGGTCGTTGCCTGGCTCGATGCGGCTCTTGGAATCCGCTACAAGGACCGCGCCCGCCAGGCCCGCGCCCAGGCCGAAAAGGACTCCGGCACCGTCCGCTTCGAGGACAACGGCGTCACCGTCGTCGCCGATCTCCCGAAGAAGGTCGACTGGGACCAGCATGAACTCGCCCAGCTGGTCGAGCGCATCAAGTCTTCAGGGGACGAGCCCCGCGACTATGTCGAGGTGAGCTTCCGGGTCTCCGAACGTAAGTACACGTCGTGGCCCTCTGGCATCCGGGAGGCATTTGAACCGGCGCGCACCGTGCGCGAGGGCAAGGAGACCTTCGAACTGATCGCCGGAGAGGACGCGTGATGTTCTCGACCCTCCCAACAGTGCGCCAGTTCAACGTTGGAGCCTCCAGCGTTGAAACCGCCTCTTTCGCTGCTTCCTCTTTCACCCGCTTCCCAAATCAACTCCCAATTGAAGGAGCACTCTGATGGCTATTTCTCTGGCGTCGCTGCGACGCTCGAGCGCCCTCCAGCCTCCGCGCATCCTGATGCACGGCGTGGCCGGCGTTGGTAAATCCACTTTCGCCGCCAAGGCCGACTCGCCCGTCTTCGTCATGACGGAGGACGGTCTCGGCAAGCTCCAGGTGCCGCATTTTCCGCTGGCAACCAGCTATGTCGACGTGTCGGAGGCGCTGGACTCGCTGCTGACCGAACAGCACGAGTTCCGCACCGTCGTGATCGACAGCGTTGATTGGCTCGAACCGCTCATCTGGGCGGAAGCCTGCAAGCGCAACAACTGGTCGTCGATCGAGTATCCCGGCTTCGGCAAGGGTTATGCCGAAGCGCTCAACATCTGGCGCGAATATCTCGACAAGCTGAATGCGCTCCGTGACGAGAAGGGCATGGCGGTCCTGCAGATCGCCCACACCGACATCAAGCGCTTCGACAGCCCCGAGCACGAGCCCTACGACCGCTACGTGATCAAACTCCAGGCGCGTGCTGCTGCACTGCTGCAGGAGCACTCGGACATCGTGCTTTTCGCGAACTATCAGATCTCGATCGCCAAGTCGGAAGTGGGCTTCAACAAGAAGGTCACCCGGGCGCTGGGATCGGGAAAGCGTGTGATGCACACCGAAGAGCGCCCCGCCTATCTCGCCAAGAACCGTTACGAGCTCCCCGAAACCTTGCCCCTCGACTGGGCGAAGTTCGTGGAAGCCATGCCCCAGCCCAAGTGATCCCGACCTGAGAGGAGAATACCATGGCACGTCTTGATTCTTCCTTCGATGCCAGCGGCATCGAGCCCACGACAGGATACGATGTCCTGCCTGCGGGCAAGTACACCGTGCAGATCGTCGAAAGCGAGATGCGGGTGACCAGCAACGGCATGGGCCAGTTCCTCTGGCTCATGATGGACATCCTGGAGGGCTCCTACAAGGGTCGCAAGGTGTTCGACCAGTTGAACCTGGTGAACCAGAACCCGACCACCGTCGAGATCGCGCAACGGGCGCTTTCCGCGATCTGCCATGCCACTGGCAGGATGCAGGTCACTGACAGCGAAGAGCTGCATCTGATCCCGATGACGATCCAGGTGACGGTGAAGCCGCCCAAGAACGGCTATGGCGAGCGCAATGCCATTCGCTATCTCGTGCCGGCGCAAGGTGCGGCCCCTGCACGCGCCGCGGCCCCGCAGCCTGTTGCGGACCCCTCCGCCGCTGCGGCGGGAGCCCCCGTGAAGACTGCTTCGGCACCCTGGAACAAGAAGGCCTGAACCCCTGCTGCCGTGGCCAGACGGCTGCGGCGGCACCCCATTTCAATCGAGGAACAAATCCATGACCTGCCTGACCGACGCGGTCCCCGTGACCGCGAATGCCCCCGGCTTGCCTGAAGGCCGCCAGCGGCTGATCGAACTCGACGACGCCATTGCGAAGATCCGCACCCAGATCGCCACCGCCGATCTGGCGCGCCAGAGGCACGCCAAGCCCATCGATCCCGACTGGTTCCACAAGGCACGCACGGCGCTGCGGCACCTTTGCCGCGAGCGGGCGGAGTTTCTCCTGCAGCGCAACAATCGTCCCTCCCGCGACAAGGTGAAGGATTGCCTGATTGGCATCCTGCGCGAGCGCCATGACCCGGATGAATGGGCCTCCCTGTTGGTCGAGGCTCACATGCGTTGCGAAGGGGAGGGCGCGTGATGGCCGAACTTCCTGCCCACCCCACTCCAACCTTGTCGGCAATATATGCCGCCTATGAGTCCTCGCAAGGGGATGGCTTCCGCGATCATATGGGCGCATCGCTCATCGGCAAGCCCTGTGCGCGCGCCCTATGGTACGATTTTCGCTGGGTGACGCCGTCACACCATTCGGGTCGGCTTCTCCGCCTCTTCGAGACGGGACAGCTGGAAGAGGCGCGCCTCGTGCGCAATCTCCGTGCGACCGGCGCCACCGTGCTCGAGGTCGATCCCGAAACCGGCCGCCAGTTTCGCGTCGAGGCGCATGGCGGGCACTTCGGCGGTTCGCTCGACGGCATGGCCATCGAACTCCTCGAGGCACCCAAGACCTGGCATGTGCTCGAGTTCAAAACCCACTCGGTCAGGAGCTTCACCGATCTTGCCGCCAAGGGTGTTGCCGTGTCGAAGCCGCAGCATGCAGCGCAGATGCAGGTCTACATGCATCTGACGGGCATCACCCGCGCCCTCTATGTCGCGGTCTGCAAGGACACCGACGCGCTGCATGTCGAACGGATCGAGGCCGACAAGGCGTTCGCCGAGCGGCTCCTCGACAAGGCGCACCGCATCATCTTCGCCCAGCATCCTCCGCCGCGCATCAGCGAGGATCCCGCCTGGTACGAATGCCGCATGTGCGCCCACCATGACGTCTGCCATGGCGGTGGAGGTGCTGCGGTCACCTGTCGCTCATGCCTGCATGCCACGCCTGTCGACGGCGGTTGGCATTGCACAAGGCATGACCAGATGCGGAGCTCACAGGAACAGCGCAGCGCCTGTACGAAGCATTTGTTCATTCCCGACCTCGTCCCCGGCGAAACCGTGGACGCAGGCGATGACTTCGTAGCCTACCGCATGAAGGACGGCACGAGCTGGATCAATGATGCGCGCGGAACGGAGGTGGCGTCATGCTGATCCTGCGTCCCTACCAGCAGGCCGCCATCGGAACGATCTATGCGTATTTCGTGGACCACAAGGGCAACCCGCTGATTGTCATTCCGACAGCCGGGGGCAAGAGCCTGGTGATGGCGGCTTTCATCGAGGGCGTCCTCAAGGCCTGGCCTGATCAGCGCATCCTCATCGTCACCCATGTCCGGGAACTCATCGCTCAGAATCATGCCGAGATGGTTGGGCTCTGGCCCGATTCTCCCGCAGGAATCTATTCGGCGGGACTCGGCAAGCGCGAGGCTCAAGCTCGCATCCTGTTTGCCGGGATTCAGTCGGTGCACCGCAGGGCTGCCGAGATCGGTCACTGCGACCTCGTGTTGATCGATGAGGCGCATCTGATCCCTGTCACCTCAGCCACCATGTACCGGCGCTTCCTGGGTGAACTCTCGGCCATTAACCCAAAGCTCAAGGTCATCGGCTTCACGGCAACGCCCTACAGGCTCGACAGCGGCATGCTGCACGAAGGCGAGGGGGCGCTGTTCACCGACATCGCCTATGAGGTTTCGGTCCGCGACCTGATCGACCAGGGCTATCTCTGCCCTCTCGTCAGCAAGCAGCCGAAGACCAGGCTGAATATTGCTGGCGTGGGAACCCGCGGCGGCGAGTTCATCGCCAGCGAGTTGCAGGCCGCGGTCGACAAGGAGGCGATCACTCGGGCCACTGTATCCGAGATTATCTCTTATGGTGAGGACCGGAAGTCCTGGCTCGTCTTCTGCTCCGGCGTCGATCACTCCCGCCATGTCGCCGAAGAGCTCCGCAGCCGCGGCATCGCCTGTGCCACCATCTTCGGCGATACGCCGAAGGACGAGCGCGACCGGATCATTGCCGCATTCAAACGGCACGAAGTCCGCGCGCTTGCTTCGATGGGCGTGCTGACAACGGGCTTCAATGCGCCGGGCGTCGATCTCATCGCCATGCTGCGGCCCACCAAGTCGGCAGGGCTCTACGTGCAGATGGCGGGCCGCGGTACGCGGCTGGCGCCCGGCAAGGAGAATTGCCTTGTGCTCGACTTCGCCGGCAATGTCAGCCGCCACGGTCCGATTGACCTGGTGCGGCCGCGGAAGCCGGGAGAAGCGGGGGACGGCGCGACGCCGACAAAGCTGTGCCCCGAGTGCGAGAGCATCATTCCGCTTGCCGCCAGCGAATGCCCCGATTGCGGCTTTGTGTTTCCGCAACCTCCCGTGAAGATCGCCCCCACCGCCTCGACACTCGCCATTTTGTCGGGCCGTCAGGATCGCTGGGTGGAGGTCACTTCCGTCACCTACCGGCGCCACGAGAAGGAAGGCAGCCCTCCCTCTCTCAGGGTCGATTATCACTGCGGCCTCGCGATACATCGGGAATGGGTGTGCTTCGAGCACCAAGGCTATGCCCGTCTCAAGGCGGAAGGGTGGTGGCAGCGGCGCAGTTCGTCCTTCCCGCTGGTCCCGCGCACCGTCGAGGAAGCCCTGAGCGGGGTGGGTGCCTTGCCGCGCCCCAGCCACATCTTCATCCGGTCGAAGGGCCGGTTCACCGAAGTCGCCCAGTACAGGTTCGAAGCATGCACGCCCTCGACACCGGCCTCTGCGCGGTCTGTCACCGCGAGCCCCGCCACCATGGCTGGTTCGACCCGGCATACCGCGCTTGCGACTCCCGGCGCGGCGCAAGCCGCAAGCAGCTCTGCAGTCGCGTCTGCCAGGACATCTGTCACGGGAGGAAAGGCATGATCGATCCGACCCCGAACGAGAAGGCCGCCATGACGCACGGCGGCCAGATGGGCGGCGAATATCTCGACAGCCTCGGCAAGACCGATCTCGCCACCCTCACCGTCCTCGAGTGGGACTGCTTCATCGAAATGGTCGTTACTGGCTACTGCGACCATCTGCGTGAGCTCGCCGCCCGGGACCGTGCCCGCCTCAACACCATGACCACGGAGGTACCCTTCTGATGACTGCTCCATCCTACATGGCGCGTTTTGGCGCGCAGCTTCTCGCCAATGGCTACACCATTCTGCCGATCCAGCCCGGCACCAAGAAACCCGGCCGGCATGCGCGCGGCAAATGGCATGACTACGGCGAGTGGAACCGTCATGCCGCCCGCGCCAGCACGGAGGTCGAGGTTGCGACCTGGTCGCGCTGGCCCGATTGCGGGATCGGCATTGTCGGCGGCACGGTCGCGGCGCTCGACATCGACATTCGCGAGGATGCCGAGCTTGCCCTGGCAATCGAGCAGCTCGCGCGCGAACGGCTGGGCGATACGCCGGCCCTGCGGATCGGCAAGGCGCCCAAGCGCATGCTTGTCTATCGCGCGGACGAGCCGTTCCGGGGTATCAAGCGCCACCCGCTGGAGGTATTGTGCCTCGGCCAGCAATTCCTCGTCTATGCTGATCATCCCGAGACCGGCGCGCCCTATGCCTGGCCTGAGGAGGGTCTTGCCGACATCGACATCGCCAGCCTCCCGGTCATCACGGCGGAGCAGGCGGCGGGCTTCCTCGAAGAGGCACAGGCACTCCTGCCGCAGGAATTGCGTCAGAAAAGCCTCAGCGTCGCGCCTGCCGCAGAGGGGATGGTACCCTTTCATGGGCAGAAAGGCACGTCGGCTGCCATCCGCGCCGCACTTTCCCAGCTTCCCAATGAGGAACTGGACTATGACAGCTGGATGCGGATCGGCATGGCGCTGAAGGGCGCACTTGGGGAAGAGGGAGCTGAGCTCTTTGCGGAATGGTCGGCGCAGGCGGACAAGAATGATCCGACGACTACCACCAGGTCGTGGCTGAGCTTCCGGCCGGACCGCATCGGCGCCGGCACCATCTACCGCCTCGCCATGGAGCGTGGCTGGCAGCCGGAGATCGGTCTCATCCTCGATGGCGAGCCGCAGGATGAGGTACATCCGGCGGCGGGGCTGCTCACTCGGCTTGTGGAGCAGGAGCCCAACGAGCCCGCGCCCTCGGCCTCGACACCCACCTTCGATCTGGTCCTCCCGGATGGGTTGGTCGGCGATCTCACCCGCTACATGATCACCACCGCGCGCCGTCCTCAGCCCTTGCTGTCGCTGGGCGCCAGCCTCTGCGCAATTGGCGCGCTGATGGGCAGGCTCTATCGCACCGAGAGCAATCTCCGTTCCAACCTCTATGTGGTGGGCATTGCCGACAGCGGCTCGGGCAAGAACCACGCCCGCGAAATCGTCAACGAGGTGCTCTTCGAGGCAGGGCTTGCCAATCACCTCGGCGGCAACAAGATCGCCTCCGGCGCGGGGTTGCTGACGGCGCTCCACCGGCAGCCCGCCATCCTGTTCCAGATCGACGAGTTCGGAATGTTCCTGTCAGCGGCGGTGGACCGGAAGCGGTCTCCTCGGCACATCACCGAAATTCTCGACAACATGACCGAGCTCTACACAGCAGCCGGCGGCGTTTTTCTCGGCGCGGAATACGCCAACCGGGACGGCATGAACGAGCGGCGCGATGTCATCGAGCCATGCCTCTGTGTCTATGGCACCACAACGCCGCTGCACTTCTGGGGTGCGCTCCAGGGGGCGAACGTCGCCGACGGTTCGCTCGCCCGTTTCCTTATCCTGCCAAGCGATGAGGATTACCCCGACGAGAACATCTCTGCGGGGCTTCGGAAGGCGCCGCCTGAGCTGATCGAAAGGCTGCAGATGGTCGCTGCAGGTGGTGGCCGCCAGCTCGGCAATCTCGCAGGCAAGATGTCCGGTAGCAGCAGTGCCGCCAACGCCGCGGTTGTCCCGATGACTGCGGAGGCGAAAGCATGTTTTGCTGCCTTGAGCGCCGAGATGACGGAAGAGCTGCGCGCTGCTGCGGGAACGGCATACACGGCGATCCTCGCCCGCATCGGTGAAAATGCAATGAAGCTGGCGCTCATCGTGGCGGTGGGTCGTGATCCTGCGCAGCCTGTCATGGAGCGGAAGGATGCCGAGTGGGCCATCGGGTTTGTGCGGTACTTTGCGAAGCGCACCATGGAAGCCGTCGAACGGCATGTCGCAGATACCGAGACGGAGGCCCATCTGAAGCGAATCCGGGAGATCATCCGTGCGACAGGCAGCGATGGCATTTCCAAGTCCGAGATCACGCGTGCCTCGCAGTGGTTGAAAGCGCGCGACCGCGACGATATCCTCGCCACGTTGATCGAGAGTGGGGATATAAAACCAGTCATGCGCAATACCGCTGGGCGCAGGGCCATGGTCTTTCGGCTCACAAGATGGACCGGGCCCTTTCAGGTTAGTTCAACGCGCAAGTCGTGCCAGAAATAAGAAAGATCGATACTAAAGTTCTGAAATCATGAGGAATAAAATGAGATCTGCCTTCCTTCAATATTTCAAGAGAAACACAGGAGTATCTCGCGTGTGCGCGCGCGGTAGTATAGAATAGAGGTATCCATATATATAATAATAATAATATAAATAAGTAGATTACTCCAGGCAGACCAACGGGTTAGAGGCGGACTTCCTTCAAAGGAGCCTTCTTGAAGCCCGGAAAGAACCCACAGAGCGGTTTCGCCGCTCAGCAGATGACCTGACCAGACCCCTTTCGGGTCCGGGCGATGCGCCTCCCTCACCGGACAGCGGCTTCGCCCCGGCCGCCAACCCGAAGAGGAGGTCGTCATGACCCAACCCACCGAACATACCGCGAGCATTCTCGCACTCGATCTCGGCAGCACCACAGGGTGGGCTGTCAGAAACAGCCGCTGCCGCATTCTACACGGCACCGCTGAATTCCGGTCCACGCGCTTCGAGGGCGGCGGGATGCGTTATCTGCGCTTCGGCAAGTGGCTCGACCAGACTCTCGACATCACCGGAGGCATCGATGCCGTGTATTTCGAAGAGGTACGCCGGCATATCGGCACCGACGCGGCACATGTGTTTGGGGGTCTGCTCGCCACGTTGACCGCCTGGTGCGAGGAGCACCGCATGCCATACAGCGGCGTGCCCGTCGGAATCTGGAAGCGACACGCCTGCGGCAAGGGCAACGCGAGCAAGGACGAGGTCATCGCCGCAATGCGCGCACGCGGATTCCAACCCGCCGATGACAACGAGGCTGACGCGATCGCCATCCTGCTGTGGGCCCTCGAGACGAACGGAGGTGTCGCATGAGCACTCCAGCGGAAATGTTCCTGAAGCATGTCGCCAACGTGATCGCCGAGCGCAGCACCCAGTACGGCGATGCACCCGGCAACATGACGGCCATCGCGCAGCGCTGGTCAGCAACACTGGGGCGCGAAATCACCCCGGCGCAGGTGGTCCTGTGCCTCCTCGACCTGAAGCTGGCTCGGTTGGCCCACGATCCAGCGCACGAAGACTCGGCAGTGGACGTCTGTGGCTATGCCGCCCTGCTGCGCGAACTGATCGAAGCCGCCAAGCCGGAGGGGAGGTAAGCCATGGCCCGTGGACGAAAGCGAAAGACCGGCAAGCGCTACCCTTGTGGCAAGCGCACACGGCAGGAAACTGAAAAGGATGCCATGAGCACGGCGATCGAAGCACGTAAGCGCCACTTCGGCGTTACCGCCAAACAGGCGAAGGACGAGAGGCTTGGCACTGCGCTGGGGCGCCTCGCCTTCCGCGAGTTGATCAGCGAGACGCAGTATCATGCAGGCATCGCCTTCGCCGAACTGTACCGGCAGCACCATGTGGTGATCGGACTACCGATGCCGAGCCCCAGCTCGGTGGCCGGCCTGCTGATCAATGAAGGTATCTTCGGGGCGAGCCCGAGCGAACCGGTGCTGGAGGTGATCGAGAAGCTGAAGCGGCGCTTCGCGGAAGCCACTGCAGCCCTCGATGTCTGCGACCGTGAGCAACGGCTGTCGTCAGGCCGCCGGCCGACCTTGCTCGTCCATCGCGTGATCTGCACGGACGAAGATGCGTTGCCCTGGCCAGAGGAGGACATCGGCAACTTGCGTGTGGCGCTCAACGCCCTGGTGCGCGTCTTCAGGCTGCG
>NZ_JBAXGR010000107.1:0-9897 GCF_037139295.1 Aestuariivirga sp.
GGCAAGCCGCTGAAGCTGAGCGACTGGAAGGGCCGCGTGGTGCTGCTCAATCTCTGGGCCACCTGGTGCGCACCGTGCCGCAAGGAAATGCCGGACTTGGCCAAGCTCGAGAAGGAGCTGGGCTCCGACCAGTTCGAGGTTGTGGCCGTCAGCGTCGACCGCAAGGGGGCGGAAGCCTCCGCCGCCTTCCTGAAGGAGACGGGCGTCGACAATCTGAAGCTTTACGTCGAGCCCTCGACGAAGATCGTCAATGACGTGCAGTCGGCCGGCCTTCCCGCCACCATCCTGATCGACCGCCAGGGCCGCGAGCTTGGCCGCATCCTGGGACCCGCCGACTGGGCGAGCCCGGAGGCGGTGGCACTGGTGAAGGCTGCGCTGGCGCAGAAGTAGCCAAACGCCTGGGCGGGGCCAGGACGGGCATTCTGGTGCTCATGTAGGGGGGTAGCGGACTACTCCATCTGGCCGAAAAGCAATCGTTACGAACTTCAGAAAGAGGCAATCATCCCCGTGAAGGCGGGGATACAGCGTTGATGCGCCTCCCTCCCTCATCATCTTGCGCGGACTTGATCCGTGCACCCTCTTTCGTGCGGCGCAAAAAAGACCCCCGGGTCAAGCCCGGGGGAGATGAAACAGTGTGGAAAGCGTGAGGTACGGGCCGTTCCGTCAGCGCGTCGGGATCGGGGTCTCGCCGCGGTAGTCGTAGAAGCCGCGGTTGGTCTTGCGGCCGAGCCAGCCGGCTTCGACATATTTCACGAGAAGCGGGCAGGGGCGGTACTTCGAATCCGCCAGCCCGTCATGCAGCACCTGCATCACCGAGAGGCAGGTATCGAGGCCGATGAAGTCGGCGAGTTCGAGCGGGCCCATGGGGTGCCGCGCGCCGAGTTTCATGGCGGTGTCGATCGCTTCCACGCCGCCAACACCTTCATACAGCGTATAGATCGCCTCGTTGATCATCGGCAGCAGGATGCGGTTGACGATGAAGGCGGGGAAGTCCTCGGAGACGGCGATGGTCTTCTTGAGCGAGGACGCGAATTCCTTGGCGACCGAGAAGGTGGCTTCGTCGGTGGCGATGCCGCGGATGAGTTCGACCAGCTCCATCACCGGCACCGGGTTCATGAAGTGGATGCCCATGAACTTCTCGGGGCGGTCCGTCGCGGCGGCAAGGCGCGTGATCGAAATCGAGGAGGTGTTGGAGCCGACGAGGCACTCGGGCTTCAGGTGCGGGCAGAGCGCCTGGTAGATCTTGCGCTTGACCTGCTCGTCCTCCACCGCGCTTTCGATGATGAGGTCATAGTCGCCAAAACCCTCATATGAGGGGACGCCCTTGATGCGCGAGAGGGCTGAATCACGGTCGGCTTCCGAGAGCTTGCCGGAGCGTACCCGGCGGGCAAGGTTGCCGTTGATCGTGGCAAGGCCTGCCTCGATCCGATCCTTGCTGACGTCGTAGAGACCGACGTCATAGCCGGCGAGGGCGCAGACATGCGCGATGCCGTTGCCCATCTGACCGGCGCCGATGACGCCTACTTTTTTGATCTGCATGGTAACAATGTGCCTGAATTCAAATGCTGCCGGAGCCTATATCGCGCCTATTTGCAGGGCAAGAGCGTTTCGCAGTCGCAGCAATAGCACTTTAGATTGGGGAATGTGTCTATTGCATGGATGATCGGCGTTATGAGGGCTTCGCATCAGTCTCTGAGTGATGGCTTTTCGTCCGTGCAAAGAAAAAGGGCGGCCGAAGCCGCCCCTCAATTCCAATGATGTGAACCGCTCACTTGCCGAGCTTGGCGAGTTCCGCGTCGAGTTCGGGGACGGCGGTGAACAGGTCGGCCACGAGGCCATAGTCCGCCACCTGGAAGATCGGCGCCTCTTCATCCTTGTTGATGGCGACGATGATCTTCGAGTCCTTCATGCCAGCGAGATGCTGGATGGCGCCCGAGATGCCGACCGCGATGTAGAGGTCGGGGGCGACCACCTTGCCGGTCTGGCCGACCTGGTAGTCGTTCGGCACATAGCCCGCGTCAACCGCGGCGCGCGAGGCGCCCACGGCGGCGTTGAGCTTGGAGGCCACCTGGTCGAGCAGCTTGAAGTTGTCGCCGTTCTGCATGCCGCGGCCGCCGGAGACGACGATCTTGGCGGAGGTGAGTTCGGGACGGTCCGACTTCGACAGGTTCTCGCCCTTGTAGGAAGAGAGGCCCGGATCGGCGACGGCATCGACCTTCACCACTTCCGCCGAACCGCCCTCGCCCGTTGCCGGGAAGGAGGCGGTGCGCACGGTGATGACCTTCTTGGGGTCCATCGACTGCACGGTCTGCACCGCGTTGCCGGCATAGATCAGGCGCACGAAGGTATCGGCCGACTTCACTTCCGAAATGTCGGAGACCTGCATCACGTCGAGGAGTGCTGCAACGCGCGGCATGAAGTTCTTGCCGTTGCCGGTGGCGGGCGAAACGATGTGATCGTAGCCCGGCGCCAGCGATACGATGAGTGCGGCCATCGGCTCGGCGAGCGGGCGCTCGAGCGAGGCCGACTCGACGTGCAGTACCTTCTTGACGCCATCGAGCTTCGCGGCCGCTGCTGCAGCGGCACCGGCATTGCTGCCGGCGACCAGCACATGCACGTCGCCGCCCATCTGGGCCGCGGCGGTCAATGCCTTGTGGGTTGCGTCCTTGATCGACGCATTGTCGTGTTCGGCGATGAGGAGGACAGCCATCAGATTGCTCCCGCTTCCTTGAGTTTTGCGACGAGTTCGGCGGGCGAGCCCACCTTGATGCCGGCCAGGCGCTTTGGCGGCTCCTCGGTCTTGACGACCTTGAGGCGCGGCGCGGTGCTGACGCCGTAATCGGCGGGCGTCTTCTCATCCAGCGGCTTCTTCTTCGCCTTCATGATGTTGGGAAGCGAGGCATAGCGCGGCTGGTTGAGGCGGAGGTCGGTCGTCACCACCGCCGGCAGCTTGACGGTCAGCATCTGCAACCCGCCGTCGATCTCGCGGGTGATCTGCGCCTCGCCCGCACCGGGCTCGAGCTTCGAGGTGAAGGTGGCCTGCGGCCAGCCCAGCAGGGCTGCCAGCATCTGGCCCGTCTGGTTGCAGTCGTCATCGATCGCCTGCTTGCCGAGGATCACGATCTCGGGACCTTCAGCCTCGACCACGCCCTTGAGAATCTTGGCGACCGCCAGGGGTTCGATCAGGTCGTCGGTCTTGACGAGGATCGCCCGGTCGGCACCCATGGCGAGTGCGGTGCGGAGCGTTTCCTGCGCCTGGGCAGGGCCCACCGAAATGGCGATGACTTCCGTCGCCTTGCCGGCTTCCTTGAGGCGAACGGCCTCTTCGACGCCGATTTCGTCGAAGGGGTTCATCGACATCTTGACGTTGGCCAGTTCGACACCCGAACCGTCGGCCTTCACACGGATCTTGACGTTGTAGTCAACGACCCGCTTCACAGCGACCAGGACTTTCATTCTGTTCCTCGATTTGGCGGTCTTTGAAAAAGTGGGCGGACCCTAGTGAGGGGAAAACCTCAAGTCAATTCCAGCAACGCCGCTTGATGGCCGAATGCGACCTATCCTTTGGGCAAATCGCCGCCTTCGGGCTCCAGCCGCAACCACAATCGCCGCCGCAGGGCATAGGTCAGCCCCGCACCCGCGACAAATCCGCCGATGTGGGCGACCCAGGCGACCTCGGCCTCCGGGTCGGCCCGGTCCATCCACCAGGAGAAGATCTGCAGCAGGAACCAGCCGCCCAGCACCCAGAGGGCGCCAATGCGCAGCGGAATGCGCATAAACAGCAGAATCCAAACGCGGGCCTTCGGAAACAGCACCACATAGGCCCCAAGGATGCCTGACACTGCGCCCGACGCCCCCACCAGCGGGATGCGCGAGCCGGGCGCCAGCATCACGTAGAGCAGGGCCGCCACCACACCGGACATCAGATAGAGGAAGGCGAAGGCGGCATGGCCATAGGCATCCTCGATGTTGTCGGCGAAGACCCAGAGGAACAGCATGTTGGAGATGAGGTGCCACCAGCCGGCATGGAGGAACATGTAGCTGATGAGGGTGAAGGGCTCGGCGATGGGATCATAGTTCAGCACGGATGCGGCGCTGTGGGTGAGCTCGGCCGGGACCACGCCATAGCCGGACGCGATCTGGTCGAGCACGGCTTCGGAGTTGAAGGCGCCGGTGGTGAGATACATCATCACGTTGAGCGCGATGATGATGATGGTGACGGCCTGGAAGCGGATGACCTTCAGCGGGGTTGAATCGTGAAGGGGAACGAACATGGCCTTTAGGTGCTCCGGGTCTTGCCCGGCACCCACAGCACGTCGCCCGCACCCGAGGTCGCGTTGGCCCAGCGGCTGGCGACGAAGAAGAAGTCGGAGAGGCGGTTCACATAGGCAATGGCACCTTCGCTCACATGCTCGCCCTCATGCGAGGCAAGCTCGACGATGAGGCGCTCGGCGCGGCGGCAGACGGTGCGGGTGATGTGGAGGTGTGCCGCGGCGGGGTGGCCGCCCGGCAGCACGAAGGAGCGAAGGGGCGAAAGCTGGCCGTTGAGTTCGTCGATTTCCTGTTCGATCCGCTCATACTGCTTCGGGAGAATGCGCAAGGGCTCGTATCCTAAGTCCTTGCCGGTGTCGGGCACGCAGAGATCGGCCCCCAAGTCGAACAGCTCGTTCTGGATGCGCGCCAGCATCTGGTCGAGCTTCTGCATTTCGGGGCTGCTGGTGTGGAGCCGCACCACGCCCAGCGTGGAATTGGTTTCATCCACCGTGCCATAGGCCTGGATGCGCAGATGCGCTTTCGACACGCGCTCGCCGGAGCCCAATGCGGTTTGTCCGGCATCGCCGGTGCGGGTGTAGATGCGATTGAGAACGACCATGGGAGCCTGCCTAACGTGAGTTGGAGGTGATTTCTACTCGTTTCTCAACAACGGCCCCGGCTTGGCCGAAAGTGCACGCCAGGTCACGGTAAGGCCGCCTGCCACCGTCACCACCATGGCGAGGAGGGCGGTCAGCACCGCCGTGGGGCCTGAGAAGCTCCACGGGATCTCGAGGATGAAATGCGACAGGAACCACGAGGCCGCCGAACCCACGGCGAGGCCGAACAGCGCTGCGGCAAGGCCGAGCCCCGCATATTCGATGACGAAGGCACCGATCAGCTGACGCTTCGTGGCGCCATAGGTCTTCAGCACAACGGCCTCGTAGAGCCGCTCGGACAGGCCCGCCGCCAGTGCGCCCGCGAGCACCAGCATGCCGGTCAAGAGCGTGAGGATGTTGGCGCCGCGGATCGCCATCAGCATCTTCTCCAGAAGCCCGCTCACCATGTCGATGGCGTCCTTCACCCGCACCGCGGTGACGGAGGGGAAGGCGCGTGCCATGGCGTTGAGGAGCTTGGCCTCGTCGCCACCCTTCATCTCGACGGTGACGAGATGGTTGTGGGGTGCGGCCTTCAGCGTGCTGGGCGTGAACACCATGACGAAGTTGATGCCGAGGCTCTTCCAGTTCACGTTGCGCAGGTTGGCGACCTTGGCGGTGATGTCGCGGCCCAGCACGTTCACTGTGATCTCGTCGCCGATCTTGACGCCGATGCCATGGGCGATCTCGTCCACCATCGAGACGAGCGGCGGGCCTGCGTAGTCGGCGGGCCACCAGTCACCCTCGACGAGGCGCGAGCCCTCGGGCAGCGTCTCGGCATAGGTGATGCCGCGGTCGCCCTTCAGCGCCCAGTTGGAGTCAGGCGATGCCTTCACCTTCTCGGCAGGAACCCCCTTCACCGCCGTCACCCGGCCGCGCAGCATCGGCGTGGTGTTAATATGCGTCACGCCGTCCTGCGTGGTGAGTGCGTCCTTGAACGCCTGCAGATGCGCATTCGGCACGTCGATGAAGAAGAAGGCCGGTGCGCGCTGCGGGATCGCCGAAAGCAATTCGCCGGAGACGCTGCGGTCGGTGAGCGCCAGCGTCACAAACAGCGTGAGGCCGAGGCCCAGCGCAAGGATCACCGAGGCCGCAGCGGAGCCGGGGCGATAGATGTTGCCAATGGCATAGCGCCAGATGGCGGAGCGGCTGCGCGGCAGGCGCTCCGCACCGTAAATGATGAGCTTCGCCAGCCCCAGCAGCACCACGAAGCTCGCCACAAGTCCGCCAAGGAAATAGGCCGTCACCTTCACGTTGTCGAAGGCATAGAAGGTGAGTGCCGCCATCAAGCCGAGTGCCGTCAGGATGACGAGGAAGGCGCCGAGCCCCGGCCAGCCGCGCACCGGCACGATGCGCGAGCGGAAAAGTGCGGAAGCCGCCACCTGCCGCGCATGGGCCAGCGGCCATAGCGCGAAGGCCAGCGTGGTGAGCAGCCCGAGCACACCGGCAAACACCAGTGGCCAGGCATTGAAGTGCTGCGACAGCGGCACGGGGATGATCTGGCCGAACAGCGCGGTGATGATTGGCGGCGCGATGGCACCCGCGGCAAGCCCAAGTGCGATGGCGATCCCCGCCACGATCATGATTTCGGTGAGATAGATGCCCATCACGTCACGCGATGAGGCACCGAGGCACTTCAGCGTGGCGATCGACCCCATCTTGCGTGTCACGAAGGCCTGCACCGCATTGGCGATGCCGGCACCGCCCACGATGAGCGAGGCGAGGCCGACGAGCGTCATGAAGTAGCCGAGCCGTTCGACGAAGCCATCTGCACCCGCTGCGGCGTTGTTGCGGTTGCGGATGCGCCAGCCTGCGTCCTTGAACGTGGCATCGGCTTCCTTCTCCACCGCCTTCGCGGCGGGCAGCGACGCATCGGCGAGTTTCACGCGGTAGCGATAGGTGACGAGGCTTCCCGGCTGCACAAGGCCGGTGGCAGCGAGTGTCTCGGGCGTGATCATCAGGCGGGGGCCGAGCACCAGCGTGTCGGACAGCCGGTCCGGCTCGGACTTGATCAGCGCGCGGATCTGCGCTTTGGCGTTGCCGAGCTTCACCGTGTCACCGAGTTTCAGGCCAAGGCGGCCCAGCAGCAGCGGGTCGGCAGCGGCACCGGCAACACCGTCCTTCGTGGCGATGGCCACGGCCAGCGGCATGCCGCCTTCGAGGTCCATGCTGCCGTAGAGCGGATAGTTGCCGTCGACGGCCTTCACCTCGACGAGTGCTGTGTTGTCTGCAGTGAGCGCCATGCCGCGCACGGTGGCGACCTTGCTCACCGCGCCCTTGGACGCGATGAAGGCCAGCTGCGGTTCCGTTGCCTGCTGGTGGATCAGCGAGAATTCGAGGTCGCCGCCCAAGAGCGGCTGGCCCTGCTCGTCGATGCCGCGCTCGATCGCGGCGGAAAGCGCCCCGATGATGGCGATGGTGCCGGTGCCGAGTGCCAGGCAGGTGAGGAAGATCCAGAAGCCCTGCAGCCCTGAGCGCAGGTCACGCCACGCGAAACGCAGCCAGAGTGCCAGGTTCAAGGCATGGCTCCGGACACGATCTTGCCATCGAGCACCTCCGCCATGCGGTCGCAGCGCTCGGCCAGCGCGCGATCATGCGTGACGAGGATGAGCGAGGTGCCGCTCTGCTCCTTCACGTCGAAGAGCAGCTTGATGATTTGTTCGCCGGTCACATGGTCGAGGTTGCCGGTGGGTTCGTCGGCGATGATGATCTTCGCACCGGATGCCAGTGCGCGGGCAATGGCCACGCGCTGCTGCTCGCCGCCGGAGAGCTGGCTGGGGTAATGGTCGAGGCGGTGGCCGAGGCCCACCCGCTTCAGCCGGTCGGCGGCGATCTCCATCGCGTCCTTCGCACCGCGGAATTCCAGCGGCACGGCCACGTTTTCGAGCGCCGTCATGGTGGGAATGAGGTGGAAGGACTGGAACACGATGCCCACATTGTCACGCCGGAAGGCGGCGAGTTCGTCCTCGCTTAAGCCGGCGAGGGACTGGCCCGCCACGGTCACTTCGCCCTTCGAGGCCTTCTCGAGCCCGGCGATCACCATGAGCAGCGTGGTCTTGCCGGAGCCCGAGGGCCCGACGATGCCGAGCGCCTCGCCCGGCCGCACCGCGAGGTCCACACCCCGCAGGATGTCGACGTTGCCAGCCCGGCTGGGCAGCGTCAGGTGGACTTGTCTCAGGGAGACGGCAGATGTGGTCATGGCGTCGAACATGGCTTCCGTTACGGTCTAAGTCGAGGAGCGGATGCTTGAACCGGACAACCGTGGCGCTTAAGTGACGCTCATGCTGAAAATCTTCGCCGCCCTCACCCTTCTGATCCTCACGACAGTCGGGGCCGCCGCTGCCCCCGTCACCATCCTGGCGCTGGGCGACAGCCTGACGGCCGGGCAGGGGCTCGTCCTGGCGGAGGGCTTCCCGGCCAGGCTGGAGGCAGCCCTCAAGGCCAAGGGCCATGACGTGAAGGTGATCAATGCCGGGGTTTCCGGCGACACCGCCGCGGATGGTGCCGCCCGGCTGGACTGGGCGCTGGCGGAACCCGTCAACGCCGTCATTGTCGAGCTGGGCGCCAATGACGCGCTCAGAGGCCTTCCCGTGGCCCAGGCCGAACAGGCGCTGAACCAGCTCTTGACCGCGCTGGAACAGAAGAAACTGCCAACGCTCCTTGCCGGCATGAAGGCGCCGCCCAACATGGGGGCGGATTACCAGACCCAGTTCGAAGGCATGTACCAGCGCCTGGCGGCGAAGCACCCGACCGTGCTGGTCTACCCCTTCTTCCTCGACGGCGTGGCAGCGGACCCGAAGCTGAACCAGGACGATGGCATTCACCCCAATGCGGCGGGGGTGGACGTGATTGTTGCCCGCATGCTGCCCAGCGTTGAGCAGCTTCTGGGCAAGGCTGCCGGAAATTAGGGCTTTGGTTTCACGAATTTCGCGATACCGTTGGGCCATCGCGATTCGCCCATCCTTGACGCCAAAGGAGGCCCCGCATGCCACGACTCTTCACCGGCGTCGAAATCCCGGACGATGTGGCCTTCGATCTCGACCTGATGCGAGGCGGAATTAGCGGGGCGCGCTGGATCGACCGCGAATCCTATCACATCACGCTCCGCTTCATCGGCGACATCGACGAGGGGCTGGCGCGCGAGATCAGCTACGAACTCGAAGGCGTGGAGGCGCGGCCCTTCAAGCTCAGGCTTTCTGGTTGCGACGTGTTCGGCGGCAACAAGCCCCATTCGCTGTTCGCCGCGGTGGAGGAAAGCCCCGAACTCCGCCGCCTGCAGTCGATCCACGAGCGCATCTGCCAGACGCTTGGTCTGCCGGCGGAGCAGCGCAAGTTCGCGCCGCACGTGACTTTGGCGCGGCTCAAGGAGCCGAACCTTCGGGCCTTGCACCACTTCGTCGCGTCCCATAACCTCTACAAGAGTCGGGTCTTCGAGGTTGGGCGCTTTGTCCTGTTTTCGTCGCGCCCGTCGCGTGGGGGTGGTCCCTATGCGGTCGAGGAATCTTATCGTTTGCAGGCAGGTTTATGACGGACAAGCCACTGGTCGGTGTCGAACGCGCCAAGGCGCTCCATGAGTTGCACGGATGGACGGAGGCAAAGGGCCGCGACGCCATCACCAAGACCTACCAGTTCAAATCCTTCAGCCAGGCCTGGGGCTTCATGAGCCGGGTGGCGCTGTTCGCCGAAAAGACCGACCACCACCCGGAATGGACCAATGTCTATGGCCGGGTCGACGTGACGCTCACCAGCCACACGGCGGGCGGCGTCACCGAAAAGGACGTGGCGCTGGCCCAGAAGATGGAAGCGCTCGCGAATTCGTGATCGCCTTGGCGCTTTTCTAAATTTCCTGTAACTTGCCGCAGAAGTGGTACGAACCCATATTCGAACAAGGTTTTCTGGAGGAACGAACACTATGGCCGACACTCGCTTTCAAACCCAGGTCAGGAATCAGTCCCGGGCTGAGATCGACCAGGGGCTCCGCTCCTATATG
>NZ_JBAXGR010000108.1:0-9654 GCF_037139295.1 Aestuariivirga sp.
CGTTTCACCCATGGGCCGTTTCCACCAGTCAAGCGTCGAGAAGATCTCAGCCTCTACGAAACCGTCGTAGCCCGCCTCCTCGACGAGACTGCGAATTTCACGCAGGTCGATGATGCCGTCCCCCATCATGCCCCGATCGTTCAGCACATCTTGCGTCGGCACCAGCCAGTCGCAGACGTGGAATCCAAAGATACGTTTGGATGCTCGCGCAATATCGTGCTTCAGGTTGGGGTCCCACCAGACGTGATAGGCATCGAGGCAGATGCCGAGCCAAGGGACTTCGGTACAGCCCTCGATCCTGTCGCAGATGTCCAGCGCCTCCGAAAGGAGTGACACACAGGAGCGATCCGCCGTATAGACGGGATGCAAGGGTTCGAGTGCGATGCGAATGCCGCGGCTCTGGCCATACTCGAGCAGCAGGGCAGTGCCCTCCACCACCTGGGCACGGGCCGCTGAGATGTCCTTCGATCCGGTCGGTAGTCCGCCGACGACTAGCACGAAACTTCGGGCGCCCAACACCGCCGCGTCGTCAATGGCGCGACGGTTGGACTCGATATTCGCTGCGAAGCCGGCGCGGTCCGTGGCGGGAATATAGGTGCTGCGGCAGTAGCCCGTCACCGCCAGACCAGCCTCCCGAATCCGCCGCGCGATTGTCTTGACGTCGTGTCCTTCGATCTCCCGCCGCCAGGGTGCGATCGCGCCGAAGCCCGCTCTTGCCACCGCATCGATCACTACTTCGACTGGCTCTTTGAAGCCGAGTGTGGCCGTGTTGATGGCGCAAAATCGGAGGCCTGAGGCAAGGTCGCGCATCAGGCACCATAGAGGCCAAGGAGCCTCTTCATGCGCTGCACCGCCAGGTCGGGGTGAATGAGCAGACGCGCCTGATCAGCGAGCTTGAAAACTTCGATGAAGTAGGGAAGCGGCCGCATCGCCTGTGCGCCGTTGACCATGACGAAATGATCCTGGTGACCATTCAGCCAGGCGAGGAAGACAATGCCCGTCTTGTAATACTGCGTCGGCGCCCGGAAAATCAGTCGCGAAAGCGGCACGGTGGGAGTCAATAGCCTGTCATACTTCTTCAGATCGCCCTTGGCGAGGGCGGAGAGTGCCGCCGAAGCGACGGGCGCTATTGCATCGAAGATGCCCAGAAGGGCATGCGAGTAGCCATGCGCGTCGCCGGCGATCAGTGCGGGATAACTGAAGTCGTCGCCGGTATACATTTTCACTGATTTCGGCAGGCGCCGCCGCATGCGGATCTCCTTGCCGTCGTCGAGAAGCGAAATCTTGATGCCATCGATCTTTGCTACGTTCCCGTTGATCGTGGCGAGGCAGGTGTCGAGCGCGGGTTGGAACTCGGTGCTTCCCCAATAGCCCTTGAGTGCCGGGTCGAACATGTCGCCGAGCCAATGCAGGACGACCGGACGGTCGGCCTCCTGCAGGACGCGGGAATAGACCTTTACATAATCGTCTGGAGATTTTGCGACCCGCACCAGCGCCCGGCTGGCCATCATGATGATTCGCCCGCCGAGCTTCTGAATGGAATTGAACTGCTCAAGATAGGCCCGCACCACGTCGTCGAGGTTTCTTGCCCACGCGGGTTCGAGTTGGTCCGTGCCAGCGCCCGAGAAAATCATGTCCCGCCGGCTTCCGGCTTCGGAGAGCGAACGCCCGATCAGATCCAATGCGCTGCTCCAGTCGAGGCCCGAGCCGCGCTGCGAGGTATCCATGGCCTCTGCGACACCGAAACCGAGATCAAGGAGATGGCGGCGATAGGCGAGGGTTCGGTCCCAGTCGATGGCCGGTGGCCCCGACGGGTCGGTACCCGCTCGTGCATCGGCCACCACATGAGCGGCGGCAAAGGCCGTCCGGTTGAAAGGCGCCCTGGGCTTGCGGACCTTGAGGGGATCGGCGAGCAGGGTGTAACTGCTGTCGGGAAATCTGATCCTCATCGCTCAGTACCTCACGCTCAGAAGTCCGCCATCGGCATGAATGACCTGGCCCGATGTGTAGGGCAGAAGACCCGCCGCCAGAGTAGCGGCAATGCGCCCAACTTCCGCCGGTGCGCCGAAGCGCTTGATAACGGTCAGGCCGGCGTCGATCAGTACATCGTATTTCGCCTTGGAGGGTGCTGTCATATCTGTCTCGATGAAGCCGGGCTGGATTTCGTAAACCCCAATTCCGTCATCAGACAGGCGTGCCGCGAACAACTTGGTGATCATCGAGGCGGCAGCCTTGGAGATACAGTATTCGCCACGTGCGATCGACGGGGCGATGGCATTGGTCGAGGTCACGGAGACGATGCTGCGATGAACGGTCGAGTGGCTGCCAGAAAGCCTTCTCGCGAAAGCCTGGGTGAGGAAGAAGGTGCCCCGCGTGTTGATGGCAAGGCAGCGGTCATAGCTTTCCGGCGTCACCTCCAGAAGGTCACCGCGGCTCAGCACCGAGACACCGGCATTATTGACCAGTGTCGTCAGCGGGCCTATTGCCGCCTCTGCTTCATCCAGTAGTCGGCCATGTGACCCGATCTCGCCGATATCGGCGATGACGGCTACTGACCTGCGCCCGCGCGACCTGATCTCGGCGGCCACTCCGGACAGTTCGCCGGAGTCCACGACGTCTGCTACTGCCACGTCGAAGCCATTTTCCGCCAAGGCCAGTGCTATTGCCTTCCCAATGCCGCGCCGTCCACCGGTAACAAGTGCTCGTTGTGTCATGTCGCTGCCTCCATCTTCGCAAGCGCTCGCGGCGTGCAGATCACGCGCAGGATCGTCTTGGTGTTGAAGTCGAGCCGCTCGTCCAGCGCTCTTTTGCTCATCAAATCACGTTCGAACACGATCGACCCGGTGAAGCGGTTGGTGAGATAGTAGTACCCGATTGCGGCAATGGTGATGTTGACCTGCACCGCATCGAGATCAGGGCGGAACAGCCTTGCCCTGACGCCACGCTCGAGGAGGGAACGCATGCGACCGACGAAAGGCCTGCTCATCTCGCGCATCCGTTCGGAGGCCTTGATGTGGCGGGCCTTGTGCAGGTTCTCGCTGTTGACCAGTGTGATGAATTCCGGATTGTCGAGGTAGTATTGCCAGGTGAATCGAATGAGGCGAGTTAGAGCCGTGACGGGATCATCCTTCTCGATCTCGAGCCTGGCTTCCGCCAGGCGGATGCCCGCATAGGCGTCCTCCAGTGTGATCCGAAACAAGTCCTCCTTGTTTCCGAAATAGTGGTACAGCATGCGCTTGTTGACCTTGGCGCGGGCGGCAATGTCATCCACCCTTGCACCTCCCAAGCCCTTGCGAGCGAATTCGACCTTCGCCGCCGCCAGGATCCGCGCCCGGGTTGCGATCGGATCGCGGGATTTGCGTGCATGCGCCACAGACAAGATGTCCGCTCTTGAAATAACCAACTGGTTATTTATAAACTGAGCCATTGGGCGGAACAAGAGGCTTTGCGGCGCCGATGTTTGATTACGTGATCGTGGGAGGGGGTTCCGCTAGCTGCGTTCTGGCTGCGCGCCTCTCGGAGGTCGAGTCTGCAAGCGTACTGCTTATCGAGGCGGGGCCGCGCGATACCGATCGCTATATCCACATGCCCGTCGGCTTCTTCAAGATGACGTCGGGCCCGCTGATCTGGGGCTATCAGTCAGCGCCCCTTCGGCATGCGAACGACCGCAGAACCGTCTATCCGCAGGCCCGCGTGCTGGGCGGAGGCAGTTCGATCAACGCGGAAATCTACACGCGCGGCTGCCCTGAGGATTATGACGGCTGGGCAAGCACCCACGGCTGCGACGGCTGGGGCTGGAGTGATCTCAAGCGCTATTTCCTGAAATCCGAAGGCAATTCGCGGCTCGGAGGGCTGGAACACGGCATTGACGGCCCGCTGGCCGTTTCCGATCTTCAGAGCCCCAATCGCGTGTCTCTCGCCTATGTGCAGGGCTGCATGGAACTCGGCATGCCCTTCAATGGCGACTTCAATTCAGGGCGCCAGGAGGGGGCAGGCCTCTATCAGACGACTATCCGCGATGGCCGCCGATGCAGTGCCGCCGTGGGATATCTCAAGCCAGTGATGTCTAGACCCAATCTCACGGTGCGCACCGGCGTAACTGTCAACCGGATCATTGTGGAGAATGGCCGGGCCAAGGGGGTCGAGGTTGTGGCGGGCGGCCTCGCCGAGCGAATTGAGGCTTCCAGCGAAGTGATCGTAACGGCAGGTGCGGTCGGCTCGCCGAAGCTGCTCTTGCTGTCCGGCATTGGCCCCGCTCCCCACCTGACGGACGTCGGGGTCCCCGTGGTGCATGACCTGCCCGGCGTCGGCGAGAACTTCCACGATCACTTCTCGACGGATGTCACCTGGGTTCTCAATGGCCCTCACTCCTACGACAAATACAAGAAGGCGCATTGGAAAATCTGGGCCGGGATGCAGTATGCTATGTTCCGGTCGGGTCCGGTGGCGTCCAACATCGTCGAGGCCGGCGCCTTCTGGTGGAGCGACCGTTCCGAGAAAACGCCGGACCTGCAGTTCCATTTTCTCGCAGGCGCCGGTGTTGAGGAAGGGGTTGGCACTGTGCCCGGCGGCAATGGCGCAACCTGCAATTCCTATCAAGTGCGACCCCGCTCCCGGGGATCCGTGCGGCTCAGGTCTTCCAACCCCGCCGATGAGCCGCTCATCGACCCCAATTCCTTTGCCGAACCCTATGATCTTGATCGCCACATCGATGGAATCAAGGTGACGCAGGAGGTTGGGCATACGGGCGCCATGCGGAAATTCGTCTCGGCGGAGCATTTCCCCGGACCATTGGTGAAGTCCCGGGCCGACTACGAGGCCTGTGCGCGAGCGCACGCGCGTTCATCCTATCATCCCGTGGGCGCTTGCCGCATGGGCCGGGACGACATGGCTGTCGTGGACAATTCCCTGCGCGTCCATGGGATTGATCACCTCAGGATTTGTGACAGTTCCATCATGCCCGAGGTGGTGTCGTCCAACACCAATGCCCCAACCATTGCAATTGCAGAAAAGGCCGCGGACATGATCCGCGCTAACAGGTGAACAATGCCGAAGATCGTGTCAGCCGCCGATGCCGTGAAGGCGATCCCCGACAATGCCGTGGTGGCGGTCAATTCGTCGTCGGGCCTCAATTGCCCCGATGCTGTGCTGAAGGCACTTGGCGAAAGGTTCGACCTGCACGGTAGCCCGCGTGACCTGACCATGATCCACCCCATTGCCGCGGGAGACATGTTCGGCATCCGCGGTGTCGAGCATATTGCCAAGCGAGGCCTCATCGGTCGCATCATTGGCGGATCCTATCCCTCCGGTCCCTCGACGTCGGAGCCGCCCATGATCTGGCAGATGCTCGGTGCTGACGAGATGCCAGCCTACAACGTGCCATCCGGCATCATGTTCGACATGATGCGCGAGGCCGCCGCAAAGCGTCCGGGCGTCATCACCAAGGTGGGGCTCGATACCTTCGTCGATCCTGACCGCGAAGGCTGCGCGATGAATGCCAGGGCTGCCGCCAGCCCAATTGTCCGCAAGATACAGTTCGATGGCGAAGAGTGGCTCTACTTTCCAGCCATCGTGCCAGGTGTGGCGATCATCCGCGCCAGCGCTTGCGACGAGCGGGGCAATATGAGCTTCGAGCAGGAGGGCGCCTATCTCGGCGCCATGGAACTGGCACTCGCCGCCCACAATAACGGCGGCATCGTCATCGCCCAAGTGCGCTCGATCGTGGAGAACGAGACGCTGAAGCCGCACCAGGTGCGCGTGCCGGGCATCCTGATCGATTATATCGTGGAAGCACCGGACCAATGGCAGACGACCCAGACGCCCTATGATCCCGCCATTTCGGGCGAGGTGTTCAAGCCGATATCGAGTTTCTCGTTGATGGAGTTTGGCACCGGCAAGGCAATCGCCCGCCGCGTGGCGCAGGAGTTGACCAAGGGCTGGGCCGTCAATCTCGGCTTTGGCGTGTCCGCCAATGTGCCACGCATCTTCATCGAGGAGGGGCTCCATGGCCAGGCGACCTGGGTGATCGAGCAGGGTGCGGTTGGTGGTGTGCCGCTGCTGGAGTTCCAGTTTGGCTGCGCGTCGAACGCCGAGGCCTTCGTGCCCTCTGCCTATCAGTTCACCTATTTCCAGGCGGCGGGATTTGACTGTGCGCTGCTGTCCTTCCTGCAGATCGACTCGCATGGCTCGGTGAATGTGTCCAAGCTCGGCGTCCGACCTCATGTGACGGCGGGCGCGGGTGGCTTCGTGGACATCACCTCGCGGGCACGAAAGATCGTTTATTCCGGCTTCTACAACGCTGGCGCCAGGATGGAGATCAGCAACGGCAAGCTGAAGATCGAGAAGGAAGGCAAGGTGAGAAAGCTGGTGAAGGACGTGGAGCAGGTCTCGTTCTCGGGCCGGCGCGGCGTTGCACAGGGCCAGGACGTGACCTATGTGACCGAGCGCTGCGTGATGAAGCTCGCGCCCGAGGGCGTCGTGCTGACCGAGATTGCTCCTGGCGTGGACCTTCAGGCGAATATCCTCGATCAGTCAGAGTTCCCGCTCATCCTGTCTCCGACTCTGAAGGAAATGGACAGGCGGCTCTTCCAGCCCGAGATGATGGGGCTTGCTCTCAATGGTTGACACCGGTGACCACCGTATCAGGCTCAGCTTCGACGGGCATCTCGCCACGATCCTCATCGCAAGGCCGGAAAAACTCAATTCTCTCGATTATGAGATGGTGTTGGCGCTCGAGCGCGCCGCCCATCTGATCGAAGCTGCGCGTGACATGCGCGTTGTCATCATGACCGGTGAGGGCGAAAGATCCTTCTGCGCAGGCGGCGACATTGAAGCCTGGTCTGCGCTCAGCCCGTCCGACTTCGGGCTTGCCTGGGTCCGTCATGGGCACCGTGCCTTCGATGCACTGGCGCGCTTGCGGCAGCCGCTCGTTGCCGCATTGAACGGCCACACGCTTGGCGGCGGCCTGGAACTTGCTGCCACCGCAGATTTTCGGGTTGCAGAAGAACACGTGAAGCTTGGATCGCCCGAGACGGGGCTTGGCATCATCCCCGGATGGTCAGGCACGCAGCGCACAGTCTGCCGTTTCGGATCCCAGCTGGTGCGCCGCATGGCGCTGCTGGGCGAGGTGTTTACCGCCGAGGACGGCCTCCGTCTGGGTCTTGTGGATGCGGTCGCCCCCAAGGGCCAAGGGCTGGCCGCGGCCATCGCCATGGCACAACGACTTGCCAGGCGCGGGCCTCTGGCAACGCAGACAACGAAAATGCTGATCAATGCTGCCGAGGGGGAGGAGACCCGGCGCCCACTTGAAGCGCTTGCCGGTGGTCTTGCCTCCGCCGGTGCCGAATTGCGAACTGGACTTGCGGCCTTCCAGGGCAAGCGCCCGCCCGAATTCTGATCACGGGAGTGGTGACTTTCGGCGCTCGCCGTCAGACGGGCCTCGGCGCAGCACTGAAGCCAAATTAAACTATCTACATTGTCACGATTTCCAGTTCACTTGGACGAGCCTGCCCGTTCCGGACAAGGTGACAAAGGCATGGCTTTCGTCGCCGTCGAAGCAGATGTTGGTGACCAGCGGATCTCCGCCAAGTCCCGGATGGCTGCGACGACGGACGCCTTCTTGCCGCCAACGATCGTGGCGATCCTCTCCTTGCCAATGCCTGCTCCTGCCTCTCGAGCCTCCCTCACGGCCTTGAGGATGGCCTGCTCCCGTTTCTCCGCGTCGGCGTCCCGGATGTCGGTCTTCACCTCATCCGACCGCCTCTGCCGCTCGCCCGAGGACAGGGGCTCGAAGGCTGCCCGGCGAAGGATGAGAATGCCGGGGTCTCCGAACTCATCCACGACCTCCTTCTCGAAGGTTTCGGTGGTGATGGCGATCTCCTTCCACCTGGCCTCGAAGCGGGTCTTGCCCCGCACCAGATACCGCTGCTCGTTCCCGCCCCCCTTCTGCATAACGAGAAACACCACCTGGTTGGCGTCAGCCTCGAAGGCAGAGGCACCGCGCAGCGACATCTCGGAGGCATTGCTGCGGGTCATGTTAGCTTTGGCAATGTGGCCGATAACCCACGTCGGGAGGCCTGTGAAGCCGGTCTTCAGAGCCCGCATGATGGCCGAAGCTTCGGCGTTACTGTTCTCGTCCTCGATAGCAAAGGCCGCAGACTTCGTGTCGATGACCACCAGGGGCGGGATCGAGACCCCATCCACCACTCGGGTGAACATCGACACGTAGCTGCTCCCCACTTCGACAAACTGATCGGGCGTCATCCCGTAGGCATCAACGAGCTTGAAACGTTCCTTGTTGCGTTGGGTCGCGTAGCTGTCGCCATTGGCGATGGCGACCAGGATACGGTCCACCTGATCACGATCCTCGGTGATGTAAATGACGTTCCGCCAATGCCGCGGCTGGAGCGGGTCATTGAGGCGTGTGTGGATGTGTGCGACGAGGGCAGCCAGAGGCAGCACGGCGCTCGTCTTGCCGATACCCTGGTAGCCCGCAATGACGCAGATGCCTGCGGCAATGAAGCCTGGCACGATCATCCGAGGCAGCGTGACGTTCTCATTATGCTCCCTGAACCTGAGCATGGGATGCGTCGGGTCAGCCTTCGCCTGCCCGCTCGAGGAGCCTGCCTCACCCGCACCCTGCTCACCACCCTGCCCACGCGAAGCCTTGGTCCCGAACATGGTACTCTCACGCTGGCTGTGGCTCGACCACCCAAGGGTGGCGGGGTCGAGGCCCATCGCCTCACAGAGCCACATGGCAGCCTTGGTCACGTCAGGTGCACCCCCAAACTTCATGACCAGGTCGATGGCCGTGGCGGCCTTCTCCTCACCAAAGTCCTGAATGCCAGAGGGATGGATCGAGATGTCCTCCTCGAGGTTGCGGCTCAGGTCCTTGGAACTGACCCGCCACGCCTTGGTGCCGGGCTGGTAGCGGGCGGTAGCGAACAGCTTTTTGACCCACTTCTCGATATTGGCCAGGGCCGCATCGTTCGCGTTCCGGAAGAAGGAGCTGCCGGTGGATTGCCCGGCGTTGGCCGAGTGAGAGCCCCCATTGGCGTGCCCATTGGAGGAACTGGTCTGGCTGCCTTGCGCCGGTGCCTCAAGCTCACCACCATTCTCGATCAGCAGCTTCGCCAGTTGGGAGATGTCGCCAAACACGGACCAGGGACCAGGCTGCTGGTTCCCGCTCACGGTCATGTAGCGACCATCACCCGCGGCATAAAACTCGAGGCTGCTCCCATCAGGCCTCTTTCCGAACCTCTTGCCGATCGGTCCTGTGGCACCCCTGCCAATGACCCGAAGGCCTTCACCCGAGACGGTGATCTCGGTGTAGGAATTGGCCTCATCGATGATGGCCTTCGCCCATACACTGATCTCGCCGGAGGCTGGATCGCGGCAGTCATCCAGATCGACGAAGATTTCGCCATTCATCAGGCCGCGCAGGCAAATGCCGATCCCATCGATGCGGCCAGCCTCGTAGGCCACCATGGCCTCCTCGTAGGTGCACCACGTGTTAGGATCAGCCGAAGACGCATGCCTGACCCCATCCGGCATGAACGGTGGCTTGTCCCATTTCGCCTTCTCGGACTTCCAGGTCCAATTCCAGCCAGTCCAGATGCGCTGCAGGAAGTATGGCGCGAAGATCGGCGGCAGCCT
>NZ_JBAXGR010000109.1:0-9642 GCF_037139295.1 Aestuariivirga sp.
CTGGCAGGACTGCTGTTCGCGCTGCTGAGGGTGTTGATTTGATCGCTGGAGCCTGAGCACACCATGCCGACGAACAACCGACACTCATTGCCGTTCAATGTGTTCAAGTATTCGGTCTACGCGCTTCTGGCCTTCAACATCCTGCTGTTTCTGCTGCACGGAACTGCGCACGAGGCACTGGATTCCTTTGGCTGGGTGATCCTGCTGGGCACCTTCGAATATGAGAGCACGTCACTCGACGAAGTCTACAGCTCTCCATTGGAGAAGTGGGCGCTGTTCGCCTTCCAGTGTCTTGGTTATGGTCTCGCCATCTATGCCACGACGCAATACTTCCTCGAGCGCGAATGGGTCGACTTGCTGAACTCCGTAACCTGGCTCGCGGTTTGCGCGATGCTTGCCTACGACGTTTATTCGCCCGGCGACTTCAAGGCTTCCGAATGGAAGATCCGCAACATTGCCAAGAGCCTGCTTTACACGATCCTCGTGGGGGTGGCGCTGTGGTGGGGATGGGAAGGGATGCAGGAGGAAGCAGGGCTCACGGGATTGCTGGACTTCTATGATGCCGCCTTATGGATCGCTTGCTTCGCCGTCATCGAACTGAACGTCTTTGACTACGAACGGCCAGAAGATGCAGCGCATCAGGCGGGATCCCAGCTCCCCTGAATTGGGGCGTATAGCAAGAAAGCTGAATTCGGGCCTTGCCGGATGACGGACTTGGGGCGCGATCACCCCCAGTCCAGCACCACCTTGCCGCAGCTTCCCTGCTTCATGAGCGCGAAGCCCTGCGCATAATCGGCCGCCTTCATGCGGTGGGTGATGACCTTGCGGACATCGAGGCCGGACTGCAGCATGGCGATCATCTTGTACCAGGTCTCGAACATCTCGCGGCCATAGATCCCTTTGATGGTGAGCGACTTGAAGATCACGCGGTTCCAGTCGACCGTGGTGGGGCCGGAGGGAATGCCGAGCATGGCGATCTTGCCGCCCATGATCATGCGGTCGACCATCTGGTCGAAGGCCATGGGTGCACCCGACATCTCGAGCCCGATATCGAAGCCCTCGCTCATGCGCAGCTTGTGCATGACGTCGCCCAGGTCCTCGCGCGAGACATTGACGGTGACGGCATCGGTGACCTGGTTGCAGAGTTCGAGGCGGTAGTCGTTGATGTCGGTGACGACCACGTGACGCGCACCCACATGGCGGCAGACGGCGGCAGCCATGATGCCGATGGGGCCCGCACCGGTGATCAGCACATCCTCGCCCACGAGATCGAAGGAGAGTGCCGTGTGCACGGCATTGCCGAGCGGATCGAGAATGGCGCCGACTTCGTCATCCACTTCCGGCGGCAGATGGATGGCGTTGAAGGCCGGGATCTTGAGATATTCCGCGAAGGCGCCCGGCAGGTTGACGCCAATGCCCTTGGTTTCAGGATCGAGGTGATAGTGCCCGGCGCGGGCCATGCGGCTCTTCATGCCGATGAGGTGGCCCTCGCCCGACACGCGATCACCCACCTTCACGGTGCGAACATGCGAGCCGATGTCGGTGACCACGCCCGCGAACTCATGGCCCACCACCATGGGCACCGGAATGGTCTTCTGCGCCCAGGCATCCCACTTCCAGATGTGGAGGTCGGTGCCGCAGATACCGGTCTTGGCGACCTTGATGAGGATGTCGTCCGACCCGATCTGCGGAACGGGTTCGTCGCGCATTTCGAGGCCCTCGGCCCTCTCCGCTTTCACCAGTGCGCGCATGTCAGATCACTCCCAGTTCCTGGCCCGCCGCCGTGAAGGCAGCGATGGCGGTGTCGATGTCCTGTGATGAATGCGCCGCCGACATCTGCGTGCGGATGCGCGCCTGGCCCTTGGGTACCACGGGGAAGAAGAAGCCCGTGACGTAGATGCCCTTGTCATAAAGCTTCGTGGCCATGTCCTGTGCCAGCTTCGCCTCGCCCAGCATGACAGGGATGATGGGGTGCTCGCCGGGAAGGAGGTTGAAGCCTGCCTTGCTCATGCCGGCGCGGAAACGCTTCGCGTTGTCGAAGAGGCGGGCGCGGAGGTCATTCCCCTGCTCCGCCATGTCGATGGCCTTGATGCCGGCGGCAACAATGGGCGGCGGCAGGGCGTTGGAGAAGAGATAGGGCCGGGCGCGCTGGCGCATGAGGTCGACGATCGGCCTGGCCGCCGCGATGTAACCTCCCGCCGAGCCGCCCAGCGCCTTGCCCAGTGTTCCGGTGAGGATATCGACCTTCACGCCTGCCCGATGTGGCGTGCCGCGGCCTTCAGGGCCGATGAAGCCGGTGGCGTGGCAGTCATCCACCATCACCAGCGCATCGAACCGGTCCGCCAGGGCGCGCACCTCGGCGAGCTTGGCGAAAAAGCCGTCCATGGAGAACACGCCGTCCGTCACCACGATGACCCTGCGGGCACCACCCTCGCGCGCGGCCTTGAGCTGCGTCTCAAGGTCGTTCATGTCGCCATTGGCGAAGCGGAAGCGCTTGGCCTTGGAGAGACGGATGCCATCGATGATCGAGGCGTGGTTGAGGGCGTCCGAAATGATGGCATCCTGCTCGCCGAACAGCGGCTCGAATACCGCGCCATTGGCATCGAAGCAGGCGGCGAAGAGGATCGCGTCGTCCATCTGCAGATAGTCAGCAAGGCGCCGTTCGAGATCGAGGTGCAGGTCGCTGGTGCCGCAGATGAAGCGCACCGATGCCATGCCAAGGCCGTGGGTGGTCAGGGCCTCCTTCGCCGCCGCAACGAGGTCCGGATGGTCGGCCAGCCCCAGGTAATTGTTGGCGCAGAAGTTCAGCACGTCCCCGCTCTTCACGCGGATGTGCGCCGACTGGTGGCCGAGGATGGGACGCTCGACCTTCCACAGGGACTGGGCCCGGATGGCGTCAAGTTCGGCGGAAATGTCCTGGAGGGTGCTGCTCATGGCAAAACCCTTACTCCTGCGCGCGGCCGGGATGAAGGGTCGAAGTCTTTCACCTCCCGCCCCGCCATGCTAGGAGCGCCCCATGACAAAACCCATCCATATCATTGGTGCTGGCATGGCCGGTTCCGAAGCCGCCTGGCAGGCGGTGAACCTCGGTGTTCCCGTCATCCTTCATGAAATGCGCCCGCAGGTGGGCACCGAGGCGCACCGGACGGGCGGCTTCGCCGAGCTCGTCTGCTCCAATTCCTTCCGCTCGGACGACGACGAAAGCAATGCCGTGGGGCTCCTTCACTGGGAAATGCGGCGCTGCGGCTCGCTGATCATGGGCCTCGCCGACCGCCACCAGGTGCCGGCCGGTGGCGCGCTGGCCGTCGACCGTGACGCCTTTTCTGCGGAAGTGACCGAGACGCTGAAGCGCCACCCGCTGGTGACCGTCGTCGAGGGCGAGATCGGCGGATTGCCTCCGGAGGACTGGGACAGCGTCATCATCGCCACGGGCCCCCTCACCTCGCCGGCACTGGCGCAGGCGATCCGTTCGCTGACGGGCGAGGAGTCTCTCGCCTTTTTCGACGCCATCGCCCCCATCGTGCACCGCGAGACAATCGACATGGGAACCGCGTGGTTCCAGTCGCGCTATGACAAGGTTGGTCCCGGCGGCACCGGCAAGGACTACATCAACTGCCCGATGAACCGCGAGCAGTACGAGGCCTTCGTCCGTGCACTGATGGAGGGCGAGAAGACCAACTTCAAGGAATGGGAGAGGTCGACCCCCTACTTCGACGGCTGCCTGCCTATCGAGGTGATGGCGGAGCGCGGGCCCGAGACGCTGCGCCATGGGCCGATGAAACCGCGCGGCCTGACCAATGCGCACAAGCCCGATGAGAAGGCCTATGCCGTTGTCCAGTTGCGCCAGGACAACAAGCTGGGCACGCTCTACAACATGGTGGGTTTCCAGACGAAGCTGAAATATGCCGACCAGGTGAAGGTGTTCCGCACCATTCCGGGCCTCGAGAACGCCGAGTTCGCAAGGCTCGGCGGGCTGCACCGCAACACCTTCCTCAACAGCCCGCGCGTGCTCGATGGCGCCCTGCGGATGAAGGCCCAGCCGCGGCTTCGCTTTGCCGGTCAGGTGACCGGCGTTGAAGGCTATGTGGAAAGCGCCGCCATGGGGCTGATGGCGGGCCGCATGGCTGCGGCGGAAGCACTCGGCCTAGCCTTCGATGTGCCGCCGCCCACCACGGCGCATGGCGCGCTCATCAACCACATCACCGGCGGGCACATCGAGACAACGGATGGGCAGAAGTCGTCCTTCCAGCCGATGAACATCAACTTCGGCCTGCTGCCGCCCATCGAGAAGGTGAAGATGAAGGACGGCGTGCGCCTGAAGCACACCGAGCAGGCCGTGGAGCGCAAGCACGCCTATACCGGCCGCGCCAAGGCGGATTTCGAAGCCTGGCTGGGCGGGGCGGCGCTGAAGGCGGCGGAGTAAGCTTCGTCGCCCGTTCCGGTTCCTTCCTGATGGCGTCACCCCAGCGAAAGCTGGGGCCCAGCTTCCTGCAGGTCGGGCAGCGCAATAATGGAACGTTTTGTAACGATTGTTTTTGGGCGATTTTGTCTCGGCTACACCCCTACCGGGAAGTCTTACAAACCCAGCGCATGCGGCAGGACGAGCCTCTGGGGCCATTGTCCAAGGGCTCAAGGTCAAAGCTGGGTCCCGGCATTCGCCGGGATGACGGCAAATTCAATCAGCCCCAGCGCTTCGCGGTCCACCACATCTCGATCTGCCGACGGAGCGGCGACACGGAGAGCGGAACATCCGGCTGTTTCGCGATCCGCTTCAGATACAGGCCCGTGAGGCTCACCGGCAGGAAGGCCGGAAGCACGGACTTCGGCAGTTCCGGCCTGAGCGTCATCGCCTGCGCGAGGCGGTTCTCGGCATGGCCAACCGCCTCGGCAACCGTCATGCTCTCGGGCAGGAAGGGGTCGCGATGCGCCGGATCGCCCATCACCAGTGCGAGGCCCTGCGCGACACCGGCGAGGCCGGCGCATTCGCTGGCCTTGCCCGCGGCGTCACGGTCGAGGATCATCGCCGCCATCATGATGAGGCGCGAATAGGCCTCGCCCATGTAGGCCTCCAGTTCGGTGAGGCCGGGCATGCGGTCATGGAACAGGTCGAACTCATGGGCGGTGACGAGATCGATGAGGGCCTGCTTCGGCAGGTTCCCCTCGGTGATGGCGCGCGCCAGCGCCTCCGCCACGGCGTAGCCAGGCACGGGGTTGCCGGCATAGATGCCCTCGATCGTGTCGCGCCACCATTGCAGGCGGATCATGCCGAGCGCCGGCTCGCTCACGGTGTCGCGCACCTTCAGGATCTCGGCGTTGAAGGCATAGAGCGCCAGCAGGTGCGGACGCTTGTCATCCGGCGCGAACAGGCAAGAGAGGTAACGGTCACGGTCGCGCAGGCGGACGATGTCCTCCACCTCGCTCACGCGCGAAACTCCACGGGGATCAGGGCGGCGGCGACGCGGCGCTTCTCTTCGAGCAGCAGGTTGTAGGTTGAAACAGCGTGGCCCGTGGCCATCGTGTCATACATGATGCCAGCGGCCTCGAGTGCGGCGCGCACGGGTTTCGGCGGCCGCACCATCTCATGGCCCATGCCGATGAGGAAAAGGTCGATTTCGGCTTTCTCGGCCAGGACCATGGCGAAGTCCGCAGCCGTCAGCGCGGCCGGGTTGACGCTCCAGGCATAGACACCTGAGGGCAGCACCATGATCGCGCCTCGGTGCGACATGCCCGCAAAGCCGAATCCGCCCGCTCTGTAGGAGTCGATGGCGGTCCGGCCGGGGTAGTGCGCCGTCACGGCCTGGCGGCCGCAGCCTTGGCCTTGGGATCGGTCGCGGTCTTCTTCTCGCTCATCACCGTGCCGAGCAGGATGAGCACCGGCGAGGCAATGAAGATCGAGGAATAGGTGCCGATCAGCACGCCGAGGATCATGGTGAAGGTAAAGCCACGCAGCACCTCGCCGCCGAAGATGTAGAGCGCGATCAGCGCCAGCATGGTGGTGACCGAGGTGAGGATGGTGCGCGGGAACACCGAGTTGATCGAGAAATCGATCAGGTCGGCCAGGTTCATCGACTTGTACTTGCGCATGTATTCGCGGATACGGTCGAACACCACCACGGTGTCGTTCAGCGAATAGCCGACGATCGTCAGGATGGCCGCGATGATCTGCAGGTTGAACTCGATCCTGAGCAGACAGAAGATGCCGATGGTGATCAGCACGTCATGCAGCAACGACAGCACCGCCCCCGCGGCGAACTGCCATTCGAAGCGGAACCATACATAGAACAGGATGCCGATGATGGCCGAAACCACGGCGATGATGCCCTGCTCGGCAAGCTCGGCGGAAACCTTCGGCCCAACCACCTCGACGGAGCGGAATTCGACACCAGTACCCAGCGCCTCCTTCACCTTGGCGATGGTGGTCTGCTGCGCATCGTCACCGCCTTCGACTGCCGGAAGACGGATCAGCACATCATTGGGAGAACCGAATTCCTGGATTTCAGCACTGCCGAAGCCAAGATCGTTCACCTGCGTGCGCAGCAGCTCGATATTGGCGGGCTCGGTGGTGCGGATGGTCATCACCGTACCGCCCTTGAAATCGACGCCGACATTGAGGCCGACGAAGACAAAGAGCAGCACAGAGGCCAGCGACAGGAGGCCGGACACGAAGAAGCCGAAGCGGCTCAGCCGCATGATCGGGAAGCGGGTGTCGTCCGGAATGAAGCGGATGGGCTTGAATTTCATGAGATGACCTCCGCTCCTCAGAGCGGAACCTCCTTGGGCTTGGCCCAGCCGACCCACAGTGCCACGATGAAGCGCGTCACTGTATAGGCCGTGAACACCGTGGTGAGGATGCCGATGGCATGTGTGATGGCAAAGCCCTTCACAGGCCCCGAGCCGACGCCGAACAGCACGACGGCTGCGATGAGGGCGGTGAAGTTCGAGTCGAAGATCGTTGCGAAGGCCGACTTGAAACCCGTCTCGATGGCGCTCATTGCCGAGCGGCCATTGCGCCACTCTTCACGCATGCGCTCGAAGATGATGACGTTGGAGTCGACCGCCATGCCCATGGTGAGCACGATGGCGGCGATGCCCGGCAGCGTCATGGTGAAGCCGAAGAAGCTCATCACCGCAATCAGCATGATGAGGTTCACGAGCAGCGCGATGTTGGCGAAAATGCCGAACAGGCCATAGGACATGATCATGAAGCCGACGACCAGAATGAGGCCGATGATCGAGGCATTGAAGCCGGCCTTGATCGAGTCCGAACCGAGGCTCGGGCCCACCGTGCGCTCTTCCACGATGGACAGCTTGGCGGGCAACGCGCCGGAGCGCAGCACCACGGCGAGGCTGTTGGTTTCGTCCACCGTGAAGTTGCCGGAGATCTGGCCGGAACCGCCGAGAATGGGCTCGTTGATGCGCGGCGCGCTCATCACCAGGTCGTCGAGGACGATGGCGAAAGGCTTGCCGACATTGTCGCGCGTCATCTTGCCGAAGCGCTCCGCACCTTTCTGGTTGAAGCGGAAGGAGACGACCGGCTGGTTTGACTGGTCGAAGGAGCCGCGGGCATCGGTGAGGTCGGCGCCGTCCACCGTGGCGCGGCTCGACGTCTGGATCCACAGGATGTTCTTGGGATCATCCTTCATCGGCAGCGCCTTGCATTCCGGTGGCGGGTTCTGGCCGGGTGCCGTGGGCTGTGCCTCGCAGGTCAGCTGGAAGGTGAGCTTCGCCGTCCGGTCGAGGCGGCTCTTCACTTCCTGGCTATCCTGCACGCCCGGCAGCTGCACGACGATGCGGTCCTTGCCCTGCTGCTGAATGGTGGCTTCCACCACGCCATCAGGGTTGACGCGCTTCTCGACGATCTTGATCGACTGGCTCACCGCCTGCTGGATCTTGTTGTCGATGCCCTTCTCGTTGAAGGTGAAGTTTACCTGCTGGCCATCGACGGCCACGTCAAACAGCGCAGTGGCGGCACCGGCGCCGAACAAACCACCGGCCTCCACGGGCTGCGCCAGCTTGCGCAGGTCGGGGACGGCCTTGTCCATGTCCTCGGGCTTGGTGATGCGCACACGCACGCCTTCGGGGCCGCGGTTGATGCCGTTGTAGCCAATCTTGGCCTCACGCAGGTTCGAGCGGATGTCGCCGACGAGCTGCTCGGTCAGACGCTTCTTGAGGTCATCACGGTCAATTTCGAGAAGGATGTTGACGCCACCCTGCAGGTCGAGGCCCAGCGTCATCGGACGCAGGCCATAGGGCCGGAGCTTGTCCTGGTAGGCGGCGGGCAGCACATTGGGCAGCGCGACGATGATGGAGATCAGCACGGCAAGCAGGATGCCGAACGCCTTCCATTTGCTGAAATGCAGCATAGGCTCTTACTTGGCCTCGGTCTTGACGGGTTCGCCCTTGGCGCGCACGTCGGCGATGCCGGTGCGCAGAACCCGCACCTTGATGTTCTCGCCGATCTCCACCTGGAGTTCGTTGTCGTCGACCACCTTGACGACGCGGCCAATGAGACCACCCGCAGTGATGATGGTGTCGCCCTTGCCCACCTTCTTGAGCATCGCCTGATGCTCCTTCATCTTCTTCTGCTGGGGGCGGATCAGCAGGAAATAGAACACGCCCATGATGAGCACGAGCGGCAGAACCATGCCGATGAAGTCGCCCGCACCGGCGGGCGCGCCGGCGGCCTGGGCATAAGCCGGAGTGATGAACAAGGACATTCTCCTGAACGAAGTTTGGGCGGAATATAGCGATGGTTGCCCCTATTGCAACCAATCGATTGGTGCTTCTTTACCGCGCACCCCACCTCGGCTAAGACTTCATAATGGCACAGGAAATCGATAATTCGCTGCTCACCCGCATCGCCGAGGCGCTGGAGCGGCTGGCGCCCGCCAAGGCGGCCCGACCCGAGCTTGAGGGCTATTCGGCCTTCGTCTGGCATGCGAGTCCGCCGGAACTCGAAGCCGTTCCGCGCGTCAACCGGGTGGACCTTTCGCTGCTGCGCGGCATCGACCTCACCCGTGACATCCTGATCGAGAACACCGAGCGCTTCGCCCGCGGGCTTCCCGCCAACAATGCGCTGCTCTGGGGCGCGCGCGGCATGGGCAAGTCATCGCTGGTGAAGGCCGCCCACCACGCCATCAACGAGGCGTGCGGCGGCATCCTGAAGCTCGTCGAGATCCACCGCGAGGACATCGAAAGCCTGCCGGTGCTGATGAACATCATCCGCAGGAACCCCGGTTTCCGCTTCATCGTGTTCTGCGACGACCTCTCATTCGACGCTGACGACACCTCCTACAAGTCGCTCAAGGCGGCGCTTGACGGTGGCATCGAGGGCCGCCCTTCCAACATGATCTTCTACGCCACCTCGAACCGCCGCCACCTGCTGCCGCGCGACATGATCGAGAATGAGCGCTCGACGGCGATCAACCCGTCCGAGGCGGTGCAGGAGAAGGTCTCGCTGTCAGATCGCTTCGGTCTGTGGCTGGGCTTCCACAATTGTTCGCAGGACGAGTTCCTGGCGATGATCGAGGGCTATGCGAAGCACTACGGACTGAAGGTCGACGCGGACACGCTGCGCGCCGGTGCGATCGAATGGCAGGCAACCAGAGGGAGCCGGTCGGGTCGCGTGGCGTGGCAATACAT
>NZ_JBAXGR010000110.1:0-9176 GCF_037139295.1 Aestuariivirga sp.
GCTCGAGTGCTGCGACCGGGTCATCACCTTCGAGAACGGCAAGATGAGCGAGCAGCCGCGGACAGCGCTGGTCGACGCCGCAGCTTCCTAGGAATCGCCCCTCAGCCAATGGCCTTCAGCTGCGGCCACAGCCTCGCCTCGACGCGGGCGAGCATCGCCTCGTCGTCGATCTCGCCCCACAGGAGGTCATCGACCCTCAGGCAGGCGATGGGATTGTCGCCGGCGGCGCGCACCACGGCACTCTCGTAGTCGGCGTTGGGCTGCGCCTCGCCGGCGTGTTGGTCAAGCTGCCGGGCAAGCTCCGCTGATATCTTCGAGATGCCGACGAGTTCGCCGAAGGGCGCGTCGGCGTGGGTGTTGCGCTGCTTCGACATGCCCCTGAAGCGCGCCACGCCATCCCTCTCATCCGCCCAGACATAGACCTCGTCCCCCGCGCCCGTCGGGCCCGAGGTGAGGATCACGCTGTCGTGGGGCGAGGAGAGAACAGTCGCGAGTGCGCGTGGCTCGTAGATGATGTCCGACTCGAGGAGCAGGAACGGCCCCCGCATGGCGCCGAGCCCGACGCGCAGGCTCTCGAAGCTGCCCCTCTCGGCGAAGAGCGGATTGTGGAGCGTGGTCACGCCGAGGCCGGAAACCGCGGGAAGCTCATCGTAGCGCTCGGCGAGGTGGCCGGTGACGATGCTGACGTCGCGGATGCCGGCGCGCGCCAGCAGCGCGAGCGAGCGCGCCACGAGGAACTCACCGCCCACCTCGATGAAGCCCTTCGGGATGTTCTGGCCGCGCGGCCCCATCCGCACGCCGCGACCCGCCGCCAAGATCAGTGCCTGTTCAATGCCCACGTGTGGATCCGTTGCTGCTGCGTGGCGTGTGCCGCGCAATTATGGAAAAGAATTTCTCGACAACTTCCGGGGCCTGTAGCATCCTCAAACCGATTGTCAAGTTTGCACATGTCCATGCAGCTAAGCCCACATGATATCGCGCAGTTTCGCGCCAATGGCTACCTGATCGTCCGTGGACTTTTCAAGGGCCGCGACCTCGCTGATCTCATTCGCTGGACCGACGACGTCGAGGCCTGGCCGGAGACGCCGGGCGAGGCCATGAAGTATTTCGAAACGTCACGCGGCGACGGCTCGCGGCTCCTGCAGCGCATCGAGAACTTCTATCCCTACCATGACGGCTTCCGCGCCCTGTGCGACGGCCCGGAGCTTCGCGGCATCAGCAGTGAACTGATCGGCGAGGATGCCGTGCTGTTCAAGGAGAAGATCAATTTCAAGCTGCCGGGCGGAGCGGGCTTCGAGCCACACCAGGATGCGCAGGCCGACTGGGGAAAATATTCCAACTTCCACATCACCGCCATGGTGAGCGTCGACCCCTGCACGCTGGAAAACGGCTGCCTCGAGATGGTGGGGGGCCATCACGACCGCGGCCTCATCGGTGACCTGTGGAAGCCGCTCGACGAGGAGCAGATGCGGGGCATGAATTTCATCTCCGTGCCCACCGAGCCTGGTGATGCGATCTTCTTTGATTCCTATGCGCCGCACCGCTCGGCGCCCAACACCACCGCAGAGCCACGCCGCGTGCTCTACATCACCTACAACCGCGCCTCCGAGGGCGACTGGCGGGTTCAGTATTACGCCGACAAGCGCAGGAGCTTCCCGCCCGACTGCGAGCGTGAGCCGGGCAAGGTCTATGAATACAAGGTCTAGCGCGGCGCAGCCTGCGACATGAGGATCGTCCAGGTTTGCCCCTACGACCCTGACCGCCACGGCGGCGTGCAGCGGAACATGCATGCACTTGCCGGTGCGCTTGAGGCCCGCGGGCACGAGACACTGATCATTGCGCCCGGTACGGCGAGCCCGCAAGAGACCGGCATCTGGCGGCTTGGCGCCATGCGCAGCGTGGCCTTTGCAGGCACCCGCTTCGAGGTGACGTGGGCGATGGCGGATGAGCTTGGCCGCACACTGGCAGCACTTCGCCAGTGGCAGCCGGATGTCGTGCATTTCCACACGCCGTGGGACCCGCTGATGCCGTGGCAATTGTTCCGCCGCCTGGACGTGACGCGGGTGGCGACCTTCCACGACACACCACCCCCCGGCCTGACGGGCGCGATGCTGCGAAACCTCTTCAAGGTGTTGAGCCGCTACCTGCTCTCCGAGCTCGATGGGGCGATCGCCGTGTCTTCCTCCCCGCTCGCCCACCTGCGCCCCGGTGCGTCGGGCGTGACGCCCGTCGTGCTGCCGCCCGTCACCGACCTCTCGCCGTTCCTTGCGGTTCACAAGGTGGCGTCAGCGCAGCCGACAATCCTGTTCCTCGGGCGGCTGGAGCCACGCAAGGGTGTGCAGGTGCTTCTCGATGCGGCAACACGCCTCGCATCCGGTGCCGTGGCGCTGCCCGCCGGCCTGCCGCGGCCGCGCTTCGTGGTGGCGGGCGATGGCGACCTGCGTGGCGCGGTGCTGGCGACGCAGGCTAGGCTGGGTGCGGGCTGGATCGACTTCATTGCCGCGCCCACGCAGGAGGAGCAACTGAGGCTGCTCGCCGAGGCAACACTTGCCGTATCGCCGGCACTTTATGGTGAAAGCTTTGGCATCGTGCTGGCGGAGGCGCTGGCGAGCGGCACGCCGATCATCGGCGCCGACAATGCGGGCTACCGCACGGTGCTGACCGGCCGGGGCGCGGAGCTGCTGGTTCCGGCGGGCGACGCCCAGGCGCTGGCGCGGCTGATTGCCAGGCTGCTCTCGGACGCGGACGCGCGCGCCGCACTCGGCGACTGGGGCCGGGCGCATGCGCGGCAGTTCGACGTGGCGGAGCGGGTTGGCGACTTCGAGGCGTTCTACCGCGCGGCCATGGCGCGTCACGCCCGCTCGAAGCGCGAGGCCTGAGGCACTGCACCGAGCAGGAAGCTGCGCGCCATGCGCTCCGCGATGCGGCTCGGGTCCTTGCCGAAATTGTCGTTCAGCGTGACCCACTTCGGGTGCCGCCGCCTCACCTTCCACAGCGCGTAGGCGGTGACCGGCCAGACATCCTCGAGCGGCACGTAGCCGCAGCTCCCGCGCAGGCGCGCCGCGCCGGCCCTGACGGCCTTGCCCTGCGCCAGCATCAGCTGCGGATAGAGATATTCCGGCGCCACGTTGCCCGCCGCGCGGAAGCGCGCGGCACGCGTTGCGGCGAAGGCCGCGGGGAAGCGCTCCGCCATGGCCCGCCATTGGGCCTTCTCGATCAGCAGGGGCACGTGGTTCACGTAGCTGCGACGGGCCGAGCCGAAGGCCTCGTCGAGGAGGCGGTTCGCCTCCGCCAGCGCCAGGTTCCACGGGCGTTCCGTGGCGGGGTCGCGGATCGTGTCGTGGCGCGGCGTGGGCTTCGCCGTCTCGAACACCAGCGGCCGGCCATCGTCGCTGGTGAAGTCGGCGAGCGTCACGTCCTCAAGCAACAGCATGTCGTCTTCAAGATAGAGGAAGCGGTCCGACAGGCCGGGGATGAGATGCAGGTGGCTGATGATGGCGAAGGAATTGAAGGTGGGCAGCAGTGCCGGCGGTATCACCTCGTCGTGGTGGACGACGGTGAGGCGCGGGTGCGCGGTGTCGAGCCAGTCCGGAACCTGCGGGCGGCAGGTGAAGAGGAAGACGCGGTTGACCCAAGGGGCGTGGCGCTCCAGCGCGCGCAGGTTAAAGCGCAGCAGCTCGAGATTGTCGCGGGTGCGTGAGGGGTCGAGGTCTGGAACCGTTTTTGCGTAGGTTTTCAACAGGTTACGATATCCCGGTGTCTGGTCGTCCACCCAGGTAATCACCACGTCGATTGGCCCGCCGCCTGCTTCTAACAATTGAATTGACCTTTCCGGCATAATCCCGATAACGGCTCCTTAGCCTCATTTCGTTTCCGGCGCATTGTGAAACAAGATATCATCATTGCGGTGGACGTCGGCACGAGCAGCCTCAAGGTTGGACTGGTCGGACCTGATCTCGACGTCCTTCATTCCGCTGACCACGCCTATCCCGTCTCCTATCCGGCTGCCGGCTTTGCCGAGCAGGATCCGCTGGACTGGTGGCTGGCCCTCAGGCTGGCGCTGGCGAAACTGTCCGACAGCTGCCCGGACCTGCGCGGGCGGGCCGCGGGCATGGTCTTCGCCTCCCAGATGTGCGGCGTCGTCGCGGTTGATCGCGAGGGCCAGCCGCTTCGGCCCTGCATGATCTGGCTCGACAAGCGCGCTGCGCCCATCGCGCGCGAGGTGATGGACGGCTTCCCGAAGGTGTTCGGCTACGGGCTCCTGAAGCTGCTGAGTTCGATCCGCCTCACCAATGGCGCGCCGTCGCTCAACGGCATGGATCCGCCGGCCAAGATGCTGTGGCTGAAGCGGCACGAGCCAAAGGTTTATGAGCGGGCGTGGAAGTTGCTCGACGTCAAGGACTGGCTGCTGCTGCGCGCCACCGGCCACGCGGCGACCACCGCCGACCTCGCCAACGTCACCTGGATGATGGACACGCGGAAGGGCCGCGAGGGCTGGTCCGACACGCTGGTCGCGCGCTTCGGTCTGAGGCGCGACCTGCTGCCCGACATCGTGGAGGGAACGGCCTCGCCCGGCGGCCTCACCGCCGCGGCCGCGGCAGAGCTGGGGCTCTCCGCCGGCCTGCCTGTCTATGCGGGTGCCGGCGACGTCTGCGCCGCGGCGATCGGCAGTGGCGCGGTGGAGGATGGCGAGCTTCACATCTCGCTCGGCACGAGCTCGTGGATCAGCGGCTTCTATCCGGGGCGACGGCTCAGCGCCAGCGAGGGCTATGCCACGATCCTCAGCCCCTTCGCCAACCGGCCGCTGCTGATTGCCACGCAGGAGAGTGCGTGCTCCTGCATCGACTGGCTCGATCAAGTCATGGACGACGAAGCTGACGAAACTCCAACCGGCCTGACGCCGCCGCTGTTCCTGCCGTGGCTCGCGGGCGAGCGCGTTCCGGTCGACGACAATCGCCTGCGCGGCGGCTTCCTCGGCCTGTCGCTGCAGCATGGCCGCGCCAGCCTGCGCCAGGCGGTGATCGAGGGTGTTGCCCTCAACACGCGCTGGGCCTGGCAGTCGGTCGCGAAGCAGAAGGGCACGAAGCACGCGCATCTCCTGCGCGCGGTGGGCGGCGGGGCGCTGAATGCTAGGCTGTGCCAGGCGCTCGCCGATTGCCTCGGTGTCGACATCGCGGTCTCGCGCGACCCGCGCAATGCGGGCGTGCGTGGCGCTGCCGCCATCGCCGCCGCCGCACTCGGATGGCGGGCGAGCGTGTGGGAGGCGGCGAAGAGCTTCGAGCGCTCGTCGGAAACGGTCTATCGCCCCGACAGGACAAGGCAGGCCTATTACGACGGGCGCTTCCGGCTGTTCCTCGACGCCTACAAGCGCAACGCGCCGTGGTTCCGCACCGCCTTCGAGGCCTCATCAGATGATTGACGGACTGTTCAAGAAATACATCGATCCCCTGTGGGAGGCGCCGGCGAAGCCGCTGTCGCGGGTGTTCACCGCGAACCAGGTGACGCTGATGGGGCTGGGGCTGATCGCGGTGGTGAGCCTCGCCTATGTCTGGCACCACGCGCCCTTCTGGTATGCGGTGACGCTGGCCATCGCCTTCTCGGCTGACTCGCTCGACGGTGCGGTGGCGCGGCTGCGCAAGGAGAGCTCGGCCTTCGGCGGCTATCTCGACGCCGTCGTCGACCGCTACCAGGAGATGATCGCGCTCGCCGCACTCGCCTATGTGAGCGACGCCTGGGCGGCGGGATACTTCGCCATCTCGGGTGCCTTCCTGACGAGCTACATGAAGGCCCGCGCGGCGATGGAGACGAAGGTCGACAACGTCGCCTGGCCGGACCTGTTCGAGCGGCAGGAGCGGATCTTCTTCATCTGCCTGGCACTCGTCTGCCAGAGCCTGTTCGGCGGCAGCTTCGACGTGATCCCCTGGGCGCTGTGGCTGCTGGCCATTCTCACCCACGTGACCGCCGGGCAGCGCTTCCTGCGCGCAAGGAAGCTGCTGATGGGGAACACGTGATCCGGGCGCTCCTGCTGCTGGCAGCGATGGTGCTGCTCGGCGCGGCGGGCGAAGACTTTCCGGTGCCCACCGACAAGAACCTGATCTTCTACGTGCAGCGCTCGCTCAACTCCAACACCATCGTCTACGCCGCGCGCATCGGCGATGACGGCAGGCTCGACACGAAGCGCCCCGTCGAGGTGTTCTGGCGGCGCTTCAATGACGAGGGCGAGCGCAAGGAACTCTCGTCGCTCGAGCGCAGCATGGCCTTCGGCGTCAAGGCGGATCCGGTCCCCGGCCAGCCCGGAAGCTTCATGATGCGGGTCGTGTCCTACCCGAAGCGGGCGGCGCTGCTGAAGATCGTCGATGGCGTGCCGCGGCTCGAGATGAAGGTGGGCGGCGTGCCGGCACGCCTCGACCACGCCTACCTCGACGTCGACGACAGCGGCAGCGTGCCGAGCGTCAACCGCGTCGACCTCTATGGCTTTGCGCTGGCGACGGGTGCGCCGGTGAAGGAGAGCTTCAAGCCGTGGTGAGGCGTGCCAGCGCCGCCACGATGACCCACACGATGCCGGCGGCAGCGAGCCCCGCCAGCGCGTCATCCGCCATGATGGCCACGCCGCCGCGCAGGCGCCGCTCCGCCGTGCCGATGAGCCAGGGCTTGTTGATGTCGAGGGCGCGGAAGGCGATGAAGCCGACGATCCAGGAGAGCGGTGTTGCTGGCGTCAGCACCAGGGTGATGAGCATGCCCACCGTCTCGTCCCAGACGATGGCCGAGGGATCCTCGCCGCCCAGTGCCGCCGCGGCCCGCCCGCAGGCCCAGCAACCGAGCGCCAGCAGGACGAGGGTCAGCACGCACTGCCACGCGAAGGGCAGCTGCATCACGAAGGGATAGAGGACGAAGGCGCCGGCCGCCCCGAAGGTGCCCGGCATCCACGGCGCGAGGCCCAGACCGAAGCTCAGGGCCAGCGCCACGAAGGGGTTGGCCATGTGGCGAAATTCCGCCCTCACGACAGCCCCCGGCGGCTCAAGCCCGACAAGTTTTCCGCTGACAATCCCACGCCGGTCTCTTAACATGAAGCCATGCAGGGACGTACAGAACTTTCGCAATGTTGACGGGCATCTGGGCTTCCCTGCTTGCCGTGGGCGCCGCGGCGGCCGCCGTGAAAATCCACGACTTCTTCGAGGGCGAGACGTTGCTCCGGGACGTGGCCGACGAGCTGCGCCTGAGTGGCCAGAGCCTCGCCGAGCTCGACCGCGCATGGGCGGAGAACCCGCGCCGCAGCGATGCCATCATCTCGCTCACCTCGATCCCCAGCCGCCTGCCGCTGATCGAGCGCACGCTGAAGAGCCTGATGCGGCAGAGCGTGGCGCCCGCCCGCATCGTCCTCAACCTGCCGCGCTTCAGCAAGCGCGAGGGCGTGCCCTACGAAGTGCCGGGCTTCCTCGAAGGCATCAAGTCGGTGAGCATCCGCTGGTGCGAGGACGTGGGGCCTGCCACGAAGCTGCTGCCGTCACTCCTCGGCGAGGCGCCTGACGCGCGCATCATCGTCGTCGATGACGACCGCATCTATCCCGCCAATCTCGTGGCTGACCTCGTGGCCGCCTCCGAGCGCGACCCTGCGTCTGCCTTCTGCATGAGCGGCTGGGTCGTGCCGGCCGACCTCACCGACCGGCCCACCACCATCTGGAGCAACCTGCGCATGCTGCCGCCCGCACCGATCCGCGCGCGGCGCCTGCGGCGACCCATCAAGGTTGACATCGTGCAGGGGCTTTCGGGCTATATCGTGCGGCCCTCCTTCTTCGACGTGAAGGCGGTCACCGACTATTCCACGGCGCCTAAGGAAGCCTTCTTCGTCGATGACGTGTGGATCAGCGCGCACTGCCTGGCGCCGCGCTTCGTCATCCCCTCGGCGCGCGCCAATTACCAGCCGAAGCTGCACCGCGGCTTCTATGGCCGCACCAGCCTCGGGCGCATCAACCGGGGCCCAGGACCTGACTCGCAGCGCAACAATTCGATCGTCATCCGCCACTTCGCGCAGCGCTGGATGACGTCGGCAGCGCTGCCGAAGACACTGTCGCCGCGGCACGGGGCCATCTGATCCCATGCCACAGACGATCCGCAAATGGGCCGCCATCCTGCTCGCACTGCCGGCCGTTCTCGTGCCCATGATCTACATTCCGCTGGTGCTGTGGGCGCGCGAGTCCTTCCTCACGATGCACCAGGACTACATGGACGACCCGCCGACCATCAGCCGTGCCATCAACGACCCGAGTGTTGGCGTGCCCTTCGCCGACCTGATCCTCGTCATCACGGCGCTGATCATGCTGGCGCTGCCGCTGATGCTGTTTGCCTATGGCCTCGCCATCGCACGGCTGAACATAAGCCGCAGGCGACGCCTCGGCATGTACGTGCTGCTGTTCCTCATGCTCGCATTCCAGATCACCGCCTCGACGGGAATGGTCCTGACCACCCAGTACTCCTTCGACATCGATCACGACATGCACATGCTGGGGAGCTACGTCTTCTTCTTCTTCCAGGCCACGACCATCCTGGTGGCGGCGACGATGTGCAAGCTGCTGCTGCACCAGCAGCAGAGGCACGCCATTCCGGACCACGAATGGCAGTTCCGGCCCGCGATGCACCTGTTCCGCTTCCGCTTCGCGGTGCTGATCGTCGCGCTGGCTGCGCTGTTCGGCATCCTGTTCGTGGCCAAGGACTATCCACTGCCCATCAGTCCCTACGCCGTGCAGGTCATCTATACCCAGTGCGAGGTGATCGTGATCGGCTGCTTCGTGCTGTTCCTCGGAAGCTACGCCGTCGACATCTATCACATGATCCGGAATGACAGGCTCAGGCTTGACGTGGTGCGCAACCGCCCCGCACTGCAGGCCGGCGAGACGAAAGAGATACGATGAGCGGGAACCCCACGGAGAGCATTGCGCGGCTGCTGCAGGCGGGTTTTGCCCATCAGCAGAGGGGTGATCTCGGGCAGGCACGCGCCGCCTATGCGCAGGTGCTGGCCGTCGATGCGAAGAACTTCGATGCGTTGCAGCTGAGCGGGCTGTGCGCCCTGCAGGCGGGTGAGAACGAAAGGGCGCGCGAACTCCTGGACCGCGCGCTGGCGCTCCGCCAGGACGTGGCGTCCGTGTTCAACCACCGCGGCGTGGCGCTGCGCAGGCTGG
>NZ_JBAXGR010000111.1:0-9169 GCF_037139295.1 Aestuariivirga sp.
ATTGGTGAGCCCGCCGGGGTACGATCCCGGGACCCTCTGATTAAAAGTCAGATGCTCTACCGCTGAGCTACGGGCCCACAGCCAGTTTATTCGCCTGGCGAATGGGCGCGTAACATAGTGGGGGGTGGGGGGGCGGTCAACAGAATTGCTGCTCGCCTTCCTATCGCCTCGAGCATTCTGGCATGCTACGGAAAACGCATGAGATTCTCTAAATCGGTACGGGTATGAGCGACGTCTCGATCATTGTCCTCGCTGCGGGCAAGGGCACGCGGATGAAATCGAACCTTCCCAAGGTCTTGCATCGTGTGGCGGGACGTAGCCTGTTGGGCCACGTTCTGCATGCCGCTCAGGTTCTTGGTCCCAGCGAGACGGTTGTGGTTCTAGGGCCGGATATGGATGCCGTATCCCATGAGGCGCGCAAGGTGTTTCCCAATGCACGTGACGCTATCCAGGTGGACCGCCTCGGCACTGGCCACGCCGTTTTAATGGCACGAGAGGCCCTCAAGGCCTTCAACGGCACCGTTCTGATACTTTACGGCGACGTACCTCTGATTTCGTCTGGCAGCCTAAGACACGTCGTGGATCTTGCCGGCCAGGGAATGGCCGTCCTCGGTTTTGAGGCCGCGAACCCCCGTGGTTATGGCCGTCTTTTGCAGGACGCAGCCGGCGATGTCGTGCTGATCCGCGAGGAACTTGATGCAAATCCAGCGGAACGCGAGATTCGTTTGTGCAATTCCGGGATTATCGCAATCAACTCTTCGCTTCTTTGGTCTCTGCTGCCGAAGATCGGCAATGGCAATGCCAAGGGGGAGTATTACCTGACCGATCTCGTGGAGATTGCGACCGCGGCGGGTGCGAAATGTCGGCTTGCGGTGTGCTCAGAGGCGGAAGTTGCCGGTGTCAATGACCGAGAACAGTTGGCGGGAATCGAAGCGACGCTTCAGAATGCTTACCGACGGACCCACATGCTGAATGGCGTGACTTTGGTGTCGCCCGGATCTGTGTTTTTTTCAGCCGACACGGTGCTCGGTCAAGACGTGGTGATTGAACCTGATGTCGTGTTTGGGCCGGGTGTCGTGATTGGTGATGATGTCGAAATTCTTGCCTTCTCTCATATAGAGGGAGCGCGCGTGGCGTCCGGCGCGCGGATAGGCCCATATGCTCGTTTGCGACCGGGAGCAGACATCCACGAGGGTGCACATATTGGTAACTTCGTTGAGGTCAAGAAGGCAATCATCGGGAAAGGTGCCAAGGCCAATCACCTGTCCTATATCGGCGACGCAAGTGTTGGCCCGAAGACCAACATCGGTGCGGGTACGATCACGTGCAACTATGATGGTTATGAAAAGCATCTGACTGAAATCGGTGAGAATGTCTTCATCGGTTCAAATACTGCACTTGTTGCACCGGTTAGCGTTGGGGATGGCGCCTCGATTGCAGCTGGTAGCGTGATCACACGCAACGTGCCAGCAGACGCGCTGGCCATCACCCGCGCCGAACTCGAGTTACGTGTCGGGTGGGCGAAGCGTTATCGAGAAATGAAGGCGGCTCGCAAGGCCGCTCGTAAAGGCAAGTAAGGCATTTTCCATGTGTGGCATCGTCGGCATCCTCGGCAAGGAACCTGTGGCGGACAACATCGTCGAGGCGTTGCGGCGTTTGGAATACCGCGGCTATGACTCGGCGGGTGTTGCGACATTGACACCCAGCGGCATTGAGCGACGCCGCGCGGTGGGCAAGTTGAAGAATCTGGCCAGTTTGCTTGTGCGCGAGCCACTTTCTGGCACCTCCGGAATCGGCCACACCCGTTGGGCCACCCATGGGGGGGTGACGGAGACCAACGCCCATCCTCACGCGGTGGGGGATGTTGTGGTGGTCCATAACGGCATCATCGAAAACTTCCGCACGCTGAAGGATGAGATGATTGCCGAGGGAGCGGTCTTCACCACACAAACTGACACGGAGGTCATCGCCCAGCTACTCTCCCGCGAATTGAAGCGCGGCAAGCTTCCGCGCGAAGCGGTGCAATCCGTGCTGCCAAGACTGCATGGTGCCTTTGCGCTTGCCATCCTGTTCAAGGGCGAGAACGACCTGATGATCGCCGCGCGCAATGGCCCGCCGCTTGCTATCGGGCATGGCAACGGTGAAATGTTTGTGGGCAGCGATGCCATTGCCCTTTCTCCCTTCACCAACCGCATCACCTATCTCGAGGATGGCGACTGGGCGGTGTTGACACACAACTCCGTGGAGATCCTCGACGCTCAGGGGAGCCGCGTCGAACGGCCGATGAGTTTCAGCCAGGCCTCCACCATGCTGGTCGACAAGGGCAACCACCGCCATTTCATGGCGAAGGAAATCGAGGAGCAGCCCGAAGTCGTTGGACATACGCTGGCCGAGTATGTGGATTTCTCGGAACGCACTGTGCGTATCCCCGAAGGCCTTGCATTTGATTTTGCGAAGCTGGACCGCATCACCATCACCGCCTGCGGCACAGCTTCATATGCAGGGCTCACGGCCAAGTACTGGTTCGAACGCATCGCACGTCTTCCGACAGAGGTCGATATCGCTTCCGAGTTCCGGTACCGTGAGGCGCCGTTGCCGAAAAGCGGTCTTGCCATTGTTGTGTCCCAGTCAGGTGAAACGGCCGATACGCTGGCGGCGTTGCGTTATTGCAAGTCGCAGGGACAGCACACGCTTGCAATCGTGAATGTGCAAGAGTCGACGATCGCGCGAGAGAGTGAAATGGTGTTCCGCACTTATGCGGGGCCTGAGATCGGGGTCGCCTCCACCAAGGCCTTCACCTGTCAGCTTACGGCGCTCGCTTGTCTCGCCATTCTTGCTGGCAGATTGCGTGGCACCATCTCGTTGGAGCAGGAGAAGGAGTTGGTCGGAGCGCTGATCATGGTGCCGCGGCAGATGACCGAGATTCTGAAGGAAGAGAAGCACATCGCCGACGTTGCCCGTGAGATTGCCAATGCACGTGATGTTTTGTTCCTTGGCCGTGGGCTGAACTATCCGATCGCTCTCGAGGGCGCGCTGAAGCTGAAGGAAATATCCTACATTCACGCCGAGGGCTATGCGGCGGGTGAACTGAAGCATGGGCCCATTGCGCTCATTGACGAGAATGTACCTGTGATTGTCATCGCGCCGCACGACGAGCTTTATGACAAGACGATTTCCAACATGGAGGAGGTCGCTGCGCGCGGCGGAAAGATCGTGCTGTTGACGGACGATCACGGCATGAAGGACAACGAGCACAAGGCGTTCCGCTCCATCAGGGTGCCGAAGGCGCATCCGTTTGTCAGCCCGCTGCTGTATGCTGTTCCTGTGCAGTTGCTGGCATACCATGCGGGCGTGTTCATCGGCACCGACGTTGACCAGCCTCGGAACCTTGCGAAGTCCGTTACGGTCGAGTGACAGGCTTCACCTCCCGGAGCGTGAGGAAGTAGACGAGCGTTGCCGCCAGCATCAATGCGGCGAGGAAGAATGGCGCTCCGACGGATACCGATGAGCCTCCCGGTTCGACAAACCAGCCGAAGACCTGCGCGAAAAGCACCGTTCCCAGCAACATGCCGATGCTCTGGAGGCTTGCAATGCCGCCCTGGATTTCGCCTTGCGCATCATCCGGCGCCTCATGGGACATCATGGCGGTGAGGGCAGGGTGCACGAAGCCTTCCGGCGCGTGGATGACCAGCAGGATGAGCACTGCGAGAAGCCCGGGCGCCAGGCCATAGCCGACAAGAGCCACCACGGCCATGACGAGGCCGAAGAGGGCGGCGTTCCTCTCACCCATCCATTTGACCACTGGCCCGGTGAGTCCGCCCTGCGCGAGGGCGGTGATGAGGCCGAAGGCCGCGAGCGTCAGGCCCACCGTGGCCTCGGACCAGCCGAAGGCGGCGATGCCCCAGAAGGCCCAGATGGCGGGGTAGACGGCGGTCGAGAGGAAGTAGAGGAACATGACTGCGCTGAGGGGCACGACGCCCCGGTACTGGGCGAAGACCTTCAGCGCGCCGACGGGATTGGAGCGTGCGAGTGAGAAGCTTCGGCGGTTCTCCGGTGCGAGTGTCTCGGGCAATACGAACCAGCCGTAGGCGAAATTGAGAAGGGCAATGCCCGCCGCCACGAAGAAGGGAACGCGGGGGCCGAAGGTGCCGAGCAAGCCACCAATGGCCGGGCCGATGATGAAGCCCAGGCCGAAGGCCGCACCCATGAGGCCGAAGACCCTGGCGCGGTCCGCCGGCTTGGTGATGTCGGCGAGGAAGGCATTGGCGGTCGTGTAGGAGGCCCCGCAGATGCCAGCGAAGATCCGGCCAACGAACAGCCAGAGCATGGAGGGCGCGAAACCGGTGAGCAGATAGTCGATGGCAAGGCCGAAGACTGAAAGCAGCAGCACGGGCCTGCGGCCGACGGCGTCCGAAAGGTTGCCGATGGCCGGGCCGAACAGGAACTGCATGCCGCCATAGGCGAAGAACAGCCAACCACCCCAGATCGAGGCTCCGGCGAGGTCCGTTCCGCTCACCTCCTCGATGAGCCGCGGCAGAACCGGCATGACGAGCCCGAAACCCACCATGTCGAGGAACACGGTGATGAACACGAAGGTAACCGCGAACTTGCCGGGCCGGCGCGACATGGTTTCCTCCAATTGGCCGAGCCTCGTCTACGTGTGCAGCCAGCGCTCCGATCACGCCGCCCACCTGTCAGGTTACGGTTGGCTCCGGCGGATGTGGCTCCGCCGCCGCCGTATCTCCTGTTCCGTGCACCTTCTCGCGGCCCCACTGGAACACCACGTAGAGCAGCGGGATGAGGAAGATGCCGAGCACCGAGGCGCCGATCATGCCGCCGAACACTGTCGTGCCCACGCCGCGGCGGCTGAGCATGCCGGCGCCTTCGGCGAAGACCAGCGGGATGAGACCGGCGATAAAGGCAAAGCTCGTCATCATCACGGCGCGGAAGCGCTCCTTGGCGCCGGTGGTCGCCGCATCGACGATGCTGTGCCCCTTGCGCCTGGCCTCCATGGCGAACTCGACGATCAGGATGCCGTTCTTGGCGGCAAGCGCGATCAGCACCACGAGGCCGATCTGGGCATAGAGGTTGTTGGAGAGCCCGGACACCTTGAGCGCCAGAAGCGATCCCATGACACCCGCGGATACGGAGAGCAGCACGGCAATCGGGATCGTCCAGCTTTCGTAGAGGCCGACAAGGAAGAGATAGGCGAAGAGCACGGCCAGCCCGAGGATCATGGTGGTCTTGCCGCTGGCAGCCTTCTCCTGCAGCGCGGTGCCGGTCCACTCATAGCCGAAGCCCTTCGGCAGTGCAGTGGCGGCGACCAGTTCCATCGCGGCAATCGCCTGGCCTGAGCTGTAGCCCGGGGCCGGGCTGCCGTTGATGGTGGCGCTGCGCACGTTGTTAAAGCGGGTGATCGACTGCGGCGCGAGGATCAGCCGGGCCTCGGCGAAGGCGCGGACGGAGACCATCTCGCCCTTCTTGTTGCGGACGGAAATGCGATAGATGTCGTCGATCTTGGAACGGTCCACGGCCTCGCCCTGCACGGTGACCTGCCAGGTGCGCCCGAACATGTTGAAGTCATTGACGTAGGATCCACCCAGCACCGCCTGCAGAGTCGAGAAGACGTCGGAGAGGTCAATGCCCAGCGTCTGGACTTTGTCACGGTCGATATCGAGGAAGAGCTGCGGCGTGTTGGCGGCAAAGGTTGTGAACACCCGCGACAGGTTGGGGTTCTGGTTGGCGGCGAAGACGAGCCCGCGGGCCACTGCCGCCAATTCACGCGGTGCCGCGCCAGTGAAATCCTGCAGCTGGAACTCAAAGCCGCTGCCGGTGCCAAGGCCGATGATGGGCGGGAGATTATAGAAGATGACATTCGCCTGTCGCACGGCCTGGCCCTTGGCCATGAGCCGCCCGATGATGGCGTTGACGTTGAGCGACGGATCGGTGCGCTTGGCGAAGGGGGCCAGCGTCAGGACGAGCAGGGCGGCGTTTGACTTCACTTGCCCGTCGAGCATGGAGTAGCCGGCCACGGTCATCACGCCGGCGACGCCTTCCATCTGACCGGCCATGTCGGAAACCTGCTTGGCCACGGAGGTGGTGACGTTGAGGGACGACCCTTCCGGCAGCACCACCTCGCCAAAGATGGCGCCCTGGTCCTCGGCGGGGAGGAAGCCCGACGGCGTGACCTTGAACAGCCAGCCGGTGACCGGAAAGATCACGGCGAGCGCAATGAGGCCGATGATGGCCATGCGCACCAGGCGCTTGACGACCGCGGCATAGCCGTCACGCGCCATGTTGATGCCACCGAGGATCTGGCGCATCGGGAAGCGCTTCGGCCCATGGCTGTTCTTGAGCATGACGCCGCACAGCGCAGGCGACAGCGTGAGCGCGTTGAGGGCCGAGATGAACATCGAGACGGTGACGACGACCGCGAACTGCTTGAACAGCTGGCCCGATATGCCGGGAATGAAGGCTACCGGCACGAACACCGACATGAGGACGAGGGTGATGGCGATGATGGGTGCCGTGATCTCGCCCATTGCCTTGCGGGCGGCTTCCTTGGGCGTGATGTTGGGGTCTTCCTCCATCTTGGCTTCGACGGCCTCGACCACCACGATGGCGTCGTCCACCACGATGCCGATGGCGAGCACGAGGGCGAGGAGCGAGACGGTGTTGGCCGAAAAGCCCAGTGCCACCATCACCGCAAAGGTGCCGATCAGGGACACCGGAACAGCGATCAGCGGAATGATCGTGGCGCGCACGGAACCGAGGAACAGGAAGACGACGATGACCACCAGCGCGAAGGCCTCGAGCAGTGTCTTCACCACCTCGTGGATGCTCTCCTCGACGAACTTGGTAGTGTCATAGGTGACGTTGTAGTTCATGCCTTCGGGGAAGTTTGTCTTGGCCTCCTCGAGGATCTTGCTCACGGCCTCGGCACTGGCGATGGCATTGCCGCCGGGCGCCTGGTAGATGCCGATGACGGCGGCAGGCAAGCCATCCTGACGGCCCAGCGTTTCCATGAGGCGGGCGCCCAGTTCGACGCGCGCCACGTCCTTCAGGCGGACGAAGGAACCGCCCTCGGTGGCACGGATCACAACGTCGCCAAATTCCTCCGGCGTGGTGAGGCGGCCCTGGGCCTGGATCGACAGCTGGAAGGCCTGGTCGGGCAGGGATGGCGCCGAGCCGATGCGGCCGATGGCGGCCTGCACGTTCTGCTTCTTCAGCGCGTTGATGATGTCGGCCGGCACCATCTCGTAGTCGATCAGGCGCTGCGGGTCGACCCAGATGCGCATGGAATAGTCGGTCGGTGTCAGCAGGCTCACATCGCCCACGCCGCGCACGCGCTTCAGGCGGTCGAGCAGGTTGATGGTGACGTAGTTGGACAGGAACAGCTGATCCTGCTTCGGGTCAGTCGAGGTGAAGGCCACCATCTGGAGGATGGCGGAAGAGCGCTTCAGTACGCTCACGCCCTGGGTGCGCACTTCCTGAGGCAACTGAGCTTCGGCGAGCTTCACGCGGTTCTGGACGTTGACGGTGTTGAGGTCCGGATCGGTGCCGACTGCAAAGGTAATGGTGAGGGTGTAGCTGCCGTCGTTGCCGCTGGTCGACTTCATGTAGATCATGTTGTCGACGCCGACGACGCGGGACTCGATGGGCTGGCCCACTGTGGTTTCGACCACCTCGGCGCTGGCGCCGGCGTAGTTCGCGGTCACCTGCACCTGCGGCGGCACGATGTTGGGGAACTGGGCCACCGGGATCAGCTGCATCGCCACGAGCCCGGCGATGGTGATGACCAGCGAGATGACGACCGCGAGGCGCGGCCTGTCGATGAAGATCGAGGAAAACATCCGTCAGGCCTCCGGCTTGACTTCAGTCGCGTCCACGACCTGGCCGGGTTTGACCTTTTGCACGCCTTCGGTGACCACAAGGTCACCCGCCGAAAGCCCCTTGGCAATGGCCACGAAGCCCGCCTCCTGCCGCAGCAACTCGACGCGCCGCACCTCGATCTTCCTTTCCGAATTGACGACGAGCACGAAGGGACCGGACTGGTCGATCTGGATGGCGTTGACCGGCGTCACCAGCGTGGGCTCGGCGGACTGCGCCTCGACCACGGCAGTGACGAGCTGGCCATCGACCAGCAGCCCTTGCGGGTTGGGGAAGGTGGCGCGGACGTTGACGGAGTCTGTTCCCGTGTTCACGCCGACATCGAGGAAGTCCACCTTGCCGGGATACTGGTAGCGCTTGCCCTTGCCGATCTCGACATAGACGGTGTGGTCTCTGAGCTTGGCGTTGTCGCCCATCTTCTCGCGCACGGCGATGAGGTCGCGCTGGCTGACGGGGAAGGTGACGCCAATCGGATCCTGCTGGACGATGGTGGCCAGTGTGCCGCTCTGCGGGCTGACGAAACTGCCGACGGACAGCAGCGACTTGCCGATGCGCCCGTCGATGGGCGCGCGGATTTCGGTGTAGGAGAGTTGCAGCTTTGCCTGGTCAAGCTCGGCAATGTACTTGTCATACTGGCCCTTGGCCTCGTTGCGGGCGGTGCGGGCATCATCCAGCTTGGTCTGGGCGGAGGCTTCCTTGTTGACCAGCGTGGTCTGGCGCGTCAGCTCGATCTCGGTGCGGTCGAGCCGGGCCTTTGCCATGGCGACCGATGCCTCGGCTGCGGCAACCTTCGCCTCGTAGGGCGCCTTTTCGATCACATAGAGAAGGTCGCCGGTTTTGACGGACGCACCCTCGGTGAAGTTCTGCTTGTCGAGATAGCCCTCGATGCGGGCTAGCAGGTCCACCTTGTGAAGAGCCTCGACGCGGGCCGAGAAGCTGACGGAGGGACGGAGATCCTTGGCCTCGACCTTGACCACGGTGACGGCGGGGATGGGGGCGGGGCCGGCGGCCTGCTGCGTCGAGCCATCATCACAACCTGCAAGCAGGCCTGCGAAGAGGAGCATCGCGCCAAGTCCTGCGCTGCGTGCCGAGATTGTCATTCCGCCCTCCGTCGAGAATCCACCAATGACCTGAATAAGACAGGCTGCCAGTGAAGGGAAGCACGCGATTGTGAAGGCGCGGCTTCGCCTTTGCGAGGGTTTCATGTGCCCCTCAGGGAGAAAGTGGGAGGCGCGGGCGCTGCCCGGCGCGGTGTGCCAGCCGTGAAGCTGGCGGTAGA
>NZ_JBAXGR010000112.1:0-9044 GCF_037139295.1 Aestuariivirga sp.
GGGTTGTTCTGCTTCGTGCCACCAAGCTTCTTGCCGAGGGTCACGCCGGCGGGCTTGACACGCTCACCATTGTTCGGCTCGATGGCGCCTAACGAACCGCAGCCGCGGGCGTGGATCGGGTCCCTAGCGGTGACTTGCCTCTGTTCCCAGCAGCTGCTGTCGTTGAGGCCAGCCAAAGACAGGCTGGTGGAGGCCAACAAGGCGCTGCCTGCCACAGTGGTGAATAGCACGGACGCGGCGATCAGTTTAGACTTGCTCTTCATCGCGCAAACTCCATTTGCGGTTGTAGCCCGCACCTCCGCTGTCGCTCGCGGCTGTTACCCAGTTCATCAGCTGACTGAAACCCCGACGCCGAGGTCTACGTATAAGTAGCTATTAATTTAGTATTTAAGCGTAATTAAAAATACTATATCAACCATCTGTCAGTGCAAGTTAATTATCTGTGTTTTTACTGATTTAAGAGTATAATTAGGCGTAAAATACAACCCTTATGTGTTTTTCAACTGACAAGCCTGGAACGTAGGTGCGAATATTCAGATCCCGGCATAAGTTGTTACAAAAGCCCGAAGGTTCAGCGATCAATTCGACTAGGGGCCTTCGCTGAATGGCGAAGCCATCTGCCGGGTGGGCTGCCGGGTGTTTCCGGTCTTGATGGCGGACGGCGCCGGCCGGGTAGCGTGAGGCAGCTTTCGGGGCGATAACACCCATTTCGGCGTCACGCAGAGGTCTTTCGTGCGAATTTCCTTAACGCCTTGAATTTGTTGATTCAGCGTCCGGCTGTGGGTCGCAAATCGCCCAATCCGTCCGCCAGCTGCCCAACACTTGTCATGATGATTTGACAATTGTGCCGAAAAACTTGCGGGAGGAGGGGCGGTGCGCTACCAAACGGCGGATTCTTGTCTGCCGCCCTGGTGGACTGAGAGGCGAGATCACATGCCTGAACTGTTGCGAGAATATCTGCCGCTGGTCATTTTCCTCGGGGTGGCGCTCGGCTTTTCCCTGATCCTGCTGATCGTCCCGATTCTGATCGCCTTCCGCAACCCGGACCCCGAGAAGCTCTCGGCCTATGAGTGCGGCTTCAACGCCTTCGACGATGCCCGCATGAAGTTCGACATCCGCTTCTACCTGGTGTCGATCCTCTTCATCATCTTCGACCTCGAAGTGGCCTTCCTGTTCCCCTGGGCGGTTTCGCTCAAGGAAGTGGGGGTCTTTGGCTTCTGGTCGATGATGATCTTCCTCGGCGTGCTGACCATCGGCTTTATATATGAGTGGCGAAAGGGAGCTCTCGAATGGGATTGATCGAACAGGCCTCCCCTGAGCAGCGCGAGTTCTTCACCAACGTCAACGCCGAACTCGCCGACAAGGGCTTCCTCGTCACCGCGTCCGACGATCTCATCAACTGGGCCCGCACCGGCTCGCTGATGTGGATGACCTTCGGGCTGGCCTGCTGCGCGGTGGAGATGATGCAGGCCTCCATGCCGCGCTGGGACCTCGAGCGCTTCGGCTTCGCGCCCCGCGCCTCGCCCCGCCAGTCGGACGTGATGATCGTGGCCGGCACGCTGACCAACAAGATGGCGCCTGCGCTGCGCAAGGTCTATGACCAGATGCCGGAGCCGCGCTACGTTATTTCCATGGGCAGCTGCGCCAATGGGGGCGGCTATTATCATTACTCCTATTCCGTGGTGCGCGGCTGCGACCGCATCGTGCCGGTGGACATCTATGTGCCGGGCTGCCCGCCCACCGCTGAAGCGCTGATCTATGGCGTTCTGCAGCTGCAGAAGAAGATCCGCCGTACCGGAACGATCGAGCGTTGATGATGGCTGAGACCTTGCACGAACTGGGCGAGCACATCGCCTCCAAGCTTGGAAGCGCGGTGACGGGCTTCCAGGTTGCGTATGGCGAACTGACCGTTGAAGCGGAGGCTGCGGAGATCATCCGCGTGCTGACTTTCGTGCGTGACGACGCCGAATGCAACTTCGTGTGCTTCATCGACATCTGCGGCGTGGACTACCCCGACCGCGAGAAGCGCTTCGACGTGGTCTATCATCTTCTCTCGCCTTACAAGAACTGCCGCATCCGCGTTAAGGTGCAGACGGACGAGGACACGGCTGTGCCCTCCGTCATCTCCGTCTTCCCCGCAGCCAACTGGTATGAGCGCGAGACCTTCGATCTCTATGGGGTTCTGTTCTCCAATCACCCGGACCTGCGCCGCATCCTGACCGACTACGGCTTTGCCGGCCACCCGCTGCGCAAGGACTTCCCGCTCACCGGCTATGTCGAGGTGCGCTGGGACGATCTTGCCAAACGCGTGGTCTATGAACCCGTCAAGCTCACCCAGGAATTCCGCGCATTCGATTATTTGAGCCCGTGGGAAGGCACCGAATACGTCCTCCCCGGCGATGAAAAGGCGAAGCCGTGACCGACACGTCATCTGTCCGCAACTTCTCGATCAACTTCGGACCGCAGCATCCCGCGGCTCATGGCGTGCTGCGCCTCGTGCTTGAACTCGATGGCGAGGTCTGCACCCGCGTCGATCCGCATATCGGCCTTCTGCACCGCGGCACCGAGAAGCTGATCGAATACAAGACCTACCTGCAGGCCATTCCCTATTTCGACCGCCTCGACTACGTGGCGCCGATGAACCAGGAACATGCCTGGTGCCTCGCCATCGAGAAGCTGCTGGGCATCGAGGTTCCGATCCGCGGACAGCTGATCCGCGTGATGTATTCCGAGATCGGCCGCATCCTGTCGCATCTCCTCAACGTGACCACCCAGGCCCTGGACGTAGGCGCGCTGACGCCGCCGCTGTGGGGCTTCGAAGAGCGCGAGAAGCTGATGGTGTTCTATGAGCGTGCCTCGGGCTCGCGAATGCACGCGGCTTACTTCCGCCCCGGCGGCGTTCACCAGGACATCGACCCCGGCCTCGTCGAGGACATTGCCGCGTTCTGCGACGGCCACAACAAGGTGCTCGACGACATCGAGGGCCTCCTCACCGACAACCGCATCTTCAAGCAGCGCAACGTCGACATTGGCGTGGTCTCGCTCAAGGAATGCTTCGAGTGGGGCTTCTCCGGCGTCATGATGCGCGGCTCGGGTGCTGCCTGGGACTTGCGCAAGGCGCAGCCCTATGAATGCTACAACGACATGGAATTCGACATTCCGATCGGCAAGAACGGCGACTGCTATGACCGTTACCTGATCCGCATGCAGGAAATGCGCGAGTCGGTGAAGATCATGAAGCAGTGCATCGAGCGCCTGCTGGGGCCTGAGCGCAGCGGCCCCGTGTCGTCGAAGGATGGCAAGGTCGTTCCCCCGAAGCGCGCCGAGATGAAGCGCTCGATGGAAGCGCTGATCCACCACTTCAAGCTTCACACCGAAGGCTTCCACACGCCGCCGGGCGAAGTCTATGCCGCCGTCGAGGCGCCCAAGGGCGAGTTCGGTGTCTATCTCGTGTCCGACGGCACCAACAAGCCCTACCGCTGCAAGCTGCGGGCTCCCGGCTTTGCCCATCTGCAGGCCATGGACCACATCTGCCGCGGCCACATGCTGGCCGACGTTTCCGCCGTGCTCGGCTCTCTCGACATCGTTTTTGGTGAGGTGGACCGGTGAGCGTCCGTCGTCTTCATCCTGTTCAGCCCGACAGCTTCGCCTTCAACGCGGAGAACCTGGCCTGGGCCAAGGAAAAAATCGCGCAATATCCCGCGGGCAAGCAGGCCTCGGCGGTGATCCCGCTCTTGTGGCGCGCCCAGGAGCAGAACGACAACTGGGTGACGAAGCCCGTGATCGAGTATGTCGCGAACATGCTCGACATGGCCTATATCCGCGTGCTCGAGGTCGCGACCTTCTACACCATGTTCCAGCTGCAGCCGGTGGGCAAGATTGCTCATATCCAGGTCTGCGGCACCACGCCCTGCATGCTGCGCGGCGCGGAAGACCTGAAGAAGGTCTGCCAGAACAGGATCAACCACGAGCCGCATCACATCTCCGAGGATGGCAACTTCTCATGGGAAGAAGTCGAATGCCTCGGCGCCTGCGTGAACGCGCCGATGGTTCAGATCTTCAAGGACACCTACGAAGACCTGACGCCGGCCACGCTCGAAAAGCTGATCGATGATCTCGCCGCCGGCCGCAAGGTGAAGGTGGGTCCGCAGATCGACCGACACATGGCTGCGCCGGAAGGCGTCCAGACGGCGCTGACCGATCCGTCGCTTTATGAAGGCCAGCGCACCTTCGTGCGCGTCGAAGCGCCGCCGCCGCCGGCCGCCCCGGCTGCTGCGCCGGCCGCAGCCCCGCCGCCGGCCGCCGAGAAGAAGGAACCGCCTCCGCCTGCAGCGGCACCCGCTGCCGCGCTTGGCGATGTCGCGCCTGTGCTCCATGCCGCCCCGAAGGACGGCAAGGCGGACGATCTCGAACTGATCTGGGGCGTCGGCCCCAAGCTGCGTGAACTGCTGAACACGATGGGCGTGTGGCACTTCGACCAGGTCGCCAGCTGGACGGAGAAGGAAATCCGCTGGGTCGATGCCCGGCTGGAGGATTTCAAGGGCCGCATCGAACGTGACGACTGGATCGCACAGGCCAAGAAGCTGGCCGGCGGCTGGCGTCCCGTAAACCCCATCGGCGTCAAGCCGAACAAGTGAGGACAAGCGATGCTCGCTGACAAGGACCGCATCTTCACCAACATCTACGGCTTCCATGACTGGGGTCTGGAGGGTGCCAAAAAGCGCGGTTGCTGGAGCGGCACCAAGGGCTTCATCGCCAACGGCCGCGACTGGATGATCAACGAGATCAAGGCCTCCGGTTTGCGTGGCCGCGGTGGCGCGGGCTTCCCCACCGGCCTCAAGTGGTCGTTCATGCCCAAGGTCATCGGCGAGCGTCCGCATTACCTTGTCGTCAATGCCGACGAGTCGGAGCCCGGCACCTGCAAGGACCGCGAGATCCTGCGCCATGAGCCGCATCTCCTCGTCGAGGGCAGCCTGCTCGCCGGCGCCGCCATGGGCTGCCACACGGCAGTCATCTATGTGCGCGGCGAATTCATCCGCGAGCGCGAGCATCTGCAGGCCGCCGTCGACCAGGCTTACGAAGCACGCCTCATCGGCAAGAACAACGTCAACGGCTGGGACTTCGACATCATCGTCCACCATGGCGCCGGCGCCTATATCTGCGGCGAAGAGACGGCCATGCTCGAGTCGATCGAGGGCAAGAAGGGCCAGCCTCGCATGAAGCCGCCGTTCCCCGCGAACGTCGGCCTCTATGGCGCGCCGACCACGGTGAACAACGTCGAATCCATCGCCGTTGCCGGCACCATCATGCGGCGCGGCGCCACGTGGTTCGCCTCGCTGGGCCGCCCGAACAATACGGGCACCAAGCTGTTCTGCATCTCGGGCCACGTGAACAAGCCCTGCGTCGTCGAGGAAGAGCTCGGCATTCCCTTCCGCGAGCTGATCGACAAGCATGCCGGCGGCGTGCGCGGCGGCTACGAGAATCTTCTCGCTGTCATCCCCGGCGGCTCCTCGGTGCGCATGGTGCCGGCCGACCTGATCATCGACACGCCGATGGACTTCGACTCGCTCGGCAAGCTGCGCTCGGGCCTCGGCACCGCGGCGGTGATCGTGATGGACAAGTCGACCGACCTCATCAAGGCCATCGCCAGGCTCGCCTACTTCTACAAGCACGAGTCCTGCGGCCAGTGCACGCCCTGCCGCGAAGGCACGGGCTGGATGTGGCGCGTGATGAACCGCATGGCAGAGGGCCGTGCGGAGAAGCGCGAGATCGACATGCTGCTGGACGTGACCAAGCAGATCGAGGGCCACACCATTTGTGCATTGGGCGATGCGGCGGCCTGGCCGATCCAGGGCCTGATCGCGCATTTCCGCCCGGTGATCGAGGCGCGCATCGACCAGTATGCCGCGAACCCCGACCACGACGGCTCTACCGCCAAGATCGCGGCCGAATAAGAATAGTAAGGCGAGCAAGCTGATGCCCAAGATCAAAGTCGACGGAGTGGAACTTGAGGTCGAGAACGGCCTCACACTCCTGCAGGCCTGTGAACAGGCGGGCGCGGAAGTGCCTCGCTTCTGCTACCATGAGCGCCTGTCGATCGCCGGCAACTGCCGCATGTGCCTCGTCGAGGTGAAGGGCGGCCCGCCCAAGCCGCAGGCCTCCTGCGCCATGTCGGTCAATGACCTGCGCCCCGGCCCCAATGGCGAGCCGCCGGAAGTCTTTACCAACACCCCGATGGTGAAGAAGGCGCGCGAAGGCGTGATGGAGTTCCTGCTCATCAACCACCCGCTGGATTGCCCAATCTGCGACCAGGGCGGCGAGTGCGACCTGCAGGACCAGGCCATGGTCTATGGCATCGACAAGAACCGCTTCCACGAGAACAAGCGCGCCGTCGAGAACAAATATCTGGGCCCGCTGGTCAAGACCTCGATGAACCGCTGCATTCAGTGCACGCGCTGCGTCCGCTTCACCACGGAAGTGGCCGGCATCGAGGAGATGGGCGCCACCGGCCGTGGCGAGGACATGGAGATCACCACCTACCTCAACAAGGCGATCTCGTCCGAACTTCAGGGCAACATCATCGACCTCTGCCCGGTGGGTGCTCTCACCTCGCTTCCTTACGAATTCAAGGCGAGGCCCTGGGAACTGCGCAAGACCGAGACCATCGACGTGATGGACGCGGTTGGCTGCAACATCCGCGTGGACGCGCGTGGCCGTGAAGTGATGCGCATCCTGCCGCGCACCCATGAAGACGTGAACGAGGAGTGGATATCCGACAAGACGCGCTTCGTGTGGGACGGCCTCAAGGCGCAGCGCCTCGACCGGCCTTACGTGCGCGAATTCGGCAAGCTGCGTGCGGCCTCCTGGGGCGAAGCCTTCCAGCGCATCGCGCAGCGCATGAACGGCGTGAATCCGGACCGTGTCGGCATCATCCTCGGCGACCTCGTGGGTGCTGAAGAGGCCTTCTCGGTGCGCCAGTTCGCCGACCAGTTCGGCATCAAGAACATCGACTGCCGCCAGGACGGAACACCACTGGGCGAGAAGGGCGGCCGCGCAGGCTATCTCTTCAACAGCGGCATCGCCGGCATCGATGAGGCGGATTCGATCCTCCTCATCGGCACCAACCCGCGCCTCGAGGCGCCGGTGCTGAACGCCCGCATCCGCCGGCGCGTGGCGCGCGGCGGTTGCCCGGTCTTCCTGATCGGCGAGCGCGCCGACCTCACCTATGGCTACACCCACCTTGGCAATGGTCCGGAGACGCTGGGCAAGTTCCTCGCCTCCGAACAGCAGGGCGGCGCCAAGCCGATGGTGATCGTGGGGCAGGGCGCCATCGACCGCACTGATGGTCCGCAGGTTCTGGCCGCCGCTTACAAGGCCGCCGAGAAGCTGGGCGCCATCAAGGACGGCTGGAACGGCTTCAACATTCTGCACACCGCCGCCGGTCGCGTCGGCGCGCTCGACGTCTGCGCGCTGCCCGCGCAGGACGGTGGCAAGACCACGCGCCAGATGCTGGACGCCGCGAAGAACGGCGAACTCGACATTCTCTTCCTCATCGGCGCGGACGAGATCGACACCCAGGCGCTCGGCGCCACCTTCGTCGTCTACGTGGGCACCCACGGCGACGCCGGCGCACACCGCGCCGACGTGATCCTGTCGGGTGCGGCCTATGTCGAAAAGCAGGTGACCTACGTCAACACCGAGGGCCGCCCGCAGATGACGGAGCGCGCCTCCTTCCCGCCGGGCGATGCCCGCGAGGACTGGGCGATCTTCCGCGCGCTCACGGAAGCCCTCGGCAACCCGCTGCCGTGGAACAATCTCGATGAACTGCGCGCCGCCATGTACAAGGTGGCCCCGCAGCTGATGCGCATCGACCAGCGAACGCCCGCACCGACCAACGAACTCGCTGACCTCGGCAAGATCGAGGGTGCGATGTCGGCCGAGGCGTTCCGCTCGCCCATCACCGACTTCTACATGACCAACCCGATTGCCCGCGCGTCCAGGATCATGGCCGAATGCTCGGCCCTGAAGAACGTGCAGAAGCTCGAGGCCGCTGAGTAAATCATGATCGAGGCTCTCCTCACTCTCCTGTTCTTCGCCGTCATTAGCTTCGGCTTCATGGCGGGCCTGCTGCTGATCGTCGCCTACCTGCTGTGGGCCGACCGCAAGATCTGGGCCGCCGTGCAGATGCGCCGTGGCCCCAACGTCGTTGGCCCCTGGGGCCTGTTCCAGTCCTTCGCCGACCTGATCAAGTTCGCGCTGAAGGAAGTGGTGATCCCGGACGGCGCCAACAAGGGCGTCTTCGTCATCGCACCTCTGGTGACGGCGACCTTGGCGCTTGCCGCATGGGCCGTTGTTCCGGTTTCCGAAGGTTCCTTCTTCGGCCTCGTCTCGGGCAAGTGGGTCATCTCCGACATCAATGTCGGCATCCTCTATCTCTTCGCGCTGTCCTCGCTCGGCGTCTATGGCGTCATCATGGGCGGCTGGGCCTCGAACTCGAAGTATCCGTTCCTCTCGGCCCTGCGCTCCGCCGCGCAGATGGTCTCCTACGAAGTCTCGATCGGCTTCGTCATCGTCACCGTGCTGATGTGCGCGGGCTCGCTGAACCTCACCGAGATCGTGCGCTCGCAGCACACAGGCCTCGGCACCATGCTGGGCCTGCCGGGGTCTTTCCTCGACTGGTACTTCTTGCCGCTGTTCCCGATGTTCATCATCTTCTTCATCTCGGCACTGGCCGAGACGAACCGCCCGCCCTTCGATCTGGTCGAGGCGGAGTCGGAGCTGGTGGCGGGCTTCATGGTGGAATATTCCTCCACGCCCTACCTCCTCTTCATGCTCGGCGAATACGTGGCCATCACGCTGATGTGCGCGATGACCACCATCCTGTTCCTCGGGGGATGGTTGCCGCCCATCGACGTGCCGCCCCTGAACTGGGTGCCCGGCTTCATCTGGTTCTTCCTCAAGGTGGTGCTGGTGTTCTTCATGTTCGCGCTGGTGAAGGCCTTCGTGCCGCGCTACCGCTATGACCAGCTGATGCGCCTGGGCTG
>NZ_JBAXGR010000113.1:0-8965 GCF_037139295.1 Aestuariivirga sp.
ACAGCAGGATTGCCATGGTCGGAGGGCTGCCACAGCAATACGTGGCGCGCGAGAGACTGGCCGGCTACCGCGAAACGCTGCGTCGACGCGGCATTGCCCTGACACCCGAATTGGTCGAATCGGGCAATTTCCGACTCGAGGATGGCTACGTCGCCTGCAAGCGCCTGATGCGCAGCAATCCCCCGCCCACCGCGCTGTTCGTGGCCAATAACCTGATGTTGATTGGCGTCATGCGGGCATTGGGCGACCTCGGCCTGCGGGTGCCGCAGGACATATCCGTCTGCAGTATCGATGACTTTCCTTGGGCCACCGCCTTCCAGCCCACTCTCACTGTTGTGCAGCAGCCCATCGCGGAGATGGCGGGCGCGGCCTTCCAGGCCTTGGTCTCGCGCCTCGAGGGCGCAACGGGACCCGCCATTCGGCAGCTGTTCCTGCCGCATCTCGTCGTGCGGCAGTCGTGCGCTCCCAAATCAGCAAGGTCGGCCGTCCGGCGCGCGCGCTAAGGCCGGGCGAGGCGCGGCGGCTGCACCAGCTTGCCGAGAATGCCGAAGCGCTCTGCGCCACCATGTCTTCGCCGGAGGGGGCAGGGACCGTCCAGCCAGCGCGAGACAAGATCGTCCCGGTCATCGTAATTCCGCGACAGATGGTGGACGGGCGGTTCCTGGTAGATGGTCTGGCCGTCATGGCCGGTCACCTCCACATCGCCGTGCTTGAGGTCGTTCTCCCGCATGAAATCGCGTGCAGCTTCGGCGTAGACGACGCCGGCCAGGTCGTTCAGCCGGGTCAGTTCGAAGATCGAGATCTTGTTCTCAAACGCCTTCAATACAATTTCAGCGACAGCATTCGGCCAATCATAGCTTTTGCCGGAAATGAATTTTGGCCGCGCGGGCTGATCGTCCGGGCCATCAATGAGCTCGACGGGGACAATGTCGATACCGTCAAAGAGGAACCGCTGTTGAGCCGATCGCCAGAACCATGGCCCGTTCCGAATACGAGGGCAGCTCCCCCCAGACCCGCCACGCGGGACACAACGTTAGATGATAGCATTGCACTTGCAAGGCTCAAAAACTCAGATACATTGATCTAAAGCTCGGCGAAGTCCGGGTACGGAAGAAAACAACTATAAAGTTCAACGGGAGGAACAACTCATGAATGTGCTGAAATCTTGTGCAATGGCTGTGTTGTCGGCAGTTGCCGTGACTGGCCTCGCGGCCGCCGCAAGCGCTGGTGAATTCGATGGCGTTACCGTCAACATTCTCACCCGCCCGGGTCCGGTCATTGCAAAGCCATTGAAGGACCGTGGACTAGACTTCGAGAAGATGACAGGTGCCAAGATTGTTGTCACCGAAGTCCCCTTTGCGGAGATTTTCCCGAAGGTTCAGAACGACTGGTCGACAGGCACAAACTCGATCGATGCTGCCGTGTTCGCCGCAGGCTGGGGCGTCGAGCTCGACGGCGCGGGCCTGCTCGAGGACCTCGATCCCTATGTCGCCAAGGATGACAAGATCGATACCGCCGACATCGCCCCCTACTTCCGCGACTTCGCCATGAAGATCGGCGGCAAGTACAAGCTGATCCAACTCGATGGCGACTTCCAGATGGTCTATTACCGGAAGGACGTGCTCGACAAGAACAAGCTTGAGCCGCCCAAGACCTGGGAAGACTACATCGCCATCGCCAAAGCCATTAATGGCCAGGACATGAACGGTGATGGTACACCTGATTATGGCTCCTGCATTTTCAAGAAGCGCAACGCGCAGTCATACTTCGCGATTCAGACCATCGCCTCCTCGATCATCCAGACGCAGGGCACGGCCCAGGGCTTCCACTTCGACAATGCAACGATGAAGCCGATCGTCAACAATGACGGCTGGAAGAAGGCATTCGAACTCTACAAGGAAACCAGCAAGTACGGCCCGCCGGAAGAACTCAACATGGACATCGGCGATACCCGTGCCCTGTTCGAGGCTGGCCGTTGCGGTGTTCTCATCGAGTGGGGCGATCCGGGCACGCTGCAGCTTGAGAAGGACGCCGCCAAGGTCAAGAACTTGATCTTCGCCGTCGGTGCCGTTGGCTCTAAGGAAGTGCTTGACCGCGCAACCGGAAAGCTGGTTCCTGTGACGAAGGAAACGGCCCCCTATTCGGTTGACGGCATCAACTACGCTCCATTCTCCGCCTTTGGTGGCTGGGCCGGGGCTATCAATGCCAAGGCTGACGAGAAGAAGAAGGCCGCCGCCTATGCCTTCCTCTCCTACATGAACCAGTCTGCGCAATCGAGCGTCGATGTCACGCAGGGCTATACCGGCTACAATCCCTATCGTCTGTCGCAGCTCAAGAGCACGGACTTGTGGGTGAAGGCCGGCATGTCGCCTGAACTCGCCGCGAACTATATCGGCGCCATCAATTCGGCTCTCAACAACCCGAACATGGCCTCCGACCTGAAGATTCCCGGTGCTCAGCAATATACTTCCATCGTGCTCGACACCGAGCTTGCCCGCTACATGGCTGGTGAAATCACGGTGGACGAAGCGCTGAAGAACATCGAGACCGGCTGGGAGAAAGTCACCGACGACTTCGGTCGCGATGAACAAATCAAGGCAATGGCTCTGGCGCTTGGACCCGCGAAGTAAGCCGCACGACAATGACGCGTGCTGACGACATGCACCGGCCGGGGGAAGCCCCGGCTGGTGCAGGCTTCCGCGAAAGCTGGGCAGAATGGCTTGACCGCCACTCCCGCACCTTTTTTATCGCGCCCGCAGTCACACTCATCCTGATTTTTGCGATTTTTCCGACTTTCTACTCCATCGCCTTTGCGTTGAGCCGGGTGAAGTTCACCCCCAACGGGCTCCGTTTTCGGTTTGTTGGGCTCGACAATATCACTTCCCAATTCACCGGAGGCGAACAGGCGCATTTCCTCGGGCGCCTGGACGGCACCAGTGTCTTCGGTTGGCTCTTCATTGCCGCCGTTGCCGCGCTCGTCTTGTGGTGGCTCTACAAGTCCAAGGCTTCAGGGGCTTCATGGATTGGGATGATCGGCAGGTTGATCTCCGCATCAATGGCATTGTTCTTGGCCTACCTGCTGGGCGGCACGCTGCTTTCCGGCACGCAATGGGGCACACTCCTGACGACGCTGTTCTACGTTTTCATCGGTTGCAGTGTTCAATTCGTCATCGGAACGGCATTGGCTTTCCTGTGCTCGCAACCGATCGCCGGAAAGAGTTTCTTCCGTGTTCTGTTCTTCATACCGCTGATGATCACGCCGCTTGGTGTGGGCTACGCCTTCAAAATGATCCTCGACATCACCAAGGGGCCATTCCAGCCATTTTGGGAATTCATCGGTCTGCAAAATTGGGCGTGGTCGACGAATGCCTGGGCAGCGCGCTCGTTCGTGGTCTTGGGTGACTCGTGGCAGTGGATCCCCTTCATCTTCATCGTGATGCTTGCGGCCCTTGAAAGCGTGCCAAGGGACCACGTCGAGGCAGCGCAGGTCGATGGTGCATCGAGTGTGCAGATCTTCCGCGAAATCATCTGGCCACAGATCATTCCTGTTGCGGCGACCGTGCTTCTGATCCGCATGATCGAGGCCTTCAAGATCGTTGACCTACCCAACATCATGACGTCGGGCGGACCCGGAATCGCCACCGAATCGATGACGCTCCATGCCGTGTTCCTGTGGCGCGCCAACAACATCGGGGATTCCGCTGCCGTCGCCTACCTGCTGCTGATCCTGACCGTCGTCATCTGCTCGTCGTTCTTCAACTACGTGGTTCTCAAGCAGCTGCGGGGAACTCACGCATGAGTGGCGCCGGCTATAAGTTTGAGGTGTCGAAGCGCGGTCTCTTTGAGCGGCTGTTCGAGCCGCCGGCCATCGGCAGGATGTCTCCCGTCTCCAAGCTCGTCGCCTATGGAATTCTGGTCTTCTGGTCGGCGTTCGTGATTTTCCCCATCTACTGGGTGGTCATCACCGCCTTCAAGAATTCGGACTCCGTCAATTTCGGCCCCCGCTACATACCGTTTGTGGATTTTCAGCCCACACTCGACGCATGGCGTGTTCAACTGGCTGCCGATCCGTTCTGCGACGGGACCGCGATCCTGCGGCAGTTGTACTTGATGGTGCATAATTCAGTAGCTTTCATGCTGTCGCCGGTCATGCGTGTTGCGCCGATGGAACCGCAGATCTGCAAACTGTACCTGGCCTTCACCAACTCGCTGGTTATCAGCATCGCCTCCACGGCGCTGTGTGTGGCGGTGGGCAGCATGGCCGCCTATGCACTGGCGCGGGTTCAATACCGGCCCAAGTTTGGAAACATTCTCGTATTCGTGCTGCTGACCCTGGCGATGATCATGACAACCAGTTTCTTTGGCATAAAATGGTACATCTCATCGGCCGTGGCACTGGCATTGTTCTTCCTACTCGCGCGAAGCCTGGGCAAGCACTTCAAGGCAACGCTGGGGAATGGTGATATCCTCTTCTGGATCATATCTCAGCGCATTCTTCCGCCTATCGTCGTCGTCATCCCCATTTACATGATGTTTCAGGCTGTGGGGCTGCTTGACACCCACCTTGCGCTCATCATTGCCTATGCGGTTGCCAATCTGCCAATCGTGGTTTGGCTGATGTATGATTTCTTCCGAGGCCTCCCAATCGAACTCGAGGAGTCAGCGCAGCTAGATGGCGCAACACGCTTCAGGATTTTCTGGGAGATCGTGTTGCCGCTCACGGGCCCCGGATTGGCGGCCACCGCCTTGCTGACGCTCATTCTCAACTGGAACGAATATTTATTAGCGGTATTCCTTTCCACCTCAAAGGCGCAGACCATGCCAATCATGGTGGCCGCAAAGAATGCCGGCGAAAAGGGCATATTGTGGTGGGAAATGTGCTCGTTGATCGTTGTCATGATCATCCCGGTCATCATCATGGCGATCATCCTGCAACGCTTTATCGCCAAGGGTGTGCTGATGGGCGCGGTTAAGGGCTAGAGTATCCAGAGGCAGGAAATAGGTCGATGAGTTCCACAGTTGGCGTACCCGTCACATTTGAAAAGATCGAGAAATCCTTTGGTCCCGTGCGGGTTCTGGAGGAACTTTCGCTTGACATCGAGCCGGGCGAATTCCTAGTTCTTCTGGGAGCATCCGGCTCCGGGAAGACCACTGCACTTCGTATTCTGGCGGGCCTTGAGACGGCCACCTCCGGCCGCACGACGATCGGCGACCGGGACGTGACCGATGTCTTGCCGAAGTATCGCGACGTATCGATGGTTTTCCAGTCCTATGCGCTTTATCCACACAAGACGGTGGCCGAAAACATCGGTTTTCCCCTAAAGGTCCGCAAGGTGCCGAAGGCCGATCAGGACAAGGCCGTCCGCGAAGCCGCTTCACAAGTGCAGATCGATCAGCTTCTCGACCGCTATCCGCGCCAGCTTTCCGGCGGCCAGCGCCAGCGTGTTGCGCTTGCCCGCGCCATGGTGCGCCGCCCCTCCGTGTTTCTCATGGACGAGCCGCTGTCCAACCTTGACGCCAAGTTGCGCGGCCATATGCGCGCCGAACTCAAGCACATGCAGTCGACACTGGGAACCACCACAATCTATGTGACGCACGACCAGATCGAGGCCATGACGCTGGCTCACCGTGTGGCCATTCTTGAAAGGGGCGTGCTCCAGCAGCTCGATACGCCGGCAAGGATCTACAATGATCCCGCCAATCTGTTCGTCGCGCAGTTCATCGGTTCTCCGCCGATGAATGTCGTGCACGGCACGCTCGAAGGGGCGAGCTTCCAGACCCGCAGCGGGCGCGTCGAGACACCGGTCACGGGGCGGATCGACAGGGCGATACTGGGTGCCCGGCCGGAAGATTGCTCCGTGGTACCCGCCGGGCAGGGACAGTTCGGCGCTGAGATCTACACCGTCGAGTTGATCGGCGACCACACCCTGGTCACCGTCAGGGCCGGCGAGGACATGCTGACCGTCAAGGCGCAAAAGGATTTTACCGGCAACACCGGTGAATCCGTTGGCGTTGCCCTAAGCCGTGACCGCCTCTTCGTGTTCGATGCCGCGACCGGCGCGCGCGTCAGGTGACGAAGTTGATCGAGTTCTCTCCCGCGTCCGCGCCATGACGACAAAGCTCAATGTCGGCGTGCTGGGCTGTGGCCCCATTGCCCAGGCCGGGCATTTCGAAAGTTGCACCAAGGCGCGCAATGCGCGCCTTTATGCTATCTGTGATGTTGCACAGGACCTGCGCGAACGCATGGCGGCAACCCATGCACCGGAAAAGACCTTTGGCGATTTCGACGAGATGCTTGCGGATCCCGCTGTCGATGCCGTCATCATTGCCACCTCCGATGCCTTTCATGTGCCGACTTCCATCAAGGCCCTGAAGGCCGGCAAGCACGTGCTTTGCGAAAAGCCTGTCGGCGTCGACCTCGATGAGACACTCACGCTCGAACGTGTCGTCCAGGAGAGCGGCAAGCGGTTCCAGGTTGGCCATATGAAGCGCTATGATGCCGGGCTTCAGGAGGCTAGGCGCTTCATTGCCGAGGAGATGGGTGAACTCGTCGCGTTGAAGGCCTGGTATTGCGACAGCACCCACCGCTATCCGATGACGGACGCCACTCAGCCGCTGATTGTCAGGTCGACCAAAGCGATGAAGCCCAAGGACGATCCCAAGGCGGACCTCACGCGTTACTATATGCTCGCCCACGGTTGTCATCTCGTCGATACGGCGCGCTATTTCGCGGGTGACATCGTGGCGGTCAACGCACGTCTGTCACACAACAAGGGCATGCACTGTTGGTTTGTCGATGTCGAATTTGCCTCGGGTGCGCTGGGCCACCTCGATCTCACCGTGGCGGTGCGGATGGACTGGCATGAAGGCTTCCAGATCTATGGACAACATGGCTCGATCATCGGCAAGACTTATAATCCATGGTATTTCAAGTCATCTGACGTCGATATCTTTCGCGAGCGTGATGGCGCATCCTATCGCCCGCTTGGTGCGGATGGTCATTTCTACCGTCGCCAGCTTGAAGGCTTTGCTGATGCCATCCTCACGGACGGCCCCCTGACCGGTGCCGGCATTGCCGATGGTGTCGCTTCAGTGCGTGCCATGCTGGCCATCGCGCGATCCGCCGCTCAGGCTAGTCGGGTGCGCCTTGACGAGGTGACGGGGAGCGTGTGATGCGGATCGGCATTTTTGCCAAGACGTTTTCCGGCACCGCTCCACTCGATGTTCTGCGCCAGTCTTCTGCTGCTGGCTTCGACGGCGTCCAGTACAACATGGCATGCTCTGGGTATGCCGCCATGCCGGATGCAATTCCGCCTGCAGCCATGCACGCCATCGCATCAGCCGTTGCTGAGACGGGTCAGCAACTCTACGCACTCTCTGCCACCTACAACATGATCCATCCCGATCCCGCGGTTCGGGAAGTGGGAGAACGACGGCTCCGCGTCATGGCGGCCGCTTGCCGCGAGGTGGGCATTCCGCTCGTGACGCTCTGTACGGGCACGCGCGATGCGGAGGATCAATGGCGCCACCATCCCGACAACCGGTCAGCCGGAGCCTGGCGCGATCTTCTGTCGGCGTTTGAGGTGGCGGTGGAGATTGCCACGGCCAACGGCATTGCACTCGGGGTGGAGCCCGAACTTGCCAATGTGGTCAATTCCGCCGAGGCGGCAGAACTCTTGATCGAGGAGATGAAGTCCGAGGAAATTCGCATCGTTCTCGATCCTGCCAACCTCTTCGAACAGGCGGACGCCAGCGAACGCCGAAGCCTGGTTGAGCGGGCCGTGGATCGCCTGGCTGGGCGTATTGCCATGGCGCATGCCAAGGATCGGACTGCCGACGGCAGCGTGGCGGCAGCAGGCCAGGGGGTGATTGACTTCCCTCACTTCCTCTCACGCCTCAAGGCATCAGGTTTCGATGGTCCTGTCGTCGCCCATGGATGCAGTGCCGGAGAGGCCGCCGGGGTGGCGCGCTTCCTGAAGCGCCAACGTGAGGCGTTGTCACTGTGAGTGGGTTCGAGAAGCAAACTCTCTGGCGTGACGGAGTGCGGCTCAGGCTTCACCTGCAACAGGGAGAGGGGCCGATAGTCTTCTTCCAGCATGGCTTGTGCGGCGACGCCAACCAGCCGGCGGTGGTCTTTCCGGCCGATTGCGGCGGTCGGCTCGCGGTGCTCGACTGCCGGGGGCATGGCGAAAGCGACGCCGGCCCTCTCGAGGCTCTGTCGCTTGCCACTTTCGCCGATGATCTTTCCGCAGCGATCAGGCAGTCGAGCGCTGATCCCTGCATCTTGGGTGGCATTTCGATGGGCGCCGCCCTTTCACTGCGGATTGCCTGCCGCGAGCCCGGCCTTGTCTCTGGCCTCGTGCTTGTGCGCCCTGCCTGGATTGCGGAGTCCGCGCCTGAAAACATGGTGCCAAACCTTGTTGTCGGACAGCTTCTTTCCGCGCCGTCCACCCCCGGTGAGCGTGAAGCATTCATAAACTGTGAAACGGGCCGCAGGCTTGCAGCGGAGGCGCCTGACAATCTTGCATCGCTTCTTGGCTTCTTCGGGCGCGAGCCCCGCGCCGTAACTGCCGCGCTCCTGACGCGTATCGCTCTTGATGGGCCTGGCATCGGCGAAGGCGAGCTATCAGCGCTTGCCGTGCCCACCCTGGTCATCGGGCATGACGACGATGTCATTCATCCATGGCACCATGCGCAACGGCTAGCCGCCGTGATTCCCGGCGCCAGGCTTGCGAAGATTCCATCGAAGGCACGCAGCAAACCCGCCTACGAAGAGGCCTTGCGCAGCGAACTGCGCCGATTCATCGAGGAGACGTCAGATGCCACATCCCGCAACCGGCTGGTTTGACCGGCTGCCCGCCACGCGCTGCGTGGCCGAATTCTCACTGTGGTCGGCCGACCTGTGCAACATGGCAGCGGAGCTGGAGCGGATCAGCCCGCACGCGGACATGCTGCACATCGACGT
>NZ_JBAXGR010000114.1:0-8900 GCF_037139295.1 Aestuariivirga sp.
CCGCCGTAACAACGAGGGCCAGCAGGGTCAGGGCGGCGAACCCCGCCAGCAGAACCAGCAGCCCCGCCAGGACGAGCAGCCGCGCAACGAGCCCGCGCCGGCTCCTGCCGCCGCCGCCGAAGAGCCGGATCGCTGGGAGGCCCCGTCCTTCCTGCGCCGCCCGGCTCCCGCTCCGGCCCCGGTCGAGGCCGTTGCCGAAGAGGCCGCAGCCGCTCCGGTGAAGCGACGCCGCACTCGCAAGGATGCCGCTGCCGAAGCCCCCGAGGGTTCGGACGTTTAACTTAACTGTGCCTTTTCAGGTCTTTGGCCTGTAGGCCAGCCAGTAAGTGAGGGCGACGCCACCGGCGCCGCCCACAATATTTCCGAGCGTGACCGGAACCAGGTTGCCGAAGAAGGAGGCCAGCGTGACATTGGCCCCAAGCGCCCAGCCCATGGGGATCAGGTACATATTCGCGATCGAGTGCTCATAACCCAGCAGCACGAAAGCCGAGATCGGGAACACGATCCCGAGGATCTTGTCGGCCACGCCGCGCGCCGCGAAGGTGATCCACACCGCAAGGCAAACCAGCATGTTGCACAGGATGCCGCGGGTGAAGGCCTCCATGGGGCCAAGCGCCACCTTGGCCTCGGCGATTGACCGGGCGGTGTCGCCCTTGGGGCCTTCCAGCAGGCCTGAAAGATACATCAGCAGCACCACGGAGAGCGCGCCGATCAGATTGCCGATGAAGGCATAGGCCCAGTTGCGCAGCAGCGCCGCCGAGCTCACCCGGCCATCGACCCGGGCCATGACGATCAGTGTATTGCCAGTGAACAGTTCCGCGCCCGCCACCACCACGAGGATCAGGCCCGTCGAGAAGACGATGCCGCCCAGCAACCGGGCCGGGCCGAAGCCGGGCGTGGTTCCGGCCAGCACGGCCGTGAAGCCCGCAGCCCCCAGGGCGATGAAGGCCCCGGCGAGCACGGAGAGGGTCAGGAGGGGGATGGCCGCAAGCGCTGCCTTTTTCACCCCAGCCTCTTCGATGCGGAGCGCCACTTCGGCAGGTTTGTAGGCGTCCACGCCCGTCGGATCGATCTTCTGTTCCATGCCTGCATTAGGTCTCAGAGAAGTTGCCAAAGCCTTGATCCAGCGCAAGGTTAGGCCGCCATGGCGGGGATCAGCATGGTCCCGCTTGATTGATTGCAAAGGCTTACCATATGACTGTCATCTAGAGCCGCTCTCCTTAGGGAATGCCTTACGGGGGTTCAGAATGGGTATGGGTGGCAAATCAAACCGTTGACGGCTTTTCAGGGGTGCCCGGTCGGGGCCTTTGCGAAGTGCCGAGGAGGAGAAATACATGGATATCGAGAAATACACCGAACGTTCGCGCGGCTTCATCCAGTCCGCCCAGTCGCTGGCCCTTCGTGAGGGCCACCAGCGCTTCACACCGGAACACCTTCTCAAGGTGCTGCTCGACGACGAGGAAGGCCTCGCCGCCGGCCTGATCAAGGCTGCGGGCGGTGATTCGCGTCTGGCGCTCAGGGAAACCGAGGCAGCGCTTAACAAGATGCCCAAGGTTTCGGGCGGTGGTGCCGGCCAGGTCTACCTGTCACCTGAAATGGCGCGTGTCTTCGAGGCCGCCCAGAAGATCGCCGAGAAGGCCGGGGACAGCTATGTCACCGCCGAGCGCCTGTTGCAGGCGTTGGCCGTCGAGCCGTCAGAAGCCTCCAAGATCCTCAAGTCCGCCGGTGTCACAGCGCAGGGCCTGAACGAGGCGATCAACGCGATCCGCAAGGGCCGCACCGCTGACACGGCATCCGCCGAGCAGGGCTATGACGCCCTGAAGAAATATGCGCGTGACCTCACAGAGGCAGCTCAAGCGGGCAAGCTCGATCCGGTCATCGGCCGTGACGAGGAAATCCGCCGCACCATCCAGGTGCTGTCGCGGCGCACCAAGAACAACCCGGTCCTGATCGGTGAACCCGGCGTCGGCAAGACGGCGATCGCCGAGGGCCTGGCGCTGCGCATCGTCAAGGGCGACGTGCCTGAGAGCCTGAAGGACAAGAAGCTGATGGCGCTCGACATGGGTTCGCTCATCGCCGGTGCCAAGTATCGCGGCGAGTTCGAGGAGCGCCTGAAGGCCGTGCTGTCGGAAGTGACGTCGGCCGAGGGCGGCATCATCCTGTTCATCGACGAGATGCACACGCTGATCGGTGCTGGCAAGTCGGAAGGTGCGATGGATGCATCGAACCTGCTGAAGCCGGCACTCGCCCGTGGTGAACTCCACTGCGTGGGCGCGACGACGCTGGACGAATACCGGAAGCACGTCGAGAAGGACGCAGCACTCGCCCGTCGCTTCCAGCCCGTCTTCGTAGGTGAGCCCACGGTGGAAGACACCGTGTCGATCCTGCGTGGCATCAAGGAGAAGTATGAGCTGCACCACGGCGTGCGCATCACCGACTCCGCGCTGGTGTCCGCGGCGATCCTGTCCAACCGCTACATCGCCGATCGCTTCCTGCCCGACAAGGCCATCGACCTGATGGACGAAGCCGCGTCGCGCCTGCGCATGCAGGTGGACTCGAAGCCGGAAGAGCTGGACGAGATCGACCGCCGCATCATGCAGCTGCAGATCGAGCGCGAGGCGCTGAAGAAGGAGACTGACCAGGCCTCCAAGGACCGCCTCGTGAAGCTCGAGAAGGAATTGGCCGAGTTCGAGGAGAAGTCGGCCGGCATGACGAGGCGCTGGCAGGAAGAGAAGGCACAGCTTGCCTCTGCCTCCAAGGTCAAGGAGGAGCTGGAGAAGGCGCGCTTCGATCTTGAGCAGGCGCAGCGCAAGGGCGATTTCGCCAAGGCGGGCGAGCTGGCTTACGCCACCATCCCCGGCCTCGAGAAAAAGGTGAAGGAAGCCGAAGAGTCTTCCAGCTCGCGCATGCTCGAAGAGGCGGTGACCGAGAACCACGTGGCACAGGTCGTGTCGCGCTGGACCGGCGTTCCCGTCGACAAGATGCTCGAAGGCGAGCGCGAGAAGCTCATCGCCATGGAGACGGAACTGGCGAAGCGCGTCATCGGCCAGTCGGACGCGGTGATCGCGGTGTCGACCGCCGTGCGCCGTTCACGTGCGGGCCTGCAGGACCCGAACCGGCCGATCGGCTCGTTCATGTTCTTGGGGCCGACGGGTGTTGGCAAGACCGAGCTTACCAAGGCGCTGGCCGGCTTCCTGTTCGATGACGAGCACGCGATGGTGCGCATCGACATGTCGGAATACATGGAGAAGCACTCCGTCTCGCGGTTGATCGGTGCCCCTCCCGGCTATGTCGGCTACGACGAGGGTGGTGCTTTGACCGAGGCCGTCAGGCGGCGCCCCTACCAGGTGGTGCTGTTCGACGAGATCGAGAAGGCGCATCCGGACGTGTTCAACGTGCTCCTGCAGGTGCTCGATGATGGCCGCCTGACCGATGGCCAGGGCCGCACAGTGGACTTCAAGAACACGCTGATCATCATGACCTCGAACCTCGGCTCCGAGTATCTGGTGAACCTCGGAGAGGATCAGGATGTGGACGTGGTGAAGGACGAGGTGATGGGCGTGGTGAAGGGCCACTTCCGGCCTGAGTTCCTGAACCGCCTTGACGAGATCGTCCTGTTCCACAGGCTCAAGCGTGAGCACATGGGCGCCATCGTCGATGTCCAGGCCGGCCGCCTGAGGAAGCTCCTCACGGATCGCAAGATCCACGTCGAGATCAGCGATGCGGCGCGCGACTGGCTTGCCGACAAGGGCTACGAGCCCGCCTATGGCGCGCGTCCCTTGAAGCGCGTGATCCAGAAGAGCCTCCAGGATCCGCTGGCCGAGGAAATTCTCGCCGGTCGCATCAAGGACGGCGATACGGTGAAGGTCGACGTGAAGGGCGGTCTTCTCACCTTCAACGGCGTGCCCGTTGGCGGCAAGACCGTCGTCGACCCGAAAGTCGTGAAGCTGCATTGAGAGCTGTTAGAAAAAGCAAAGAGGCCGGGCTAAGTCGCCCGGCCTCATTGTTTCGGGTGGGAATAACCTTCAGCGATCTGGTAGGCGCGGGCCAGGATCACAGTGAACATAACGATCATGAAGGCGTTCACGAATTCCATTAACACCCAAGATATCATTGATAAGACGACGAAGCCCATGAGTCCAAGCTTCGCGGCAACATCGAATGATACCCACGCAGATTCAATGACCAATATCATGCCTGCTAAGGCAATGGGTCCGCAACACACGATGAATCGGAACAGACTATATCCGAACACCCGACGTCCTCGTTCAATCGCTGCAGTGAAAGTTCGAATCCCACCTTCGGCGACGACCGCGGGAAGCCATGTGCCTGCTATGCCGAAGATAATTGCGGTGACAGCGGTAGCAACCGCTGCGGCAAGGTGGAGAGAGTCGATATTGATGACTGAGCCTGAAGTGTCCGAGATCAGCGTTTTGGCAGCGAAACTTGGTAGAACCAGCACTATTGACCGCCAGATGAACGGCAAATATCTGCGTTGCACATCGAGCATCGACGGGTTTGTTCCATTGAGCAGAGAAGCTTGAATGCGGATCGCTAGCCACGCGTAGGCAGCGTAGATTGACCAAGCAGGCAGTCCAGCGAAGGCTAGAACGAAGAAGGTCACGATGATGAGCATAATGAATAAAATGTTCTTCCAGCACTCCAGGAGCGCCTCTGCCCAAATGCCGCGTTTGAATTCAGATGCCCCACCGGACATTTTGAAACACCCCTCATTGCGATTCACGGATCCAATCAGCGCTGGTGCATCGCGTAAAGTTGAATATCGATTTCAACAGATGGCGCTCTTAGGGCCATGACCCTCGACGACTACAATCGCTTCTGCCGCAGCCTCGCCCACACGGCGCATGTCGTGCAGTGGGAGGGTGCGCATGTGTGGAAGGTGGGAGGAGCCAAGGGCAAGGTCTTCGCCATTGCCTCGCGCTGGCATGGGCCCTCGCTGGACTTCACTTTCAAAGCCTCGCAACTGAGCTTCGATCTGCTGAAGGACAAGCCGGGCATCAGGCCCGCGCCCTATTTCGCATCGCGTGGCCTTCTCTGGCTGCAGCGGCGGACGGCGGAGACGCTGGATGATGCGGCACTCAAGGACTATCTTCGCGAAAGCCATCGCCTCGCAGCACTGAACCTGCCGAAGCGGTTGCAGCGCGAACTGGGCCTCGGCTGAGCTTCATGCCTTGGGCGGATTGTCCTTCGCGAAGAGATAGACCGCGAGGCCCGCCGCCAGCAGGCCTGCGAAAATCAGATGCAGGGTGGCATAGGCCTGCTCTGGCGGATGATCCGCCAGCCGCTTCATCAAGGCGCCGCTCAAAGGTTGAAGCACGCCCGCACCACCAATGAACAGCACATTGAGCAGCGTGATGCCGCGGCCCAGCAGATGGTCCGGCACGAAGCTGCGGCCATGTGCCATCAGCACGCCATAGGTCATGCCGAAGCCGCCGAGCAGGCCGATGATGATGATCGCTGCGGTGAGCGACAGGCCGGGCAGGGCAAGGGCCGCAAAGCACAGCGCCGTGATGGTCACGCCACCAAATACCACCCATTTGCGGGTGCCGAGCAGGCGGTCGAGCGGACCATAGGCCATGGCGCCAGCGGACATCGCCGCCGCCATGACCAGCAACGCATTGCCGCGTGCCACCGGCTCGAGCCCGAAGACGGACGAGAAGTAGGGGCCGGCCCACAATCCGCGCTCCGCCAGCACTACGGCATAGCTGACGGCGGTGATGGGCAGCAGCGGCCAGAGTTCGCGGATCCTCAGGATGTCGCCAATGCCGCCGAGCAGTCCGCGGCTGCCGTGCGACGTGATGCGGACGGGGTCGCGGATCAGCACCAGAACCGAGATGGCAGACAGGGCTGTTGCCACGGCCATGCCGACCATCGCGCCCCGCCAGCCGATGGACTGTGCGGCCCAGGCGAGCGGCGAGGCCGCAAGCAAATTGCCAGCCGTGCCAAGGCCCAGCAGCCATGAGCACAGCAGCGCGAAGCGCTGCGGCGGCGCGATGCGGCCGAACATGTAGATGGCGCCCATGTAGATCGAGCCGCAGCCCGCACCGATGAGCAGCATGGCCAGATTGAGTGTGGCTGCGCTGTGTGCCGTAGCGAAGAGCAGGGCTCCGGCCACTGCCGCCAACATTTGCGCGGATACGGTGCGGCGCGGGCCCAGCGTATCCAGCGCCCAGCCCAGGGGGAACAGTGTTGCCACGAAGCCGAGGATCCAGAAGGCCTGAAGATTGCCCAGCGCCTGCGGGTCAAGCAGCAGTTCATGCGCCAGCTCAGGCGCGATCACCGCCAGGAAGGAGCGGTAGAACTGGCTCAGCACATAGGCCGCAAGAAAGGTGAGGAAGACGCGCATCGGCAAGCGTCATCGCAGGCACAGACGGCCCGCGCAAGCGATGATGATCTGGCGGATGACTTACTGCTGCTTGGCCTGTGCCACCTGCAGCGGCGAGGGTGCCTGCTGCATCATTGCCACAACGCGCTGCTTGAGCTGGTTGAACTTCATCAGTTCCTTGCCGGCAAGCTGCTTGCCGCCCGCGGCATTGATGCGGGTCGGGTTGACGGGGCGACCGTTCGCGTGGACTTCATAGTGGAGATGCGGGCCGGTTGAGCGGCCAGTCGAGCCGACATAACCGATGATCTGGCCCTGGTTGACCTTGACGCCGCGGCGTACGCCGGCGGCGAGCTTGCTCATGTGGGCGTAGAGCGTCTCGTAGCGGTTGTTGTGCTTGATCTCGACGGCAATGCCGAAGGACCCGTGGCGTCCTGCAACCTCGACTACACCAGAGCCGGCGGCGCGGATCGGGGTGCCTTGCGGCACGCCGAAGTCAACGCCTGCATGCATCTTGGAGTAGCCGAGCAGCGGGTGAAGGCGCATGCCGAAGCCGGAGGTTAGGCGGGCACCGGACACCGGCGTCTTCAGCAGCGACTTCTGGGCGCTACGGCCCTGCTCGTCGAAGTAGTCGGTTTGCCCGTCCTTGGTGGTGTAGCGGTAAAAGGTCTTCGTCTTGCCGTCGAGCGTCAGCTGCGCGAAGTGCAGCACCTTGCGGCGGGATGAAGAACCGGTCAGCGGGTTGCCGTAGAATACCTCAAAGGTGTCTGAGGCCTTCACCTGGCGCTGGAAGTCGACGTCATACGAGAAGATGCGGGTGAATTCCGCGATGATGTAGTCCGGGACCTTGTTGTCCTTGGCCGTGCCGTAGAGGCTTGAACCAACCTTCGCCTCGGTGCGGTAGTGGTTGATCTGCGCATATTGCGACTTGGTGCCGGCCTTGGTGCCTTCAATTGCCGCCTCGAAACGTCCGTCTTCGTCGGCGTTGACGGTGAGCGTTTCCTTGGGGCCGGGGTTGAAGGACAGTTCCACAGGGAAGGTCACTTCGCGGCCGTAGAAGTCGATCTGGCGGTCGAGCGTCAGTTCAACCGACGTGCCCGGCTTGATCATGTTCACCGGGAAGATCGGGTTGATGGCGGCAATCAGCGCCTTGGCCGCATCGGGGCCGACGCCTCGGTCGGTCAGCATGTCGATCAGCGTCTGGCCCTTGGCCAGCGTGAAGGTTTCGTCGGTTGGTTCCGACGGCACCTGCTTGGTGATGGTCGTGATGTTCTCGTCTTCATCGACATTGTCGATGTCGGCATTCATCACAACCGGATTGTCTTCGCTGTAAGGCAAGTCGTCAGTGGTGATTTCAGGATAGAGATTGGCGTTGTTCAGGTCGCGCTCCGGAACGACCGGCTGGTCGTTGCCATCTGCCTGCGGCTGGTAGGCGGAGGAGAGTTCCTTGCGCCCCATCATGGAGCCGCCGGCGGCATTGTCCGGATAGGCGCCCGTGAGCGAAGCCTTGTCCACGGCGGCATAGGCATCACGTGGGCCGGCATTCTCGCCGAAGATTCCCAGCACAGCGCTGCCGATGATGAGTGAACCTGCAATACCGGCAACACATGTGGTCAGCAGCCAGCGGTGATGAACCGCTTCGACCTGGAACGGATCAGGCGACGGTTCGGCCACGGCGGCCGGGGCTGGCAGTGCAGCGCGCGGGGCGGCAGGCGTGCGGGAAATCGCTGCGGCACGTGGCGGTACTGCCGTGCGAGGGGCAGGCGGAACACTTGCGCGGGGTGCCGGCTGTGAGGCCGGCTTGGACGGCGACTGTAAAGCGATGCGAGATGCCGTCGGCGCGGACTGAAGGTTGATGCGCGGTGTGGGCGTGGTGCTGGCCTGCGCCGCCGTGCTGGCGGCCGGTGGCTGCTGCGAGGGCAATGGCAGACGGGTCGTCGTGCCAGCAACTGGTATGCGGGCGCGAAACTGTCTGTCAACGCGATCGTTCAATACTCAAATCCCCTGTCACACTCGCTTGCCCGAATACACAAACCTGCCCACTTCCCTCGATCGGCAGGTCCTCCGGAGCCTGTTCGTTTGTCTCGCTCCGTCCGGGACTCAAGGGCCCCTCGGGAGGCCCCAGCGCGGATCGGAAAATGCCCGTCCGAGCCCTGATAGTCAACCCGCAATGGCCAGCCGGTTTCCACAGGGCTCGCCCAGCGTGTCCCGGTCCTGCCAAATAGGCAGGGACGGTGCCGGAAATGCCATCTGGCAGTATCCCACCCAGACGTTACCCATTCGTTAACCATGATCGAGAGGGCCTCTCGGGGTGTATGTTTCATGACAGTGGCCTGTTTGCTGTCACAAAACCCGCCGGAGATCTCCCCGAGACGCCAAAGTCAGCTTGTCCAAAGCGGTTGTTTGCCTCAACACGGATCAAATTGTGCCCAATGTTTCAGTTATTTGCGAGATTTTCGGGAAATCTTCATCCGAGGTGCTTGACTCCTCCGGGATGCTTCTCATATAAGCCGGGTCACTGAGGGACGCGGCGCTGTTTGTGCGCGGCGTGCCTTGT
>NZ_JBAXGR010000115.1:0-8860 GCF_037139295.1 Aestuariivirga sp.
GGCAGCTTCCCAAGCTGCATGTCGTGCTGTTTGCGTCCTTGCGACGCCTCTTCCCAGTCATCCTTCGGTTGGATGCGTATCTTTGCGACTTTAAGCCGGCAGTTCTCGGTTTATGAATCTCGAACGCTTGCGGTACCTCGTAGTCGCTCCAGCAAGATTATCGGTGCCAGACTGTCCCGCTGTCCCACGCACTGATGACTGGTACATTGGAACAGGTAAATCCAAAGCCCGATTGGGGAATGGGCTCCATTCCAAATGTCGCCTCGGCGTAGGGCGCACCGAAAGATAAGTTTCCCTGCCGTGTATTCTCCAACAAAATGTCACGATTATTGTTGCATATAAGCCCAGAGTTCAAACTAGAGGATTCTGGAACATGGATGGCAAGCGTGGCGGCCGATCTCCCGGCACCAGGAACAGGCGCACCGAGGCGCTCATGGCCTTGGCCGAGGAAGGTGAAACCCCGTGCGGCTTCGCCCTGCGGCTCATGCGCGACGACACGCAGGACCCGGATGTGCGGATGCACGCTGCCAAGATTGCCGCGCCTTATGTTCACCCCAAGCCGCAGCCGGAACCCCGCATCGTGTCTTTCGATCTTCCCGGCAAGATCGACGGGGCCGAAGGTCTTCTATCAGTTCACGACGCCTTGCTACGCGCCACGGCAATCGGCGACATCGCCCTTGAGGACGCCAAGGACATTTCGGCCATGCTCGAAACCCACCGCCGCCTGGTGGAGACGACTGACCTCGAACAGCGTCTCGTCCGCCTTGAAGCAGAACAGGCCAAAGGGACCGCCCAATGAGCGTTAGGCACCGCATATCCCGACTTGAGGCCAATCTGCCTCCCGAACCCATTAGGCCGTGGGCGACCTTCCTATGGGCTTCGGATGATGATAACGAGGCGTTGGAACGGGCCGAGCAGGCCGCCGAAGCGGAAGGCCGCAGCATTATGGTTATCCGTTTGGTATCGCCCGAGTTGGACAGCAACGGCAGGGCGATCAAGAGGCAGGGACATTGACAAGCATCAAGCATCGTCTGGCGAAACTTGAAGCCTCAGTGCCTGAGCCGGCACAGGACCGTATCACCGAAATTCACCGCATCATCATGGGGCAGTACAACTCAGACGACTCGCCAGTTGTCATCGTGCGGCATTTTCCCGACCGGTGAAACCGTGCAATCCGTGAGGCTCCCGCCGCCACTCGGTCCAGCCGCTTAAGCAAGTCCGTGACCTGGACGGGGGTCCATGCGCCACCGCGCAACGTCTCGATCTTCCGGGCCACCAGCAGCCAGCGCCTCGAGTCAGCACTTGTGGCCTTCTTCAAGACTTTTGAGACGTATCTGCTAGCAACCGCCGAGCTGGAACAGGCTAGCAAGGCATACGGCGGGCCTGACAGACAAGCCCGCGACGCTGAACTACGGAAGGTCAGGGCAGACCTCCACGAACGCTTCGGCCGCAAGTGCCTTCAGCCTCCGCGCCTGCAGATCGCGGCACCGGCGGGGATCGGGAAGACCTCGAGATTCATAAAGGCGTACGCCAGTAGCCCTACCCTACACGGTCTCCACGTCGATTACTTTGTCCCGACGATTGAACGCGCCGAAAAGCTGGCCGCAGCTCTCCACAAGGCTTTCAAGGGATCAGGGATCAACGGCAGCGGACTCGTGCAGGTCATGTACGGCCGGTCTGACCCCAAGCACGGGCGCTGCCACCCGGACCGAAAGGAACTGGTTGCCTCCGCAGAGAATAAATCCCGTTCGGTTCACAACTTGCTGTGCCGCTCACTCGACCCGTCGGTTGAGGGTTTCTCGGCAGAGGTCGAGTGCCCTTTTTCCGACTGGTGTCAGGCGGTCGGCTACCAGTCGCAATTTGCGACTAGTGGACCAAAGCTTAGAATATGGCCACACGCTCAACTTCCTCTCACGCAGCACGAAGACCTCCGGCTACCAGAAGCAGCGTTGGTGATTGTGGACGAGAGTTGCGTGAGCGCGCTCTGCAAGAAGGGCGCGCCCCTTGAGCTAGCTGAACTGGCCAATACGGCAAATTATATTGACCCACACGGCGGCATAGATTACGCAGCCCTCGCCACTGGAAACCGCCTGCGTGCGGCGATCAAACTGGAGAGAGGATCAGTGCAGCTCCAGCCGTTGATTGATGTGCAGATCACTTCAGATGAGCTTCGCCATGCCGAACGTTCTGCGCGATGCGCTGCAAGAGACAGGTCGCTTGTCGTAGTTGCTGACTGGCCTGCTGAAGAGATCAAGGCGAAGATCGACGACCACCAATACTGCGGTGCAGGCACGGTGGCGGGAATACTGGGGCAACTCGCGATGGCCATGGAGGCAGGTCTCCTATTGAGTACCGCTGTCTCTCTCGTAGCCGTCAGGCAATTCGACAGCCCGAACGGGATCGTTGTTGGCTACAAGCTTGCCTTATCGACCGCCAGCCCGCCGCGAGTCCCGGCGAGCGCGGGCCTCTTGTTGCTTGACGCCGACGCCAATGCCGAGATCAATCGCCGCCTATTTGGGCCGAAGCTTCGTCACATCACCATCCGCTCGAAGCGGTTTGGCTACGTGAAGCAGGTATTTTCGACAGCGTTTTCTAAATATTCGCTTACCAGCGCTGGCGGGGCGGGTCTGCGCGCAAAAATCGTGCTTCTCGTCGCAGGCTACGTCGGACGTGGCAAGAAGGTCCTTGTCGGCTGCTCTCTCGCCGTCAGGCGAGCCTTGACCGGCGAGACAGACGCAAAGCTTCCGCAAAGCGCAAGCTGGAACGGCGCTGCCGTGACCCACTTCGGCGCATTTGTCGGCTCAAACGCATGGGAAAAGTACGACGTGGTTGTCGTTCTCGGCCGCGAGCAGCCACCGCCGCTGGCGGTCGTCGCGTTTGAAATGTTCGCCCACCGCAAGAAGTGCGCGTGGGCGATGCGTCCGTTGCTGGTGCCGGTCATCTGCTGCCTCAGTGCGACCGCGGCCTTTCTGCTTGTTGCCTGGCTCGGCGTGGGGCCTCTTGCCGCAGCACTCTCCCTCACCTGTGGCGTGGTGTTGACGCGGGTCTTCAAACTCCATTTTCCGCCTGCCATCACGGTGGGCCTGTTACCCTTCGTCATGCCGCATCTCGACGGGCGCTATCCCGCCGCGGTCACCCTCGGTGCCGTGCTCCTCTGCCTGGCATTTCTGCTGTGGCGCAAGACCAGCGCGTGGTCGCTCGCTCGCCACCGAGAGTCTTTCAGCGCTGCGCTCAGAGCCTTCTCAGGTCGCGGCTCATCGGCGCCATGACCTCGGCGCCGTTATCGGTGATGAGCAGCTGGTCCTCGATGATGAAACCCCCAAGACCTGAGATGTACCACGGCGTCTCGAAGGCCATGACCATGTTCGGTTCGAGGATCGCCTCGGAGTCATCGGCGATGAAGGGCCATTCCTCGCTCCAGATCGAGGCGCCGACGCCGTGCCCGAAGTGGCCGCGGCCGTAGGTGTCGAAGCCCTGGTCCCACATGGTGGTGGCGACCGTTCGGTAGATGTCGTGCAGGCTGCGGCCGGGTTCGAACAGTGCCAGACCGGCATCGAAGCTGCGGTGCAGCGCATCGTGGATGGCCTGCGCCTGGGGCGCCGGGGTGCCGAGCACGGCGGTGCGGGCGCCATCTGAACTGTAGCCGGCGATGACGCAGCCGACGTCCATCTTGATGATGTCGCCGTGGGCCAGCGGCCCGCCGGGCGCGAAGCCGTCACCGCCCACCGCGATATAGGCCCAGCAGGAGTCGGGTGGCGGCAGACCCTGCCGCGTCGCGTCGTCCTGCGCGGCGGATGCCCAGATGCGCGTCATCTCGGCGGCCGTCATGCCCGGGGCGATCTGCTCCATGAGGCTGATGAGCCCGGCGCGGGCATGCAGCGCCGCGCGGCGGAGGCGGTCGATTTCGGCAGGCTGCTTGATGGCGCGCAACCGCTCGACGATGCGGGTGGCGTCGAACCATTGCACGGGCAGGGCCTGGAATGCCGCAAAGTCGGCAGCGGGAACGAAGCCCATGTCGAGGCCGATGCGGCCCGCGAAGCCTTTCTCGTGCAGCGCCTCGCGCAGCAGGCCCAGGCTGTCTGCCAGCAGGTACTGCGCCGGGCGCGGCGTGCGCTTCGGCTTGTCCGGGCTGAGCGGGAAGCGGTCGGTTTCCACCCAGATGCGGTGGCTTCGGACATCTTCAAGACCCGATGCCGCAGCGAAACTTGCGGCCTGCAGGTCACCCACGATGGCGGTGAGCGGCGCGTTCTCGTCTGCCGGCACGATGAGGACGGCGGCACCGGCACGGCGCCAGTTGCTGGCCACGCCGGGAAAGGCGCCCGAAGCCCAGCTGATGGTCTCCGGCTGACACAGCACGAGGGCCGCAAGGCCCTCGTGCTCCATCAGGCGTGACGCGCGGCGGCGGTCGATAAAGCCCGGCACCGCGCTTGGTTCTTACTTGGTCGTCAGGTTGTAGTAGACCACGTCGGCGCTGGGTCCGAAGATGAAGTCCTTGACGTTGGACCGCGTGGCGACCTGCTTGGTCTCCTGGAACATGATGGCATAGGGGCCTTCGTCCAGGACCTTCTTCTGCTCGTCGAGGTACATCTGCTTGCGCTTGGCCTCGTCACGCTCGCGCACCGCGTCCGCCGTCATCTTGTTGACGGCGTCGTCCTGCCACGAGTTGCGCCAGGCCAGCGGCTTGCCCTTGGAGGCCGCGTCGGAATTGTCCAGGTTGTTGGCAAAGCCGTCGGCATTGGTGTGCGGGTCCATGTAGTCCGGGCCCCAGTAGATCATCAGCAGCTGGTGCTCGCGGGCGCGGTACTTGGTGAGCAGCGCCTTGGTTTCCGCCGGGATGATGTTCACCTTGATGCCGCCTTGCGCCATGGTGGACTGCACCGACTGGGCGATGTTGTTGAAGGGCGAGGAGTTCGGCGCATCGAGCATGATCTCGAAGCCATCCGGGTAGCCGGCCTCCTTGAGCAACGCCTTGGCCTTCTCGGGGTCGAACTTATAGGGGTTCTCATCGAGAGCAGCCCAGAAGCCCGAGGCCCAGAAGGATTCGTGCACCTGCGCACCGCCCTGCATGATGGAGTTCACGATGCCATCATAGTCGATGAGGTAGCGCAGCGCCTGGCGCACGCGCACGTCCTGCAGGTCCTTCTGCTTGACGTTCATGCCGATGTAATAGAGCAGCGCCTGGGGAGACGGCGTGATGGTGACATCCGCGTTGCCCTTGAGGCTGGTGACCTGATCGCCCGTCAGGTTCAGGGCGACGTCGGTGTCACCCTTCTCGATCAGCAGACGCTGGGCCGCGGGTTCCGGCACGTGGCGGATGACCACGCGCTTCATGGCGGGCTCGCCGCCGCGATAGCTGGGGTTGGCCTCGAGCACCACGCTCTCGTTGGGCTTCCAGCCCTTCAGCGTGTAGGCGCCTGAGCCGGCGGTGTTGGTCTTCAGCCATTCATAGCCAAAGTCACCGTTCGCCTCATGCGCCATGGCCGTCTTCTGGTCGACCACGGAGCCCACCACGGAGGACAGCAGCGCGTTCACCAGCGAGGGCGCGAAGTCGACGCCGATCTTGACGACGAGCGTCGAGTCATCGGGTGCGGTGACCATCTGGTCGACGTTCTCGGGCGTCCAGCCGAGCTGCGACAGCAGAAAGACCGGGGTCTTGTTGAGCTTGATCACCCGCTGCAGCGAGAAGGCCGCATCCTGGGCGGTGACGGGATTGCCGGACGCGAACTTCAGGCCGGGGCGAATCTTGAGGGTAAAGGTCTTGCCGTCGTCGCTCACCGTCTGGGATTCGGCAACGCCACCCACCAGCTTGGTGATGTCGGTGGGTTCGAAGCGCATGATGCGGTCATAGGTGTTGGCGAGAACCTGGATGCCGCTGAGCTCATAGGCTTCTGCGGGGTCGAGCGAGATGATGTCGTCGATGTTCTCGGCGATGACCAGCGTGTCCTTCGGCGTCTCGGCCATGGCGACCGGCGACAGCGCGGCAATGGCGCCGGCCAGAAGTGCAAATTTAAAGGCTTTCAGCATGAATATCTCCCTGTTGCCCAATTTCCGCCGTCCGCGCGTCCGTCTGGGCTCCGGGCGCGGCTTGGGTCATAACAGAACGTTTTTGACCGGCTGGCAAGTGCAGCAAAACTAAAGCGCCGCCACGGCGCGGGTAAAGCCGCGGCTGGCCTCCACCAGTTCCCGCGTGTAGGCCTCCCGTGCGCCGCCGTTACGCAGCTCCTCTGCCGTCAGCACCTCGACGAGCTTGCCCGCCTGCATGATCGCAATCCGGTTGCAGAGATGGGCGACCACGCCCAGGTCATGGCTGACCAGGATGATGGTGAGGCGGTTGGCCTGCTTCAGCCGGGCGATGAGGTTGAGGATTTCCGCCTGCACCGAGACGTCGAGCGCCGAGGTGGGCTCGTCGAGCAGCAGGATGGGCGGGCGCAGGATCAGGGCGCGGGCGATCGCCACGCGCTGGCGCTGGCCACCGGAAAGCTGGTGGGGATAGCGGAAGCGGTGCTCGGGCTTCAGGCCCACCTCGTCGAGCGCTGCGGCGATGCGCGCGTCGTGCCGGTCGAGACCATGGATGATCAGCGGCTCGCGCAGGATCTGGTCGGCCGTCTGGCGCGGGTGCAGCGAGGCATAGGGGTCCTGGAACACGAACTGCAGCTGCCGCCGGTCGGCCTTGGTGCGGCGCTGGGCGATGGGCCGCCCGTGCACGGCGAGCGTGCTGCTCTCAGAGGCGACGAGGCCGGCGATGGCTTTGAGCACCGTCGACTTGCCGGATCCCGATTCCCCCACGATTCCGAAGCTCTCGCCCTCGGCGACCGAGAAGCTGACGCCGCGCACCGCATGGACGGAGCGTCCATCGGCGTGAAAACTCACCCGCAGGTCCTGGACATCGATCATTCCAGCCATGCGGGGTCCCTCGTCACGGTGGCGAGCGTTGCGCGGGGCGCGTCGAGCGAGGGTGCGGCGGCCAGCAGGGCGCGGGTGTAGGGGTGCCTGGCCGCGCCCAGGTCGCGCGCCGAGATCTGCTCGAGGATGCGTCCGCCATACATGATGAGCACGCGGTCGCAGAAGCTCGAGACGATGTTGAGGTTGTGGCTGATGAAGATCAGCCCCATGCCGCGGTTGCGCACCAGGTCATCGAGGATGCGCAGCACCTCGTTCTGCACCGTCACATCGAGCGCCGAGGTGGGTTCGTCGGCAATCAGCAGGTCGGGCTCCGCCACCAGCATCATGGCGATCATGGCGCGCTGGCCCATGCCGCCAGACAGCTGGTGCGGATATTGCTGGAACACCGCGTCCGGCTGGCGGATCTTGACCGCCTCCAGCATGTCCAGCGCCCGGCGCTCCGCCTCGCGGCGCGAGATGTCCAGATGGAGGAGACATGTTTCGACGATCTGGTCGCCGATGCGGCGCACCGGGTTCAGCGAATATTTGGGGTCCTGCATGATCATCGACAGGCGCCGACCGCGCAGCTTCTGCCAGTCGGCATCGCTGGCGCCGAGCAGCGATTGTCCGTCGAAGTCCATGCGGCTGGCCGTCACCACGCCAGGCTTGGGGATGAGGCCGAGCAGGGCGCGGCCCATGGTGGACTTGCCGGATCCGGACTCGCCCACCACGCCCAGCCGCTCATGGCCGAGCGTGAAGGTCGCCTCGCGCAGGGCCTTGGTGACACCGCTGCGGCCGGGATAGGAGACGCTGAGGTTCTCGACGCTGAGAAGGGGCGCTGTCACGAGGTCTCCTTGGGGTCGAAGACGTCGCGCAGCCCATCACCCAGCAGGTTGAAGCCGAGGCTCACGAGGAAGATGGCGACGCCGGGGATGGTCGACACCCACCACTGGTCGAGGATGACGTCGCGCCCCGCCGAGACCATGGCGCCCCACTCGGCCGTGGGCGGCTGCGCGCCCAGCCCGAGGAAGCCCAGGCCCGCCGCGGTGAGGATGATGCCCGCCATGTCGAGCGTCAGCCGCACGATCACCGAGGACAGGCACAGCGGCACGATGTGGCGAAGCAGGATGCGCCAGGTGGAGGCGCCCTGCAGCAGCACGGCCTGGATGAAGTCGCTCCTGGCGATGGTGATGGTCTCGGCCCGCGCGATGCGCGCGTAGGGAGGCCAGGCAGTGAGCGAGATGGCGATCACCGCATTCTCGATGCCCGGCCCCAGCGCCGCCGCGAAGGCCAGCGCCAGCACGAGGCGCGGGAAGGCGAGGAAGACGTCGGTGATGCGCATCAGCACGATGTCGACCCAGCCGCCGAGATAGCCCGCCAGCGTGCCGACGGCGAGCCCGATGGGCGCCACCAGCACCGACACCAGGGCCACGATGGTGAGCGTCACGCGCGAGCCATAGAGGGTGCGAGAATAGATGTCGCGGCCAAGCTCGTCGGTGCCGAACCAGTGCGCGGCGGAAGGCTGTGCCAGCCGGTTGCCGAGGTCCTGCGCGATGGGCGAGATGCCGCGATCCAGCAGCGGCGCGAAGATGGCAATCAGCACCAGCACGGTGACGATCACCAGTCCTACAAGGCCCGGTGGATTGGAGAGGATGGCGAGCAGGCCGCGGTAGAGGCTGCCCAGCACCGCCTGCCGGCGCGAGCCCGGGGCCTCGTCGAGGAGCCAGTGCGAGAGGGATTGCGTCATGCGCCGCGCAGCCTCGGGTCGAACACCCGATAAAGGAGGTCGCTCACCAGGTTGACGCCGATGAACACCGCACCCACCAGAATGGTGCCTCCCAGCACCGCGTTCATGTCGCCGTTGAACAGGGCACGCGTGATGTAGAGGCCGAGGCCGGGCCAGGCGAAGACTGTTTCCGTCAGCACCGCGCCCTCGAGCAGCGAGGCATAGCTGAGGCCGATCACCGTGATCAGGGGC
>NZ_JBAXGR010000116.1:0-8487 GCF_037139295.1 Aestuariivirga sp.
GTTACATCGACGCCGTCGACCTAGACACCGGGGAGCTGATCGCCAGCTTTGATGGTCGCCCGGTCACCTACGGCTTTGGCGAACTCGACACCCTGGTTCCCGCCTATGCGGCAACCATCCACAAGTCGCAAGGCTCCGAATACCCCGCCGTCGTCATCCCCGTCATGACCCAGCATTACACCATGCTGCAGCGGAACCTGATCTACACCGGCATCACCCGCGGCAAGAAACTCGTTGTGATCGTGGGCCAGGCCAAGGCCGTCGCCATTGCGGTGAAGAACGTCTCGGGCCGCCGTCGCTGGACGAAGCTAAAGGAATGGCTCGCCGGGAATGCAGCCACCAGCGAATAGCTCTGAAGCCAGGCCCGTCGTTCATGCATCACAAGTTTGACCCGCGCATCTTCATTGATCGGCCCATGCAGCTGTCTCAGAGCGCAGAGAACGATTTCCGCGTCATTGTGGCCGACCACAATGCCGGCCGTATCTTTGCCACCTTCCGTAGCAGCAGCAAGCACGTCTGGCTCTGGACCGTCACCGGCCCCTATCTGCAGGGCGCCCGGCTGAACGGCAGCGGTGACGCCGATGATTTGCCCAGCGCGAAGTCTGCTTTCCGCGCAGCCTTCGACGCGTGGCTTCACTGGGCGATTCGTCAGAATGGCGAAGTGATCTGGCATGAATGATGTGTCGTTCCCGCGTTTTCGCAAGTCGCGCTAAGCGACCTTTGAAACATTCGCGTCATCCTCGATCGAGGTAATCTTCACGATAGACCGGAACTCCTCGAGAAGATCGGGCTGGCGTCGCTGCAGGTAGCTTGCAACCGCCTTGTTCGACACGAGCTTGTTGAGATAGCCACGCGCCAGAACCATGTTCAGGACATCGTTGCTATAGGATTGCTCGATCACCTTGAAGCGGCTCTGCACCAGCGACATCTCCTGTTCCATGCGCGAGATTTCGGCAGACGAGAGGCCCTTCAACCCCTTTGTCTGACTTGGCTCCAGCAGCTGATCGGAGGTTGTGGCGGCAAGAAGGGCTCCGGCATAATTGACCGAGAAGTTGTTCATCGAGCACATGAGGTCGGCACATTCGATCTGGCGTTGCGGCTTCATCTTTCTCAGATACCGCATAATGTCAGCACTGAAGTTACGGTCCTTCAGCATCTCCTCGACTTCCGGACAGATGCCATCGAGAAGATCGCGCTTGCGCCGCAACGAGACGATGTTGAGGTCGAGTGCCTTCGCTAGCCGGTCCTCTGGCACGCCCCGCTCAAGGGCACGCAACACCATGTAATGTTCCTGAACCGTGGCAAGGCGGTTGACCCGCTTGTTGTAGGTGTAGCCTTCATCGTCGCGCGAGACGAGGCAGGCAGTCGTCGCGAGCCCCAAATCCCGCATCGCCAGGAGGCGAAGATGACCGTCGAGCAGCATGTGGAGACCCGAGGCAAGATCTGCCGGTGTCACGATCAGTGGTTCAATGAGCCCAATCTCCCGGATGGAGGAGAGGATCTGGGCGAACTTGCGGGTCTTGCGGACTTCGGGTTGGACAGATCGTGTGGGAAGGAGTTTATCGAGGCCAAGATGGATCGCCTGCCCCTCAAATCCGATCTGTACCTTTTCCGTCATCGCAGCTCTCCCCCGTTCTTGCCCGGATCCAGAATCGCAGGCATGGATGTGAGCCCCTCGGCCCGTAGCAGATTCAGAAAGTCCTCATCGCCCAGCAGCCGCGTCATGGCGCCCGAGACGAACGCGAGCCGTTGCTGCACCCCGTCGGCCTTGCGGATCAGCATCTTCTGCCGCTCGACTTCCCGGTTGTAGGCGCGCACGAGAGCAGAGGACGTCAGCCTCTGACCCCTGTTTTGACGCGTTCCCTTCTGACCGTAGCCCTTGCCGGCGCGCCGGCGTTCATCAATGAGGCGCTTGACCGTCAGAACCTTCTTGCCCCGGAGGTCGCCTGACTCATAGGCAGTCTGCAGCACCTCCTGGACGTCGGCGTCATCGCTTCCCGCCTTGGCGATGGCCATGGCAATCGCCAGTGGCACCCGGCCCGCTTCGACTGCCGTCACGAGGCGCTGCTCGCCCTTCTCCAGAAGCTCCAGCATTCCACTGACCCACCGCGGGTCGAGCCCTGTCTTGCGGGCGATTGCCACAACCGAATGACCCCGTCGCTTCAGGCTGCGGATCGCGTCGAGTTGTTCGAGCGTGCGCGGCGTATGGCGGGCGATGTTCTCCACAAGGCTCATGACGAAGGCTTCGTCGTCAGTGGCCTCAATCACCTGGGCGGGGATGCTTGTCTGCCCCAAGGCCTGGAACGCCTCGATCCGACCCTGCCCGCAGACCAGAATGTAGCGCTTGCCACCAGCACCTGAGCGCTCCGCCACCGTGATAGGCTTCTTGAGGCCCAAGAGGCGGATGGACTCGACCAGTTCCTGGAATACCTTCTGGTTCCGCTCACGCGGGTTCAGGATTTCGATCGCCTCGATCGGCACATCCTCCATGACAGGTGCTTTCTTCATGCGGCTCTCCTGATGCGACTGCGGGCGGCTAGGCGGTAGAGCGCCTCCAGCCCATCAAACCTGTAGCCCTCCAACCAGATGCCATTTGCCTCAGCAAGGTTGAGCCGCTGCGGCCCGAGGTCGATCCAAGGCAGGAGGTAATAATCCAGGATGCCGGCATTGTCGGCATCAAGCCGCACCGCGATGGTGATGTCGGGACAGAGCCCTGTGTCGAGCCTGATCTTCCAGCGCAGGCTTCCCGCTTCCGTGCGGCGGCTGCGCGCCAGCACAATCGAGGCTGTGAACTCGCCATTGACGGTCAGCAGATCGGTCCCGGCGTCGCGGTACACTTCGCCCCCAATGTCCATGATGCCCGCTTCGGTGCGTTGCACGATCTCAGGATGAAGCCGCCTTAGCTGGCGGTTAATCTCGAGATAGGCAAAATCACGGTCCGGCCGGTAGCCAACCAGCTCATAGGCCCGGATGAGGCTGCCGAAGCGGTGGGTGTAGACGCTGGCCGAAGGCATCTCCTCGGCCTCGTTGATCAAGATTCCCGAGAGATAGCCCTTGCCCTCGTAGAGGCCCTTCAGCTTCGTCAGCAGGTCCTCGTCAGTGAACCGCTGGGAACGTCCGCGTATGATCCCTTGCGCAATGTAGAAAAGCTCCGGCTCAACGATCGCCGGGAAGGCCTCTTCCTTGCGTATCAGCTTCTCAGGGGGATTCACCACCCGCTCGCGCTTCAGCTTGAAGGAGCGGCGGTTATAGACGTTGTTGCCGATGTATTTCTCGTTGGTGAGCACCTCATGCACCGTCCCACGCGTCCAATGCCGCCCGAGGTCGGTCAGAACGCCCATGGCATTGAGGCGGGACGCGATTTCGCTCTCGACCACGCCCTGCTCCACGAACCAGCTATACATCTGGCGAACGATCCGCACCTCGTCCTCAGGACCCGGCCTCAGCACCACACGGTCGGTCTGAAGGCTCTTGTGCTCACCGCGCTTCAGCTCGGCCTTCACTTGACCAGACTGGTCGAGAAGCACCCGGCGCAAACCAAAGCCCGCGGGGCCACCCTGCCGGAAGCCAAGCTCGATCAGGCGGCACTGTCCGGCGAAGACCTTCGCCGAGAGCTCGCGGCTGTATTCGCCGGCCATGGCGCGCTTCACGCCCTTGACGATGGTCGAGACCGGCGAGCCGTCATTTTCGAACTGCTCCGCGACATAGATGACTTTGATGCCGGCCTGCTTGCAGGTGTACTCGTAGTGGGCGGATTCGTCGGCATCCTGGAAACGGCCCCAACGGCTCACATCGTAGACGAGGATCAACTCGAAGTCGGTCTCCTTCGCCCGGACATCCGCGATCAGATTCTGCAGACCCTCGCGCCCGCCGATGTTGAGGCCACTCTTGCCCTCGTCCGCGTAGGTCCGGACAATGTCGATGTTGTTGTGCTTGGCATAATCGCGGATCCGATCCGCCTGGTTCTCGGTCGAATACTGCTGGTGCTCTGTCGACATGCGCACATACTCGGCAGCGCGCCGGCGTCGATCATCCTGTCCTCGAAACTGAAAGTCCTGCTGCATCCCGCCATCCAACTCAAACCCAACTCAGGCGTTCACAGCTAGCGTCATGTCGCGGGCGACTTCAAGAGGATAATGCGTGTACAGACGATTATACTCGATGATTGTTGCTGGCTCTTGCCAAGAATTATCCACACGACAGTTCCCCGCTGCACACCGCTTGGCCACTTGGCGCTACGAATCGTGAGCACCTGCCATTGTGCCAAGGCCCGAGACGGCTATCGTTTCCTCATCACATAGCGAACGGTCTCAGCCCAGTCATGAATGAACCGCTTATACTTTCAACACCCCCGGAGAACATGACAGCGCAACAGCGTCGCCATGAGCTCATCGGCATTCTCAGCGTCGGTCTCATGCGTCTCTTCACCCAACAGTCCAGCTCTTTATCTGCGCCCTGCGAAGACAGTTTTCTCGACTTCGACGCCAAGCGGAGCGGTGTTCGCCGCCACAGGCTTCGCGAACGCACAGGAGGTTGATGATGCGAACCAAGAGACAGACCACACTGGACAGGCTTCCGCAGCCAGGAGAGGACATCCAGGCAGACGCGAGCGTGGTGGCGCAGCTCGCAGCACTACAGCGCATGAGCGTCAACGACCTCAAGAAGAAGTGGGAAGAACTCCTCGGCAACCCCGCCCCCAACAACGCGCGGGCCTTTTTAGAGCTGCGGATTTCCTGGCGGATTCAGGAACTGACATACGGGGGCTTAAGCCGCGACACGCGGCGGACGCTTGAACTCCTCGCTGATGAGACGGAGGGAAAGATCAGCCGCAAACCCATGGTGAACGACCCGCGCAACCCGCTTCCCGGAACGCGACTGATCCGGGAGTGGGAGGGTGTCGAGCACACCGTTACGGTCCTGAAGGACGGCTACGAATGGGAGGGCCGGACATACCGGTCGCTCTCCGCCGTCGCGCGAACCATCACTGGCGTCAACTGGAACGGCTTTCGCTTCTTCGCTCTCAATGGCGTGCGGAGGAAAGGCTGATGAAGGCGCCCCCAAGGATCGAGCAGGTCAAGCGTCTGCGCTGCGCCATCTACACCCGCAAGTCCTCCGAAGAGGGCCTCGACATGGAGTTCAACAGCCTCGATGCCCAGCGCGAAGCCTGCGAAGCCTATGTGACCAGCCAGAAGTCTGAAGGCTGGGCCGCCATTCGCGAGCGCTACGACGATGGCGGATATTCCGGTGGCACACTTGACCGGCCTGCCCTCTCGCAACTGCTCAAGGACATCGAAGCGGGCCTCGTTGACGTGGTGATCGTCTACAAGATCGACCGCCTCAGTCGGTCGCTCGTCGATTTTACCAGGCTGGTTGAGGTCTTCGAGCGCAACAGCGTGACCTTTGTTTCGGTCACGCAGGCGTTCAACACCACAAACTCTATGGGTCGCCTCACCCTCAACATTCTCCTGTCCTTTGCACAATTCGAGCGCGAGGTGATTGGCGAGCGCATCCGCGACAAGTTCGCAGCGTCCCGCAAGCGCGGCATGTGGATGGGCGGCTTCGTGCCGATGGGCTACGAAGTCAAAGACCGAAAGCTGGTGATCAACGAAACGGAAGCCAAGATCGTACGGCTGATCTTCCAGAAGTTTGTCGACCTCGGCTCGGCGACGACACTGGCCCGCGTGCTGCAGGCTGAGGGCATCCGGAACAAGCGAGGACGGCTGATCGACAAGGGTATCATCTACAAAATTCTGAACAGCCGCCTTTATCTCGGCGAAGCGGTCTACAAGGGCACTTCCTACCCAGGAGAACACGATGGCATCATCACACAGGAGATGTGGGATGATGTGCACGCCATTCTCAGGGAAAATTCCCATGTCAGGGGCAACCGACACCGCGGCAAGTCCAGCGCCCTTCTCAAGGGGCTAATCTTCTCCGACACCGGAGCCGCCATGACGCCGACGTTCACCCGCAAGGGCGAGCGGCGCTATCACTACTACGCCTCGATGGACCACATCCGGGGGCGATTGGTGCCAGAGGGATCCGGACCCGCCCGGCTTCCCGGCGGCATGGTTGAGGCGGCAGTGGTCGCGGAATTGCGCAGGCTGATCGCCACGCCTGAGATCGCCGCACAGATCCTGGAGCGGTTTGAGCGGGAGAACACGGCCTGCGACCAGCGCGAACTGCTCGCCGCCCTCAGGCGGTTCAACGACCTCTGGGATGTGATGTTTCCGGTGGAACGGGCGCGCATCGTGAGGCTTCTCGTTGCCAGGGTCACGGTGGGTGCGGAGGGCTTGGCCATCGATCTGCGCAACGAGGGGCTCGGCTCACTTGCCCATGACCTGCTGACGGAGACTGGTGCATGAGCAATCCTACGACCCGCGTGTTTGTCCCCCTCACCATTCGCAAGCGTAACGGCCGGCCAAGGGTTCTCCCGCCCGAGACAGCTGAGCGTGAGCAAATTGCCCAGGACCATCATATCCTTCGGGCTCTTGGCCGTGCATGGGCCTGGCGGCGGCGATTGGAGAATGGTGAAGCGACCACCGTCCATGACATTGCCAAGGACGAGAAAGTGACCGATCGCTTTGTCAGCCGCACCATGCGGCTGGCATATCTTTCGCCGGAGGTGCTCGAGCGGCTGGCGGTGAAGCAGGAGCCGCCGGCGATTTCGGTGGCGGCACTCATCGATGCGACCTACCTGCCGTGGGCCAATCAAGAGAGGTGCGCCTATACTGAAAGCGCACATTCCAACGGCTCAGGTATCGATTGCCACAAGCACCATCAGAGGCTTAATCTTACTCCTAGTGATCGGCTGAAGGATTGATCCTCACCAGAGATGGACCCACAGCTCAGGCGCTTGACGAATACCTACTATGAGGGTGCTGTGGCTGATAAGTCTCGTGTAGGTCCGCTTTCCAACAAGCCCGTCAATATTCCAGATGTCAGTCTTACTCCCACGCCAGAATTGGGTCCAGTAGCATATCCGGATGCGCGCAGCTTCCGCCAGCGATTTGGCCTTCTGGTACCAGCCACAAATACGACAATGGAGCATGAACTCTGGAGTATCATCTTTGCCAATCCTGGTGCGAAGGGACTAGCGGGGGTCGGCTTGCACACAAGTCCAGTCTTGACGCCGAGGCCTGACGTCAGCTCTGCCAAAGGTATCGAAGAGTACAGACAGCAGTTCCTCAACGGAGTCGAGTCCGCCATCAAGACGGCACTGCTTGCCGCGCCCCAGTATATGATCATGGGCATGAGCCTCGAACATATCATTTCCGGCATCGAGCCAATTCGTACGACGATGGCTCAGATGGAGAAATACTGTTCACTTTCTTGGGCGACATGGCACGATGCAGCAAAGGTTGCGCTTGATAGCTATGGCGCCAGGCGAATTGGTCTTCTCACACCCTTCGAACAAGTTGGAAACACCTCTGCTGCCAGGATGTTTCAGGATCTCGGCTACGAAGTTGTAGCCAGCGTTGGGTTTGCCTGTGGGAACACGCAACACATTGCCCACATACCTGACTGGGCCAAAGAAAAAGCAGTCATGGAGATGGCGACTGCGAACAACAGACTTGACGCGATAGTCCAATGCGGCACGAACATGGGCATGATCAATGTTACCCAGAAGCTTGAACCATTATTGGACATTCCGATACTCGGCATCAACGCGGTGTGTTTGTGGTATGCACTGCGTGAAAGCGGCTTCACTGGACCATTAAACGGCGGGGGTCGTTTGCTTCGCGAGTTTTGAACAGGGGTTTGTCATTAATGGAAAAGAAGCACATCAACCCGCCAGAATTGTTCGTGCACCCGAGCTATACGCGCGTTATCACTGTCTCCGGTCCGAGCAAGCTGATCTTCATCGCCGGTCAGACCCCGTCCGACGAGAGATATCGACCGGTAGAGATCGGCAACATGCGCGGCCAGTACCTGCGGGTGATGGAGGCGCTGACGATCCAGCTTAATGCAGCAGGTGCTACTTGGGACGACGTGGTTTACCGCCGCATCTTCGTCCTTGATATGGACGCGTTCATCAATGTGCAGACCGACCCGGCCATGACCTATCCGTGGCATCCCGATCGGCCTCCACCCAGTACCCTTGTAGGTGTTACCCGACTGTCTCACCCCGACTTCCTCATAGAAATCGACCTGATGGCGGTGACAAGCGGTTAAAGGTACACCGGTCTCGTCCATGTGCTTGGTGCTTCACGGCCTCGGCGTAGTGGCGCCGAGGCGCTGGAAGTTCTGATCCATCGAGGCTTCGAACATGCAGCCCTTGGCGATCACCCGCGCGCCTGGGAATTGGCATCGATAGCCAAGCATCACGTCGCCTTGCTGCCGGTACCCGCAGATCTGCTGTTCAGTCTCCGCCTTCAAGAAAAAAGGCGACCCGTCGCCGGATCGCCTCGCCTTGTGTTATTCCGCGATACTGAGCGGGCTTTTAGAAGTCCATGCCACCCATGCCGCCGCCCATGCCGCCACCAC
>NZ_JBAXGR010000117.1:0-8475 GCF_037139295.1 Aestuariivirga sp.
TGCTTACCGTGCGCTTACCGTAAACGAGGCGGACCCTTTGATCTCCATGGCGGTCGCATGTAAGTATATGATTTATTTGGAATAATTTGGCGCGCCCGACAGGATTCGAACCCATGACCCCCAGATTCGTAGTCTGGTGCTCTATCCAGCTGAGCTACGGGCGCTGACCGGGGCTGTCTTTAGTCCGATACGGTCACGAATGCAAGAGCGTTCACACATGAAACGTCCGTGTGATGGTCCCCCGCCTCCAGCATCCAAGTGTCTGTAAGAAGGACCGGATTTCATCCCTTGCGTGGCTGGGGGCCGGACTGCGGAACACGGCCATTCCGCCGCTTGAGCCTGCGGGGCGGGGGGGCTTGTTCCTGCACGTGCGGCAGCTCCAACCGATGGCGGGTAGAGGGGGCATGGGAAGCGGCCAGCGAAAGTCTGGCACAAGCGAGCGGGGTTAGGCTGGAACTTCAGACAGCGGTCCCGATCCAGGAATATGCTTTTATTGCGCAGCGTTGTCAGCGGGCTGTCAGCATCAGTGCTGCTGGCCGGTCTGTACCTCGCCGAGCGCGCCTGTCGTCACTGGCAGGTACCTGATGTCGGCGGGAGTGTCGCCATTGATCATTGTTGTGCGGCCACGCCGGCGACCCCGCTGGTCTTGGCAGAACCAGCACATCACTCTCTTCCTCCGCGCAACGTCACGATCCTGTGGAAGCAATTGCCAGAGGAGCGACGTCCGAAAACAACCAAAATTCCGTTAGGTAAGAAATCGATCTCTGTACTCGACGAGCGCAGTGTTGAGCCTGCATCCTCGAAGCCACCCCGAACCGCTGTTGCGGCGCAGCTTCCACAGAACCTCGTCGCGGTGGACCCGGCAGGCGAGCCACCGCCGGAGGTTGACGATCCATTTCCCATGATCTTGCCTGCAAGCTCTTCCTCCGCAGAGCCGCTGCAAGACATAACATCCACCATGCCGGAGCAGCCAGGCACCGCGCCGGGAGAGCTAGGTGTTGCATCGGATGCAATGCAAGGTGAGATCGATGGCAGAACGGTTCGCTCCGCCATTGCGTCCACCGCTCTGGGTGCCGTGGCTGGCCGGATGAGGCCCTCGCAGCTGCTGGGTGATGCAGGCTCGGGGACGCTCCTCGCCAACACACTGGATGGTTTCTGGGGCCTGGGCCAACAGGCCGCGCTGCGCCTGATCGTCGAAGGCAAGGCACCAGACAGCCGCGAGATCACGAACGGCGCCTACCAGGTCGTCGCCGCTGCGGCGAACCAGCAGGTCAGCAGCCTCATCGATGACGCCACCCAATTTGGCCAGGACAACGGCATCCACTTCCTGCGGAACCTCGAGACGCAAGTCGAATGGTTTCCCGGGCGGCGCGCCCACATCGAAGCGAGAACAGTCGATTCGCTGTTTGAGTCCGAAGCACTCGATCACACCCTTTTCCTTGAGGCCGCAATCCGCTCGGACTTCGAGGACACCACCGTCAATGTGGGTCTGGGCTATCGCTATCTGGTGCCGGACAGTGACTGGATGCTCGGCGTCAACGCATTCTATGACCGCGAGTTTCCGATCGGCCATGAACGCATGAGCCTTGGGCTGGAAGCCTCGACGTCCGATTTCACCCTCTTCGCAAACCGCTACATGGCGCTCAGCGGATGGACGGAAAGGACCACGAATATCGAGGAACGGCCATTGTCGGGCTGGGATGTCGGCATTGCGGGCCAGGTGCCCCGGCTGGAAGATCTCAGGGTATCGCTGTCGGCCTTCCGCTGGGAGCAGGACACCGAGAATGACAAGACTGGGCTGAAGCTCACGGCGGACTATGATGTGAGCCCAGCCCTGCAGCTTGGCGCGACCATTTCCGCCGATGACAGTGGTGATGTCCAGGGCGGCCTGCGGCTCACCTATCAACTTGGGGCCGATCACTTCGGCGGAATCGGTGCGCAGTCCGGATCGGTGAATGCCCGGCGGCTTGCCTTCGTCAACCGCGAGAACATCATCCGCACCGAAACGCGGGACGTGCCGAACGACTACACCGTGCAATTCCTCGAGAGCGACGTGAACACCTCGAACCAGGCATCGCTTGCCTTCGAACTTGCCGGGGCGCCACGATCCGCAAGCTACAGCTACACCATCACCAGCTCTGGCGGCGGAACCCCGGTTGCCGGATCGGGGCGCGTCGAGGGTGACCCGCAGCCCAGTGGCAGCATCGATGTTTCTGGGCTTGCCGATGGCACGCTCACGCTCACGCTCAGCGTTACCTCGAAGCAAGGCGCGGTCGGCCGCCCCGTCACCGCGCAGATCGCGAAGGCCACCTCTGCGGTGAGCGTCACCACGGAAGTGGCAACGCCAGGCCCGATCAATGTCATCCCGATCCAGTTCAGGATCGCCTTCAGTCGCGCCGTGAGCGGCTTTGATCTGTCGGACGTTGTCGTTACCAACGGCACGGCCAGTAACCTTCAAACGGCTGACAACATCACCTGGACGGTTGATATCACGCCAGATGGCCAGGGCGCAGTTGCGCTTCAGGTGCCAGCTGCGGCCGCCACCGGCGGCGACAATCCCACCGCGGCCTCGAACCCCACCACCGTCATCTTCGACAGCGAGCCACCATCGGGTTATGGCGTATCGTTCATGGCCAGCCCCATCACGGCGGCGGTCTTCGCGTTGTCGGCGGCCGAGGTCGGGGCAACCTTCACCTACACCATCACCAGCTCCAACGGCGGCACGCCCGTCACTGGCAATGGCACGGTCAGTTCGCCCCAGCAGCAGGTCACCGGGCTCGACCTGTCGGGTCTCGTTGATGGTACGTTGACGCTCTCCCTCACGCTCTCGGACCCGCTTGGCAATCTCGGGACACCGGTGACCGACACCATGGCGAAGGACAGCTCCGCACCGGTCATCGTCGCAATAACACCTCCATCATCGGGGACTTTCAATGAACTGTAAGCATGCATGGCTGCGCCGCAGCCTCGGGATCATTCCGTTTCTGGGTCTCCTCAGCACCTCGGCCCTCGCGGCAACGCTCAACTTCACACTCACTCTCAGCGAGCCAGTGACCGTCACGGGAACGCCGCGCATCGCCGTCGACGTCGGCGGCGTCACGCGCTACGCCACCTACACGGCAGGCTCCGGAACCAGTTCGCTCACCTTCAGCTATGCGGTCCAGGCGCGGGATTTCGATGCCAATGGCATCGCGCTCGTCTCACCGCTCGATCTCAATGGCGGGAACTTCACCGACGGCACCGGAAACGCGGCGACGAACCTGAGCTTCACCGCGCCCGACACCTCCGGCATCAAGATCCAGACCTATACCGTGGCCTTCACCACCAGCCCGATCACCAGTGCCAATGCCAATGCGGTGGGCTTCACCATCGCCAAGGCGCCGCAGGGCGCCAGTTTCAACTATGTGATCACCTCGAGCGGTGGTGCTGGCTCCGTCACGGGGTCGGGCACCATCACCAGCAATGCCCAGTCGGTCACCGGCGTCGATGTCACCAGCCTGCCCGTGGGCACGATCACCGTCGCGGTCACCGTCACCACCGCCGCAGGCGGCACGGGTGCCGCACGGCAGGCCACCGCCACTCTCGATGGCCTGCCACCAACCGGCTACAGCGCTGCCTTCCTCAGTGCTGCGGTGTCCGCCGCCAACAGCACCAACGCGGGCTTCCAGATTTCAGGTGGCGAGATCGGCTCCAGCTACAGCTTCTCCATCACCAGCTCCGGCGGCGGCACCGCCGTCACGGGCAGCGGCACCGTGGGCACCGACCCGCAGCAGATCACCGGACTCAATCTCTCAGGGCTGGGTGACGGCACGCTGACCCTCTCGATCACGCTCACCGACACGTTGGGCAATGCAGGCAGTGCTGCCACTGCCACGGTGACAAAGGACACGCTTGCACCCACCATCGTCTCCGTCACGCCACCGGCCGCAGGCACCTATGACGATCTCTGAGGTCTGGTCCGTCAGCCAGCGCGCGACAGGTGAAGGTCAGCCTGCGGGAAGCCCGCAAGGCTGCACCACGCCGCCTGGCTTCTGGCTCTGCTGTGCCTGCTGTGTACCAAGGCCGCTGCGGCCAATCTTGCCTTCACGGTGGCGACAAGCGAACCGGCAGTGGTTACGGGCGCACCGCGCATCGCCATCGATGTGGGTGGCGTCACGCGCTACGCCACATATGTCTCTGGCTCCGGCACCAGCGCACTCACCTTCAGCTATGCAGTGCAGGCCGGAGACTTCGACGCAGACGGCATCACGGTCACCGCGCCGCTGGAGCTCAACGGCGGCAGCATCGCCGACGTCGCGGGTAACACAGCATCGAACCTCAGCTTCACCCTGCCAGACACCTCGGCCCTGAAGGTGCAGACCTACACCACGGCCTTCACCACCAACCCCATCACCGAAGCCAATGCCAGCGCGGTGGGTTTCACCATCGCCAAGGCCCCCACGGGAGCCTCCTTCACCTATTCTATCACATCGGATGGCGGCTCCGGCAGCGTCACCGGTTCCGGCACCATCGGCAGCAACAGCCAAACGGTTTCAGGCCTCGATTTGTCCAACTTGCCTGTCGGCACGCTGACGCTGTCCGTAACGGTCTCCACGGCCGCAAGCGGCACGGGTGCGGCGCGGACGGCGACGGCCACCCCCGGCTTCACCGGCATCCTCGACAGCCTGTCTCCTGCCGCATCCTTTTCCATCCGCCGCGTGCGCGGGGCCTATTCGGGCCCGCTCATCCGGGTGCGGCGCGCGTCGGACGGTACCCAGCAGGATATCGGCGCCACGCTCCTGGGTCATCTGAACACTCAGGCGCTCTCGAGCTTCTGCGGCGTCTCGTCCTGCTTCGACACCACCTGGTATGATCAGTCCGGAAACGGGCGCGATGCCGCGCAGGCCACTGCCGCCAACCAGCCGCGCATCGTGAACGCCGGGGTCATGGATACCGCGGGCAGACGCCCCAGCCTCGTCTGGCCCTCCGCCGCCAATACGACCTTTCTGCGCACGACTGTGACTTTCTCGGTCGGTGCCGTCTCGGTGGTCAGCCAACATGACGATGGCGCCCGCACCGGCTGGATCTCCGATTTCGTGGGCCTGTTCGGCTCCACCGGCGTCTCCATCGTCGGCACTGCTGCGGGAACGTCCACGCTCTGGCACTCGCCGTCCTTCCAGAATTGGGCCCGCAATGGCGCTGCTCTTGCGTCATCGGTGAGTGCCGTCGCCTTGCCGTGGCCGTGGGCGACCATGTACGCGACGGCGACGCCTGCCTTCGGCACCCAGTGGAGCATCGGCTGTGACCGGACGCTCGCCCTGCGCGGCTGGTCCGGCCCGATCTCCGAATTCCTGATGTTCCCGGCAGCTCTCACCGCGAGCGACCGGCTCTCCATCGAGAACAGCCAGAGCGCCTACTTCGGCGTCAGCGTGCCGTGATGGCCCGTCCACATCCTCGCCGCCTGTTCTGGCATGCGGTGCCATTGCTGTTCAGCACAGTCATGTGCCTCTTGCTGTTCACCGCACCCGCCATGGCCGCGACGCTGAACTTCACCCTCACCGCCAGCGAGCCCGTGGTGGTGACGGGAACCCCGCGCATCGCCATCGATGTCGGCGGTGCGACGCGTTATGCGACCTATGCTTCGGGCTCCGGCACGGCGGCACTCAGCTTCAGCTATGCCGTGCAGGCAGGAGACTTCGATGCCAACGGCATCACCATCGCCGCGCCGCTGGAGCTCAACGGCGGCACGCTCACCGATGTCGCGGGCAATCCGCCCACCGCCCTTACCTTCACCGTGCCGAACACCTCCGCCATCAAGGTGCAAACCTACACGGCGGCCTTCACCACCAGCCCCATCACCGAGGCCAATGCCAATGCCGTGAGCTTCGCCATCGCCAAGGCGCCCACGGGTGCGTCCTTCAGCTATAGCATCACCTCCAGCGGCGGGGCGGGGACCGTCTCTGGCTCCGGCACCATCGCCGGTGCGAGCCATAGCGTCGCGAACGTCGATGTCTCAGCGCTCCCCTCCGGCATGCTCACTCTCTCGGTCACCGTCTCCACAGCGGCTAGCGGAACGGGTTCTACGAAGACGTCCACGTCCACGCCCACCTTCACCGGCGTCCTCGACAACCTGCCTGCGGCGGCGCTGGCGCTCTCCCTCCGCCGGTTGGGCGGCGCCTATGGCGGCCCGCTGCTGCGCGTCCGGCGTTCGCCCGACAATGCGGAGCGCGACATTGCCGCCTCCATCGCCGGTGCCCTCGATATCACCACGCTCACAAGTTTCTGCGGGTCCTCGTCTTGCTTTGTGTTGGCGCTGTATGATCAGTCCGGCAATGGGCGCGACGCGGTGCAGGCCACTGCCGCTAGCCAGCCACGCATCATGAACGCAGGCACGTTGGACGTGGAGGGTGGTAGGCCCACACTGCGCTACACCGCAGGAGGGAGGGTGCTGGTCGCACCGTCCATCCCCCAGACTATCCGCGGCAGCACCAATGCCGTGGTGCGCTCGGCCGCCAGCACGGGCCAGATGCACATCATGGGTGATCGTGGTGGTTTCGATGTCACCGGCAACGTCGGCCGCATCATCCGGGCGGTCAATGGAGGCGCCAGCTATCTCGGCGCCAACATCGCAGGAGCGAAGGTGAGTCTCATGGGCTCCACCCAGCAGCAGCGCGTGGTCACGGTCGTCTCCGGCACCTTAGGCCTGTCGGGGGCGCTCGACGGAGTCGAGACTGTGGGTGACGCCACCACGGTCTACATTCCCTCGACCCATGTGTTCTGGATCGGCGGCACCGGCCCCGGCGGCGGGGTTGGCGACTGGGTCGGCACCATTTCCGAGGTGACATTGTTCAATATCACCCTGTCAACGTCGGAGCGCCAGACGCTGGAGCGCAACCAGGGCGCCTATTACGGTATCGCGGTGCAATAGCATGAGGAAACCGAGCCCCATGCACTTCCTCTCCCGACTGATCGAAATGGCGCGCGGTCTGGCGATCCTCTGTCTCTGCGCCATGCCTGCCTCGGCAGCCACGCTCGTCTTCACCGCCACGGCAAGCGAGCCCGTCATCGTCACCGGCACGCCGCGCATCGCCATCGACGTCGGCGGCGCCACGCGTTTCGCCACCTATGCCTCGGGCTCCGGCACGGCGGCACTCACCTTCAGCTACGCCGTGCAGGCAGGAGACTTCGATGCCAACGGCATCACCATCGCCGCGCCGCTGGACCTCAACGGCGGCAGCATCACCGACATTGCAGGCAACCCGGCATCCAGCCTCACCTTCACCGTGCCCGACACCTCGGCCCTCAAGGTGCAGACCTACACCGCCACCTTCACCACGAGCCCCATCACCAATGCAAACGCCAGTGCCGTGAGCTTCGCCATCGCGAAGGCGCCCACAGGCGCATCCTTCACCTACACCATCACCTCCAGCGGCGGCTCCGGCAGCGTCACGGGTTCCGGCACCATCGGCGGAAGCCCACATACCGTCTCCAACGTCGATGTCTCGGCACTCCCCACGGGCACGCTCACGCTCTCGGTCACGGTCTCCACCGCCGCTGGCGGAACCGGTGCGGCGAAGACGGTGGCATCAACGCCCAGCTTCACCGGCGTCCTCGACAGCCTGCCCGCATCTGCCGCCGCCTTCTCCGTGCGCCGCCTGCGCAGCGGCTACTCCGGCTCCTTGCTGCGGGTGCGGCGGTCCTCAGACAACACCGAACAGAACATCGGCTTCACCATCGGCGGCCATATTGACACCGCGGCGCTCACCGGTTTCTGCGGATCGAACTCCTGCTTCATTTCCACCTGGTATGACCAGTCCGGAAACGGGCGCAACGCCGTTCAGGCCACGGCGGCCAATCAACCCCGCATTGTCAATGCGGGAAGTGTCGATATGGCGGGTGGACGCCCGGGCCTGATCTGGCCATCCGTCACGAACACGACCTTTCTGGGCATGACAGCACAGTTCTTCGCGATCGGCGCGGTCTCCGCAGTCGCCCAGTATGGTAGCGGAACGCAGACGGGCTGGATTGCCTCGTATGCCGGCCTGTTCGGTGGCGCCGGCCCGGCGCCGCCCTTCTTCCACGCCAGTCTCCTAGGTTCATCCTTCTTCTACCATACGCTTGCCTTCGACAATTGGGCACGAAATGGGGCCCAGCTTGCTGCATCGGCAAACGCAATTGCCTTGCCATGGCCCCTTGCCACGGTCTACGCGACGGCCCCCACGTCGCAGAACTATCGGTGGAGTATTGGCAGCGACCGGATGATCTCCGGCCGCGGCTGGTCCGGCCCCATCTCCGAATTCGTCATGCTCCCCTCGGCTCTCTCTACGTCGGACCGGCAGATACTTGAGAGGGGCCAGGGCAGCTACTACGGCGTGAGCGTGCCGTGATCGGTGTTCTCTCCCGCTTCTCCCACGGGAGAGGACTATTGATCGTACGTCAACAAAAAACCCCGGGATTTCTCCCGGGGTTCATTCGTTTCAGCCTGTGGCTGAGCGT
>NZ_JBAXGR010000118.1:0-8469 GCF_037139295.1 Aestuariivirga sp.
AGGTGGTCTCGACCGGCGGCTATCACAATGCGCAGGCGCCTGCCGCAATGGATGCGTTGACGGCTTCCATGGCCAACCTCGCGGTGATTGCCGCGCGCGTGGCGGCGAAGCTGCAGGATGGTCCGGTGTCATTGCTGCCGCCCTTCCTCGGTTATCCTGACAGCGACTATCTCGGCTGCCTCGCTATGGCGATGGTCGGCTACGAGGAGGAGATGCGCATGCTGGCTCAGCCCACGCTGCTGCCCGGTTCCGAATCCGGCGGCTTCGCGCAGGACGATGTGGCCTCGCCCGTCTTCCTCGCCTGGAGCAAGCAGGAAAAAGCGGGCGAACTGCTGGAGCTCACACTCGCCAGCCTGGCAGCTGTCGCGATGCGGGCTTTCGACGTGACAGGGCGGCCCGTTCCGGAGCTGTTACGGTCACGCGGCAGCGAAATCCGTCAGCATTTTCCTGATGATGGCGACGTGACGGCCATGGGCCCACGCTGTGCTGCGCTGGCGGCAGCCTTCAGGGCAGACATCTACAAGGCGTGAGGGAGAGGGGGTCAGGCCCGCTTGCGGGTCTTGAGCTTGCGAACGGGCTTCGCCGGTTCCTTTTCCTCGATGCGGTCCATCTCGGCCGCGAGAACGGCCAGATTGTCGATGAAGGACTTGCGCTCGGAGGACGAGATGAGGGAGAGCAGCTGCTTGTCGACCTCGTCAGCGCCCGGCTGGGCCATCTTCAGCATCTTCTTGCCGACGGCGGTGATGCGGATCGCGTTGGTGCGGCCATCGTCCTTGGTGCGCTTGCGCTGGAGGTAGCCCTGGGCCAGCAGGCGGGCCACGAGATCGGCGAGGGTGGAGCGGTCGATGCCGGTGAGCTTGACGAGCTCGGTCTGGCTCTTGCCGTCATTGGAGTCGACAGCGAGCAGCACCGTGAACTGGCGGTGGGTGAGACCCGACTTGCCGACCTCGCCCATGTAGATGAGGTTCGAGTACTGCGCCGCCCGTTTCAACAGGTGTGATGGTGAACGCGAGAATTGCTTCACGTCCTTGATTGTTGTCATTCGCCCCGTCTCCTGCCTGCGTGCCGAAGGATGTCCTTCGGTGTCGCAAAAACTCTTGCGCCATCTCTGGCATGACCGTTGCTCGACAGCGTAAGGACTTCCCCTCGCGGAGCCGCGAACAAGTAGCGGCTCAGATTTTTCGCTGCAAGCAAAAAGCGGTGTGAATTCCCTGGGTGCCCTTTGCCCAGAGCTGAGTTAAGATGATCCGCACACAGATTTCAACACTTGACAAGCGATGGCCATTAAGACTCAGAGCCCCGACTTCCGGCGTGAAATTCCCGATGGTGACAGCCACGAGCGGGATGTCTGCAGCACATGCGGTTTCGTGCACTATGTCAATCCGAAGATCGTCACGGGATCCATCGTGCGTCACGACGGCAAGATCATGCTGTGCCGCCGCGCCATCGAACCGCGCATCGGTTTCTGGACATTGCCCGCAGGCTTCATGGAAGTCGGCGAAACCACCGAGCAGGCCGCGATGCGCGAGGCGCATGAGGAAGCCAATGCGTCCATCGTGATTGACAGGCTGCTCGCCGTCTACACCATCCCGCGCATCGCGCAGGTGCAGATCATGTATCTCGCGCACATGTTAGAACCCTCTTTCTCGCCAGGGCCGGAGAGCCTCGAGGTGATGATGGTGGGCTGGGACGAGATCCCGTGGGATGACATCGCCTTTCCGTCCGTCACATGGGCACTGCAGCAATACCGCAGCGTGGAGAACGTTACGGAATTCGCGCCGTTTTCTAATCCGGCAGGGGCTTTTGACGGCATGCCGTGACCCTTTGTCCTCTCCCGTTTCAGCGGGAGAGGAAGGGGCCCCAACGCAGTTGGGGGAGGTGAGGGAACGCGGTCTCCGAACCTAATGCGACGCCTGCGTCCCCTCATCTCCCCGTTGCGTTCCGCAACGGGTCCCTTCTTCTCCCGCTGAAGAAGCGGGAGAAGACACATAAGGATCAGCCCTTCTCATCCTCGATCATGTGCTTCGACATGAAGGGGGCATTGGCAATCGCAAAGACGAGGGTCAAGGGCAGCAGGCCAAAGACCTTGAAGTTGACCCACTGGTCAGTCGACACGCTGCGCCACACGACTTCATTCAGCACCGCGAGGAACAGGAAGAACAGGCCCCAGCGGATCGACAGCGTGCGCCAGGCTGCCTCCGTGAGCTTCACCGCCTCGCCCATCACGAGCTTCAGGTAGCTGCGCCCGAAGGCCACGCCGCCCAGCAGCACCGCGCCGAACAGCGCATTGATCAGTGTCACCTTGACCTTGATGAACAGGTCGCTGTGCAGCCACAGGGTCAGCGCCCCAAAGATGGCCACGAAGATCGCCGACACCAGTGGCACCATCGCGATCTTGCGCGTGAGCAGCCAGGAGGCCGTAAGCGTCACCACCGTCGCCACCATGAAGATGCCGGTGCCCCAGAAGATGCCGGCCTTCCAGTTGGCCGCGAAGAAGCAGACGAGCGGGCCCATCTCGATGAGGAGCTTGGTGCCCTGCCCCATCTTCGGTGTCGAGGTGAAGCTCATGCTTCCTCCAGTCCGGCAATGGCGCGCGCGAAGCCCTCGGCGTCGAAGGGCTGCAGATCCTCGATCTTCTCACCCACGCCGATGGCATGGACCGGGATCTTGAACCGCTCGGCGATGGCGACGAGGATGCCGCCGCGCGCCGTGCCGTCGAGCTTGGTCATGATCAGGCCGGTGACGCCCGCGACCTTGGTGAAGATATCGGCCTGGGCCATGGCGTTCTGGCCCGTGGTGGCATCGAGCACGAGCAGCACCGCGTGCGGTGCGCCCTCATCCTGCTTCTTGATGACGCGCACGATCTTGTCGAGCTCGTCCATCAGGTACTGCTTGTTCTGGAGGCGTCCCGCCGTGTCGATGAACAGAATGTCGGTGCCGTCGGCCTTGGCTTCGGCAATGGCATCATAAGCCAGGCCAGAGGCATCCGCCCCGGTGGGGCGCGACATCACCTTGGCGCCGATCCTGCCGCCCCAGACATTGAGCTGCTCGATGGCGGCGGCCCGGAACGTGTCGCAGGCGGCGAACATCACCTTGTGGCCCTCGGCCCGGGCAATCGAGCCCAGCTTGCCGATGGTGGTTGTCTTGCCCGCACCATTGACGCCGACGACGAGGATGATGAAGGGCTTCTGCGCGCCGAAGGTGAAGGGCACCTCGACGGGCTTCAGCACTTGTGCGACTTCCGCGGCGAGGATGCGCTTCACCTCTTCCGGGTCGATCTCCTTGTCATAGCGGCCGGCGGAGACCGCCTTCACGATGCGCTCGGCCATGGGGAGCCCCAGGTCGGCCTGCAGCAGCACGTCTTCCAGGTCCTGCAGCGTCGCCTTGTCGAGCTTCTTCTTGGTGAAGATCGACGTGATGGAGCCGGTGATCGAGCGGGAGGACTTGGACAGGCCTTCCGAGAGGCGCGAGAACCAGCCGCTGCGGCTTTCAGGTTCGGGCGCAGGCGGTGGCTCTTCGGCAACTGGATGAGGCTCCGGTGCAGCGACCGGCTCCGCGACGGCCTCCTCGGCGGCAGGCGGCGGGGCCTCCTGCGCCTCCCTGGGGCCGGAGCGGGTGAACAGCTTTCGGAAAAAACTCATGCGGCGAGCCTGGCCTCGAGATGGGAAGGCCCACGGCCAGTGACATGGGCGGTGACGATGGCGCCGGGCGCCATGCGGCTTTGAAACTTCACCTGCGCGAAATGTTCGGTGCGGCCCATGGCCTCCGTCTCGATCAGCACCTGGCGCGTGGTGCCGACCTCGCGGCTGAGGAACTGGTCGAGCCGCTGCTCGCCCTTCTGGCGCAGCAGCGCAGCGCGCTCCTTGATGATGTGCTTCTCGAGCTGCGGCATGCGTTCGGCGGGCGTGCCGGGGCGCGGAGAGAAGGGAAAGACGTGCAGATAGGTGAGGCCGCAGTCATCGATGATCTTCAGCGAATTCGCGAACATCTCGTCCGTCTCGGTCGGGAAGCCCGCGATGATGTCGGCACCGAAGACGATGCCGGGGCGGCGCGCACGGAGTTCCGAACAGAAGGCGATCGAGTCCTCGCGCGCATGGCGGCGCTTCATGCGCTTCAAAATCATGTTGTCGCCCGACTGCAGCGACAGGTGAATGTGCGGCATCACCCGCTCCTCGCCCGCGATCACGTCCATCAGTTCGGGGTCAGCCTCGATCGAGTCGATGGAGGAAAGGCGCAGGCGCTTCAGCTCCGGAACGGTCTTGAGAATGCGACTTGTGAGAAGCCCGAGCTTCGGAGCACCTTCGAGGTCCGCTCCCCATGAGGTGAGGTCGACGCCGGTCAGCACCACCTCGGAATAGCCGGAGCCGACGAGGCGGCGGACCTGCTCGACAACATCCACCGCCTGAAGCGAGCGTGAATTGCCGCGGCCGAAGGGAATGATGCAGAAGGTGCAGCGATGGTCGCAGCCGTTCTGCACCTGCACGAAGGCGCGTGTGCGCTCCTTGAGGCCATCGACGAGGTGCGGCTTCGCGGCCTTCACCTCCATGATATCGGAGACCGAGACCCGCGCATTCGCACCATGCTGCCAGCTTGAAAGCTTCAGCTTCTCCTCATTGCCGAGCACGCGGGAGACTTCCGGCATCTTGGCGAACATCTCGGGGTCGGTCTGCGCGGCGCAGCCGGTGACGATGATTTCCGCATCCGGGTTCTCGGCCCTGGCCTTGCGGATCGCCTGCCTGGCTTGGCGGGTCGCTTCCGCCGTCACCGCACAGGTGTTGAACACGATGGCATTGGACTTACCCGCGGCCTCCGCATGATTGCGCATCACCTCGGTCTCATAGGTGTTGAGGCGGCAGCCGAAGGTGACGAATTTGGGTTCGCTCATCTCACACCGCCAGATGCGGCGGCAGATCGCCTTCGAATTCATAGGCCACGGGGCCGGTCATGATCACGTGGCCATCGGCCTCGCGGACGCCCATGAACAGATCACCGCCCGGCAGCGTGATGGTGGCCTTCGCGTCCAGCCGCTTCAACCGGAAGCCCGCCGCCATGACGGCGCAGGCGGCCGTGCCGCAGGCCTTGGTGAGGCCGGCGCCGCGCTCCCACACCTTGATGACCACGTGGTCGCGCGCATCGATGCGGGCGAGCGTGATGTTCGCGCGCTTCGGGAACAGCGGGTGGTGCTCCAACATCGGCCCGACTCTGGCCAGGTCGACGACGTCGAGGTCCTTCACCCAGAAAATGCAATGCGGGTTGCCGACGTTGACGACCGATGGCCGATCAATGAGCGGCGCGTCCACCGGGCCGACGTGCAGATCGATGTAGCGCGTGTCGTGGAACTTCTCGGAGAGCGGAATGTCCTGCCAGTCGAAGCGGGGGAGCCCCATGTCCACAGTGACCAGCCGGTCGCCGCCCTTTTCGGCGACGAGGAAGCCGCCCTTGGTGTCGATGGTGGCGCGGGTGGCCTTCTTCTCGTCGAAGAGAATATCGGCGATGCAGCGCGTGGCATTGCCGCAGGATTCGACCTCGCCGCCCTCATTGTTCCAGATGCGCATGGTGACGTCGGCCCTGGGCGACGGCTCCAGCACGATCAGCTGGTCGCAGCCGATGCCGGTCTTGCGGTCGGCGATGGCGCGGGCCTTCGCCTCGTCCATGGCAAGCGAACGCTTGCGCGCGTCGAAAACGACAAAGTCGTTTCCGAGCCCGTTCATCTTGCGGAAGTGGAAAGGTGAGGCCTCTGGCATGGGGGCCTTATATGGGAAAAGCCTTGAGGATTGCTAGACCGCTGAGAGGTGATAGCTTGCGGCAAAACGGGAGGAACAAATGGCGGCGCGGGATTTCACGAGCGAACTGGTGGGCTCCTTCTCGGAAGGATCGAACGGCAACCCGACGGTGGCCATGATCGAGGCCGCCTTCCGCCACCATGGCCTCAACTGGCGCTACATCAACTGCGAGGTGCCGCCGGAGAAGCTCGCCGATGCCGTGAAGGGCGCGCGTGCCATGGGCTGGAAGGGCTTCAACCTGTCGATCCCGCACAAGGTGGAGGTCATCCAATATCTTGATGGGCTGGGCGAGAGTGCAGCCATCATGGGGGCGGTCAACTGCGCCGTGAACCGCAACGGAAAACTCATCGGCGAGAACACCGACGGCAAGGGCTTCCTCAAGTCGCTGATGGAGGTGGTGGACCCCAGGGGCAAGCGCATCGTGATGTTCGGGGCGGGCGGTGCGGCCCGCGCCATCGGCGTCGAGCTGGCACTCGCCGGGGCGAAGTCCCTCACCATCGTCAACCGTTCGGTGTCACGCGCCGAGCCGCTGGTCAAGTTGTTGAACGAAAAGACGAAAACTCCCACCGAGCTGGTGGTATGGCCGCAGCCCTACCGGGTGCCGGAGGGCACCGACATCGTGGTCAACGCCACCTCCATCGGATTGGCCAACGGCAACCAGCCGCTGGATGTCGACATTTCCACCCTCAGGCCCGGCATGGTGGTGGCGGACGTCATTGTCGACCCGCCGGACACCCGCTTCCTGCGGGACGCCAAGGCCCAGGGCTGCACCACCATCGACGGGCTGGGGATGCTGATCAACCAGGGCGTCATCGGGGTGAAGTACTGGACGGGGATCGACGCCGATCCGGGTGCGATGCGAACGGAATTGGAAGCGATTTTCGCTTCCTGATCAGATACATACCCCATTCGGCCCGTCATCCCGGCGAAGTCCGGGATCCCGCTTCGGGCGGCGCCCCGAGGGAAGGCCGGAACCAGTCAGGGCCGTAACGGAGTTTGTAACGATTGCTTTTGGGCGTTTTCGGAGGCCGCTACACCCCCGTCTTCAGAAGGCCGCCGTGCACCCTTCCCTAGGGGCGCGGAGCCCTGGGGAAGCTGGATCCCGGTCTTGGCCGGGATGACGGCCGTGAGAGGGCTGGTCTCCACCCTCCGGAATTTGACTCTTTCGCCGCTTTCCCCTATGTGCCCTTCCATCACACGACGGCTTGAACGTCTTCAGGCGGTTTCACACATGGGGTTCTGACATTCCCGGGAGGTGAGGCGGCCAACATCCGGCAGCGAGATTCGCTCCCGGGTGCGTTGTTCGTTTGCGCCGAAGGGAATGGAACATGTTTGACACCTTAAGCGATCGCCTGTCGGGCATTCTGGACAAGATCACCGGACGCGGTGCCCTGTCTGACGCCGACGTCGAGGACGCGCTGCGCGAAGTGCGGCGCGCGCTGCTCGAGGCCGACGTGGCGCTCGAGGTGGTGAAGACCTTCACCGACAAGGTGCGCGAGAAGGCGGTCGGCGCCGAGATCGTGAAATCCGTGAAGCCCGGCCAGATGGTGGTCAAGATCGTCCATGACGCGATGGTCGAGACGCTGGGCGGCGGCGAGAACACCGCCCTCAACCTGCGCGCCTCGCCGCCTGTCGCCATTCTCATGGTTGGCCTTCAGGGCTCCGGCAAGACCACCACCACCGCGAAGATCGCCAAGCGCCTGACCGAGCGCGACAAGCGCCGCGTGCTGATGGCCTCGCTCGACACCCGTCGCCCGGCCGCACAGGAACAGCTCGCCATTCTCGGCAAACAGGTCAAGGTCGACACGCTCGCCATCGTACCCGGCCAGCAGCCCATCGAGATCGCGAAGCGCGCCATGTCGGAAGCCCGCAAGGGCGGCTATGACGTGGTCATGCTCGACACCGCGGGCCGCCTCGCCATCGACGAGGAACTGCTCGCCGAGGCAGCTTCCGTTCGCGATATCGTCAAGCCCAACGAAACGCTGCTCGTCGCTGACGCGCTCACCGGCCAGGATGCCGTGAACCTCGCGCGCAGCTTCGACGAGAAGATCGGCATCTCCGGCATCGTGCTCACCCGTATCGACGGCGATGGCCGCGGCGGTGCGGCCCTCTCGATGCGCCAGGTGACGGGCAAGCCCATCAAGCTGATGGGCACGGGCGAAAAGCTCGAAGGCCTCGAAGACTTCCACCCGGAGCGCATCGCCGGCCGCATCCTCGGCATGGGCGACGTCGTCTCGCTGGTCGAGAAGGCCGCGCTGAACTTCGACCAGGCCAAGGCGCAGAAGATCGCCGAGCGCATGAAGAAGGGCGCCTTCGATCTCGACGACCTGTCCGACCAGCTGAAGCAGCTGCAGAAGCTCGGTGGCATGGGCGGCGTCATGAACATGCTGCCCGGCATGGGCAAGATCAAGAAGCAGGTCGAGGGCATGGACCTCGACAACAAGCTGCTGAAGCGCCAGATGGCCATCATCAGTTCGATGACGCCCTATGAGCGCCGGAACCCCAAGACAATGGATGCCAAGCGCAAGAAGCGCGTGGCCGCCGGTTCGGGCACCAAGGTCGAGGAAATCAATCGCCTGCTCAAGATGCACATCCAGATGGCGGGCATGATGAAGCAGATGGGCCAGGGCAAGGGCCTGTTCGGCAAGATGATGGGCAAGGGCGCACCCGATGCCGCCGAGCTCGA
>NZ_JBAXGR010000119.1:0-8272 GCF_037139295.1 Aestuariivirga sp.
TAAATGGCGGAGGGAAAGGTGCTGGCAGCTAACTCTCTCCGGTCCTAAACCATTGTTTTTGCTGGGCATGGAAATTCGCAGGGTGCGAATCCCACGCCGGGATGCGAACGCACCTTAAGACCCATTTTGACTTTTCACAGCGCAGGGTTCGAATCCTGTACGGTGCGCAAACATCCCTGGCCATTGAGCATCGCTGGCGTGACAGGCGACCCTGTGGGAAAACGATCATAACACGCAGCCTGTGACCACCGACTCGCGGCTTGCATCCGAGCTAGTAAGTGATCGTCACAATCACGGTATCCGAGTAGGTGCCGGAGTGCCGAGATTACCTGTGGTGTCGAGGATCTGGGTGTCTGTGGTGATCGGTGCAGGTGGCGAAGGCGTGATCGTAAAATCTGTCGCCCCGGCATTGATCGCCAGAACAAGGGCCGACGCGGACGCGCCGCACGACAGGATAAGGCTGCGCTTCAAAAGGTTCATGGTTTCCGGCTCAGCGCCGCCCCTGTCATCAAAGATCGAACCTATCTGAGTTTCTACGTGTACGTGTTTGCAGCGGTTCGGCAATAATAGAAAACACTTAGAGTAGCGGGTACCGACGGATCGGGAGGTCGGGGCTCTAAGTTTCGAGCAGCAGTTCCGCCATGTCTCGCTGGGGATGGGCATAGCGCTGGTGCCGGATCAGTGCGAACTTGCCGACCCGCGTATATGACTGGCGGAGATCAAGGCCGGCCTTCCTCGCCAGTGTCACCAGCCGTTCGCGGGCCCGGTTGAGCAGCTTGGCGTCGGTTGGGAACATGATGTTCTTGGACTGCACCGTGGTGTCGACAATCACCCGCTTGGTGTCCTCCGGCCGCATTGCCCCGGTCAGAGTTTGTCAGCACAATTTGGGGCGCCGGTTCACAGCGAACGGCGCAAGCGACCGACCCAGCCATTCTTGACCGCAACCTCTTCGGCGGGCGTGTCTTTTGTGACCGGTTTCGGACCGACGATCTCGCTGAATTTCGCAAAGAAGTCGCCCGCCAGTTTCTTCGCCGTTCCATCGATCAGACGGCTGCCGAGCTGAGCGATCTTGCCGCCGATATCGGCGGAGACGGTATAGTTGAGCAATGTCGCGTCGCCATCGGACACCAGGTCGACTTTTGCCCCGCCCTTGGCAAAGCCGGCCATGCCACCCGAGCCTTCTCCGCTGATCGTGTATCCGTTCGGCGGATCGAGATCCGACAGCGTCACCTTGCCGGTAAAACTCGCCTTCACCGGGCCGACGCGTAACGTCACCTTGGCGTTCATCTCGGTATCGGACGTCTTTTCGATCGAATCGCAACCGGGAATGCATCGACGCAGGACGTCGACGTCATTCAACGCTGCGTAAACCTGCTCGCGGGACGCTTCGATGCGCTGTGATCCGTTCATTTCCATCTGGTGTGTCCTTGTCAGAGTGTGCGTTGGCCGCGACGGCGGATTTCGATCATTTCGGCGACAATCGAGAACGCGATTTCGTCGGGCGTTATGGCGCCTATGTTAAGCCCCGCCGGGGCATGGATGCGATCGGTCTGCGCCGATGATACACCGGATTGAGCCAATTGGCCTTTCAGGGCAGCGGCCTTTTTGCGTGAGCCGACAAAGGCGAGATATTTGCAGGGCGCCTGCACGGCGGCTTTCAGCGCAAGGTTGTCGCCGCGGCCCTGTGTGGCGATCACTACATAATCGCGTTCGCTGCCATCGGCTGGAATTGCGTAGCCGTCGATCAGGCGGTCGGTTTCGCCAAAGCCTGCGTGATCGGCCGCAGGCGCGCAGATGGTGATGAAAAAACCCATTCGCCGGGCGAGGTCGGCGAGCGCAATGGCGACGGGTGACCCGCCGCAGATCGTCAGGTGCGGACGGGGCAGGACCGGTTCGACAAACACATCCATCGTTCCCTGGCTCGGGCACATGTTCTTGGCGTAGACAATACCGTCGCGCAGTTCGCCGACCTTGACCTGATGCGCGGACAATTGATCGTCAGGCTGGATGCTGACAAGCCGTGACTGGCCGTCGGCAAGCGCTTCCCGCGCAGCATTCAGCACTGCGCCGCGGGCGCAGCCGCCACCGATCCAGCCTTCTGTGATGGTGCCGTCGGCCAGGATCACCGCCTTGGCACCGGCCTTTGCCGCCGTGACCGATATCGTGCGCACGACGGTTGCCAGCGCGAAGGGCTCGCCCTTCAATTTATAGTCACCGATCAGATCGAGAATGTCGGACTGCCGTGGCATGGTCATATCCTCGCCAGATAGGGTTCAAGGGCTTCGAGGCTGTCGAGATTGTGGGCCGGAGCAAACAGATCGATATAGGGCAGCGCCGCCTTCATGCCGGCGGCCTCCGGCCGATAACCCTGCCAGCCGATCATCGGGTTGAGCCAGGCTATGCGGCGGCAGCGACGGCGCAGCGCCTGCATCTCGATACCCAGATTTTCTGCCGGACCGGTGTCGTAGCCGTCCGAGACGATCATCACGCAGGTGCGCGAATGGATGCAGCGCTTGGCGTGCCAGCGATTGAAGGTGGCGAGGCTTTCACCGATGCGGGTGCCGCCACCGGTGCCCTGCGCCAACAACGTCATGCGCTCCATGGCGCGTTGCGGATTGCGCTCTCTGAGTGCCGGCGAGATATGGATCAGGCGGGTGTGAAAAACGAAGGCCTCGGCTTCACGAAAGCTGTCGAGCACGCCGTACATGAAACGCAGGAAAACAGCGGAGTAGAGGTTCATCGAGCCCGATGCATCCAGCAGCACGACCAGTTGCAGCGGCTTGTCCTTGCGCTTGCGGTGGACAAGCTCCATCGGCGTGCCGCCATGGGCTATGCTCTTGTGAATGGTCCGGCGCAGATCCAGCCGTTGGCCGGCGCGCCGCGCATGCATCCTGCGCGTCAGGCGGGCGCGCATGCTCTTGGCAAGACGCTCGGCAAGGTCGTGCGCTGCCGCCAGATCTTCGGGTTGGGTGAGGTGGCGAAAATCGGTCCGGGACAGAAGCTCGGTGCGTGACGCGCCTTCGCGCTTGGACTGGCCGGTCTCGGAGACTTCGCTTCCTTCGCCGCGCTCGACATGGTCGGCGTGATCGCTTTCGCCAAATCCGCGCTGGCCCGCCGATACGGTATGCAGACCTTGCGGGGACTTCTGCGGCGCGCCGGAGATGCGCGTCGCCGACTTCATGCCGCGCTGCAGCCAATAGGCGTCGAAGATCTCGTCGAATTTCTGCCAGTCGGATTGGCGGCTGCAGAACAGCGTCTTCAAACTGGCGCTCAGGCGCGAGGGGCGCACCGCATCACTGCTGCTCAGGATTGTCAGCGCATCGCGGGTTTCAGCTAGGCCAACGACAAAGCCGTTGTCGCGCAGGATATGGGCAAAACCGTTGAGCTTCGTCCTAGCTCCTGCACCGAGCTGATTTTCCGTTGGAAGCGCCAGGCTCATCTCAGGCCACCTTGCCGAGCAGGCGGTCGTTGACTTCGCGAGTCATGCGGGATTTGTCCTCGGCGGTCTTGATCAGGCACATCAGCGTCTCATGCACCGTTTCCGGTTCGTCGCGCAGGTGGCGGATCTCCAGCCCGGCGAGCGTCCCCGCCCAGTCCAGCGTCTCGGCGACGCCAGGAGATTTACGCAATTCCTCCTTGCGGATGAGGCTCACCATATTGGCGATCTGCAATGCCAGATCAGTGTCGATACTGGGCAGGCGCGACAGGATGATCCGCGCTTCGCGGTCGACATCCGGATAGTCGACATAATGGTAGAGGCAGCGACGACGCAGCGCGTCGCTGAGCTCGCGTGTTCCGTTCGATGTCAGGATGACCCGGGGGATGGTGGTCGCGGTGATCGTCCCCAGTTCGGGAATCGAAACCTGGAAGTCCGACAGCAGTTCGAGCAGAAACGCCTCGAATTCCTCGTCGGCCCGGTCCACCTCGTCTATAAGCAAAACGGGCGGCTTCTCCTGCCTTATCGCGGCAAGCAGTGGCCGTTCCAGCAGATAGGCCTCGCTGAAGATATGCTCCTCGACCGCGGAAGCGTCGGTGCCTTCGCGCGCCTTGATAGCCAGCAGCTGACGCTGATAGTTCCATTCATACAGCGCCGCGCTCTGGTCGAGCCCCTCGTAGCATTGCAGGCGGATCAGCTTGGTGTCGTGGGCAAGTGCCAAGGCCCGTGCCACCTCCGTCTTGCCAACGCCGGCCTCGCCTTCCAGCAGCAGCGGGCGCTTGAGGCTTTCCATCAGCCATAGAGCCGTGGCCAGATCGCGGTCGGGGATGTACCCGACCGCGGCCAATTGCATGGCAACCTTTTCCTGTGGAATTTTCACCGGCGGTTTCCTGACCCTATTTGTGTAGGTTCAGTTTCTCGCCGACCTTCCACAGCCGCCACGCGTCATGGGGCATCTGGATGTGCCCAGCGCCGAGAAATGCATAGGCATCGTTGACCGCATTGGAGAAGCAGGGCACGCCGCCGACATGCGGGCTTTCTCCCACGCCCTTGGCACCGATAGGATGGTGCGGGGAGGGGGTCACGGTGTGGTCGGTTTCCCAGTGCGGCGTCTCAACGGCGGTAGGCAGGAAGAAGTCCATGAAGGACGCCCCCATGACATTCCCCTGCTCGTCGTAGCGGATTTCCTGGCCCATGGCGCAGGCAAAGGCTTCGGTAAGTCCGCCGTGAACCTGGCCCTCGATGATCATCGGGTTGATGCGCGTGCCACAGTCATCGAGCGCGTAGAAGCGCCGTGTCTTGGCAACGCCGGTATCGACGTCGATGTCCATGACGCAGAAATAGGCGCCAAAGGGATAGGTCATGTTCGGCGGTTCATAATAATTAACCGCCTCCAGACCCGGCTCCATGTTCGGCGGCGGGCTGTTGTAGGCAGCCCAGGCGATTTCCTTCATCGTCTTGCACTTCTCCGGAAGGCCTTTGACCCGGAAACGGTCGACATCCCATTCCAGATCGCCTTCATGCACTTCCAGCATGTGGGCGGCGATCATCTGCGCCTTTGCCTTGATCTTGCGGGCAGCCACGGCGGTTGCCGCACCCGCCACCGGCGTCGACCGTGACCCGTAGGTGCCTAGGCCATAGGGCGCAGTGTCGGTGTTGCCTTCCTCGATCATGATATCATCGGCCGGAATGCCGATTTCAGTGGCAATGATCTGGGCGTAAGTTGTTTCGTGGCCCTGTCCCTGGCTCTTGGTGCCCATGCGGGCGATCACCGAACCGGTGGGATGGATGCGGATTTCCGCCGAGTCGAACATGGCGATGCCGAGAATGTCGCAATTCTTGGCCGGGCCGGCACCAACGATCTCGGTGAAGAACGAGATGCCGATTCCCATCAGTTCGCGGGTTTCACCACGGGTGAAAGCCTCGCGCTTTTTCGCCTGCTCCTCGCGCAGTTCCTTGTAGCCGATGGTATCCATCGCCTTCTTCATGGCGGTGTGATAGTCGCCGCTGTCATATTCCCAGCCGAGAGCCGACTGGTAGGGGAACTGCTCCGCCTTGATGAAGTTCTTGATGCGCAACTCGGCCGCATCCATGCCCAGCTTTTGAGCCAGCAATTCCACCGCCCGCTCGATGGCGAATACGGCTTCGGTGACGCGGAACGAACAGCGATAGGCGACACCGCCCGACGCCTTGTTGGTGTAGACGCCATCCACGGCCAGATGCGCCGTCGGGATGTCATAGGAGCCGGTGCAGATGTTCATGAAGCCGGCGGGCCATTTCGACGGATCGGCGCAGGCGTCGAAGGCGCCATGGTCGGCCAAAACATGCACGCGCATGGCCTGGATCTTGCCATCCTTGGTGGCGGCAAGTTCCGTGGTCATGTGATAGTCGCGGGCGAACGACGTGGTGGAGAGGTTCTCCATCCGGTCCTCGACCCATTTGACCGGCACGCCCAGCACGATGGAGCCGACTACCGAGCAGACATAGCCGGCATAGGCGCCGACCTTGTTGCCGAAGCCGCCGCCGATATCCGGCGCGATGACATGGATCTTGTGCTCGGGAAGTCCCGAGATCAGGGAGACCACGGTGCGTATGACATGCGGCGCCTGGAATGTGCCCCACAGCGTCAGTTCACCCTTGACCTTGTCGAAGGAAGCCACAGATTGGCAGGTTTCCAGTGGCGAGGGATGGGTGCGGTGGTCGACCAGCATTTCCTTGATGGTCACATCGGCATTGGCGAAGACCGCGTCGGTGGCCTCCTTGTCGCCGATCATCCATTCGAAGATGTGGTTGGGGTGTTTGCGGGGCCCGTGAGCGCCCGTCATCTTGTCCTGGATGTCTTCGCGCAGGATCGGCGCGTCCGGCAGCATCGACTTGAACGGATCGACGATGCAGGGCAGCGCTTCGTACTCCACGTCGACCAGTTCGGTGGCGTCGGAGGCGATATAGCGGTCCTTGGCAATGACGAAGGCCACTTCCTGGTTCTGGAAAAGCACCTTTTCCTCGGCCAGAACCGCCTGCACGTCACCAGCCAGTGTCGGCATATAATGCAGGCCCAGCGGCTTGAGATCGGCGGCGGTAAGGACGGCAATGACGCCTGGCAGCGCCTTGGCACGGCTGGTGTCTATGCTCTTGATCCGCGCATGGGCGTGGGGCGAGCGAACAAAATCGCCAAACAGCATGCCGGGCAGTTTCAGGTCATCTACATAGCTGCCTTTGCCTTGCGTAAAGCGGACGTCTTCGACCCGTTTGCGCTTGCAGCCCATGCCCTGGAGTTTTTCGGTGCGCTCCGCGCGGTCGGCGTCAATCTTGGTCTGGTCGTTCATTCTGCGGCCTCCTGGAACGGGGTCCCGTTGATCTTCGCGACGGCATACTGGATGGACTTGACGATGTTGACATAGCCGGTGCAGCGGCAAAGGTTGCCCGAAATGCCATGGCGGATTTCGTCCTCGGTTGGCGCCGGGTTTTCCTGCAGCAGACGGTGTGCGCGCAGGATCATGCCGGGCGTGCAGAAACCGCATTGCAGGCCGTGCATCATGCGGAAGCCTTCCTGCAGCACGCTCAGCGTACCGTCGGCATTGGCGACACCTTCGATGGTCGTGATGTTGGCACCGTTTGCCTGCACCGCGAATGTCATGCAGCTTTTCACCGACATGTCGTCCATGTCGACTGTGCAAGCGCCACAATGGCCGGTGTCGCACCCGATATGGGCTCCGGTCAGATTCTGTTGTTCTCGCAGGAAGTGAACCAGCAATGTGCGCGGTTCAACCAGCGCCTCGACCTTATTGCCGTTTATCGTCAGTTCGATATGCGATTTTGACATTGGAATTCCCCTCAACCTTTGGCGCGGGACTGAGCCCGATCAAGTGCGCGCCGCACCATCATGCCTGCCATTTTCGTGCGATATTCAGCAGGCCCGCGCATGTCGGATGCCGGGTTGGTGATCGCTTCAGCTGCTGCCACGGCGGCGCTGACCGTCGCCTCGTCAAGGCTGCTGCCAACCAGCAGGGCAGCGGAATCGGATGCCCAGAGCGGGGTTTCCGAGACATTGGTCAGGCCGATGGACGCGCTGGTGCATTTGCCGCCAGCCATGGTGATGACGACGGCGGCTGCCGCGGTGGCATAGTCGCCGACCTTGCGCTTGAGCTTCTCATAGGCAAAGCCATGGCCGGGAGCGGGGATCGGGATGCGGACCGCGGTCAGGATCTCGCCGAGCCCCAGTGCGGTATAATAGGCGCCCTGGTAGAATTCGCGCGCCGCGATATCGCGGCTGCCATCCGGGCCGGAGACGGAATAGGTCGCGCCGAGGCACATCATCAGCGCCGGCATGTCGTTGCCGGGGTCGCCATTGGCGACATTGCCACCGAATGTTCCCTTGTAGCGGATTTGCGGATCGGCGATCAGTCGCGAGGTCTCGGCGATGATTGGGATGTGCCGGCCGAGCTCGCCCGACGTGATCAACTCGAACTGCGTGGTCATGGCGCCGATGATGATTTCATCGCCGTTCACCGTGATGCCTTTGAGTTTGCCGATACCGGAAATGTCGACGAGATGCTCCGGCGAAGCCAGCCGGGTCTTCATCAAGGGTATCAGGCTGTGACCGCCCGCAAGGATGTTGGCGTCCTCGCCGAGTTTCACAAGCAGGGCCACTGCATCTTCAATGGTTGCGGGTCGATGATAGTCGAATGCGCCAGGTATCATTCTAGCTCCTCCCAAAGCTTGCAGATGAAGCAACGATCTTTCAACCAGCCGGACCGGCGCGTGTCAAGCTAGTTGTCGCCTCAGTAGTGTCCGGTTTAATTCATGATCAATCGCGAAGAAGCCAATAACGACGGG
>NZ_JBAXGR010000120.1:0-8184 GCF_037139295.1 Aestuariivirga sp.
GGGCGCTGACCTGGCCCATCACGCGCTCGTCCAGCTGGATCAGCGCCCAGAAGAATCCGCCGGACCAGATCGGCGTGTTCCGCCAACGCTGGGCCGAGGCGGTGAAGCCGGAAGGCGTGTGGGTGGCGCTGGAGGACATGCGCGACCCAGGCAACCTCGGAACCATCATCCGCACGGCGGATGCTGCGGGGGCGGCAGGCGTCATCCTCGCCGGGCAGTCCTGCGACCCATGGGCGGGCGACTGCGTGCGCGCCACCATGGGCTCGATCTTCGGCATGCCCTTGGTGAAGCTGGAGCAGCCGGCTTTCCTGTCACTTCTCAAGGAATGGCCCGGGGAAAGCGTTGGCACCCACCTCAAGGCCACCGACAGCTATCGCCGCGCCTACGCGTCGCCGTCCCTGATGGTCATGGGCAGCGAGGGGCGCGGTCTTTCGGAAGAGGCATCCGCCGCCTGCTCCACTTTGGTTCGCATTCCCATGAAGGGCGGGGCGGAATCCCTCAACGTGGCGATCGCCACCGGGCTCATGCTGTTCGAGGCGCAGAAGCTCTGAGTTGAGCCCAGCTCACCACCCTTTGCCCGATTTCGCCTTGAATCCAGCCTTGGACGGTTGAAGAGGATTGACTGGACCTTGAGCGGGGGTGGCCGTCCGGCCTATCCTCCGGCCAGCAGATTCCGGAGATCGAAATGAAGTCGCATGCGCGTGTGGTGGTTGTCGGTGGTGGTGTCATGGGCGTGGGGCTCCTCTACCACCTGGCGCTGGAGGGCTGGTCGGACATCGTGCTGATCGAAAAGGGCGAACTCACCTCGGGCTCCACCTGGCACGCGGCGGGCCAGTGCCCGCACTTCAACGGCTCGCTCAACATGACCAAGGTGCACCTCTATGGCACCGAGCTATACCCGCAGCTGGAAAAGCTGACCGGTCAGGCCGTGTCCTGGCACGGCTGCGGCGGTCTGCGCCTTGCCTGCACCGACGAGGAAGTGAACTGGCTGAAATACGTTTACGGCATCTCGCGGCTCGCGGGCTACGAGTGCGAGATCATCGGGCCCTCCGAGATCAAGCAGTACCACCCCTTCCTCGACACAACCGGCGTCAAGGCCGCCTTCCGGACGGTGACGGACGGCCACGTGGCCCCCGCCGACATCACCAACGCCATGGCAGCGGGCGCCCGCCAGCTGGGAGCAGAGATCGTGCGTCGCAACCGGGTGATGGACATCAAGCTGCTGCCCAACGGCGAATGGCGCGTGTTCACCGAGCAGGGCACCATCGACTGCGAGCACGTGGTGAATTCCGCCGGCTCCTACTGCGACGTGGTGGGCGCCTGGACCGGGCACAACGTGCCGATCGCCAACATGCTGCACCACTATGTGATCACCGAGCCGCTCAAGGAGCTGATCGACCTCGACATGGAACTGCCGGTGGTGCGCGACCCCTACTCCCATGCCTACCTGCGTGAGGAAACGAACGGCGTTCTGGTGGGCCCCTACGAGACCGCGACGGCGCATGTCTGCTGGGATGGCCAGCCGCCGCGCTGGGACTATGAAAGTGAACTGGAGGCCCCCGAACTCGACCGCATCATGCCCTGGCTGGAGCGCGCCACGGAGCGCCTGCCGCTGTTCGGCGAGACAGGCGTGAAGTCGATCATCTCGGGCGCCATCACCCACACGCCGGACGGCGTGTACCTGTCGGGCCCGGCGCATGGCCCAAAGAACTACTGGATGCATTGCGGCGCCTCGATCGGCATCTGCCAGGGTGGTGGCGCGGGCAAGTACCTCGCCCAGTGGATGGTGCATGGGCAGGCCGAGATCAACATGCGCGAGTTCGACCCGCGCCGCTTCGGCAACTGGGCAACCAAGGACTATACGGCCGAAGTCTCCGTCGCCGACTATCACCACATGTATTACTGCTACAAGCCGGCTGAGCAGCACGAGGTGGGCCGCGGCCTGCGGAAATCCTCGCTGTATGACAAGCTGAAGGCAGAAGGCGCACAGTTCGCGCAGATCTTCGGCTGGGAGCGCCCGCGCTGGTACGACACATCGGGCGAAGGCGAGAAATATTCCTTCAAGCGCTCGAACTGGTTCCCGGCTGTGAAGGAAGAAGCCCTGGCCGTGCGCGACCGCGTGGGCCTGATGGACCTCTCCACCTTCTCGAAATACGAAGTGACGGGCAAGGACGCCTTCAGCTTCCTCGAGCGCATCTGCGCCAACAAGATCCCGGCGAAGGACGGCGGCATCATCCTCGGCCACCTGCTGAACGAGAACGGCTTCATCGAATCCGAAATCACCGTGACGCGACTGGCGGCAGACCACTTCTACGTGCTCTCGGCCGCCGTCGCCCAGTTGCACGACCTTGACCAACTGAGCTGGCGCAAGCGTGAAGATGAGCAGGTGACGATCACCGACGTGACGGATGATTTCGGCGTGCTGGTGCTTGCAGGCCCCCTCTCCCGCGATGTGCTGAGCCAGTGCACCGACACCGACATCACCAATGCCTCCTTCCGCTGGCTGACGGGCAAGACGGCCACCGTTGCCGGTGTCGCGGGTGTGCGCCTGCTGCGCGTCAACTATGTGGGCGAGCTGGGCTGGGAACTCCACGTTCCCATGGCGCAGATGCCCAAGGTGTTCGATGCGCTGATGGCGGCGGGCAAGCCACATGGCATCCGACTGTTCGGCACCTATGCCATGAACGCGCTGCGCATCGAGAAATCCTACCGCGGCTGGGGCTCCGAGCTCACCGCCGAGATCGACATGATCGAGGCCTCGATGGAACGCTTCCTCAGGCTCGACAAGGAAGACTTCATCGGCAAGGCGGCCACGCTGCGCAGAAAGCAGCAGGGGCCGCGCATGAAGCTGGTCTACATCGAGGTGGACAACACCGACAGCGACTGCGTGGGCAATGAGCCGGTGTACCACAACGGCAAGAAGGTGGGCCTCACCACGTCGGGCGGCTTCGGGCAGAAGACCGGAAAATCGCTGGCCTTCGCCTATTTGCCGCCGGAGCTGACGGCCGTCGGCACCGAACTCGAGGTGATGATGTTCACCGAGATGCGCAAGGCGCGGATCATCCCCGAGTCGATCTGGGACCCGGCGAACGAGCGGCTCCGCGCCTAGAGGCCACCATGAAACAGGCACTGGCCACTGTAAGCTTGCTGGTGCCGAGCTACGACGCGGGCCTGCGGTTCTATGTGGACGTTCTGGGCTTTCGCCTTGTCGAGGACACACAGCTGGGCGGCGGCAAGCGCTGGGTCACGGTTGCGCCGCAAGGCGATGGCGGGGCAAGGCTTCTGCTCGCCGAACCGAGTACGCCCGAGCAGGCGGCGACCATCGGTCGGCAGGCCGGCGGGCGGGTGTTCCTGTTCCTCGAGACCGATGATTTCTCGCGTGACCACAGTCGTTACCTCGCAGCCGGCGTGACATTCCTCGAAGAGCCCCGGCACGAGGCCTATGCGACTGTCGCAGTATTCCAGGATCCCTTCGGCACAAAATGGGACCTTCTCGAGCCGACCCCTAAGGGCAGCCCGGCAACCTGACATGCTCACATGAACCGTCCCGCTTCCAGCCGCACACTCGTCGGCATCGGCCTGATGCTCACCGCCATGGCGGTGCTGCCCTTTCTTGACGCCATTGCCAAGTACCTCGGCCAGCAGGGCGTGCCGGTCATGCAGATCGTCTGGGCACGGCTGTTCTTTGGTACCTTCCTGACGATGCCTTTCGCCCTGAAGATGGTCGGGCCGCGTGGGCTTATCCCCAACATGCCGGTGATGCACGCGATCCGCGCCAGCCTGATGATCGCCGCCACGGGGTTCTTCTTCGCGGCCCTTCACTACCAGTCGATCGCCGACACGCTGGCCATCTTCTTCGTTCAGCCGCTGATCGTCACCCTGCTCTCGCCCTTCGTGCTGGGGGAGAAGGTGGGCATCCGGCGCTGGGTGGCCGTCATCATCGGCTTCATCGGCACGCTGATCATCATACGGCCGGGCTTTCAGGAGATCACGCCCGGCGTGCCGTTGTCGCTCGGCGCGGGGATATGCCTCGCGATCTACCTGCTGCTCACCCGGCGCATTGCGGGTTCCGCACCGGCCATGGTGACCACCTTCTACACAAGCCTGATGGGCGCCATCATCATGTGCGTCATCGTGCTGTTCGTCTGGCAGACGCCGACGCCCTCGCAATGGGTGCTCTTCATCCTGCTCTCGGCCATCGCCAATGGCGGGCACTACATGATCATCCGCGCCTATGACCATGCCGAGGCCTCCCTGCTCGCACCGCTGGCCTACAGCGAAATGATCATGGCCACCGTGCTGGGTTGGTACATCTTCGGCGACTTCCCCGACGTCTGGACCTTCGTGGGAGTGGCCATTCTTATCGCCTGCGCCATCTACATCTCATGGCGCGAACGGGTGCGGCACGTGGAGCCGATCCGGGATTTCGAACAGCCATAGGTGAGAAAGCGGCATGATCTGCCGCTCACCGCTGATCGAGCACCGCACGCACCGAGTCCATGGCCTCGAGCTGGGTGAGGTTCATGTGGAGCGGCGTCACCGAGATGCGGCGGTTGAAGGCGGCCCACAGATCGGTGCCGAGTGGCGGATTGCCTCGCTCGCGCTTGAAGCCGAGCCAGTAGTAGTTGTTGCCGCGCAGGTCGACGCGCTCGTCGACGGTCAGCAAGTTCACGTCGCGCTTGCCCTGGCGGGTCACTTCGACGCCCTGCACATCCTCCGGACGGCAGTCCGGGAAGTTCACGTTCATCAAGACGCCGGGACCAAAATCCATCTTCAGCAGATTCGCGACGATTGACGGGCCATGATGCTCCGCCACCTCGTAGGAGAAGCCGTTGCCGTGGATGCCGGTCACCTGGCTCATGGCGATCGACTTGAAGCCAAGCTGGGTGCCCTCCATCGCCGCGGCGATGGTGCCGGAATAAGTAACGTCATCAGCAATGTTCTGGCCGCGGTTGACGCCTGAGAGCACGAGGTCGGGATCGCCCGGCAGGATTTTACGCGCGGCCATCACCACGCAGTCGGTGGGCGTTCCCGCAACCTCAAAGCGCTTGTCCGAAATCTTGCGATAGCGGATGGGTTCCGACAGCGACAGCGAGTGCCCTGCCCCGGAATTTTCCTCGGCGGGAGCTACGATCCACACGTCATCCGAAATGCTGCGCGCGATGCGCTCCAGCGTTTCGAGACCCGGCGCGTGGATGCCGTCATCATTGGTGACCAGTATGCGCATGTGCCTCAGCCTCTCGTGATCGTGTCGGCGCTACCCATATAGGGGCGCAGTGCTTCGGGGATCGTCACCGAGCCATCAGCATTCTGGTAGCTCTCGAGGATCGCCACCATGGTGCGGCCCACCGCGAGGCCGGAGCCATTGAGCGTGTGAACGTAGCGCGTGCCCTTGCCATCCGCCGGCTTGAAGCGCGCATCCATGCGCCGCGCCTGGAAATCGCCGCACACCGAGCAGGACGAGATTTCGCGATAGGCGTTTTGGCCCGGAAGCCAGACCTCGATGTCATAAGTCATCCGGCTGCCGAAGCCCATGTCGCCGGTGCACAGGCGCAGCACACGGTAGGGCAGCTTGAGGGCCTGCAGCACGCTCTCTGCAGCACCCGTCATGCGCTCCAGCTCCTCGCGCGATTGCTCGGGCGTGGCGATGGAGACGAGCTCCACCTTGGAAAACTGGTGCTGCCGGATGATGCCGCGCGTGTCGCGCCCCGCGGCACCGGCTTCTGCGCGGAAGCAAGGCGTGTAGGCGGTGAGCCGCAGCGGCAGGTCCTTTTCTTCGAGGATGGACTCGCGCACCAGGTTGGTGAGGGACACCTCCGCCGTCGGGATCAGCCAACGGCCGTCGGTGGTCCTGAACAGATCATCGGCAAATTTCGGCAGCTGGCCAGTTCCATACATGGCGTTGTCATTGACCATGAAGGGCACGTAGTGCTCGGTGTAGCCATTCACACCCGTCTGGTGATCAAGCATGAACTGCGCCACCGCGCGCTCAAGGCGGGCAAGCTGGCCCTTCATCACCACGAAGCGCGCGCCGGAAATCCTGGCCGCGGCCTCGAAGTCCATAAGCCCCAGCCATTCGCCGATGTCGAAGTGCTGGCGGGGCTCGTAGGCGAAAGTGGCCGGTGTTCCCCAACGGCGAACTTCCAGATTGCCGGACTCGTCCTTACCGTCCGGAACATCATCGAGCGGGATATTGGGAATGACGGCAAGCGCGGCGCTGAGGCGCTGGTCGATGTCGCGCTCGACAGTCTCTCCCGACGCGATGAAATCCTTGATCGAGCCCATCTCGGCTTTCAGCGCCTCGGCCTTTGCCTTGTCGCCCGACTTCATGGCCTCGCCGATTTCCTTGGAGGCGGCGTTCCGGCGCGCCTGGGCGTCCTGAAGCTTCTGCACATGCTCACGGCGCTCGGCGTCGATTTTCAGAAGATCCGCTGCCATGGCCGGCAGGCCGCGGCGGGCCAGCCCTGAGTCAAATGCTGCCGGATTGTCGCGGATGGCCTTGATGTCGTGCATGTCTCTCAATCCCTTTTCGCGCCCTCCTATAGGACGCCGGACACCGAACGGGAAGACGTTTGGCTAGGTAGCGTCCTTGGCCGCTTCCGCCTCTTCGCGCTTCTTGCGGCGTGCCTCGATGAACCGCACGGCCTGCACTGACACCTCGTAAAGGGCCATCAGAGGCACCGCCATTGCGATCTGGGAGATCGGGTCCGGCGGCGTGAGAACGGCAGCCACGACGAAGACACCGACGATCGCGAACTTCCGGCCCGACTTGAGCTGCTCATAACTGACGATGCCAATCTGACCCAGCAGCGTCAGGATGACTGGCAACTGGAAACACAGTCCGAAGGCGAGGATCAACATGATCACGAAGTCGAGATAGCCCTGCACATCCGGCATCAGGGCGACGCCGGAATCGCCCGCGAGAATCGTGAAAAAGCGAATGGCGACGGGCAGCAGGAAGAAATAGACCAGCGCCGCTCCAAGAATGAAGAACAGCGGTGTGGCAATGAGATAGGGCAGGAAGGCCTGCTTCTCGCGCTTGTAGAGACCCGGCGCCACGAAACGGTAGATCTGCGTGGCAATCAGCGGGAATCCGATGAACAGTCCGCCGAATGCCGCAATCTTCAGCTTTACGAGGAACACGCCGAGCAGCTGGGTCGAAATCAGGTCTGCCTTCTGCCCCGTACCCCACACGAAGGGCAACGTCAGCAGATAGAGCAGTTCCTTCGAGAAGTAGAAACTGACAATGAAGGCAGCGCCAAAGCCCAGCACGCTATAGATCAGCCGAGTCCTGAGCTCGATCAGATGTTCGATCAGGGGTGCTTCGGACGCACTGATTTCATCGTCGGTCATGAGGCGTCCGCAGTCGATCCGGCAGTCTTGGTCTCGGGGGTGGCAGGCTTTGTTTCCAGGGAGGCTGGTTCGGCGGCACGCGGTGTGTCAGGTGCCGGTACTTCGCCAAACAAGTTCTTGAAGTCGTCTACCTGCTTCTTCGTCGCGTCCTCGGTTGCCTTTTTGGCGATCGAGGGTTCGATGAAATTGGCCGGGTTCTTGATGTTGTCGAATTCCTTCTTAACCTCGTCGAAGCCCGTTTCCTTCATCGCGCTGTCGAGGTGACCCTGGAATTCGCGAGCCATGCCACGCATTTTAGCCACGGTCTTGCCCAAGGCACGCAAGACCTTGGGCAAATCCTTGGGGCCGATGACGATGATCGCCACCAGGGCGACCACGAACATCTCGGTGTAACCGACTCCGAAGTCAAACATGTGTGTTTCCGGCTAGAGGCTCGCCGGCTTGCCTATCAGCTCTGGGCCTTTTCTGCTTCAGACTTCACCGCAGTCTGCTGCTCGATCGGCTTGGGATCAGCAGCAGGGGTGGCGTCGTCCTCGGCGAGGCCCTTCTTGAAGCTCTTGATGCCCTTGGCAACATCACCCATCAGGTCAGAAACCTTGCCGCGGCCGAACAGCAGCACCACGACCAGAATGACAAGTATCCAATGCCAGATCGACAGCGAACCCATGAGACAAACTCCCTTTCTCCGGAGAGATGCTAATCTCTCCTCAATGTTACGAGGCACTAAAGCAGAAACCCCGGCGCACCGCAACCAAGGCCGAATAGCCTTCAGATAGGTTGCAAACTGGCCGATTCAAAGACAAAAACATGTTCCGGGTCGACCCGGAACAT
>NZ_JBAXGR010000121.1:0-8169 GCF_037139295.1 Aestuariivirga sp.
GTGACCTGACCGGCATTTTCTGAACCAGGCGAAATGAGAGAAGATAGCCTGGAAAGGAGAAAACCTATGCCGAAAAAGAGGTTGGGAGCCGAGCAGAGGCCTTATCCTTTTGCACCGCCCTCAAGTCTTCGTTTTCCGCATCACCCGGTACCGTTCCCTCAACCACTCATCCCCCTGCCCCCGCCTCTCTGCTAGGCGCCACGCAGCCTCCTCGTCGGGAGGCATCCTCTTCGAGGCGTAACGCCGCCTCAACGGCAGTAACATTCTTCCTAAGCAATAGCCGAACTCAATCCACAAGAAGGGATGATCAGGCCCTCGAAGGGGCAGGTCAAGGCGTCAGCTACGGCAGTGGACGTCGTCACGAAAGGCGTATGCTGTCAGTCGTGTTCGCCATCGTGGCGGCGGCCGGAGATGCGGGCGAACAGGTCAGGCTTGGTGGCCGCCGTCGACAGCACAGCAACCGTGATGGCGGCAGCGCCGATCAGCAGGACGTGCCCGACGATGCTGGCGGCCAGGAAGGTGTAGCTGCCGATCGCGAGCGAGAAGCAGACGGCCCACATGACGCCCAGTGCCTGGAGCACATAGTGGCGCATGGCGATGTCGGGGATGTTCCGGAGGGGGCTCACTTCGTGGTCGAAGATGAAGTTCCAAGCATGGATGATCGGATTTCTGTTGTTCATCCTGCGGGCATGGGCGCTTTTGCACACACAAGCAATGCCAATCTCCCGTGCCGCGGCATGGCCGTCGCGCGCGCAGATCAGTCATAGGACAGGCCGGTAGCCTTGCCGCGGAAGATGGCATAGGCGAAGACGGTATAGGCGAGGATCACCGGCAGCACGCAGACGACTCCAAACAGGATGATGCGCAGGCTTTCGGGCGAGGACGCAGCCGCGGCGATGGTGAGGCGCTCCGGCACGATGAAGGGGTAGAAGCTGTAGGCCATGCCGCAGAAGCCCAGCGCCATGAGCAGCGTGGCGGCGGCGAAGGGAAACCAGGCGAAGCTGTCATCGCGCGTGGGCAGGCGCTTCAGCGCGATCCACACCAGGACGATCAGCAGCGCCGACATCACCGGCAGCGGCACGAGCAGCACGATTTCGGGAAAGCTGAACCACTTGGCGAAGATGCGCGGGCTGACGAGCGGCGTGGCGAGCGACACGGCCGCCATGCCGAGGACGAGACCCCAGATGCCGCGGCGCGCCCAGGCGACGGCCTTCAGCTGCAATGCGCCATCCGTCTTGAGGATCAGCCAGGCAGCGCCGATGAAGCCATAGGCGGCCGACAAGGCCAGCGACGTGAGCGCTGCGAAGGCCACCTCGGCGAGGCCCCACTTCAGCCCCATGACATAGAGCCCGAGCATTAATCCCTGCGACAGGGAAGTGGTCAGCGAGCCAGCGAAAAAGATGCGATCCCACCGGTCCTTGTGCGGAAGCGGCGCCTTGGCGCGGAACTCGAAGGCGACGCCGCGCAGGATGAGGCCGATGAGCATGATGGCGACCGGCAGGTCCGGCAGGTAGAGTGCGGTGAGGATCTGGCCATGCGCGGCGGGAAAGGCCACCAGCAGGATGCCGATGGCCAGCACCAGCCAGGTTTCATTCGCGTCCCAGAAGGGACCGATCGAGGCCACCCTGCGGTCGCGTTGATTGCTTTCCGCGAAGGGAAGCAGCAGGCCGACGCCGAGATCGAACCCGTCGAGCACGACATAGAGCAGGATCGAAAGCCCCAGCAGGGAGGCGAAGATGAGCGGCAGGCTTTCGGCGTCGATCACGTCATTCTCCCGCGGGCTGCAGCACGAAGCGCGGCGCCGGTGCGAAGCCGGGCTTGCGCCCAGCGAGGTGGAACAGCGCGCCCACATAGGCCGCCAGCAGCAGCACATAGACGGCGAGATAGGCCAGCAGCGTGGACAGGACCATGCCGGCCGCGACAGGCCCCACCGCATCCGCCGCGGTGAGCACGCCCTGGACGAGCCAGGGCTGGCGGCCGATCTCCGTCACGTACCAGCCGGCGAGCGTTGCGACCCAGCCGGAGAAGGTCATGGCCGTGAGCGCCGTGAGATAGGGACGCGGCAGGTTCTCCGCGCCGCGGCGCCAGAACAGCCAGAGGCCGGACCAGGAGGTGAGATAGGTCGCAGTCACTCCCTGTGCTGCGGCCTATTCTTCTTCTCGGGTTGGAATTCCCGACCGGTAGGCGAAAGAGTCTGGCAACTAACTTATCAAGAAAAATTGTGTTTATTTGAAAATAGTTATTGACGTCTCTTGTGGGTGTGATAGAAGTTCCGTTATTGAAGGCTCGATGAAGTGTCGGAGAGGGGAAATACTTCGACCGCCTTGCCGCCGAGCCCGAATGAATTCACGGGTCCTTCCCAAGGGGAACGAATAGCGGGGGCGCTCAGCGCAGGCTTTCGCTAGCGACAGGGTTCCAGTTTGGGGTCCCGGTTTCCAGTTTCCACCCCGCTGCTGGCAACATCATCGGAACAGCATCACTTGAAAGAAGCCCTGCCGTGTGGGGCTTTTCTGCGTTCTGAATCATTCACCCTTCCGGTGATCAGGGGTGGAAACCTGGGCTGGAAACCCGCCTTCCGGTTTCCACCCCGCAGGTTTCCACTCAGGGTTCCACACGATGAGGTTTCCATGATCCCCGAGAGCTACGGCATCGAGCGCGTGGATGTCACGGCGCTGACGGCCTTCTCCGGCAACCCGCGCACCCACTCCGACACGCAGATCGATCAGATCGCCGCGAGCATCCGGGAGTTCGGCTGGACCAATTCGATCCTTGTCGATGCTTCCGGTGTGATCATCGCCGGTCACGGTCAGCATTTCTCGCGCTTGAGCGCCATTCCCAAGCGGAAACCGGATGCATAAAGTACGATCTGCATCAATCTATCGAGGATCCGGACATGTTCCTCTTCTATGAAATCTGGACGGGAGAAGATGCACTCGCGCTTCACGCTTCTTCCGAGTTCATTAGCGCGTCGAGGAAAATAACGCGTGAATTGATCGAGTCCGCGGTGCTGCAGACGTTTCATGTGGTCTCTTGAGAGGCTGCTCGGTGGAGCAGTCACCCGGAATAGTTGGTGAGGCCGCGCAGCATGGTCATTCTCGACAACGCCTCACTGGACGCTTGGGTTGAGCACAGTGATATCCGGCACTTGATTGTTGGCACCCGAGCATATGTGAAGGATATTGGGCGGGCGATCCGAAAGTCATGTCTGGAACAGATGGCAGCCGTCGGCATTCCACGTCACGCGGGCGTCCTGTCCCGCGGCATGGCTCCCCACCTCCTGCGCCGGCATGCGCAGCCAGAATTCCTGTCCCCACTGCGTGGTCAGCAACGCCGATACCGTGTCGCCGAGGAACGTCAAGTCCTTGATCTTCACCGGCAGGCCCGCCTGCGCACCCGGTGAAAAGCGAACCGCCTGCGGCCTGACCATCAACTCGGCGCCGCCAGTCGTCGTCTCCCGGGAGGAGGCGTGGAAGGGAATGTCCTGGAACGCCGATCCATCCGGAAGGGTCACCGCCGCACGGCCTCCCGGACCTGCAATCACGGAGGACACCATGAGGAAGTTGCTGTCGCCGACGAAGCCGGCCACGAAACGGGTCGCCGGATTGGCGTAGAGCTCCCGGCCGGTGCCCACCTGTTCGATGCGGCCATGGTTGAACACGGCAATGCGGTCCGACAGCCGCAGCGCCTCTTCCTGGTCATGCGTGACATAGAGAATGGTCACGCCCGTCGTCTGGTGGATGCGGCGGATCTCGACCTGGATTTCGTCTCGGAGCTTCTTGTCGAGCGCCGACAGCGGCTCATCCATCAGCAGCACGGGGGGATCATAGGCGAGGGCCCGCCCCAGGGCGACGCGCTGCTGCTGGCCCCCTGAGAGCTGCGCGGGCATGCGTGATCCGTAGCCCTCGAGGCGCACGAGGGCCAGCATCTCCTCCACCCGGCGCGCGATGTCCGTGGTCGTCCAGCCGCGCACCCGCAACGGGAATGCGATGTTCTCGGCGACCTTCAGGTGCGGAAACAGCGTATAGCGCTGAAACACCATGCCGATGTTGCGCCGGTGCGGCGGGGTGCCGAGAATCGACCTGCCATCCAGCATCACGTCGCCGCTCGTCGGGTTGTAGAGCCCGGCCACGGCATAGAGCGTCGTGCTCTTGCCCGATCCCGAAGGCCCGAGGAAGCTCAGGAACTCACCCTTCCGGACCTGCAGGCTGACGCCATCGACGGCGGCCACCTCGCCGAACAGCTTGCGCAGGTCCTGAATGAGGAGGAAGGGCTGGCTCATTCCGCAAGTCTCCGTCTCAGGGCGGCGATGATCATCATCAATACGAGTGTTATCAGAACGAGAATGCTGGAGGCGGCGGCAATGGTCGGGCTTAGCTCCTGGCGCAGCGCGGCCCAGATCAGAACCGGCAGGGTCTGCAGTTCCGGGCTCGCCATGAAGATGGCGACCACCACCTCGTCCCACGAGATGAGGAAGGAGAACAGCGCTGCTGAGAGCAGACCGAGCCTGATGGACGGCACGGTGATCTTCAGGAAGGCGACGATGGGCGGCGCGCCGCACAGCACCGCGGCATCCTCGATCGACTTGTCGAAGCTCTCGAGCGAGGTGCTTATGGTGATGAAGGCGAAGGGGAAGGCCAGCACGGTGTGGGCGATCACGAAGCCGATGAGGGTCCCGCCAAGTCCAACGCGCAGGAACAGCAGATAGGTTGCCACCGCGAAGACGACGACTGGCAGCACCATGGGCGTCAGGAACAGGCCGCGCAGGAATTGCCGCCCGGGAAACCGGCCGCGGATCACCGCGAGGCTCGCCGTCACGCCCAGCAGCACCGAACAGATGGTGACCAGGAGGCCGATCTTGAGGCTGGTGAAGGCCGCCGTCAGCCAGCGCGGGTCGGTGGCGAGATCCTGGTACCAGCGCAGCGTCCAGGCCGGCGGCGGAAAGGCCAGCCACTTCGAGGATCCAAAAGACAGGGCAATGATGAAGATGATGGGAACCAGCAGGAAGATGCAGACGGCGACTGCAATCACCCACAGCACGACCTTCAGCCCGCCCATCCTGTCATAGGTGAGCAGCATCAGCGGCCTCCCGCCAGGGCATTGCCGAACAGGCGGATCTGCAGACCGTAGAGGCCCAGCGTCACCACCAGCAGGATGAAGGCGGCGGCACCCCCGAGCCCCCAGTTGAGGAGGGACTGGATCAGCTGCGCGATCATGCCGGCCAGCATCATGTTGTTGGCGCCGCCGAGCAGCGCCGGCGTGACGAAATAGCCGAGCGACATCACGAACACCATGAGTGCGCCCGCCGCCGCCCCGCTGGCGGACAGCGGCAGCAGCACCCGCCGGAAGCTCTGCCACCGCCCCGCGCCGCACAGTGAGGCCGCCTGCAGGATCGCCGGGTCGATGCTGCGAATCGCAGAATGCAGCGGCAGGATGATGAAGGGCAGCATGATGTAGACCATGCCGATGATGATGCCGGTAAGGTTGTTGACCAGCGGCAGCGGCTCGCTGATCAGCCCCCAGTGCATGAGCGTCTTGTTGATGACGCCGGTACGCTGCAGGAGCACCATCCAGGCATAGGTGCGGGCCAGCAAGTTGGTCCACATCGACAACAGGATGATGGCGAAGATGATCATTGCCTTGCGGCCCGGCAGCACCGCGAGCAGCCAGGCCACGGGATAGGCGATCACCAGCGTGACAACGGTGGTGATGCCCGCCACCAGGAAGGTGTTCAGGAAGATCCGCGTGTAGGTGCTGGTGGCGAAGAGCTCGCGGTAGTTCTGCAGTCCCGGTTCGGGCTCCGTCACGCTACGCAGCAGCAGTGCCGCCACCGGCAGGATGAAGAAGATCACCATCAGCAGCAGGGCCGGCAACGCCATCGCGAAGCCGGACCTCCGCCGCGTGCTGCTCTGTGCGGTCGCTGACGTCATGCGCTCATCAAGGTCATGCCGGCAGGCCGTGGGCGGCCTGCCGGCGCAGGGTCATTTCGCCTGCCAGTCATACCACCGCTTTGCGATCTCGTCGCGGTGTTCCGCCCAGTATCCCATGTCTAGGTTGATCTGACCGTCGGTGTGGGAGTCAGGCAGTGCCGCAACCGCCGCGGCGTCCATCTTTGCCTTGGAGTCGATGTTGATGGGCGACAGCGTGGTGAGCTTGGAGAGCTCGGCCTGGACATCGGCGCTCGTGGCGTTGGCCAGGAACTTCATGGCGATGTCCTTGTTCTTAGAGCCCTTGGGTACCACCAGCACGTCGGCTGCCGTCAGGTTCTGACCCCAGGCCGTGTCGACGTTTCCGCCTTCCTGCTGGATTGCGAAGATGCGGCCGTTCCAGAACATGCCGATGGGCGCCTCGCCGGAGGCGAGGAACTGCTGGGACTCAGCACCGCTACCCCACCACAGGATATCCTTCTTGATGGTGTCGAGCTTCTTGAAGGCGCGGTCGAGGTCGAGGGGGTAGAGCTTGTCGGCGGGAACGCCGTCCGCCAGCAGGGCGATCTCGAGGGCCCCCGGCGCCGACCATTTGTAGAAGGTGCGCTTACCGGGGAACTTGGCCGTGTCGAACAGGTCGGCCCAGTTCTGCGGCACTTCCTTAAGCACGTCCTTGTTGTAGCCGATTACGAAGGAATAATAGAAGCTCCCGACGAAGTGGTCGGCGACGAAACGCGGATCGATCTTGCTCTTGTCGACCACTGCGAAGTCGATGGGTTCCAGCAATCCCTGCTTGGCAGCTGCGATCGCGAAGTCCATCTCCACGTCGATCACGTCCCAGGCCACATTTCCGCTTTCAACCATCGCCTTGAGCTTGCCGTAGTCGGTCGGGCCGTCCTGCAGGACTTCCACTCCCGTCTTGGCGGTGAAGGTGTCGGCGAATGCCTTCTTCTGGGCTTCTTGGGTCGTGCCGCCCCATGCCGTGAAGACCATCTTGTCGGCGGCATGCGCCGTCACAGTCAGGCTGGCTGTCACTGCCGCAGCCAACAATATCCTCTTCAACATCCCTGGTTCCTCCATCTATAACTTGGGCTTCTTGCTGCGACCTATACCCGAGCCACAGGCTATGCCGAAAATCAGTTCACGAGAGGATAGTTCGGTCCAATAGTAGAAATTCGGCAGCTTTGTCGCAAATTGGGAGTCGGGGGCCCTTTCTCACGGCTTCAATCTTCCGGTGTGGCGAAGCCACAGCAGGGCAAGGCTGACCCTGTTCCGGCATCCGGATATCTGAATTGTCTTTGAGATGTGAGCTTTCACTGTCGCCTCACTGATACCGAGGCAATGTGCGATTTGCTTGTTCTGCATTCCATCCGCTACGAGAGCGAGTATTTCTGCCTGCCGGGCGCTGATAGTGTAGGGGACACTAATAGTTGATATACTCGCTGCCACATTCGGGGTTACAAGTCTCATTGTTACTGTCCAATCTGCCGGTAGCGGCCCTGGAGATAGGTCAGTGGATCATCCGATGAAATCTGGATTCGGAGGACATTGCCGAGATAGATTGTGTGTGTTCCCGAAACGAGGCGATCGGCGATCGAGCATGCAAACGCATTTGCGTCCTTAAGCAAGACCCAGTCCTCCTCCTCATGGCTCAAGTCGATACCTTCGAAGCGGTCGTTCACCGTCGCATCATGACTGCCTGAAAAACGCTCTGCGACATACGGATGCCGGTACGACAGGATATTGAGACAGAAGACACCGTTGGCACTTACAGCCGCGGCGATGCGGCTTGCCGACCTGAGGCAGACGAGAAGCTGCGGTGGGTCGGCCGATACGGAGGAGAAAGCGCTCACCGTTGCCCCGTGACGGCCCGCCTTTCCATTGGTAGTGACAACAGCAACGCTGCTCGCCACCTGGCGCATTCCCTTGATGAACAGGTCCCGCGAAACGACATCGGGAATGGGGCGGATGTCAGTCATGAGCATGTCCGGTCGCAGACGAGACTAACGTCCGAGGCGTGCCGGATCATCTAGGTCAGCGCCGATGTCGTTGAGGTCCTGATAGCGGTCGCCAATGCGGTGGTGAGGGCGGCCGCTGGTGGCTCCACCGAAGGCGGCGATCAATTCGTCATCCGCGGGCGCATCGGCAATCGAAAACTGGACCGTCAGGTAATGCGAGCGTCGCCCGGTATCGTGCTTGTCCATTAGTGGGATCTGGATTTGCGTGTTGGCGGGCCCGCGGGTAT
>NZ_JBAXGR010000122.1:0-8136 GCF_037139295.1 Aestuariivirga sp.
GCGATTGCGCGGGACGTGGCCCGCTACACGGAATTCCTGCCGCTGGTGAAGCGCTAACTGACGCACCGTGCGGTGGAATTTGACATTAGTGTTCTAGTTTACGTACGAATCCGGGCGCGGGATTCGAACTCCATCGAATCGTGATCCCAATGAAATCAATTGCTTGCGAGGAGAGAGTTGGCTGCCAGGCTCTTCTCCTCCGCCATTTTGCTCTATTGCGCACAACGATGCTGAGGCCCGCTCCGCCCCGCGGAAAGTGGCAAAATTTGATCGGGTCAGGCACTTTTAAACTTCATCCCTCTGCCGGTCGCTGATGAGCTCTGCCGTACATTGGTTCTCGCGGCTTCTGCACTTGCAAGGGGACAGACCAATCGGACACTTGATCCGCCTAAAACCGCAGGCTGCGTTGGCTCTCGAGCACCCGCTCGGCACCGGTCACCGGGTCGGTGAAAGCGATGCGCTGCGCCAGAAGTTGCAAGGCTTGGCTGAAGTCTTCCGGCGCATCCCGTCCGCGCAGCGCCTCGGGGTAAAACAAGTCACCTTCCAACGGCAAGCCCAGCGCCAGCATATGCACCCGCAGCTGGTGGCGTTTGCCGCTGACCGGCTCCAACTGGTACAGCGCGCGAGAGCCATCGGTGCGCAGCAGGCTGATGCGGGTTTCGCTGTTGGCATCACCTGGCACTTCTTGCATCCGAAAGAAGGGCTCGCCCGCCACCAGGCGGCTGGTGTGAATGCGGGGCCATGTCAGATCAGCCCGAAAGGGGGCCACGGCGTGGTAGGTCTTGTGGATATGCTGCTGGCGAAACAGGGCGTGGTAGGCGTCGCGGTCGGCCGGACGTTTGCCCAGCATCACCAGGCCAGCGGTTTCTCGGTCGATGCGATGCAATGGCGCCAGATCGTCATAACCCGTCAGATTCTTCAGCTGCACGAGCAAACTTTGCTGCACATACCGCCCCCCAGGTGTGACGGGCATGAAGTGGGGTTTGTCAGCCACCAGGAGATGATCGTCTTCAAACAGGATGCTGGCTTGCTCCGGCAGCTGCGGTTCGTCCTCAATATGGCGGTAGTAAAACAGGCGCGTTTCCGGCGTGTAGGTCTGCGTCAGCAGTATGGGTTGGCCTTCCGCGTTCAGCACCGATTGGTTGCGCAGACGCGCGGTCCATGTTTCGCGCGTGATGTGGGGCATGCGCTCGACCAAAAACTCCAGCACCGTGGGCCATGGGCCATCGGGCAGGAATACACAAGTGGGACCCACGCCGTGGCGTGTCGGGATGCGCATCGCTCAGATCCTTTTGAACACCAAGCCCCACACGCCATGGCCGCACTTGTGTCCATAGTCTCCAGACTTAGTGCGCGGGCGGCCTCTGCGCCAGCGCTGGCAGTAAAGCCGGTCGGGGTAGCGCTGCCACCCGCGCAGCCTGTGGAATGAAGACCTCCGGAACTGCCTGGCCAACGACGACCCGGTAAACCAAGGGATGAAGCGACACAGCACGTCCGGAAAACATCTTGGGTCCGCTCGCAGGATTCGAACGACATCAAACTGAGATACCAATAGTATCAAGAACTTGTAGGCAGCGAGCGTTAGCTGCCGGCACCTTCTCCTCCGCCCTCCATTTTCACAATGCAATTTGCATGCAGTCGGAATGTGGAACAGCGTCGCTGTCGCTTCTGGCGCGTGTTATGGGATCCGTTACCGTCCGCAGCTCGTGATCAGATGATGGCGCGTCTTGCGCCTTCGGAAACATTCGCACAGAACATTGAAAAGAGAACAGCCTCGTGAAACATCATTCCGATCAACGTAACCTGGAGGTGGTTCAGCAATATGCGGAACTGGCTGGCGTCAGCGCGGAGAAGGCCGGACTGCTGAGGCTGGACTCATTCAAGGATTTCACGATGGCATACCGACCCGATTCATCTGATGTCGGGGTTCTCGCCCACAGTTTTGACAATGACATCTTCCTGAGTGGTGTTCCCGAGTATCAGCCGCAAAGTTCCGACATCGTGCTGGATGTGGGCGCGCACATCGGAGACTTCTGCTTGCTCCTGTCTCGCCGCGTCGCACGCGTCTATGCCATCGAAGCACGAAGAGAGACATTTGCATTGCTCAAGACGAACCTGTTCTTGAACGACGCCACCAACGTTGTCGCTGACCATTTGGCGCTCAGTGACAAGAACGGCTACTGCCGTCTCTACCTGGCGACGGAGGGCGAGAGCTGGGGCGACTCGACCACCTTTGACTTCAATGGCGCGTCAGAGAACGTTCCTTCCATGACGCTCGAACGCTATCTGTTCGAGCGCAACATACCGCGCGTGGACTTCGCAAAGTTCAATTGCGAAGGTGCGGAATTCCCGATCCTGATGTCGGCTGACCCGCTGACTCTTTCAAAGTTCGAGAAGATGCTCGTGCTGTATCACTGTGATCTCGTCAGCGGTGCCAACGAGCGGGTGCTGCATGAGAAACTTCGGCAGTGCGGGTTCACAACCTCGACGAGGAACCAGTCCGAGGACCGCGGCTGGATGATCGCCACGCGCTCCTGACGTTGCGGACGCCATGGGGCCCTGAAGCCTTCATGCTGCCGCCTTCTGCAATGCATTCGCGAAATGCCGTGTCATCTTTGCGGTCATCGTCTTTGATGCGACCTCAGCTCGCCAGTTTGATGCGTGCTGCGGTCTCGTGGCCGGCGCGGATGGCGCTTTCGATGAAGCCGGGATAGGCCGAGGCGAGTTCTGCGCCGGTGAAGTGCAAGCCATCATGTGACACGCGCATCGGCGCCCATGGGTCCGATGTGTCCCACGGCCTTGGCCAGGTCGCATAGCCGCCGCCCACCCAGGGGTGATCGGTCCAGTTGGTCTGCACGACCGTGACGGGGGTGCGCACGTCGGGCCCGAGCATCGGCTCGATGATGTCCATGACCCTGGCGAGCGCGGCTTCGTCCGAGAAGCCTTCCAGCGCCATGGTCGCCGTGCCGCCGCAGAACACCGCCAGCACGCAGAGCCTGTCCCGATGACGACCACATCAACTGTTTTCATGCCTCAATCGCCCCCTGACCCATGAATTCCGATTGGTCAGTCCTCAACCCCTGGTCCATGATTCAAGCTAGTGCGTCGACGTCTCCGACGCCAGAGCGGGCGGGGAAGCAGATTATGGGCAGCGTTCCCCCTCCAGCCGCTCCTTCAATGTTCAAGGCACGCCAGACTTGTCGGGACGCCTGTTTGTTGACCTGACTGGACAAATCCGACACAAGTCACCCAATGGCCATTCGCGGCCCTGCTTTTTGCACCTCTCACAGAGTTTGATGTCCGCACCCGCCATGTCCACAACCACGCTCATCGCCGCCCCGTCGACCCCGCCCATGCCGGCGGCGAAGCCGCTGTTTTCGTATCGGAAGTACTGGGCGGAGCGCTTTGGCACTGCGCCGTTCTTTCCGATGTCGCGGGAGGAGATGGACCAGCTGGGCTGGGACAGCTGCGACATCATCCTGGTGACGGGTGACGCCTATATCGACCATCCGAGCTTCGGCATGGCGCTGGTGGCGAGGCTGCTGGAGGCGCAAGGCTTCCGGGTGGGCATCATCGCCCAGCCGGAGTGGCGCGATGCCTCCGCCTTCAAGGCGCTAGGCAAGCCCAACCTGTTCTTCGGCGTCACCTCGGGCAACATGGACTCGATGGTGAACCGCTACACCTCCGACAGGCGGCTGAGGCACAACGACAGCTACACGCCGGACGGCGAGGGCGGCAAGCGGCCGGACCGCGCCGTGATCGTCTATGCCCAGCGCTGCCGCGAGGCCTTTCCCGATGCACCCATCGTGCTGGGCGGCATCGAGGCGTCGCTGCGCCGAATCGCGCATTACGACTACTGGTCGGACAAGGTGCGCCGGTCGATCCTGATGGATGCCAAGGCGGACCTGCTGCTTTACGGCAATGCCGAGCGCGCCCTCGTCGAGGTAGCTCACCGCATCGCCAGCGCTGGCATCGAGGCCGACTTCAGCGACGTGCGTGGCGTTGGCTTCATCCGCAATGCGCTGCCCGAGGGCTGGGTTGAAGCCTCCGCCGACGACATCGAGAGCCCGGATGAGGGCATTCGCCGCAAGAACCTGCAGCATGTGCCCACCGTGATCCGCATCCCTTCCTTCGAGCAGGCGGCGGCGGACAAGGAACTCTATGCGCGCGCCTCGCGCGTGCTGCACAAGGAGGCGAACCCTGGCAACGCGCTGCCCCTCATCCAGCGCCACGGCGACAAGGAACTGTGGCTCACGGCCCCCCCATTCCGCTGACCATGGCGGAGATGGACGGCGTCTATGACCTGCCCTATGCGCGCGCGCCCCACCCCATTTATGCCGGCCGCAAGATCCCCGCCTGGGAGATGATCCGCCATTCGGTAACCATCATGCGTGGCTGCTTCGGTGGCTGTTCCTTCTGCTCGATCACCGAGCATGAGGGACGCATCATCCAGTCACGCTCGGAGGAATCGATCCTCAAGGAGATCGAGACGATCCGCGACAAGACCGAGGGCTTCACCGGCGTCATCTCCGACATCGGCGGGCCGACGGCGAACATGTATCGCCTTGCCTGCAAGGACCGGCAGACGGAGGCGGTGTGCCGCCGCCCATCATGCGTCTACCCTGACATCTGCAAGAACCTCGACACCAACCATGACCCGTTGATCCAGCTCTACCGCAAGGTGCGCGCCGTACCGGGGGTGAAGAAGGTGAACGTCGCCTCGGGCGTGCGCTACGACCTCGCGGTCGAGAGCCCCGAATATGTGCAGGAACTTGTTGAGCACCATGTAGGTGGCTACCTGAAGATCGCGCCGGAGCACACCGAGGACGGCCCGCTGTCCATGATGATGAAGCCCGGCATCGGCAGCTATGACGCATTCAAGAAGCTGTTCGACGAGGCGGCGAAGAAGGCGGGCAAGAAATATTTCCTTATTCCCTATTTCATCGCGGCCCACCCCGGCACCACGGATGAGGACATGATGAACCTCGCCCTGTGGCTGAAGAAGAACGGCTACCGTGCCGACCAGGTGCAGACCTATCTGCCTTCGCCCATGGCGCTGTCGACGGCCATGTATCACACAGGCTTCAATCCGCTGAAACCCGTGCGCCGGGGCGTGTCGGAGCCGGTCGATACAGTGCGGGGCCTGCGCCAGCGGCGACTGCACAAGGCCTTCCTGCGTTATCATGATGCAGAAAACTGGCCGCTCCTGCGCGAGGCGCTGAAGAGCATGGGCCGCGCAGATCTGATCGGGCCCGGCAAGCACCAGCTGGTGCCCAGCTGGCAACCGGCCGGCACGGGTGCGAAGGGCGATCGCAAGCAAGCCGGCCACAAGGGCGGCAAGCGGCCTGGCGAGTCGAAGGGCGGAAAGTTCCTCACCAAGGGCGTGTTGCCGCGCCCGCCGACCAGCAAGGCATGAGCAGGCGGTTCTGATGCGTTCTGCCATGTCCGCTCTGAAGAGCGGCGTATCTCCGTCGGCCAGCGCAGATATCGCTGTGGCCGCCTTTGTTGGCGGCGTAAGCGGCCTCGCGCAGATGTCCGGCAATGCGCTGCTGCTGTTTCCTGAGCTGGGTGCCTTGTCCTATGGCGTTTTCCACCGTCCGAACGGCCCATGGGCGACGTCGCCCGTGTTGCTGGTGGCGACGCCGTTCCTCGCCGGCGTGGTCGGCACCCTGGTCACGCGCAACCTGCCATATGGCGTGCTGTCCGTCCTGATCGTGGTGATTTCCGCGCTCCTGATCATACGCCTGCTTCGCTCACCCGTTGCCCCGGCGATCTCCGCCGGGCTGCTGCCGCTGACGCTGGGCGAAACCGGCTGGTGGTATGCCCCGTCACTGGTTGTCGGTTGTGGTTCGCTGGCTTTGATCTCGGTGATCCGGCGACGGCTCTATCCGGTTTCCGCAGGGACTGAAGCGGCAATCCATGTCGAGATGCCGAGCGGCGGTGCGGCAGGCCGGGATATGTCCTGGGTGCCGTTCTTCACAGTATTCCTGGTTGTGGCAGCGGCTTGCGCAATTGCCACGGGCATGCGGTTCCTGCTGTTTCCGCCGCTGGTGGTCATCGCGTACGAGATGTTCTCGCATTCTGAAGACTGCCCATGGGCGCAGCGGCCGCTGCTGGTTCCGGTCATCTGCGGGCTCACGGCCACGGCAACCATGCTGATCACCGGCTGGCTGGGAGCCGGACCGATGGCTGCGGCGCTCTCGGCCCTGTGCGGAGCAACCGTGTTGCGGATCTTCAGGCTGCGCTTTCCGCCCGCTGTCGCCGTTGCCGTTCTGCCCTTCGTGATGACGCAGCCCGATTTCCGTTATCCCGTGGCAGTCACCATCGGAACGGTCATTCTCTGCGTGGCATTTTTCCTCTGGCGATCGGTTCGCGGCAGAACGGGCTGAGCGCGAACGATACGCGACCGAGGCCATTAGCCTTGCCTGCGTGCTCCGCCGCCCTAATGGCTAGCGCACGAGACGAGCCGGATCGTTGACGTCGGCACCGATGTCGGCGAGGTCCTGGTAACGGTCGCCGATGCGATGATGCGGGCGGCCGCCGGTTGCACCCCCGAAGGCGACAACCAGTTCATCATCGGCCGGCGCGTCGGCAATCGAGAACTGGACGGTCAGGTAATGCGAGCGCCGCCCGGTGTCGTGCTTGTCCATCAGCGGAATCTGGATCTGGGTGTTGGCGGGCCCACGCGTGTTGGTGAAGCCGAGATAGGTCTTGGCGCCCAGCGCCTCGCGGTAGAAGTTGCCGAAGTGCAGCGTATGGATGAGGGCGGAGGCGTGCTCCTGCTCGCAATCGAGCCCGGCCATGGCCGCCTTGCCATAGGCCTCGATCTTGTCAGCACCACCTGCCATGGCCACGATGCGCTCTGTGAGAAGATTGCCGAGGATCGGCGCGAAGGCGCGGATTTCGGGCTTGAGATCCGCAATGTAGCCGCGGCCCGCCCACGGGTTCCGGACGACCGCGGCAACGCCCAGCATGCGCAGCGGAGGGGTTGCGGCGCGCTCGCCCTCAAGATGGATTTCCTCCTCGAAGTTCACGAGCTTTCTGATCTTCAGTTCCATGGGGGCCTCTGGTGTTCAGGTTGAAGGGCTGGCGCGCGCGAGCAGGCGATCATGCACGCCGGACTATAGCGGGGTGAAGTGGGAAAGTGCTGGTCTTGCGCTGAAGCAGATTCGACAGCTTGAATGCTGCGCGACGACTCAGACACGCTGCACGCGTGACAGGAAGGCCAGCAGCTTCGCGTTGAACAGCTCCGGCGCCTCGGCCAGCGCCATGTGGCGCAAGCCTGGCAGGATGACGAGTTCGGAGCCTGCGATTTCCGCTGCGATGGCGCGGCTCATGGCGGGAGAGTTGCCGTAATCCTCCTCGCCGGTCATGACGAGAGTGGGCGCGGTGATGGGCGGGCTGGGCGCCACCAGTTCTGTGACCCCATCGACCAGCACCTGGTAGATCGGCGCATAAACATCCTTGCGGTTGGCGAGGATCCAGCGGCGCACTTCGTCCATCATATCCGGATGGCTGAGGCGGAAGCCATCGGTGAACCAGCGAGACAGGGCCGCCTCGACGGTGGCGGCGGGGCCGTCCTGCGCGGCCTGCACGACGCGTGCCTGGATCGCATCATGCGCCGCCTTGTCGCGCGCATGGGCGGAGTGGAGGATGCCGAGTGCCTCCAGCATGTCCGCATGGTCCATGGCGAAGCGCCGGGCGATCATGCCGCCGAGCGAAAAGCCGAAGACGGAAGCCTTCGCGATGCCGAGGTGATCGAGCAGTTCGGCGAGCTGTTCCGAGAACACGGTGAGCGATGGCGTACGCGGCACGCTGCTGTCGCCATGGCCATGCAGGTCGAAGGTGATGACGCGGAAGTGCCGCGACAGTGCCGGAACCTGCCATTGCCAGGAGTGGCGGTTGAGGCCAAGCCCGTGGACAAGCGCGATCACCCGCTCGCCGCTGCCGAAGCTCTCATAGGCTGTGCCGCGTGACGTCAGCGAGGCCATGCCCTGGCCTTGACGTTTCCACACAGCGTGCAGCTGCCCATCACCTGCCTGGTCCTTGCCAACGCCACTCCCCCAACCTGTTGAAAAGTTTATGCGGTCGTCCTCCGCGCATTGTAATAGATTTCCGACAGCGTCCGGCGAAAAT
>NZ_JBAXGR010000123.1:0-8109 GCF_037139295.1 Aestuariivirga sp.
AGGCTCTTGCAACCCTCGTCGTCAACAAGCTGCGTGGCGGCCTCAAGGTTGCGGCCGTCAAGGCTCCGGGCTTCGGTGACCGCCGCAAGGCCATGCTGGAGGACATCGCCGTCCTCACTGGCGGCCAGGTGATATCCGAAGATCTCGGCATCAAGCTCGAGAACGTGACGCTCGACATGCTCGGCCGCGCCAAGCGCGTGAAGATCGAGAAGGAGAACACCACGATCGTCGACGGTGCCGGCAAGAAGGCCGACATCCAGGGCCGTTGCGCCCAGATCAAGGCACAGATCGAGGAGACCACCTCGGACTACGACAAGGAAAAGCTGCAGGAGCGTCTTGCCAAGCTTGCGGGCGGCGTTGCCGTCATCAAGGTCGGCGGTTCGACCGAAGTCGAGGTCAAGGAGCGCAAGGACCGCGTTGACGACGCGCTGAACGCCACCCGCGCTGCGGTGGAAGAAGGCATCGTCCCCGGCGGCGGTGTGGCCCTGCTGCGCGCCAAGAAGGCGGTGGAGGCCCTGAAGTCGGACAACGCCGACGTCCAGGCCGGAATCAACGTCGTCTCCAAGGCACTCGAGGCTCCGCTTCGCCAGATCGTCGAGAACGCGGGCGTCGAAGGCTCGATTGTCGTCGGCAAGCTGCTTGAGAAGACCGGCAACTACGGCTTCAACGCGCAGACCGAAGAGTATGTCGACATGATCGCCGCCGGCATCATCGACCCGACCAAGGTGGTGCGCGTCGCCCTGCAGGACGCAGCGTCGGTCGCATCGCTGCTGATCACCACCGAGGCCATGATTGCCGAGAAGCCGAAGAACTCCCCGCCCGCGATGCCTGGTGGTGGCGGCATGGGCGGCGGCATGGGTGGCATGGACTTCTAAAAAACCGCTCAATGTAGCGGAAGAACACAGGGCGAGGCGATCCGGCGACGGGTCGCCTATTTTTTGCAGGCGTAGCCAGGCCTGAAATCCGCCGTCTGCTTTCATCATGGTCATTTGTAGATATGTATGTTCTTGCGAGGCATCCTGTTTCGTGCCGAGGAGTCGACTTACCCGTATCTTGCACACTCTTAAATAGACAGGTTTGAACAGGCTTGCTAGAATCGACAGATGGCGAAGATCAAGGCCAGAGCTCTGTCACCTGCCGCTGCTAAGCCTGAGCGCGTTGCTCAGAGCCTTGAGCGCGATATCCTGTCAGGAAGGCTCTGTTACGGGTCGCAACTTGAAAGCGAAAACGCTTTGGTCCGGCGTTTCGCGGTTAGTCGCAACACGGTGAGAAAAGGCTTGGAAACGCTAGCGGGCAAAGGCCTCATTACCACCCGGGTGGGTATAGGTTCATTCGTCACCTTCGATGGTCACACCATCGACAACTCGCTTGGCTGGACGCGAGCGCTATCGACACAGAACGAAACGATAGAAACTAAACTGCTGCGTCTTGAATGTGTCTCCGATGCCAGCCTGGCCATGACGCTGAAGCTCTCTTTCTCGGATTTCCTGGCCGTGGACAGGGTGCGTAGCCTGAAGGCCGCGGGTCGCGTCGTATCGATCGAGCGCAGCAGGGTCCCCCTGCGCTCGGGGATCGAAAGCGCCGTTGGCGACGGTCTTCTCAAGGGTTCGCTGTCGGCCACCCTGATCGCTGCAGGATTGCGCGGCGAGGGTGGCGAGGAATGGGCTGAGATCGAATGTCTCAACGCTGTGGACGCAGCCCTTGCCGGTGTGCCGCCCGGCACAGCTTTCCTGCGCACCCGCAGGCTGGTGCGCGACAGTGAGGGCCGTGTCGTTGAATACGTGGTGAGCCTGCTCGATCCTCGTCACTTCGCTCTGCATCTTGCCTTCTGATGGCGAATTCCCCTTTCCAGCAACGTGCACTGGGAGCGCTGGTCGGCGTGGCGATCGGCGATGCCATGGGCATGCCCACGCAAACGCTGACGCGCGAAGAGATTGCTAGGCAATATGGGGCGATTGCTAGCTTCCGAGATGCCGGACCTGATCAGCCGGTGAGTGCGGGGCTGCCGGCAGGTACCATCACAGATGATACCGAGCAGAGTATTCTCGTTGCTCATCACCTTATTGCGCGCAGTGGCCACATCGACCAGCTGGCTTGGGCGCAGGAATTGCTGACTTGGGAGCGCGACACCCATACGCGTGGCGTGAACGATCTGCTCGGTCCCTCCACCAAGCGCGCAATCGAGGCCTTGCAAAGAGGCGTCTCGGCCAGCGAGGCCGGACGCTTCGGTACTACTAACGGTGCTGCCATGCGCATCGTGCCGGTGGCGATCGCAACGCCCGCCACGCCGCTTGGCGCACTTGTCGACGCGGTGGAGGAAAGTTGCCGCCTCACCCATAACACGTCTGAGGCCATTGGCTCTGCGTCGGCGGTTGCAGCCGCGGTAAGCCGTGGCATCGAAGGCGGATCTCTCGAGGAGATACTCGATGCCGCGCTCAACGCTGCAGCCTTGGGCGAGCAGCGGGGCGAGCCCTCTAAGGGCGGCTCGATCAGAAACAGGATTGCTGCGGCACTGGCGCTTGCGGCCGGGCGCAGCGGAACCTTAAGCGCGATTGAGATCGCCGTGGAAATCGGTACGAGCGTCTCCGCCCTGCAGTCCATTCCCATGGCCTTCGCCATCCTGCGGTTAACCGATGCGGATCCATGGTCTGCAGCATTGACGAGCGCTGTAATCGGTGACGACACCGACACCATTGGCGCAATCGCTTGTGGCATGGCAGGGGCTAGTTCCGGAATAGCCGCCATTCCACCCGAGGCATGGGCGCTGGTTCAAAGAGTGAATGGACTTGACCTCGAGCCTATCGTGAGTGGTCTGCTGCGCCTACGCGCAGCGCGGGTTGAGGAGGGCGCATGAGCGGGGGACTGCTGCAGCTTTCCGGCGTCGTTGTGGACCTCGTGCACCGGCTCGATCATCTGCCGGCTCCCGGTGAGGAGGTCGAGACCTCAACTTTCCAGATGACGCCGGGTGGCGGCTTTAATGCCATGGCAGCAGCGCGGCGCATGGGCGCTAGGGTGACCTATGGCGGCGTGTTGGGCCGGGGGCCGCTGGCGGAGATCGCACTGCAGGGCCTCGCGGCCGAGGGAATAGCCATCGCCACACAGCGCCGCGCGGAGATAGACCAAGGTAGCTGTGTGGTTGTTGTTGACGCCACGGGTGAGCGCAGCTTCATCACCCATCATGGTGCAGAGCGCGAGGTGGACCTTGCCCATCTCGACTCTATTTCTGCCGCAGCACATGGGTTTGCACTTTTGACCGGCTATTCACTTTATAAGCCGAAGAGCGCTGCCGCCTTCCTTTCGTGGCTACCCGGCCTGGCACGGCCGCCGCTACTCCTCTTCGATCCGGGCCCGACGGTAGCCGACATCCCGCGTCCGACCGTCGCGAATGCGTTGGCGCGTGCCGACTGGGTAAGCGCAAATGCAAGCGAGGCAGCGGTGCTGACAGGTGAGGAGGATCCGGCAGAGGCTGCCGCGGGTCTTGCAATTGGTCGCAGTGGTGCTCTCGTGCGGCGCGGCCCAGACGGCTGCTGGCTCAGTCATGGTGGCCTCACCGCACATGTGCCGGGTTTTGTAGTTATGGCTATCGACACAAATGGTGCGGGCGATGCGCATGATGGCGTGTTCATGACAGCGATGATGATGGGCTTTGATCCTCTGGATGCCGCGCTGATCGCCAACGCCGCCGCAGCGATCTCGACCACAAGAATTGGTCCGGCCACGTCGCCGGATGCAACCGAAACCCGCCATTTTCTAGCAGCGCGTGGAGAGACCCTCGCCGCATCTAGGATCTGGGAACGGGCTCAACCGGGCGCCAAAGACGCCCCCAAGGAGGAGGACAGGGAATGAACAGGATCAATAGGCGCGTTCTGCTCGGTGCGATGAGCGCCGCAGTGCTGGCGGGTTCCGCGGGGCTCGCCATGGCGGCGGGTGAAATCCGCGTGCTCAACTGGCAGGGCTATGGCACCGACGAGGCCTTTGCGACGGAAGCCTTCGAGAAGAAGACTGGCGTAAAGGTCGTTCATGACTATTTCACCTCCGAACAGGAGATGCTGACGAAGTTACGCACCAACCCGGGCGCCTATGACGTAGTGCTGATCAATTCAGCGTTCACGGGTCAGGCCAAGGCCGAAGGGCTTATTGCCAAGATCGATACCTCCGACATGCCTAACGTCAAGGATCTTGCGCCGAGCATGGGGCAGAACCCCGACCTCGTGCCAGGGGGTGACGTCTATGGCGTTGCCTGGACGTGGGGTGCCACGGCGCTCGCAGTCAACAAGGACAAGGTGACGCCGCTTCCCACGTCACTGGCCCTTCTCTGGGACCCGCAATATGCGGGCAAGGTCTCGATCCGTGACGACGGAGTGGAGGCGATCCAGTTTGCCGCACTCGCCCTCGGCCAGGACATGAACGACATCAAGGATCTCGAGGCGGTGAAAGCCAAGCTCAAGGCACTTATGCCACAGATCAAGACATTCTGGTCCTCGGAGAACGACTGGAACCAGTTCTTCTCGGCCGGCGACTTCACGGTCTCGACCTTCTGGTCGGGCGGTGCCGGGCGCTCCATCACCAAAGGGCTCCCCGTGGCCTTCGTGGTGCCGCAGGAAGGGGCCGTGGGCTGGCTCGACAGCCTTGCCATCCCCGCGACGTCCAAGAACCAGGATGCCGCACGCGCTTTCATCAACTGGATGATCGATCCGGAGTTCTATGTGCAGTGGGCGGCCAAGGGAGCGCCGAGTTCAGCCAATGCCAAGGCCAATGCGGCACTTCCGGACTCGGATTTCAACAAGCAGGCATTTGCAGACCCTGCCGTGGTGGCCCGCGTCCATTTCATGAAGCCTCTCTCGGATGAGACCCGCAAGGCCTATACCGAGCTCTGGCAGGACGTGAAGACGGCTCAGTAGGAACTCGTCCTCGTGGCCCAGGCCACATCACGCAGAGACGCGCTGCGCGCCGGAGTCCTTCTGGCGCCAGCCTATCTCTGGCTGACGGTGGCGGTGTTCCTGCCGCTGTCGGCCATGCTATTCTTCAGCTTCCTCTCGGCGGCCCCCTTCACCAGTGCCAACTGGCACGTGACGGGCTTGAACTATGCCGAGTTTCTCACGCGGTCGATCTACCCCGACCTGCTTGGCCGATCCCTTCTGCTCGCCGCTATCGTCACCTTGGCTTGCGTGCTGATCGGTTATCCCTGCGCCTATGTGCTGGCGCGTCAGGTGAAGGGGCGGGCCCGCGAGGCGCTGTTCCTGCTCATTATCCTGCCGTTCTGGAGCAACAGCCTGGTGCGCATCTTTTCCTGGGCCATCGTGCTGCGCGGCAACGGCATTATCGATCATACGCTGGGGGCCCTTCTGCCCTTCGTGTCGGTCAATCTCATGTTCAGCTACACGGCGGTGGTGATCGGCCTCGTCCACTCCTACCTGCCGTATGTGATCCTCACCTCCTACCTGGCGCTGCAGGCGATCGACGAGAGCATCCTCGAGGCGGCGCGCTCGCTGGGAGCGCCTTTCCGCACCATTCTGTTCCGCCTCCTGCTGCCATTGTCGCTGCAGGGGCTCGCCGCGGGTGCAGTGCTCATCTTCGTTCCGGTGGCAGGTTCATTCATGGAGCCGCGCATTCTCGGCGGCAAGCATGGCATCTTCTATGGCACGTTGATCGAAGACCAGTTCGTGGCGACCTTCAACTGGCCGCTGGGGGCGGCCCTCTCCTTCATCCTGCTCGCGGTGGTCCTGGTGATCCTCGCCGCCGCGAGCCCTATCCTCAAGAGGGCTCGATGAGCCAGCCCCGCGGCATCTCCCGGGTTTTGGGCCGCGGCTATGTGGGGCTGGTGCTTTTCTTTCTCTATGCACCGATCCTGGTCATGGCGCTGATGTCCTTCAACGCTTCAGAGTTCTATGCCTTTCCGCTGAGCTTCACGCTCGACTGGTATCGAAGGCTCTGGGGCAACGCGGGCATCGTGGCCTCGGCCTGGCGCAGCCTGTGGATCGCTGTCGCCACCACGGCGATCGCCACGGTGCTCGGCACCGCGGCGGCCCTCGCGCTGTTCCGGTACGAGTTTCGCGGCAAGCGGTTGCTGCAAGCGCTACTGTTCCCGCCCATCGCCATTCCTTGGCTGATCATCGGCACGGCCATGCTGATCTTCTTCTTCTGGGTCGGCATCGGGCGCGGCACGCCTGCGGTCATTCTCGGCCATGTGGCGCTTGCGCTGCCTTACGTGATCGTTGTCGTTGCGGCGCGCCTTCAGACCTTCGACCCGCAGCTCGAGGAGGCTGCCCGTTCGCTCGGCGCCGGCCAGTGGGTGGTGACGCGGGACGTCACGCTGCCATGGATCGCCTCAGGCGTGGTGGCCGGAGCACTTTTCGCCTTTGCGGTGTCTTTCGACCAGTTCGTCGTATCCTACTTTCTGGCGCAGCCAGGTGATGCCACGTTGCCTGTGGTGATCTATACCGCGATCCGCAAGGGCTTTACGCCTGAGATCAATGCGATCTCGACGATCATCATCGCGGTGTCGATGGCAGTGATGCTGGCGGCCTCCCGATTTTTCAAGTTTGGCGGAGAACGCTGATGTCAGAAGTCCGGGTCAGAAACCTGTCGCTCGCCTATGGCGCGACCAAGGCTCTGGACGATGTCTCGCTCGATTTTCCCGATGGCCAGCTCTTTGGTCTGCTCGGGCCATCGGGCAGCGGCAAGACAACCTTGCTGCGCTGCGTCGCTGGCTTCGTCTTCCCCGACCACGGCAGCGTGATGATCGGCGGCGAAAGCGTCGAGCGGGTCCCTGTCGAGAAACGTGAGATAGGAATGATGTTCCAGTCCTACGCGCTGTTCCCAAACATGAGCGTTGCCGACAACATTGGCTTTGGCCTGAAGGTCCGGCATCTCGACAAGCCAGAGATAGCCCGTCGCGTCGGCGAGTCGTTGGAACTCGTTCACCTCGAAGGGCTTGGCGACCGCAGGCCGCATGCCCTTTCAGGTGGCCAGCGTCAGCGGGTAGCCTTGGCGCGTGCCATCGTCACCAGGCCGCGCGTTCTGCTGTTGGACGAACCGCTGAGCGCCCTCGACAAGGCGCTGCGTAGCGAGATGCAGGTGGAGCTGCGCCGCATCCAGCGCGAGGTTGGCATCACGACCATTTTCGTAACGCATGACCAGGAGGAGGCGCTCACGCTGAGCGACCAGATCGGAATCCTCCGCGCAGGGCGGCTGGTGCGGAGCGGTGTGCCGCGCAATCTCTACCATGTACCGCAGGACCGTTTCACGGCGTCGTTTCTCGGTGAGGCGAATTTCTTTGACGGGAAGGCGGAGCAGGGGGGGCTGCGACTTGCAAGTGGAACGCTGCTGCCATGGCCCGGTCAGAAGGTGGAGGGTCTAGGGACATTGGCCGTTCGGCCTGAGGAGATGACGATCTCCGCTGCCGGTCCCGCGGAGAGGAACGAGACCTGCGCAATTAGGGGAGAGTTGGTCCGAATTTCATTCTCGGGCCCGACTGCGCTCTGTCTGGTGAGAGGTGAAGGCCAACAGTTCAGTGTACTCGTAAAGAACTCGGAACTCACCGAAATCCCGGTGTCAGGGCCCGTCACAGTGTCATGGCCCGCCGCACGCTCCATGCAGATCCGTGACTGAAGACGTGCCACCACAGAAGGGAACCTCTTGATGACCACGAGCCCATGCGGCCAGCCGATCCCGGAGGTGGATCTGGCGCTCATTACTGGGTCAGCCAACTGGGGTCTCCGCTTTCCGGAGGATGCTGGTCTTCCAGGGGTTCGCGTGCTCTCGCGTGATGTCTCCCATGAAACGGCGCATGGCATTTCGGAGAACTGGAAGCTCCTCGAGTTCGATGGATCGATGACCACTGACGGGCGCCCGCGGCGGGCGCTGTGCATGTATTCGCACGGCAACCCGCGTGACTGGATCGACCATTCCTGCCACCGCCGCGCCTTTGCCGTGTTGCAGGCCGCGGGCGTGCGCCGCGTGCTGGCAAGTTCGACTATCGGCTCCCTCAATCGCGCCATTCGGGTGCCATAACCGGCGCCGGGCATCCTGGACGTTCTTCTCGATCTGGCCCGTCTCCCAGCCCGAGGCCGGATTGCAGAACTCAGGCTCGAACAGGTAGTGGCTGGC
>NZ_JBAXGR010000124.1:0-8030 GCF_037139295.1 Aestuariivirga sp.
CAATTCCTCGGGCACCTTTGGCCGCCCGCCCGGGTTCGGCGTGGCTGTGCCGGGCTGGAAGCGGCCAGTGCGGTCGCGGAGTACAGATCGGTCATCAGTCGCCATTCAAGCCTCCGGCTTTCAATCGGTTTCTGCGGATACTACCACAAGCAGCCACATCCGGCTCGCGGCCGTTGTGGAAAGTCGCTGGCTGAAATAGCCTCAGGCCAGCAATTCACCGGCACGCGGTTCAGCAATTTGGAGATGCCGTCTTGAATGAAGCGCCGCCGCCGCTCTCGCCACAGGAATCTATCAACAATGCCACGGTACTTGATGCCTGGGCACGGTCCATCCGAGATGGTAGCGATGTGAAAATCGCCTCCTGAGCGCTCTCGGCTAGCGAGGTCGATGTGGTCATCTGGATCGATCAGGCCGTCCCAACACGGTGACCTCAGCTCAAATCATGGAGATCGGTGGTGATAGCAGGACCGATCGAGAAATCGGAAAATGCCACACTCAATCCCGCTCTCTCTGGTGTGCACGCCATGGGGCCAACCAGACAGGTGTTTGAAACTGGAAACGGCGCCAAGCGCACGAGTGGCCAATGCTTGCCCGTCCTCGACGCCTGAATTCTCATCGCGCCGTTATTCACGGTTACGCGCAGATGGAAGTCATCCAATTCACTGAATGGCTTGGCAACCGACCAATCTGAATTGCCATTGGTGACGACCGTTGACAGAAACAGTTCGCCATCGCTCAGTTCAACGCCTGTCTTGACCCATCGTGTTTCATCAATCCGGATCATGAGGCCAGCCTGATCATAGAGGCTTTGGAAGTTTCCAACCACCCTCACCGTTGCGGTGAAGCTGCTCCCAGCCTCAAAGCCCAGAAAATGGCCACTGTCGCGAGCAAAGCCATAGTAGGTGTTTCGCCAGAAATCTGTTTTGAGGTCGGTTACGAACGCAAGTTCATTCCCATTGCGGGTCCATGTCGTCGGCTCGTTCAGCCACTTTCCGGTGTTGGCGTTAACAGTCATTGGACAATCCTCGAGGTACGGGCAAAGTTTCAACCGCTTGCGGCCTTGACGCAAGGTGAATCCTCTCATAACTCATGACGGTGCATGCGAAGGCCTTGGCTTGAGTGGTGCGTGTATCGCCTGCTACATCATTCGTGACCTGTGCCGTGTCCAACTGAATGACAAGAAAGGCCGGAGAATGTTACCCGAAGGTGTTGCCATTGACCCGCTGACTGGCGCGGTAACTCCGAACACCGGAGAATACACAAAGCGCCTGAGTGAGTTCCGGGGTATCTACCGCGATCAGAAGGCGTTTGACGCGCTGCTCGGCATGGCGGGCGACCTTGTGACCTACAGGGTGGTGGAATATCGCGCCGAGAATTCGGATATCTTCTTTGGCACCACAACCATGATGCCTGGGCGGGTGGGCGATGAGTATTTCATGACACGTGGTCATTATCATGCGCGGCGTGACAGGGGGGAGATTTACTATACGCAGTCTGGCGAGGGAATGCTGGTGCTTCAGTCGCGTGACGGCCAGACGCGCGAAGTGGCGATGAAGCCGGGTATTTGTGCTTTCATACCGCCCGATTGGGCGCACCGCTCGGTCAATACCGGAAAGACACCGCTGGTGTTCACCTGGTGCTGCGGTCAGGACGCGGGGCATGACTATGATGAGATCGCTGCCAAGGGCATGCGAACACTGGTGATTGCAGAAAATGAAGTTTCGGTCTGCATTCCCAATCCAAAATACGTGACCTAGGCCGACTTCACGTCGAGCCAGCGCTTTCGACAAATGCGGCTAACTCCGCCGTCGTGGGCAGGCTTTTCATGGCGCCTTTCCTGGTAGCTGTCAGTCCGCCGGCGGCACAGGCCATGTCGAGCAACCGCTGCGGGTCAATCCCATTGAGCACGCCTGAGAGCACGGCTGCAGTATAGGCATCACCGGATCCAGTCGTATCGATTGCGCCGACTTTGAATCCCGCACAGTCATATGTGCCATTGGGTGTATAGAGTGTTGCACCCCTGGCGCCACGCGTAATGGAGAAGAATTCGAGCCGCTCATGCCAAATGGCCTGGATGCCGGCATCGAGGTCATCCTTCCCCGTCACGCTCTGCAATTCCTCCTCGCTGACTTTCACGATCGCGGAACGGCTGATCACCTCTCGGCCGGCCGCCAGCATGTCTTCTTCCCGGTGCCAGAGTGAAGGCCGGAAGTTGACGTCGCAGGAGATGGGAAGCCCATTGGCATCAGCCAAATCCATCGCCCGGCGTTGGGCTGCAGCGGAGGTAGGCGATGCCAGGGGCAGGATGCCAACATGCAGGATCTTCGATTGGACCAGCCACTCCACCTTGATGTCCTCAGCACGGATGTGCTGGTCGGCCGGTCTGTCGTGATAGAACATGAAACTGCGATCACCCGACTCATCTAGCGTCACGATGGATAGCCCCGCGCGCTCCGTAGGAGACTGGATGATGCCCGATACATCGACGCCATATCCGCTCAAGGCTTCAATCAGGAGCCTGCCGAAGGCATCGGCACCCACCCGGCTGACCATGATGACCTTGTGATCCAGCTTGGCGAGTCCGGCCGCCACATTGCCCGGCGCACCGCCAGGACTGGGCGCATAGAGCCACTGACCATCCACTCTCGAATGCGGAACAAGATCGACAAACAGATCGCCCAGAGAGACGACATCCCACATGTCAGCTCGTGCGCCGCATGCGCCGCGCCCTCATGGCCTCGTGGGACTTTGGCGTTCCATCGTGAAATGAACCAAACCATTTATCGAGGGGAATCATGCCATCGGCATAATTCACCTCGAAGTACTTGTGGTGCAGATAGTGCGCGAAATAGGACACATCCATGGTCACTTCGTCACCTACGGCCAGACGGTCGAAGCCCGTGTGACCCTGGGCCGGCGCCAGCCCCAGCCGGGAGGCTAGATTGATCATGTGTATCGGGTGGGCCGGAATTACGAAGAACAGGAGAATCGTTGAGAAATAGATGAGATGTTCGATCGGGTGCATGGAGAGTCCCGACCATGGCCCGGGGCTTACGTTGCGGTGATGCAGCTTGTGGGCGGCTTCATACAGAAATGAATAGTGCAGAAGGCGATGGGCGAAATAGAAGCCCACCTCATGGATGAGAGGCACGAGAAAGAACACGGCCACGAAGCCGATCGGGTGTTCCGCGAAGCCGATGAACGGGGCTATGCCATTGGCATATGCCCAAAACAACAACACCTCGTAGGCCGTCCAGATCGGCACACCACTGACCAGCGTATAAAACATGTTGTCATAGGTCTGATGGCCAAACAGGAATCCCTCGGCCCTGTCCTTGGGCCATTGACCGTTGTATTTGAAGGCGTTGCCCTGTTTGCGCCAGACATAGAGCCACATGTGCCACGCACCATAGATGCAGATGGCCAAGACGCCATTGCGCAAGAGGACGACGCCTGCCCAGGTGAGCGTGATGTGCTTGAAATGCTCGAGCGATGGCGTGAGCCATGTCCAGATCGCGATGGCCAATGCTGCATAGGCTACATTCCATGGAAGGAAATAGCCCGGAAAGCCGAACAGCCACTTGACGAGTGCCTTTGGCTGCGGCGGCCATGCCAGCGCCGGCCCATAGGTGATCGGCCTGTTCGGGGTCCAGTCGCCTCGCCTGTCACGGATGCCGTATTTGGCTTCGTCCACGGTTGGTCCCTCGAAAACTGGAAGATAGTAGGTTGGAAAGTGCAGCCGGTCAATTTGCGTGCACTCCTGGAGAGACGCGTTTGGTGTTCTAAAGCCGGTTTCCCTTGATGATGTCGGCAGCTCTTTCTCCGATCATGATTGTAGGGGCGTTGGTGTTAGATGAATTGATGTGCGGCATGATGGAAGAATCGCAGATGCGAAGTCCATCCAGCCCCCTGACTCTCAGGTCTGGCGCCACGACGGCCATCTCGTCCGTCCCCATCTTGCAGGTTCCCACGGGGTGGTGCTGCGTCTTGGCATTTTGGCTCAGATGCTCGAACAGCTCCTGGTCCGTATTGATGTGGGGCCCCGGAACGCGCTCGCCCGCGAGAAAAGGTTGGAGTGCAGGCTGGCGGAGGATGTCTCGCGCGATGCGAACGCCCATGATGCCGCGTCTGAGGTCTTCCGGCTCCTGCCAGTAATTGGGGTCGATGAGCGGAGCGTCGGCGGGATCGGCGCTCCGCAACCGGACGCTGCCGCGCGACTTGGGGCGCATGTATGCGGCGTTGAGCGTGATGCCGCCATTCGGCATCTTGGCAACGCCTGCCTCGATCCCTGAGCCGAGGCCAAAGTGCAACTGGATGTCGGGGAGCGATGCGGATTTGTCCGAGTACCAGAACGCCCCCGTTTCAAACAGGCTCGAGGCTGCCGGCCCGCGTTTGAACAGCAGATACTGGAGGCCTGCCCACAGTGTGAGGTGTGGCTTGGCGTAAGCATCATAGCTGTAAGGCCCCGAACACTCGGCGATGGTGAAGAGATCGAGATGATCGTGAAGGTTCCTGCCCACACCCGGCAGGTCGTGCACGGGCGCCACGCCCACGGCCCTGATCTCATCGGCCGGTCCGATCCCTGACTGCAGCATCAGTTTGGGAGAGCCGATGGCACCCGAGGTGAGAATGACCTCGTGTTCGGCGCGCAGCACTTCGCGTCCGCCCGCTGACATGATTTCGACGCCGACAGCGCGTGATTTTTCCACCACGATGCGCGCCACCTGGACGCCCATGCGGACAGTGAGGTTCTTCCGTCCAGCAGCTGGCGCCAGATAGGCGGACGAGGTGGAGGAGCGCCTGCCATCGCGCTGCGTGAGCTGATAGAAGCCGGCTCCTTCCTGCCTTGAGCCATTGAAATCCGGATTGTAGGGGATGCCATATTGCTGGGCCGCCTTGATGAAGGAATCGGCGATCGGGAGGGCTGCGACCGGCATGGAAACGCCCAGTGGACCATCGGCGCCATGGAACTCGTTGACGAAGCGCTGGTTGCCTTCGGCGCGTTTGAAGTACGGCAGCAGCGTGCGGTAGTTCCAGCCGTGGCAGCCATGGTCGCGCTCCCACGCATCATAGTCGTCGGCATTGCCGCGCGTGTAGATCTGCGCGTTAATGGCTGAGCCTCCGCCCAGTATCTTTGCTTGCGTGTACCACAATACGCGGTTGTTCATGTGCTTCTGGGGCACCGTCGACCAGCCCCAGCTTGCCACCCCCTTCGTCATCTTCGCGAAGCCAGCGGGAATCTGGAACAGCATGCCCTTGTCGCTGCCACCGGCCTCGAGCAGCAAGACCTGGACGTCCGGGTCCTCGCTCAGCCTCGCGGCAATGGTGCAGCCCGCCGAACCGCCGCCGATGACGATGAAATCAAACCCGTCCATGCTCGTCTGCGCCCTGATTCTGACCCGCACCGACCATTGTAAGTCCATTTCAGTCAGGAAGGTCAATTCAAACGCATGTTTGTGATGGTGGAAATGGAGAACGCCGCTAACATGGTCTGGCGGCCGAGAGCTGCTGCGAGGTCACTAGCTGTGCGGATTGACCGCCAACGCCTGACTGCCGGCCGGATCGCCACATATCTGGCCCTCTGCTCATGGGCGATCATGTGTGGGTTCCCGCTGTACTGGCTGGCAATTGCCTCTATCAAGCCGGTGGCCGTTCTCGGTGCTGCACCGCGCTATATTCCCTTTGGGGATTTCACCCCCACGCTCGCGTCCTGGCGCTTCATCCTGGCCGATCCTGCGGAGACCCTCCTGCCAAGTTTCGTCAACTCTCTCTTCATCGGTATCACAGCAGCGATGACAAGCCTGATATTCGCGGGGCTCGCCATCTATGGCTTGACACGCCTTCCACCCACGGGACGCGTGGGCTCGCGATTGAGCCCATATGGATTGATGGCGGCGCTGCTGTCCGTGCGTGTCGTGCCCCCGGTGGTCATCGCATTGCCCGTCTATATCCTTGCCGGTCAAGCGGGCCTGCTTGACTCGCGGAGCCTACTTGTTGGCGTCTATGCGGCGGTGAACCTCCCGGTCGCCCTTTGGCTGTTGGTACCGGCATTTGGCCAGCGCGCCACCGATCAGGAGGAGGCGGCACGGCTGGACGGAGCCTCTCACCTTGCAATTTTCTTCGAAATCCTGTTGCCCATGTTGCTGCGGCCACTTGTCGTAACGGGGCTCTTTCTCTTCTTGCTGTGCTGGAACGAATATCTGTTCGCGGCTTACCTCACGTTCGATCACGCGCAGACGCTGTCACCTTGGATGGTGGGACAACTCTCCATGAAGGAGGCCCAGGCGGGCGGGGAGGTGGAAGAACTTGCCCACCTCGCCGCTGCCGCCGTCTTCATGGTTATACCCGGCGTGCTGCTCGCTGCCGCAGTGCACCGCTTTCTGGGCCGGAACCTTGCAGGCGGGCCGTCCTGAGCGAACGCGCCGGCGAAGCACTTGCCATGCCCTAATCGTTTAGCTACACGATTAGCGGCGACGCAACGCAGAATGCGTTCACTAGGGAGAGAATGATGTACACCAGGCAGGCATTGTGGGAACTCGGCGTGAAGCCGGACACGCTCAGCGCGGACCAACTTCGCCAATTCGATGAATTGGGTTACATCATCGTGGAAAGCGTGCTGACCGCGGCGGACTGCCAGGCGATGCGGGATGCCTTCGAGCGGATCCACGCTGCCGAGAGCGAAAAGGGCGGTCACGAGGTGCATGTGGAGCCGGGCGCCCGGCGCCTCTCGAACATCTTCAACAAGACCGATGCCTTCGACAAGTGCCTGTGGATTCCGGAGGTTCTCGCGATGTCGGCCCATGCGCTGGGCGAGATCAAGGTGCATGGCGCCAATGTGCGCGATCCTGTGAAGGGCCATGGCCAGCAGGATATGCATGTGGACGTCCCGAAGAGATTCGTCGATGACTGGTGGGTCGTGAACTCCATGGTCATGTTCGACGACATGACGCGCGACAACGGCCCGACGCGCATCGTGCCGGGCTCCCAGTGGTGGGCGCCCATCAACGTGCCCTATGTGAACATCGGCGATTGGGAGCCGGAGCCTCTGTCGCCCGAGGATGCGGTACGAGTACCAGCTGACCTCTCGGCGCCCTATCCTGGCGAGGTGCTCGTCGAAGCGCCCGCCGGCTCCGTCATCATATGTAATTCCTCGATGTGGCACAGCGGTACGCTGAAGACGTCAGACAAGCCGCGGCGCATGCTTCATCTCACCTACACGCGGCGCGACTTGCCGCAGCAACTTCTCCAACTCGATTACCTGACGCCCGAACTCTACAACCGAATGAGCCCCGTGCAGCGCTACCTAATGGAGATCGAACCGCCGAAACCCGGCGACGGCGTGCTCAGGCAGCCCAGGAAGGACCACAAGGGCTGGTGGAACTGAGCGCCGGCCAATTCGCCCTCTTCTATCGGAACATCGCGCCATAATGCGACAGTCCTGCTCGTCGATCGTCAGGCCAGCTTGCGGTCACTGACCTGTCCTGCAATGCCGGCGATCTCGAGGGCGGCGCAGGCGTTGCGGCGAGGCGTGTCTGCTCGAATTCTGGTTTCGTTTTGCTCTTGCGTGACGTGAAAACTTGGTTACAGTTCGTAACAAACTGGCAAAAGTCCAGTTACCGCTCGACAGCAAAGCGAACTTAAACGGGAGGGAATTCCACATGAAACTCATGAAAATGGCGACTATCTCCATGGTAGCGGCGTTCGCCGCAATGGGAGTTGCTGCAACTGCGAATGCCGGTGAATTTGACGGCGTCACCGTCAACATTCTGACCCGGCCCGGCCCGGTGATCGCGGGACCGCTCAAGGAGCGTGGCGCGGTGTTCGAGAAGGAGACGGGTGCCAAGATCGTCGTCAACGAAGTGCCCTTCGCGGAAATATTCCCGAAGATCCAGAACGATTGGACGACCGGCACCAACTCCATCGACATGGGCGTGTTCGCCGCTGGTTGGGGCGTTGAGCTCGACTCCGCAGGGCTGCTCGAAGACCTCGACCCCTATGTCGAGAAGTATGGCTTCCGCGAGGAACTGCAG
>NZ_JBAXGR010000125.1:0-8020 GCF_037139295.1 Aestuariivirga sp.
GTCTGGCAAGGACAAGTCTGGCAAGGACAAGTCTGGCAAGGACAAGTCTGGCAAGGACAAGTCTGGCAAGGACAAGTCTGGCAAGGACAAGTCTGGCAAGAACGACTCGAAAGGTAAGGGTAATAAGAAGTGAGATAACGGTCACGCGAATGACCGCGACAAGAACGACAACTCCAATCCTTGAAAGTCGAACATGTCGACAGACAATTCCGGCGAATATGGGTTGCCTGGAAGCAAGAATCGCGACGGCAAGGGTAGCCCGAACGACAACAACGATTAGGTGGCGCGATTGTCCGCCCTACCTCGCAATTGAGCAGTGAAGCAGGAGCGTCCCGACTGGGGCGCTCTTCACTATGTGCCTGAACCAGTGCCAGAGTAAGTTTCTCAGGCATTGGAATACCTTCAGTGTTCGAGATTTCCGAACCGAGGCTTCAGTGAAGAGTTGATGGTTGTATCCAAGCGGTCGAACTGCAACGGACAAAGCAGCAATGCAATGCAAGAGAATACCCATCATTGCGGGCCCCGCTAGGAGTGAGGCGTGACGGGCAAGAAAACACGGGAAGCAATAACAACTCCCGAGGCGAGCCACCCCGACCCTACCGATAGGACAGACTTTATGTTGACGAATTTAAACTGTGAGAGTTCTGAGGATTGCCGCGAACGCAAAGAGCAGGGGACTCGAAGACACGAGATGCCCGAGTTGAGGGGCTTCTCGCTTCGGCAATCTCGCCTTACTGTGCCCAAGCCATCCTACGTGAGGTACGCGAGTTCCGCTTCTTGGAAACCTACGACCGAAAACTCGGATGCAGGAACAGAACGAGCCGATGGAAATATCGTAGCAGAAGAAAACAACAGACTGGCACCTTCAACTAACACGAAGGATGGCACTGTCTCTCGGTTCTCAGCGAAAACCGTCAAATGGACTTTCGTCGCTCTTGCGATACTCACTTACATAATTTTCCGAATGCTGGAACGATATGCATAGCCCAGAGCCTGACGCATACCGCCAGCGCGAAATCCGGATCATGTAAAGCATCGCCTTAGCATGATCGGGAAACAAACAGACTTTCAGGAACCAAATTGCGGAGCCAAGTGAATGGCGCGAGTGACCGGGCTCGAACCGGCGACCTTCGGCGTGACAGGCCGACGCTCTAACCAACTGAGCTACACCCGCAATTCGGTGAGACGTCTGATAGGCGAACCCCCTCCCCCTGTCAAGCGAGCCGTCAACGTTTTTTGCCGGTGATCTGGATCTCGATTTTCATGCGGGGATCGATCAGCGCGGCGATGATCGCGGTGGCGGCAGGCCTTGTTTCGCCTAGGTATTTCCGGAACACCGGCCAGCAGGGTTCGAAGTCCTCGGCCTTGGGAAAAATGTAGGTTGCGCTCACCACGTCAGCCAGGCTGAAGCCCGCCTTTTCCATGGCCGCCTTGATGTTGCGGAAGGTCTGGTCGGCCTGTTCGATGACGTCCTCGGAGATGGTCATCGCCTCATAGTTGAAGCCCGTGGTGCCGGAGACCCAGATCATGTCGCCATCGACGATGGCGCGGGAATAGCCGATCTCGGCTTCGAACTTCGATCCGGATGAAATCTGGCGGCGGGTCATGGGGTGTCCTCCTCAGTGACGGGGCTGATCATGTCGCCCCATTCCAACTTGCGCACTTGCTTGTAGGCCGCGCCGTCCCGCCTGGCAACGTGGCGGTTCTCAAGCCTCCCTTCCGTGCAGAGCCGGAGCGTGACACCGGGCTTCGCATGCTGCGGCGGCGCAATGATCCTCGCGCCCTCCGGCGGCGCGCCTTCGCGGACGAGGACGAGATAGGCGAAGCGCTCGTCCTCGAAGGGAACCGTGGCGGCCTTGGCATGCATGTGGGCGCGGCTGCGCGGCAGCCTGACGCTGAAGTGGCACCAGTCGCTGCCACTCATGGGGCAGTCAAGCGCGTGGGTGCAGGGTGCTGCTGGCACTGCGCCCAGGCGGAGCAGCCTGCTGCGGACACTCCGCAGGCGCGCAAAGCCCTGCGGCGTTCCGGGCTCCACCAGCACCAGCGCCTTGCGGCTTGCCCGCCAAAGTCCCTCGGCCGTAGCAGCCGCCTGCTCCACAGGGAGCTCGGCCAGCGCATAGGCGGCGATCGTGAGGTCGGCAGCCGCGCCTTCCGTCAGGCTGTCAATTCTCCCCTTGAGCGCAATCGCCGCCGCGAGCGCCGGTGGCCCTTGCCGCGCCAGCTCTGCCGCGAGTGCCAGGAAGGCCGGAGAATTGTCGAGGAAGGTGATGCGCGCGAGGTCCGGCCAGAGGTCACTCGCCGCCCATGACGCCGTGCCCGGGCCGGAGCCTGCATCGAGCAGGCTTTCGGGTGCGAGATCGGGGCGACGGCGGGCAAGTTCAGCCAATACGCGGTTCACTGCGGCGAAGGTCGCCGGCAGTCGCGTCACCAGGTAGGAGCCAAGATCGATCCGCGCCGAACTGCCGCCTGCCCGGTATGTCGCGGAGAGCGCGGCGCTGCCCTCCCTGTGGCTTCCGGAATGCCCGGCCAGCCAGCCCGACACAGCGGCTTGAAAACGATCAGGCAAACTCATGATGATAAAGGGAAGTTAATTTGCACAGTGCGCGGCCCGAACCCTATCTTCCGGCCCGTCATAACGCCCGGAACCCCGCTGCGAAAGGCCCGCGATGTTCGTTTCCTTCTTCCCCTCGCCCCGCCTGTTCTTCTCATCCGCCATGCTGTGGGCGCTGGTGGCGGTTCTGATCTGGTTCTTCCTGGCGCGTGATGCAGGCGCGCTCATCGGGCTTCCCAATCCGCCGGCCGATGCCGCGCCCATCGTTGGCGTCACCCGCTTCGTGTCGCCGCCCTTCCTGTGGTTCTATCTCTATTTTGGCGCCGGGGTGGCCATCTTCGCGGCGGTTTGGCGGGTGCTCGACCCGCATCCCTATTTCAACTGGTCGGTGCTGGGTTCGGCACTCATCATCTTCGTCCTCTATTTCATGGTCGAGGTGAGCGTCACCATCAACGACTGGTAGGGGTCTTATTTCGACCTCATCCAGAAGGCGCTCGACCCCTCGACGAAGGGAACGGTGCCGGCATCCGATCTCTATATCGGACTTGGCCAGATCACCTCCGTGCTGCTGCTCTACATCGTTGTCGCGGTGCTCAACGCCTTCTTCACCAGCCACTATGTGTTCCGCTGGCGCACCGCGATGAATGAACATTATGTGGAGCACTGGGGCGCCCTTCGCAGCATCGAGGGCGCGGCCCAGCGCGTGCAGGAAGACACCATGCGCTTTGCCCGCACCTTCGAGGACCTTGGCACCAGCCTCGTCAGCGCCATCATGACGCTGATCGCCTTCCTTCCGATCCTCGCCGCACTGTCGCCCAAGATCCCATCCATCCCGATCCTCGGTTCCGTTCCCTACTCGCTGGTGATCGTCTCGCTCGTCTGGTCGCTGTTCGGCACCGGCCTGCTGGCCGCTGTCGGCATCAAGCTGCCGGGTCTCGAGTTCCGCAACCAGCGCGTCGAGGCCGCATACCGCAAGGAACTGGTCTATGGCGAAGACGATGCGGCCCGCGCCACACCGCGCACACTCACCGAACTGTTCGGCGCCGTGCGGCAGAACTATTTCCGCCTCTACTTCAACTATCTCTATTTCAACGTCGTCCGTTACGGCTATCTCCAGGCCGACATGATGCTGCCGTTCTTCGTGCTGATCCCGGCGATTGCTGCAGGCGCCATCACCTTCGGCGTTTTCCAGCAGGTGCGCGCCTCCTTCGGCGAGGTTCGCGATGCCATGCAGTATCTCGTCAAGTCATGGCCCAGCATCGTCGAGTTCTTGTCGATCTATAAGCGCCTCCGCGCCTTCGAGGCGGCACTTCACGGCGAGGACCTGCCCGACATCGACCGGAAATTCCTTCAGGACGGGAAACTGGCCTGATAGGATGAGAGGATGAAAAGGCCGATCCTCTACCACATTCCGGTCTGCCCCTTCTCGCAGCGTGTCGAGATCCTGCTGGCGTTGAAGGGCCTGAGAGACAGCGTGGACTTCAGCGTCGTCGACATCACCAGGCCGCGCGACCTGGCGCTTCTCGCCAAGACGCGCGGCACCACTGCGCTGCCCGTTCTGGAACTGCCGGATGGCCGCATCCTCAAGGAAAGCCTGGTGCTGCTCCGTTATTTCGAGGACCTGCATCCCGAACCGCCGGTGGCGCGGCATGCGCCTTACGAGCGCGCCGTCGAAAACATGCTGATCGCGATGGAGGGCGACTTCACCAACGCCGGCTATCGCTTCGTGATGAACCAGGATGCCGGAAGGCGGCAGGGTCTCGCCGAACAGATGGATGCGCAATACCGCAAGCTCGACGACTTCCTGTCCTGGCATGCGCCCGATGGCGACTTCCTGTTCGCGCGCTTCGGCCTCGCTGAATGCGTTTTCACACCCATGTTCGCCCGCTTCTGGTTCCTCGAGTATTATGAGGGCTACGACATTCCCGGATCGCTGCCGCGCGTGCGGCGCTGGCGCGATGCCTGCCTCGCCCATCCGGCGGCACAGCAGGTGACCCGCGAGGAGATCGTGAAGCTCTATTATGATTATGCGTGGGGTGCGGGGAACGGTGCGCTGCTGCCGGGCCGCCAGCTCTCCAGCTTCGTGTTCGAGCCGCATTGGCGCTCCCGGCCATGGCCAGCCCGGGGTAAGCAGGCTACTTCAAATGACGCGGAATTGGGCCTGCTCGGCCCGTGATTGCACGTCTTACAACCCTGACATGAACCGGTCCGCCGAAAGGACTGCAGGCTTCACGTGACGGCGGCTTCAGGCATTGCTATCGTCAGGGTCGATTTGCTAAGAATTCGATATGACGCGTTTCAAACTGACCCTGCTTGCCGCCACGCTTCCGGTGTTGGCCTTGGCCTCTCCCGCCTCTGCCCAGAGCGCGGATACGCATCAATATGTGCTGGACCTCGGGGCCGGCGTGTTGGCGCAGTCGCGCTACCCGGGCTCGGATGAGACGATTTTCGTGCCCTATCCGCTAATCGCGGTCAGCAAGTTCTTCCTGCCTGGCTACGGCCAGATCGACGGGGATACAGACACCCGCCGACTCACGATCTATCCGTCCTTCAACTATATCGGCAAGCGCAACTCATCCGATTCCAATGAGTTGAGAGGCCTCGACGATGTGTCGTGGGCTGTGGAAGCCGGCCTCGGCGTCTCTTACCGCTATGACTGGATCCGCGGCTTTGCCGAAGTCCGCCAGGGCTTCAACGGCTATTCCGGCCAGGTGGCGCAGTTCGGAATCGACGTCATTGCCAGCCCGACGGAGGACCTCGAACTCCGCTTCGGCCCGCGTGCCGGCTGGGGTTCGCAGAACTACATGGACACCTATTTCGGCATCAGCTCCAGAGAAGCCGCCGACAGCCCGATCTATGACAAGTCCTACAAGGCCGATGCCGGCTTCAACACGGTGGGCCTTGCGGGCAGCGCGACCTATAATTTGACGGATGACTGGAAGCTGCATGCGCTGGTCGGCTGGGACCGTCTGGTGGGTGATGCCGGCAACAGCCCGATCGTCAAGGAAGGCAGCGAAAACCAGTATTACGCAGGCGGCGGCCTGACCTACCGGTTCGCCTTCGACCTGTTCTAGTCCACCCCCGCTGATCCAGTTCCACGTTGCGACCGCCACTGCGGGCGCTGCAAAGCCATATCCTCATTGCCCACAATAGCGCTGGCACGCCTCCCCAGGGGCTTGCCATGGCTTTCAGCAGGTGATACTTAATGTCTATCGATTTACTGGGTTTAATAGAGATGACTTTCGGCCATTCCCTTCTTCAGTCCTATCGGGAGTTCCAGCGCAACTGGGCCCGCTTGGCGGATTCGGCCTTTGGCAACGCCGCGCAGGACGAGGCAGCGCGCGGTGAATTCATCAGCGCCTTCATCAGCGAGCGTGGCCTCACCTTCCCGAAGGCCGGCGACGGCACGCGGCAGCCCGAAAACTGAACCCTACTGCTGGTCGAATTCGTTCAGCCCCATCGATACCTCCGCGGCGAGCAACGCCAGGGACACGCGCACAAGCCTGCACCAAGGTTGACAAGCAAGCCCAAACCTCAAGGTCGCGCTCGCCGTGCTGGCAATGTTGGAGTTGACACCGGTGAAGTCGCCACACGCAACGACGCAATGGCATGGCTTTGGTGATCAATGCTGCTGAACAACAGATGATTGACGGGCTGTACCTGTGCCGGTCATCAAGCCCCAACGGGACGAGCAGAACTTTTTTTGATAAGTAACTTCACTTATTATAATTCTTTTTCACTGAAATCTCATCGTCCCTGTTTGATCTACGTATTTACTTAGTCTCAGCAATTCCGTTAAGCCCAATGCAGTTGCTATCATTCTGATGGGGTTTACCGTGAAGCGCGTGATGATTGTTCTTGCTGCTCTGATGAGCACCGCAGCTCCGACCGCCACGGTCCATGCCCAGCAGGTAGCAAGCGAGGCGGCGATCCTCGCCATGACACAAACCGCCACGAGCGCGCTTCTGGGCGCACTGCCACCCGACACCGCGCTGTCGCCCACCCAGGTCTTCATCGACAACATCGGCCAGGCCCATGTCAGGCTGGCGCAGTCCTACAAGGGCATTCCGGTGTTCGAGGGTGATGCCATCGTCCACATCGACCTTGCGAGCGGCAAGGTGATCGGCACCACCAATGCCACCCTGCCCTTTGCCCCCATCAACCTCACGCCCAGCGTCTCGTCCCAGCACGCAGACGACGTGGCGCGCAAGCATTTCGCACAGCAGCCCGGCCTCAGAAGCCGCAAGGATCTCTCGATTGTCGTGACTGGCGGCGTCGCCACCCTGACGTGGAAGGTGCGTCGTGAAGGCCAGGAGCAGGCTGGTCACACCGACACCGTCGCCCTCGTCGGCGCACAGAACGCCAAGGTCCTCCGGTCCTGGAACAATCTGCATACGAGCAACGTACCGGGCACGGCGCTTGGCATGTATACGGGCTCCATCGCTTCCGCCTCTGTGCCAGTCACCGCGGACAAGGTCTCGAGCACTTATTACCTGCGCAACGCCGGCACCCCGGCCTACTATACTTGCGACATGCGGAACGGTCGTTCGAGCTGTTCCTACATCACCAACACAACCGGCAACTTCGGCACGGGAACGATCACCACATCAGGTCCGAACGCTGCCGCCGATGCCGAGTTCGGCGCCGAGATGACGCTGAGTTACTACAAGGCAGAGTTCGGACGGAACGGCATCGACAACAAGAACATGCCGACCTACAGCCGCGTTCACTACAGCCGCGGATATGAGAATGCCTTCTGGTCTGACACCTGCAACTGCATGACCTATGGCGATGGCGCCACCACCTTCTACCCGCTTGTGTCGATTGATGTCGCCGGCCACGAGATGTCCCACGGCGTCACCGCGCGCACGGCCAACCTCACCTATTCGGGCGAGTCTGGCGGCCTCAACGAGGCGACCAGCGATATCTTTGGCACCATGGTGGAGTACTACGCCAACGGCAGCTTCGACGCGCCGGACTATCTGATCGGCGAGATGATCTGGAAATCCAATTGGAAGGGCACCACGAGCCGCGCCTCCTTCGCCCCGACCAAGGCACTGCGCTACATGTACGATCCAGCACTCGATGGCGTGTCCAAGAACTGCTGGTACAACGGCGTCGGCAGCGTCGACGTGCATTACAGCTCCGGCATCGCCAACCACTTCTTCTATCTGCTGGCCGAGGGCTCGAATTCCGCCGGCATGCCCGTCAGCCCGACCTGCAACAACACTGTTGTGACCCGTATTGGCAGCGACAAGGCGCAGCAAATCTGGTACCGCGCCCTCACGACCAAGTTGACGGCATCCACCAACTACGCCGCCGCACGCGCCGCCACGATCAGCGCCGCCGAAGAGCTTTATGGCATCGGCAGCCCTGAAGCGGCCACGGTGGCAGCAGCATGGGCAGCCGTGAACGTCAACTGAGCTTGCTGGGGAAGGGTCTCTCGTCACGAGACTGGTGGGCGATGAG
>NZ_JBAXGR010000126.1:0-7957 GCF_037139295.1 Aestuariivirga sp.
AGACCAACCAATGCCGGACCAGAACAGCATGCCAGACACTGAAGGACAGCAGCAGGATGGTGCCACCCCGGATGACGGCACAGCCGGTCAGGACAATGGCGACTCGCCTGACGGCGAGCTGAGCCTCGGCGAGATCCCCACCATCGAGACGATGGAGTTGACCCCCGACATCGCCAAGCGCGCCCTCGACAGCTACATCGCCGCCAAGGAAAAATACGCCGATACTGACCTCGACCAATACGAGAACCTGCAGGACTTCGTCGACCAGACGGAAGACGGCAAGAAATTCGAGGCGGACGTGAAGGCGGCGGGCTTCGCCAACGTGAGCGACTGGAACCTTGCCGTCACCACGCTGGGCCTCACCTACTCCTCCGTCACGGACGACCAGAGCGATGATCTTCAGCAGCAGATCAAGGAGGTCGAGGATGACGCAGAACTGGCCCAGGACATGAAGGACAAGATGGTGAAAGCGCTGAAGGCGCTGATCCCGTCCGAAAACAACAAGAAGGTCATCGATGACCTGCTGAACGACCCGGTCTACGGCCCCAAGCTCAAGCAGCTCGACATCGAGGAAGAATGAGCGGTCTCCTGCAGTCCGCCCTCGCGGGCGGCGTGCTGCGCCTGACGCTTTCTGACGCGGCCACCCGCAACAGCCTCTCCGAGGCAATGATGGCGGAGCTGCAGTCGGCACTGGACACTGCTGCGACAAACGGCCAGGTGCGCGTCATCGTGCTGGCGGCAGAAGGGCCTGCCTTCTCCTCTGGCCATAACCTCAAGGAGATCACTGCGCACCGCGCGGATGCGGACAAGGGGGCGACCTACTTCGCAACCCTCTTCGATGCCTGCGCCCGCCTGATGCTGAGCGTTGTCAACAACCCGAAACCCGTCATCGCCGAAGTGGCGGGGCTTACGAGTGCCGCAGGCTGCCAGCTCGTCGCCACCTGCGATCTTGCCATCGCGGCGGAAGGTGCCCGCTTCTGCACGCCCGGCGTCAACATCGGCCTGTTCTGCTCCACCCCCATGGTTGCGCTGTCGCGCAACCTCTCCTCCAAGCACGCCATGGAAATGCTGCTGACGGGCGACATCTTCGGGGCGGAGGACGCGCTGCGCTTCGGTCTCGTCAATCGCGTGGTGCCGGCAGCAACGCTCACCGAAACCGTGGTGATGCTCGCCGCGAAAATCGCATCGAAGTCGATGGTCACGGTGAAGACCGGCAAGCAGGCCTTCTACCGCCAGCAGGACATGCCCCTCGCCGATGCCTATGCCTACACCGCCCGCGTCATGACCGAGAACCTGCTGAAGCGCGATGCCGAGGAAGGCATCGCCGCCTTCATCGCCAAGCGCGAACCGCACTGGACCGACGAGCCGTGAATCACGACAGCTATTCACCCGACTACATTCGCGACATCCTGCAATCGGTGAAGACCATCGCACTCGTCGGCGCTTCGGCCAACGAGGTGCGGCCCTCCTACTTCGTGATGAAGTACCTCATCGACAAGGGTTACGAGGTGATCCCGGTCAACCCCGGTCTCGCGGGCCAGCAGATCCTCGGTCAGACGGTCCACGCGAAGCTCGCCGATCTCCCGAAGCCCGTCGACATGGTGGACGTATTCCGCAATTCCGAGGCCGCTGGTCCCATCACCGACGAGGCGCTGGCACTGGCCACGCCGCCAAAGGTCATCTGGATGCAGCTTTCGGTTCGGAACGATGCGGCAGCAGCGCGCGCCGAGGCGCGGGGCGTGAAAGTGGTCATGAACCGCTGCCCCAAGATGGAATATGGCAAGCTGTCGGGCGAATGGGCCTGGGTGGGCGGCGATTCCGGCATCATTTCCTCGAAGAAGCAGGCCCTGCACGAAAGCGGTAAGATGCAGAGCTTGGGGCTGGGCCCCCGCAAGGGTTATTGATTGTAATCAAGTCGGCGGGCTACACACTGGTCTAGACACTGCGGCAGCAATCAACGACTGGAGCACTACATGGCCCTTGCCCCCAAGACCCGTTACGATGGCATCGCCATGATCATCCACTGGCTCACGGCCGTCCTGATGATCTACATGGTGTTCTTCGGCGAAGACCTGATGAAGTCCGGCGAGAAGCTCGCCAAGGCGGGTGACACGGCGAACGCCACCTTCGAGCCCTCGATCCACGTGACGCTCGGCGTGTCGATCATGCTGCTCACCATCCTGCGCATCCTCTGGCGCGTCACGCATACTGCACCCGCCTATCCGGCCAGCATGAAGCGCTATGAGGTCATTGGCTCCAAGTCGCTGCACGGCCTGTTCTACATCCTGCTGATTGCCATTCCGCTCACCGGCTGGATTACCTTCGGCGGCTTCTCGGAGGAAGTTCCAGCCATGGCCCAGGCCCAGCTCTTTGGCCTCTTCGCCATGCCGCAGCCGCCCTTCACCGGCGAGTGGGCCAAGGAGCTTCATGAACTGGGCAGCAATGCCGCGATGATCCTCATCGGCATCCACGTTTTGGCCGCGCTGAAGCACCAGTTCATCGACAAGGACGGAATCTTCGGTCGCATGCTGCCGTGGTAAGGCCAGCCCACCATTGAAGCGCTCATCATCGCCGGGCATGTCCCGGCGATCCTTTTTGGCGGCTGCACAAGCGATGCCCGGGTCAGGCCAGGGCATGATGCGTGAAGGGGGTAATTTCATGCCCCCTCCCGTCAAAATCCTTCAATTGTCCTTCGCCTGATCCCGCGATAGTCTCCCGCTCCGTTCAGTAAAGGGAGACGACAATGGCCGAGAGAAAACCGGGCTTCGACACGTTGGCGCTGCATGCAGGTCAGGCCCCTGACCCTGCCACGGGTGCCCGCATCACGCCAATCTACCAGACCACGGCCTTCGTCTTCAACGACGTGCAGCACGCCTCTGATCTCTTCGCGCTCCGGGCCTTCGGCAACATCTACACCCGCATCATGAACCCCACCCAGGGGGCGCTCGAAGGCAAGGTGACGGCACTCGAAGGCGGCACCGCCTCGCTCGCCGTGGCGTCTGGCCATGCGGCCCAGCTCCTTGCCTTCCACACCATCATGCAGCCAGGTGACGAATTCGTCGCCGCCCGCCAGCTCTACGGCGGCTCGATCAACCAGTTCGCCCACTCCTTCAAGTCATTCGGCTGGCACGTCGTGTGGGCCGATGGTGACGACCTCTCCTCCTTCGAGAAGGCCATCTCGCCCAAGACCAAGGCGATCTTCATCGAATCGATCTCCAACCCCGGTGGCCGCGTGACGGACATTGCCAGTGTCGCCAAGATCGCTCAGAAGGCGGGCATCCCGCTCATCGTCGACAACACGCTGGCCACGCCCTACCTGTGCAAGCCCTTCGAGCATGGCGCCAACATCGTGCTCCACTCGCTCACCAAGTTCATGGGCGGCCACGGCAACTCCATGGGCGGCGTCCTCGTCGACGGCGGCAATTTCGACTGGTCGAAGTCCGGCCGCTATCCGCTGCTGTCGGAGCCCAATGGCTCCTACCATGGCCTCAAGCTGCATGAGACCTTCGGCAACATCGCCTTCGCCATCGCCGCGCGCGTGCTCGGCCTGCGCGATCTCGGGCCGTCGATCGCCCCGCTCAACGCCTTCCTCATCCTCACCGGCATGGAAACGCTGGGCCTGCGCATGCAACGCCATTGCGAGAACGCGCTGAAGGTGGCGCAGTGGCTGAAGAAGCATCCAAACGTCTCGTGGGTGAACTACGCCAGCCTGCCGGATGACAAGTATCACGCACTTGCCCAGAAATACTGCCCGAAGGGCGCGGGCGCCGTCTTCACCTTCGGCCTCAAGGGCGGCTACGAAGCGGGCGTCAAGGCCGTGTCATCGGTGAAGATGCTGTCGCATCTTGCCAACATCGGCGACACGCGCTCGCTCATCATCCACCCGGCCTCGACAACGCACAGCCAGCTCAATGCCGACCAGCTCAAGCTGGCGGGCGCTGCGCCGGACGTGGTGCGCCTGTCGATTGGTCTGGAAGACGTTGAGGACATCATCGCCGATCTGGATCAGGCAATCTCGTAAGGCACGCTTCACCTCACGCCCAACACGCATCATGCCCGGGCTCGTCCCGGGCATGTTTTTTCGTCGCTACAAAGAGGGATCGCGGGGACAAGCTCGGCGATGATGAATGTGGAGATGGCGAAGGCGAACCCTAAACCCTAACGTCCCGCAGCACCGCCGAGCGCTCGCCCTTCAGCACGCAGTGCAGGTTCCAGATTGCCGCGGCGAACACCAGAAGCGCGCCACCCTGGTGTGCAAGTCCCAGCCACAGCGGCACCACCCACAGCAGCGTCCACACGCCAAGTGCGATCTGCGCGATGACGGCAGCGAGCAGGATCAGGCTCGGGCGCGAGCCTACGACATAGGCCTGCCCCGCCACCAGCACGGCAATCACATAGGCCAAGTTGCGGTGATTGAACTGCACGGTCAGCGCATTCTCGAACATGTTGCGCCACAACGGCTCCGCCGCGAACAGGCCCTTTGGCACCAATGCTCCGTCGATCAGCGGCCAGGTGTTGTAGCCGAAGCCCGCATCGAGCCCGGCCACGAAGCCGCCCGCCGCGATCTGCAGAAGCACCAATGCGGCGATGGCAAACGCCAGCCACTGCCGGCCGGTTTCCGGCGCATGCCGCTTCAGGCCTAGCCCGAAAGCCACCCACAGGATGGCACCATAGATGAACGTGGCGAGCGAGAGATGAGCCGCCAGCCGGTACTGGCTCACGTCCACCCGATCGACCAGGCCGGAGGCCACCATGTACCAGCCAAGGGCACCCTGCAGGCCACCCAGCACGAACAGCACGCCGCAGCGGATGGCGGTTGAGCGGTTCAGAGCCCCCGTCACCGCGAAATAGGCAAAGGGCAGGAAGAAGGCGAGGCCAATCACCCGGCCGAGGAAGCGGTGCGACCACTCCCACCAGTAGATGAACTCGAACTCGGCGAGCGTCATCCCCTTGTTGACCTGCTGGTACTCCGGGATCTGCTGGTACTTCTGGAAGGCTTCCAGCCAGTGCGTCTCGGTCAAGGGCGGAATGGCCCCCAGCAGGGGCTTCCACTCGGTGATGGACAGGCCGCTATCAGTGAGCCGCGTGGCGCCGCCCACGATCACCATGCAGAAGATCAGCGCCGCCACGCCGAAAAGCCACGCCCGCACATAGGGCATGGCCGAGGTTTGCCGGAAGTTGAGGGTTTCAGCAGTCATGACAGCGCAATACGGCTGAGGCGCCTACCGGTTCAAGTGATGAAGCGCCGCAGCCCCCGAGGCCGGGGAAGACCTTGCGTCAGGCCCGGGCCGCCTCTATCCAGCGGGCATGAACCAGCGCACCCGCAAGGCCATCGGCACCATCGCCACCGTTGCCTTCATCATCGTCTATGCCCTCGTGATGATGGCGGTGGGCGGCATGCTGGTCGTGGGCCGCGGCATGGCCTTCGAGCTGCCCTTCTACATCGTCGCGGGTGCAGGCTGGATGCCTGTCGTCATGGCCCTGATCCGCTGGATGTCGAAGCCGGACGCCGCCTGAGGGCTCAGTGCGTAAAGTTGGCGGCTGGCTACACCAAGATCTGCAACCGGACTCGCTCCGGCGGCATCGGATCTCGCACCGGCCTCACTTCAAGGCCGGCGTGTCGTCCTCCGTCAGCACGATGCCGTCGTTGTCATTTTCCGCAAAGGCCTCAACCGCATCGGCCTTCGGCCATTCGAATGTGAGGCCCGCAAGCCTTGCGCTGCCCGCGCCACGTATCTCGACCACATTCAGCAGCTGCCGCGCGTCGTCGCGCTCCAGCCGCACCGCGATTTCGCCCTGGATGCCAATGTCGCGCAGCGCGTCCACAAAGCCCAGCGAGGCCCTGAGTAGGCCAATCAGGCGGGGGTCGAGTTCACCGGCCATGGTCTTTCCTTCCGCTGCCGTGTTCAGGAAGGATTTACTATCTGGTCTCACTGAAAACATCCTGAAACTTCTCCATGAAGTCGATTTCATCGTCCTATGGCAAACATAAGTCGTTCATCGGAAATGGTTTTCCGCAACGTTTCTCGGTAAAGAGTTCCTTTCCGAAACCCTGAAAATCCTGTGCGCCGCATTTCCGGACTGCACATGAATCATGTCTACAAACGTTTTCATGCGCAGAGCTGACCAAACGCCCACCCCCGCCGCCGGACATGCCGTAATCGCGGCAGCACTTGGCCTGTCGTTGCTGGTGATGCTGCCGCTCGCCGCACCCTCTGCCGCCCGACTTGTGATCTGGCTCATCGGAGCGTGATTTGCGAGCAACTCCGGCCACATCGCATCAGGCCGACCGCCAATGGGTTTGCGTAGACCGCCATCCGTTGCCATGATGAACCGAAGTTGACGAGAGCGTCAGATGAAATTGCTGGAAACAAATGGCCGTCGCTATCTTTTTGTGATGGCGGTTGAAGCTGAATACGGCCCTGAACTCGCCCGGCGCTTCACGCCCCTGTTCACAGGGGTCGGCCCGGTGGAGGCAGCAGCCTCGGCATCCGCAGCCTTGGCGGCGCTTGCCGCCACCAATCGCCAGCCCGACATTGTCGTGAGCCTCGGCTCGGCGGGCTCAAACAGCCTCAACCAGACGGATGTCTATCAGGTATCCACCGTCAGTTATCGTGACATGGATGCATCGGGCATCGGCTTCGCCAAGGGCCTGACCCCGTTCCTCGACATTCCCGCTGAGTTGCCCCTGCACGCCCCGCTCGCCCATGTTCCCGCCAAGCGCCTTTCAACCGGAGCCAACATCGTCAGCGGGCCGGCCTACGCCGCAATTGACGCCGACATGGTGGACATGGAAACCTTCGCCATCGCCCGTTGCTGCATGCGCCACAACGTTCCCCTCATCGGGCTTCGCGGCATCTCAGACGGTGCGGCCGAGCTGAACCACATCAACGACTGGACGCAGTATCTCCACATCATCGATGGCAAGCTGGCAACCGTCGTTGACGGCTTGCTCGCCGGATAAGCAGGTTCGTCGGCGGCATCACTTCCCGGCGTTCATGCCTCTTTGTTCCGGGGTGCCGGCACCAAGTGTCCGCGGCGCTTGGCAATCACCAACATCACCACACCGGTGACGGTGCACAGAACAAGCGCAAACACCGATTGCTCCATGCCGAAGCTGCCACCCGTATAAAAGGTAGGCCCCTCGATCTTGGCCTTTAACAGGCCCGGTAGCGTGATGCTTCCGGAGACGATGCCGGAGAAGACGGCCGACTGCACATAGTTCCACAGCATGTGATAGCCAATGGCCATCCACAGACGCCGTGTGACCAGATAGAGGGCGGCAAGCAGCAGGCCCGCTTCGATCGCGATGTAGACGGCTCCGGCAAGCGTGGCGTCCGGGTTGATGAGATGGATGAGGCCAAAGACAAGCGACGAAACGACAATCGCAATCCAGCTGCCAGCCATGGCCTCGACTGAGCGGAACAGCACACCGCGAAACAGCAACTCCTCGAAGACCGATGACTTCACCGCAACGACGATTGCCGGTATCATGTAGGACAAGGGGTTCAGCCCTTCGATCTGGTACATGCCGACCAGCATCAGGAGCAGCACGCAAGCTGCATAGAGCACGATGCCGATCAATCCGCCGATGGCCCATTCGCGGCCCGCTCCCGGCAAGGACAGTTCGGTCACATCGCGGCGTTCGATCAGCCTTCCCCAGCCGACATAAACCGCCATCACCGCAAGCACACGGGCATCACCTGGATGCTGTGGACGGCCATGTCGATCTATGATGTTGCCGAAGCAACAGGCACCAGCGTGAAGATTATCGAAAAGGTCTACGCGCACGCCAGGACGACCGAGGCGATGCTCGGACGCGCCTTTCGGCAGCGGAGGAGGTCGTAATGTCCGACACGACGCTCAAACTGTCCGCAAACTGTCCGATTTCCATAAAAAAGGACACACGAAATATCGTATGTCCTTGTTTTAATGGTCGGAGCGACTGGATTCGAAC
>NZ_JBAXGR010000127.1:0-7913 GCF_037139295.1 Aestuariivirga sp.
GCGGCTGCTACGGCCTGGCCGGCGTCTTCATCAGCGCGCAGACGGGCAGCGGCGATCCCCTCGTCGGCAATCCGCTGCTGCTGTCGATGTTCGCGGCCGTGGTGGTGGGCGGCACCAGGCTCGGCGGCGGGCGTGGCGGGCCCTTTGGCAGCGCCATCGGCGCCTATATCCTCATCATCGTCGTCAACATCCTGCTCGTCCTCAATGTCTCGGCCTATTACTCGACCATCGCGGAGGGCACGATCCTGATCCTCGCGGTGCTCGCGGGCTCGCTGTCGCGGAACTCGACGCTGGCGCGGCAGCTGCGCATCATCGGCACCAGGCTGTCGGCTCGGCGCGCCGGAACGCTGGTCAGCCAGCGCGCCGGGGGCGACACGCGCCTCATGCTCGCCGCCAGCGCCGGCCAGCCGGCGGCGGGCGCACGGCCCGGCTTCTTCAAGCGCAACTCCGATGTGCTGCGCTACGCCCTTCCCGCCTATCTGTGCCTCGTGCTCGTCGTCGCGGTCACACAGCTGTGGCTCGGCGGTGCACTTCTGAACACCGGCTACTGGAACTCGCTCGTCGTATTGTCGAGCTTCCTCGCCATCCTCGCCCTGGGCCAGGGCACGGTGATCCTCACCGGCGGCCTCGATCTTTCGGTGCCATGGACCATCGGTCTCTGCGGCATCCTTCTCGCGGGCATGGTCAAGGGTTCGGACGCGGCCCTCATCTATGCGCTTCCGGCGGTGCTGCTGCTGGCCTGCGTCATCGGGCTGCTGAACGGGCTGGGCATCGTCTTCCTCGGCCTATCGCCCATCGTCATGACGCTCGCCACCAATGGCCTACTGCAAGGCGTGGCGCTTCTCTATTCCAACGGCACGCCGGACGGCTTCTCCTCGCCCATGCTGCGTTGGTTCATGACGGGCAAGATCGGGCCCGTGGCGCCGGTCGTCATCTTCATGGTGCTGTTCGTCATCGCAGCGGTGACGCTTCTCGGCCGCACGCCCTTCGGGCGGCGCGTCTACGGCATCGGCAATGGGCTGCGCGCGGCGGAACTCTCCGGCATTCCGGTCGGGCGCACGCTGGTCCTCGTCTATGTGCTGTCAGCCATCTGCTCGGCGCTCGTCGGCATCTTGCTCACCGGCTTCTCGGGCCAGGCGAGCCTCGGCATGGGAGACGACTATCTCCTGCCGTCGATCGCGGTCGTCGTGGTGGGCGGAGCGCTCATCACCGGGGGGCGCGGCCATTATCTTGGCATGCTGGGCGGCGTGCTGCTGCTCACCGCCCTACAGACATTCCTTGCAGGCACCACGCTGCCCTATGCCACCCGCGCGATCCTTTTCGGCCTGGTGGTGCTGGGTGCCGTGATCGCGCTGCGCGACCGGAAGAGTTAGGAGCTACACATGGGTCACACCGTTCCGGCCTCGGCGGCCGATTTTCTCCGCGGCCTGTCAGGCCAGCGCGTGCTGGTCACGGCGGGTGCCTCCGGCATCGGCTTCGCCATCGCAAGCACGCTGTCGGCACTCGGAGCCCGGATCGCCATCTGCGACATCTCGGATGAGGCCATCACCTCCGCCAGGACGCAGCTGCCGGGCATCGCCGCCTGCAAGGCGGATGTGTCGGTCGATGCCGATGTCGACGCGCTCTTCGCCATGGTGCAGCGCGAGCTTGGCGGGCTCGACGCGCTGATCAACAATGCCGGCATCGCCGGGCCCACCGGCGGCGTCGACGAGATCAGCCCCACTGACTGGCGGCGCTGCATCGACATCTGCCTCACCGGCCAGTTCCTCTGTGCGAGACTGGGGGTTCCGATGCTGAAGGCCTCGGGCGGCGGGTCGATCGTCAACATGTCGTCGGCCGCGGGCCGCCACGGCTATGCGTTCCGCACGCCCTATTCCTCTGCCAAGTTCGCCGTCGTGGGCTTCACCCAGAGCCTCGCCAAGGAGCTGGGGCCATCGAACATCCGCGTCAACGCGATCCTGCCGGGCATCGTCGAAGGCCCGCGAATGCACAACGTCATCGCCGACCGTGCCGCCCAGCTGGGCTTGAGCCATGAGGCGATGGAGGAGCGCTACCTCGAGAAGGTCTCGCTCCGCCGCATGGTCAGCCCCTATGATGTGGCGGACATGGTCGCCTTCCTGCTGTCGGCGGCGGGCGCCAGCATATCGGGACAATCCCTTGGAGTTGATGGAAATGTCGAAACCCTCTGAAACCGCCATCGTCGGCTCCGGCTTCATCGGCCGGGCCTGGGCGATCAGCTTCGCGCGGGCGGGCGCAAACGTCAGGCTGTGGGACCAGGCGGAGGGTGCTGCCCGCAAGGCCGTGGACTACATCACCGGCGTGCTGGACGACCTCGCCGCCAACGACCTCTTGAACGGCCAGAGCACCGGCACCGTGCTCTCCCGCATCGCCCCCTGCGAGACGCTGGAGGAGGCGCTCGCCGTGGCCTCCCACGTGCAGGAGAACACGCCGGAGGATCTCGCCACCAAGATCAAGGTGTTCGAGCGGCTCGACGCGGTGGCGTGTCCCGATGCGGTTCTCGCTAGTTCCACCTCCGCCCTGCTGCCCTCGAAATTCACCGAAGGGCTGAAGGGACGCGGCCGCTGCATCGTGGTGCACCCGATCAACCCGCCCTATCTGATCCCCGCGGCTGAAGTCGTCCCCGCCCCGTGGACAACGCCCGAGACGGTGGAGCGCACGCGCCAGTTCCTCGTCTCAGCAGGGCACGCCCCGCTGGTGATGAAGAAGGAGCTCGACGGTTTCATCATGAACCGCATGCAGGGTGCCCTCCTCGAGGAGGCATTCCGGCTGGTGGCGGATGGCTATGCGAGTGTCGAGGATGTCGACACCGGCATCCGTGACGGGCTGGCGCTGCGCTGGTCCTTCATGGGACCCTTCGAGACCATCGACCTCAACGCGCCGGGCGGCGTGCGCGACTATGCCGAGCGCTACCAGCGGATCTACGAGAACCTCTTCCCCCAGATGCTGCGCCGCGTCGACTGGACGGGCGCCGTCATGGAGGAGGTCGAGAAGGACCGCCGCAAGAAAGTCCCCGCCGACAAGCTGCAGGAGCGCCAGGTCTGGCGTGACCGCCGGCTCATGGCCCTTGCGGCCCACAAGAAGAAAGCATTGAAGGAGATCGGATCATGACGGCCATCAAGGGCAAGGTCATCATCACTTGCGCCGTGACGGGTGCCATCCACACGCCCACCATGTCGCCCTACCTGCCCATCACGCCCGACGAGATCGCGCGCGAGGCGATCGCCGCGGCGGACGCCGGTGCCGCCATCCTGCACCTCCACGCGCGCGATCCGGAGACCGGCAAGCCCGACCAGACGCCCGAGGCCTTCGCGCGCTTCTTGCCGCGCATCAAGCAGGGTACGAAGGCTGCGATCAACATCACCACCGGCGGCAGCCCCTACATGAAGGTCGAGGAGCGCGTGAAGCCCGCCGCCACCTTCAAGCCGGAAGTGGCCTCGCTCAACATGGGCTCCATCAACTTCGGGCTCTACCACCTGCTCGACAAGTACAAGACCTTCAAGTTCGACTGGGAGAAGACCCACCTCGAAGCCACGCGCGACCTCGTGTTCCGCAACAGCTTCAAGGACATCGAGTATATCCTGCAGACCTGCTACGACAACGGCACGCGCTTCGAGTTCGAATGCTACGACATCGCGCATCTCTACAACCTCGCGCATTTCGCCGACCGTGGCTTCGTCAAGCCGCCCTTCTTCGTGCAGTCGGTCTTCGGCCTCCTGGGCGGCATCGGCAGCCACCCGGAGGACGTCGCCCACATGAAGCGCACGGCTGACCGGCTGTTCGGCGACAAGTTCCGCTGGTCGGTGCTGGGTGCGGGTGCAGCACAGCTTCGCGTCGCCGCGCAGTCCGCCGCACTCGGCGGCAATATTCGCGTGGGCCTCGAGGACAGCCTGTGGGCCGGCAAGGGCAAGCTCGCCAAGTCCAACGCCGAGCAGGTCCTGCTCGCCCGCAAGATCATCGAGGGCCTCGGCATGGAGGTCGCGACCCCCGACGAGGCCCGCCAGATCCTTGAACTGAAGGGCGGCGACCAGGTCGCCTTCTGAGAGGACACGCCATGCTGCGCATCGACGTCTTCAGCGAAGACCGCAACACCCTGGGCGAAGGCCCGCTGTGGGACGTTGCCGAACAGCGCCTCTACTGGATCGATTCCTATGGGCCCGCCGTCTTCTCCTGCGATGCGCGCGGCGGCGACCGCAAGAGCTGGCGCCTGCCCGAACCCGTGGGCTCCATCGCGCTGCGCGAAAAGGGCGGCGCCATCGTCTCGCTGCGCTCCGGCTTCCACGCGCTCGACTTCAAAACGGGTGAGGTGACGCTGATCGCCGAGACCCAGCCCGGCCAGGTCACCGCACGCATGAATGACGGTAAAGTGGATCGCCAGGGCCGTTTCGTCGCGGGCTCCATGGACTTCGAGGAGACGAACCCCGTCGGCAAGCTGTTCCGGCTCGATCCCGATCTCTCGGTGCATGAGCTCGACCACGGCATCATCTGCTCCAACGGTCCATGCTGGAGCCTCGACGGCCGCACGCTCTATTTCGCCGACACGGGGCGGAAGGTTATCTACGCATATGACTACGACACGGCGAGCGGCGTCGTGCGCTCACGCCGGGTCTTCACCAGCTTCGAGAACCAGCGCGGACTACCCGACGGCGCCACTGTCGACGAAGAGGGCTATGTGTGGAACTGCGAGGTCTATTCTGGCCGACTGATCCGCTTCGATCCCAACGGCGTGGTTGACAGGATCGTCGGCCTGCCCGTCAGTTCCACAACGAGCCTGATCTTCGGCGGCCCCAATCTCGACATCGCCTATGTGACGTCAATGGCGCGGCCTTACCGCAATGCCTACCACAAGGAGGCGGAAGCCGGCGCCGTCTTCGCCATCCACGGGCTCGGCGTTCGCGGCGTTCCCGAGCTACGCTTCAAAGGATAAAACGGAGGATACCATGAAGATCGAAGTTCTGGTCGATGTGAAGACGACGCTCGGCGAAGGCCCCCTATGGGACGTAGAGCAGCAGCGGCTCTACTGGATCGACGCCACCGGCATGCGCGTGTTCCGCACAACCGCCCAGGGAACCGAGATCCGCGCTTGGGACGTGCCTTCCCGCGTCGGCTCGATCGCCATCCGCAAGGACGGCAAGGGTGCGATCTGCTCGCTCGCCAAGGGCTTCCACGCGCTCGACTTCGCCACCGGCGAGTGCCCGCTCACCGCGGAGATCGAGCCCGGCCAGCCCAACAACTGGATCAATGACGGCAAGGTGGATCGCCGCGGCCGCTTCTTCGCCGGCACGATGGACAGCCAGGAGTCAGGCCCCAACGGCGCGCTCTACCGGCTCGACCCGGACTTCAAGGTCACCAAGGTCGAGAGCGGCATCATCGTCTCCAACGGCCCGTGCTGGAGCCCGGACGACCGCATCTTCTATTTCGCCGATTCATGGTCGGGCGAGATCTGGGCCTATGACTATGACATCAAGAGCGGCACGCTGTCGAATCGCCGCACCTTCGTCAAGCTCGACACCTCGCGCGGCGGTGCGGCGGACGGCTCGACGGTCGATGCCGAGGGCTGCCTGTGGAATGCCCAGGTCTATGACAGTAAGCTCATCCGCTACACGCCCGACGGCAAGGTCGACCGGGTGATCGAGATGCCGGTGAAGAAGGTAACGAGCGTGATGTTCGGCGGACCGAACATGGACGTGCTCTACGTAACTTCCATGGCCAAGCCGCCGCTACCCCGCTTCCCGGGCGATGGCGTTCTGCGCGGCAGCCTGTTCGCGATCACCGGCCTCGGGATCAAGGGTGTGCCCGAACCGCGCTTCGGCTCTTAGCCTACATCCGCATTGAATAGTCGCGCGTCTACGAATGCTCGATTGAAAGCTGGTCAGTCGAGAGGTTGGTCAAGTTGTGATGGCCCTACCATTCGACCGGATCATCAAAAGGTCACCAGCATTCAACGCCAGATCGCGTATCTCGCCATCAGTGAGCGGTCCGAACTTGATGTCAACTAGTGAGACGATTCCATCGGATACATTTGGAATACGAAGCACGGGAACGCCGGGCGCCGCATACTCGCACTTGGTCGACGTGCCATACCGCATCGACAGGGCAATCTCGTCGATGTTTGTCCAAAGCCAACCTACCGGCAAAGGTGTATCCGTCCGCAGATTGGAAACATCGGTCTCGCCATTTCGGCGGGCCTTCTTCACGGATTGAGGCTCTGTTCGCTCCTTCGCGATTCGCTTGAGCAGTTCCGACGCTGGTTCGTCGTTCGGGTCGTGCGGCACGAGCTTGCCGCGCACGGCCAGGTTGAGGATAGTTTGGCGGAGGCGCTTGATCTGATCGGGGCGCGTGGTGAGGGCGGGCAGCGCGTCTTGGGCGAAGCGGGCGTCATTCTGAAAGGTCTCGGCATCGGGCGCGTTGAGGCGGGCAAGGCTCGCCGCCGTCAGACGGTCGCGCACGGCCTCGCGGGCCGCCCGCGCCGCCTCCAGCCGATCGCACAGGCCCATCAACTCATCGACCTTGGCAACGATGCGGTGTTGCTCGGCAAGCGGTGGGAGCGGGAAAATCTTGTCCAGCGTCTCCTTCACCTTAATGAATGGTTGAGCGCCACCGCTCCGCACCCAAAACGCTTCGTTGTTTAAGTGAAGCATCGCGAAGGTCGGAACTGTGACTGCTTCCAGTAGCCAAACGATATGCGTGTTTGCCACCGCACTCCATTTTCCTGTCGCAAGGAATGCCTTGCCGCATCGAGCACCTACAGCTGACAGAATTATTGCGTCGCCTTCGTGTTCCCAGCCATCGAGCCACACATCTTGCCCGGCTGCCGAATAGCCCGGAAACAATCCGTCGGCTGCTTCAGAGTGGAGCGTGCCCTTAATGAGCTTAGAATTTCCGCTCCGCGTTGGAAATATCTCGAAACCTTGGACCGCTGCCCACCCCTTCGGCAGATCTGCTTCATCAAAAGAGGGTTCGCTTCTGCTCGCCGAGCCTCGCCGACGACCACCAATTTCTAGCCGCGTCTTCTCCTTCGCGATCCGCTTCAGCAGTTCCGATGCCGGTTCGTCGCTTGCCTCCTGCGGCACTAGCTTGCCGCGCACGGCCAGATCGAGAATGAAGCGGCGCAGCCGCACAATGGCGTCGGGCGAATCGGCGATCTGCTCGTAGTGCTGCAACAGGCGTTCAGCGCTCATCGGGCGAGCGCCTCGGCGAGAATCGCCTTCAACTGGTCGCGCAAGTCTGCCGTCTCGACTTCGGCGCGGGCAAGATCTGCCAGCAGCGTTTTCGGATCGCCATGATCGTCAACAACGCTATGCGGGTTCTTGATGTCGAGATTGTAGCCGCGCGCCTTCACCTCTTCGGCGCTCAGCTTCCACGCCTGCGGCGTCTCCTCGCGGCCTTGGCGCGCCTTGCCACCCCACCAGTCGATGCACTCTTGAAAATGCTCCAGCCGGATCGGCTTGGTCATCGAATAGGCTTTCTGGCCTTCGGGCACGCGGTGCTCGTAGAACCAGATGTCTTTCGTAGGCGCGCCCTTCTCGAAGAACAGGAGGTTGGTGCCGATCGAAGCGTAGGGCTTGAATACGGAGTTGGGCAGGCGGACGATGGTGTGGAGGTTGCACTCCTCCATCAGATGTTCCTTCAGCCGCGTCTTGACGCCCTCGCCGAACAGCGTGCCATCAGGTAGCACCACGGCGGCGCGGCCAACCGTCAGGATGCGGGACCCGCCCCCTATCTCGACTATCGACCCGTGAAGCCAGAAGAGACGGAAGCGGCTCGCAATCTGCTGGAAGCGCCGTGGCTGAAGGCCGACCTCGAAAGGCAAGCGCTGGGCTTTGCCATCGCTCATCTGGTGCCGGAACACTTGCAGGGCGTGCGAGACCTTCGCCTTGTCAAGATCGACCGGG
>NZ_JBAXGR010000128.1:0-7888 GCF_037139295.1 Aestuariivirga sp.
GCCTGTTCGCGAATGTCGCCGTCGCCATCGCCCATTGCCGGGCCGCCCACAAGCTTGGACGCATCGCCACCGTGGACTGGGACGTGCACCACGGCAACGGCACGCAGTCGATCTTCTATTCCGACCCCAAGACGCTGACGATTTCGCTCCACCAGGACAACCTTTTTCCGGATCGCTCCGGCAGCCTTGCCGAAACGGGCGAGGGCGCGGGCAAGGGCTACAACCTCAATATCCCGCTGCCCCCGGGCTCAGGCGATGGCGCATATATCGCCGCCTTCGAGCAGGTGGTGATCCCAGCCCTTTATCGTTTCAAGCCGGAGATGATCGTCGTCCCCTCGGGCTTCGATGCATCAGGCGTCGATCCGTTGGGCCGGATGATGGTAACCTCCGAGGGCTATCGCGCTATGACGAAGATCCTGATGAAGGCGGCGGACGATCTCTGCGGCGGCCGCCTGGTAATGTCGCATGAAGGCGGCTACTCGCAGATGTATGTTCCTTATTGCGGCCTCGCCGTCCTCGAGGAGCTCACCGGAATTCGTACCGCCGTTGAGGACCCGTGGAAGCTGCCGATGTCGAACTGGGGCCAGCAAGCGCTGCAGACGCATCAGCAGCAGGCGATCGCGGAGGCCGCGCGCCTCGTTGCGGGGATTGCATAAGTTCATCGTGCTTATCTAGATCGTCGACAACAAATCAGCTGGGAGGAAGATCATGACCACGACGCTGTCGAAGCCGAACATCATTCCAAGTCGCCGCAACTTTCTCAAGGGAGCCGCCGCGCTGGGCGGCAGCGCCGCCATGCTTGCTGCCATCAACGACGGCGCACGCGCAGCAGGCGAGCCCATCCCCGTTGGCCAGGCCGCACCGCTCACCGACTTCGCTGCGGCCGACGGCGTCGAGTTCAAGAACGGGCTTACGCTTGCCTGCGAGGAGATCAATGCGCTGGGCGGTATTCTTGGCCGACCGCTCGAACCCTATTTCGAAGACACCAAGCAGATGGGTGATGCGACCAATGTGCAGGCGGTGCAGCGGCTCATCGATCGTCACGCCGTGCATGCCGTAATCAACGGCTACAACATCGGCTCGGGTGCCGCGATCCAGGACGTGATCGCGGACAGCGGCGTCATCTACGTACACTATGATACGACGATCGGTCACAACAACCTCGTGAAGTCCGATACCGAGCGCTACTTCGGCTCCTTCCAGGGCGATCCGCCGGAGTATTGGTATGGGCCTGGCTTCCTGAAGTTCGTGCAGCAGCTCGAGGAGGGCGGCTCCTACAAGCGGGCCAACAACAAGATGGCGGTGATCCTTTCCGCCGGCGTCTACTCCGCCAACATCGCCAATGCGGTGAAGGAGAAGGCGACCGAGTTCGGCTGGGAGATCAGCCTGTTCGAAACCGTCAGCGTACCGATCTCCGAATGGGGCCCGACGCTCGCCAAAATCCGGCAGGATCCCCCGGCGGTCATCTGCGTCACGCACTTCCTGCCTGCCGACCTGGCGCAGTTCATGGTGCAGTTCGCACCGAACCCGACGAACTCGCTGGTCTACATGCAGTACGGACCGTCGATCCCTGCATTCCGTGAGATCGCCAAGGATGCCTCCAAGGGCGTGGTCTACGCCACCGTCGTCGGCGCCCTGCAAGACGAGATCGGGACCGCGTTCGAGCAGCGCTACAAGGCGAAGTTCGGCGAAAATGCCGGGCATAATTCTGGCGCCCAGCCCTAGGACGGATGCTATGTGTGGGCCACCGCGGCAGCACTTGCGGGCGGCACGGGCGAGCCCGGCAACGAAGCCCAGAACCGCAAGGTAGCAGAGCGCATGCGCGCCATGATCTGGCGCGGTGTCACCGGCACTACGCGCTTCGTTCCCGGCGAGCAGTCGGCCTATAGCTTCCCGACGCAGACCAAGGACCCTTCGCTCGGCATGCCGCACCAGTTCCTGCAGATCCAGGATCCGGCAAAGAGCGGGCTGCTAATCGCGCCCGCTCCCTACGACACGACAAAATTCGTCCTGCCGCCGTGGATGAAGGCCTGATCCGGATATGTGACGCGTGACCGCCGCCAGACCGGCATTGCTGACCTGCAGCGGAGTGTCCAAGCACTTCGGTGCCCTCGCGGCGGTCAACAATCTGAGCTTCGAACTGGCCGAGGGCGAGGTCCTCGGCATCGGCGGCCCCAATGGTGCTGGCAAGACGACGCTGTTCGACGTGATCTCGGGTCTGAACTCGGCCACGGGCGGAACCGTCACCTTCGCCGGGCGTGACATCACGGAGCTGCCGCCGGAAGCCGTCTGCCACCTCGGTATTGCCCGCACCTTCCAGCTGAACGCCTGCTTCGACTCCCTGAGCGTGCGCGACAATGTGCGGGTTGCTGCCTATTTCGGCCGCGAGAATCGGCGCTTCTCGGGACTCTCCGTCGGTGCTGAGGTGGAGGCCTACGCCAGCGAGGCGCTGGCCACCGTGGGACTCACGGGCAAGGACGACAGGACGGCTGGCGCGCTCCCCGTGCTCGACCGCAAGCTCCTGATGCTTGCGGGCGCCCTAGCCACCAGGCCCCGGCTCCTTCTGCTGGATGAGCCCGTGGGCGGCCTAAGCCCGAAGGAAACGGACCAGATCATGACGGTGGTGCGCACCATCGCCGCCTCCGGCGTCACCATCATCCTGATCGAGCACGTGATGCGTTTCCTGGTGCAGCTCTCGACCCGGGTCATGATCATGCATCATGGCGAGCGCATCTATGAGGGGTCTCCCAGAGGCCTCATGTTGGACCGGACAGTGATCGACGTCTACCTCGGCGAAGGCGCATCCCAGCGGCTGGGGAAGCTGATGGGGGAGCGGGCCTGATGGCGCATGCGCTCACCCTTGAGAACGTGGCCTCCGGCTATGGCCAGCACCTGGTCATCCGGGACGTTTCGCTCTCCATTCCCGAAGGCGTGCTCGCCGCACTCATCGGGCCTAATGGTCATGGCAAGACGACGCTACTCCGCACTGTGTCCGGCCTCGTTCCATGCCGTGCCGGCTCTATCAGCCTTCATGGCGAAAGGATTGACCGCATGCGCCCCGACGAGATCGTGGCGGCAGGCATCGTCCACGTGCCGCAGGGTGACCTTCTCTTCCCCGAGATGACGGTGCTGGAGAACCTGCGGATGGGGGCCTATCTCCCCGGCGCCGCGGCTCTCGAGAGGCAACGGCTCGAGGAGGTCTTCACCCTTCTCCCCAAGCTCAAGGAGCGGCGCGGGCAGACGGCCAGCACGCTGTCGGGCGGCGAACGCCGCATGGTGGGTATCGGGCGCGGCCTGATGGCCGGCGGCAGGTTGCTGATGCTGGACGAGCCGTCGCTGGGCCTGGCACCCATCGTGATCGACCAGATCTACGCTGTGATCGGGGCGCTGCGCGCCTCCGGCCGCACCATCCTGATCGTCGAGGAGAACGCCACGCGCATCGCCGAACTCGCCGACCACCTTTACCTGCTCGACAACGGCCGCTTCGCCTGGTCGGGCACCGGCGCGGAGCTGATGTCGCGCCCCGAAATCCTCAGCACCTATCTTGGAGGCTGAACCGATGGATGTGCTCGTCCAGATCCTGTCGTCCGGCCTGACACTCGGCGCCATGTATGCCGTGTCAACCATCGGCCTCGCCCTGGTCTACGGCTCGCTCAACATGCTGAACATGTCACACGGGGCGCTTCTGGCGCTCGGGGGCTATGTCTGCCTCTACGCGATGACGGCGCTCGGCCTTCCGGCCGTGCTCGCGGTGCCGGTCGCCATGGCTGTCTGTGGCATCACCGGGCTTCTCATCTATCACCTGGCGGCAAGGCCCATGCTGGCCTCGCGGAATTTCGAGACGCAGATCTTCATTGCCACCATCGGCCTCGGCGCGGTGCTGGAGAATGTCATCATGCGCACCTTCGGGCCGCAGCCCGTGGCCCAGCCTCTAAATCTTCAGGGTGCGATCGTTATCGGCAGCGTGCACATTCCGAACCAGAACATCCTCATCTTCGCCGTCTCGGTCCTCATGATGGTCATGGTGGCGCTGCTGCTCAACAATACGCGCATGGGCCGGGCAATCCGCGCCACCGCGCAGAATCGTGACGCGGCACAACTGATGGGCATCCGCATCGGCCGGGTTTATGCCCAGGTGCTGGCGATCTCGGGAGCACTCGCGGCCGTCTCCGGCATTATGATCTCCTCGCTTTCGGGGCTCCTGCCCAACATGGGCGGTGATCCGATGCTCAAGGCCTTCATCATCTGCGTCGTGGCGGGGCTGGGCAATGTCTATGGCGCAGCGGGTGTGGCACTGGCAATGGGGCTTCTCGAGGCCGTCATCCAATATGTCTTCGGCGTGCAGTACAGCTTCGCCATCCTGCTGCTTATCGTCATCGCGGTGCTGATCTGGCGGCCGGCGGGTCTCTTCGGCCGTGCGCAGGTGGTGCGGCTGTGAGCGCGAGAACGCGGGACATCCTGATCGCGCTGGCGCTTGCGGGGCTCCTCGCTCTGGTGCCGCTGTTCATTGGCACGCGCTACATCATTACCCAGATGACGCTGTTCTTCATCTGGGCCATGGTCGTGTCGCAGTGGAATTTGGTGCTGGGTGTCGCTGGCATCTTCTCGCTGGCGCAGATGGCGCTGTTCGCGGTCGGGGCCTATGCCACCGCCATGCTTGGTTATTACTTCGGAATTCCGATTCTGCTCGCCATGCCCGTGGCAGGTTTTGTGACCGTGGTCGTTTCCGCCTTGATTGGACTCGCCTGCCTCAGGCTGAGGGGCCCCTACGTGGCACTCCTTACACTGGCGATCGCGCAGGTCATCTATCTCGTAGTTGTGAACGATACGGAATGCTTCACCAATCCGCCCTCGGGGTGCATGCCGCTGTTTGGCGGCGTGCGGGGCTTCTCGCGCTTCGGTGACCTCGGGTTCCGCGGCCTGTTGGGCTCGAAGTGGTACATCGGGCACTATTATGTGGGTCTGTTCCTCGCGGTCCTTGCGGTGGTCTTCTCGATCGCGATCATCCGCGGCCCACTTGGTCTCGCCTTCCAGGCGCTCAGGGACAATCCGGGATATGCCACGTCGCGCGGCATCAGCAGGTTCAAGTATCAGCTCTGGGTGTTCAGCCTGTCGGCCTTCTTCACCGGACTTGCCGGCGCATTCTATGCAGCGCAATTCGGTGTGGTGGGCCCCATTGTGTTCTCGATCGCTATGCTGCTGTTCCTGCTCTCCATGATCGTCGTCGGGGGCATGGGAACGGTATGGGGGCCACTCCTTGGCGCGGCAATACTGATGCTGGCAGACGAGGGGATGCGTGAGTTTGGAGATTGGCGCGACATTGGCCTGGGCCTCATTCTCGCGCTCTTCGTAATCTTACTACCTCGCGGCCTCATGGGGCTTATGACAGCATCACACTCGGGCTTAAACCGTCAACCGCCTAAGGCGTCCAAGTGAAACCCCAACTATTCTGTAAGTGGCGTGAAGGGGCGTAGTCCTGCGTAAACGCTACTGATTGACAATTTCCGCAATGGTACGGCAGGCTTCGCCCCTCTACCGGGAGAGAGTTAGCTGCCAGGCTCTCTCCCTCCACCAAATGGCATGTTTGATACAACTCGGCCCTTCCCGAAACCTCCCAACAATTGAGGTTGCTTCCGGGGACGGCCCAATGGACGGCTCATGCTAGCCACCGGGTCTGGTGCTCCCTACGGGAATCGGACACTTGAGTAGGATGGGTTCGTTCGTTGGATACGGTTTGAGTTCGAAGCATGCTTCAACCCCAAAACTCTGCCTATCTTGGCTAAGGTTGTGGGGATTTGTGGGAACCCGTCTTCGTCTAGTGGCGAGGGATGACACGTCAGCAATCCCGGTCTCCTGTACGTCCCATTAGCAAGGGTGCCCAGAGCGCCCACGGCAATGCCGAACCCAATCCAGGCAGCTCCTCTCTCGAGCGTTTCAAAGTTAGGTCACCTGCGACGGCTGACGAGGTTGGTCGGGGTGTCCTGCCAGAATGGGTGCGCCGGCGTGTCGCCAGTCCAGAGAGAACGGCTTACAGCCCGAACCCTGAAACGACGTCCGGTTCGCCTGAATTCCTGACGGTTACCGAGGCCGCTTCGGTCCTGCGCGTCAGCGTCAGGACCCTGCGCCGGCGTCTTGCAGCCGGCGAAATCCCCCACATCCGAGTTGGCCGCCTGGTCCGGATTCCGCGCAGAGTAGCACTCGAAGAATAGGAGTAATATGCATTGTAAAACAGATACTTACGATCATGTCGTGATTACATATTATACAAATAAACCTGCATAATTATCTTGTTATAATCACGAATTTCTACTACTGTCCGCTCCTGTCATCACGAGGCCGCCATGCCCAGTCCCGAAGCCACCCTTGCCGATCTTCTGACTGCTGTTGCTGGGACAGACTGGCCTGCGACCCGCAAGCGCGACTGCGCCAGCGCCATCAGGACGGCTGCCAAGGCGCTGGGGGCTGAACCGGGCGACATCCCGCTCAACGTCAAGCTCCTGCGCCGCCGCCTGGATGAGGTGGCACCCGAGAGTTTAGGGATGAGCCGGTTACGCTGGAACAACGTCCGGGCGCTGCTGAATCGGGCAATTGAGCTGAAGGCCAAGGTGATGCCGTCGGCTCAACAAGGTCCGGTCTCGCCTTCCTGGCAGGCCCTGGCGGAGCCCTTGCCGCGCTCGAACTGGTACCGACTGAGCGCTCTTCTCAGATTTATGTCCGGCCGGGGTGTCGAGCCGTCGGATGTGGCCCTTGCTGATCTTGAAGCGTTCCGCGACGCCATCATCGAGAACCGGCTGCGGTCGACGCCGGAGAAGACCTGGGACGGGGTTGTCTGGTGCTGGAACAGGCTTGTTGGAGAGGTGGCTGGCTGGCCGCAGATTGTAATCCCCCGCGAGGACAAGCGGACAGTCTACGTGCTGCCCTGGGACATGTTTCCCCCAAGCCTGAAGGCTGACGTCTATGCCTATTTGAAGATCTTGGGTGGCGAGATCATCGACGAAGATGGTCCATTGCGAGCCCTGAGGCCTTCAACCTTGGCCAATCGTGACTACCAAATGCGGGCGGCGGCCTCGGCGCTGGTCGCCGCGGGCGTTGCTGCCAACACGATCTGCACAATCGGGGATTTGGTCCGGCTGGAGCCAATCAAGCTTATCCTCGAACATGTCCTGCACCGGGGTGACAGCGTGCACCGGGCAGGTGCATTCAACATGGCAAATACCTTGCTGGCCGCTGCGAAGCACTGGGTCAAGGTTGATGACGACGATCTCACCAAGATCAGAAAGATTGCTGCTCGGCTGTCTCCCATGTCTACCGGGTTGACGGAGAAGAACCGCAGGCGACTGATGCACTTCAATGATCCGGACGTCGTGCAGAGGTTCCTGGGGCTGCCCCAGCGGCTTGCTGGCGAAGTGAGGGGAAGCACGCACAAGACCGTCGTGGACGCGGTCACGGCCCAGCTTGCCGTTGCCATCGCCATCCTCCAGGCGGTGCCTATCCGGATCCAGAACCTCTCCAGCCTCGATCTCGAGCAGCATCTCGTCGAGCGGGGAAACCGCGTCTACGTGCTCATCCCGGGTGAGGAGGTCAAGAACGGCCGCCCGTATCAACTGGAATTGCCGGGTGAGGTTGCCGACCTCATCGCCTGGTACTGCATGGACTATCGCGACCTGCTGGCGGAGGTTCCCACGACAGCATTGTTCCCGGGTGAACAGGGCGGTCCGAAGAAGCCCTCTACGCTTGGTGTGCAGATCACCAAGCGGGTTCAGGCCTATCTGGGGCTTCCGGTCAATCCGCACCTGTTCAGGCACATTGCCGCGAAGCTCTATCTTGACCGCCGCCCGGGCGAATACGCGCTTGTCAGCCGCCTGCTCAATCACAAGAGCGTGGCGAC